>CAYYMJ010000054.1:15742-17456 GCA_964472855.1 uncultured Rhodobacterales bacterium | reverse complement strand
CAGTCGTGCCCGCCGACCTGCTGGAAATAGGTGAACTGGCTGACCTCCATGCCGTCGCACCACACTTCCCAGCCCAGCCCCCATGCGCCAAGCGTCGGGCTTTCCCAGTCGTCTTCGACAAAGCGGATGTCGTGGAAAGCGAAGTCGACGCCGATGGCCCGCAGCGACCCCAGATACAGCGCCTGCAGATCCGGCGGCGACGGCTTTATCAGCACCTGAAACTGATAGTAATGCTGCAGCCGGTTGGGGTTTTCGCCATAGCGCCCGTCGGTGGGCCGGCGCGACGGCTGGACATAGGCCGCGGCCCAGGGCCTGTCGCCCAGCGACCGCAGGGTGGTGGCCGGGTGAAAGGTGCCGGCGCCGACCTCCATGTCATAGGGCTGCAGCAGGGCGCAGCCCTTGCCTGCCCAATAGGTCTGCAGGCGCAGGATGATCTCTTGAAAGCTTCTTGGCTTGTCGACTGGCTGGTCGGTCATCGGGCGGCCCCCTGTTCGCGCGCCTTCGTTTATGCACAAGGGCAACAAGGGTCAATCAGCGCCCCTGTGACGGCGGGGTATTCTTGACCTTCCGCCGCATTTCCGGCTGATACGCCCGAACGCTCCTGTTCCCGACAATGGCCCGACTGACAAATGCGCGCATTTTCCCGGCTTTTTGCCGTCTTGATATTTTTCGCCGCCGCCACCGCGGCCACGGCCCAGCAGAACAGCTGGATCCAGGTCGAGGCTCAGCCCGGCCGCAACCTGGCGCTGGAATCAGCCAGCAGCTATGCGCAACGGGTTCAGAACGTTGGCGGATTCCGGCTGGGCCGGTCCAGCTGGTATGCCGTCGTTCTGGGCCCCTACGAGGACCGCGCGGCGCGCACGCTGGCCGCACAATTGCGGGCACAGGGCGTCATTCCCGACGACGCCTTTGTCACGCTTGGCGAGAATCACGGCGAACGCTTCTGGCCCATCGGCGCCGCAACGACCGTGGACGACAGCGTCACGCTGCAAACACCGGTGATCGACACGGCCGAGCTTGGGGGCGATGACAGCGCCACGGCGGCAACAACCGACACCGTGACCGACACCGCAACCGACACCGCGGCGGCGAACGCGGACCCAATCGTCGCGCCCGAACCGGTGGAAGAGCCCGACGAGACCCCGGCCGAAGCCCGGCGTTCGGAATCGCTGCTGACCCGGGACCAGAAAAAACAGCTGCAGATCGCCCTGCAATGGGCCGGCTTTTACGACAAGGGCATCGACGGTTCCTTTGGTCGCGGCACGCGCGCGTCAATGCGCGCGTGGCAGGAATCGAAGGGCCATGACACCAGCGGCGTTCTGACCACCCGTCAGCGGCAGGAACTGCTGGACGACTATAACGCGGTGCTGACCGAACTGGGCGTGGCGCTGGTCACCGACATGACGGCAGGCATCGAGATCATGCTGCCGACAGCGCTGGTCAGCCTTGAGAAATACGAACCGCCCTTTGCCCAGTACAACGCCGCCGGTGGCGACGATCTGCACCGTGTCATCCTGATCAGCCAGCGCGGCAACCGCAACACGCTGTATGGGCTGTATGATATCATGCAGACGCTGGAAATCGTCCCGCCCGAGGGCCCGCGCCGCAAGCGCGACCTCAACTTTACGCTGGTGGGGCAGAATGACCGCTTCATCAGCCACACCGAGGCGGTGCTGAACAACGGACAGGTCAAGGGCTTTACCCTGATCTGGCC
>CAYYMJ010000054.1:0-15642 GCA_964472855.1 uncultured Rhodobacterales bacterium | reverse complement strand
ACACCGAGGCGGTGCTGAACAACGGACAGGTCAAGGGCTTTACCCTGATCTGGCCGGTGGACGACGAAGAACGGCGCACGCGGCTTCTGGCCGAAATGCGCGCCAGCTTCACCTCGCTGTCGGGCATTGTCATGGAAGACAGCATCGGAACCGACGGAGCCAACCAGCACATCGACCTTGTGTCGGGCCTGCGCCTGCGCCGGGCCAACATGTCGCGCAGCGGCTTTTACGTCGACGCCACCGGCAGCGTGCTGACCACCACCGACGTGACCGGACAGCAGTGCAAGCGGCTGACCCTGAACGATACCGTCGTGGCCGACGTGCAGGCCAGCGACGACGCCAGCGGGCTGGTTCTGCTGACCCCGCGCGAACCGCTCGAACCCATCGACTTTGCCCGCTTCCAGCCAGAGATTCCGCGCCTGCAAAGCGAAGTTGCCGTCGCCGGCTTTCCGTTCGAAGGCGTGCTGGGGCTGCCGTCGCTGACCTATGGCAAGCTGGCCGACATCCGCGGCCTTGGCGGCGAAACCGGCGTCGACCGGCTGGATCTGACGCCGCAACCCGGCGATGCCGGGGGGCCGGTGCTGGACAACAACGGCGCGGTCATGGGCATGCTGTTGCCGCGCCGCAGGCCCGATGGGCGCATTCTGCCGGATCACGTGGCCTTTGCCGCCGATGCCGAGGCCATTGCGGCGTTTCTTGGGGCGGCCGGCGTCGTGACCGAACCGTCTGACCGCGCCCGCCAACTGGGAACCGAAGAACTGACCCTGCTGGCCGCCCACATGACGGTTCTGGTCAGCTGCTGGAACTGACGCGCCGGGCGGCACGGGCGCAAGGGCTCAGCCAGCGGCCAGCCAGCCGCAGGCCTGCGCGTGCAAATCGGGGTCGGCCGCTGCGATGACCCGGCCACCCCTTTCGGCCGGTCCACCGTCCCAGCCGGTGACGATACCGCCGGCGGCGCGTATTACCGCCATGGGCCCTTGTATGTCATAGGGGGCCAGCCCGGCCTCGATCACCAGATCGACCTGCCCCGCCGCCAGCAGGGCATAGGCATAGCAATCCAGCCCATAGCGGGTCAGCCGCACCCTTTCGGCCACCCGGGCAAAGGCCGCGCTCTCGTCGCTGGTTCCGACCTCGGGGTAGGTGCTCATCAGGATGGCGCCCTGCGCAGGCACGCCGCGGCGCACCGCCAGATTGCGCCGGCCAAGCGGCCCCTCGGTCCAGGCGGCGCCGGGGGTGCCGATGAAGCGTTCGCCGATAAAGGGCTGGTCGATGATCCCATGGGTCGGGGCCTGCCCGTCGGGGCCGGCCGCGATCAGCACGCCCCAGGTCGGCGCGCCGGCCATGAAGGCGCGCGTCCCGTCGATGGGATCAAGCACCCAGGTCATGCCCGACCGTCCCGGAGTGTTGCCGAACTCTTCGCCGATGATGCCGTCGTCGGGCCGCTGCCGGGCCAGCACTGCGCGCATCGCCCGTTCCGCGGCGCGGTCGCCCTCGGTCACCGGGTCGAAGGCGCCGGCGTCCTTGTTGTCGATCGACAGGTCCGGGGCGCGGAAAAACGGCAGACAGGCGGCACGGGCCGCGTCGGCCAGTGCGATTGCCGTCGCCAGAATGTCGTCGCTGTCCGCCATGGCGGCGGTCTAGGCGATCAGGCGACGTCGCTCAAGGAGCGGGCAAGATCGAACAGGCGGCGGCGCTGATTCTCGGGGATCGCGTAGTAAGAACGCACCAGTTCCAGCGCTTCTTTGTCGGCCAGAATGTCGCCCGGCACCTTGGCCCCGTCGGCCTTTTTTGCGTCGTCCGACAGACCTTCGAAAAAGAACGACACCGGCACGCCCAGCGCATCGGAAATGTCCCACAGCCGCGAAGCGCTGACCCTGTTCATTCCGGTTTCATATTTCTGGATCTGTTGGAATTTTATTCCAACCTGCTCGGCCAGCTGCTGCTGAGTCATGCCGATCATCCAACGACGGTGGCGCAGTCGTTTGCCCACATGTACATCTACGGGATGGTTCATGGTCACCTCAATTCTATGTTACCTATGTGCGAAATCGCCGGCGTTAACTCAACCTGCCCTTTTGGACAGTCTGAGCGTCCTCGAATGGCGGAAAACCTTGCACAACTGAATTTTTGCCATGTATCTCAAGACACTGAGTCCCACCAAGGTTGACGCCGGGGCATTCTGACAGAGGGAAATCAGGGCATGCGGGCATTCCAGGTCACCGAACATGGGGCGCCACCTCGGCTTAATGTCGTGGCGCGAACGCCGCCCGTCAAGGGCGAGCTGGGGCTGGAAACAGCAACCTGCGGGCTGAATTTCGGTGATCTGCTGATGATTTCCGGCCAGTACCAAGAGCGTCCGGACCTTCCCTTTACGCTAGGTATGGAAATGGCCGGAACGGTGCGCGAATTGGGCCCGGAAACGGTGGGTCCGCCGCCGGGAACCCGCGTCGCGGTCTTTGCCGGGCATGGCGGATTGGCTGAATCGGGGAACTTTCCGGCCGACCGCCACGTGATTCTGCCCGATTCGATGTCGTTCGAGGATGCGGCCGCGTTCCAGGTCGCCTATGGAACCTCGCACCTTGCGCTGACCCACCGGGCGCGCCTGCAACCCGGCGAAACGCTGCTGGTGCTGGGCGCCGCCGGCGGAGTGGGCCTGACCGCGGTCGAAATCGGCAAGAAGCTGGGCGCGCGGGTCATCGCCTGTGCCCGCGGTGCCGACAAGCTGGCGGTGGCCAGCGCCGCCGGCGCCGACCATCTGATCGACAGCGAAACCGGCGACCTGCGGGCCGAGGTCAGGGCGCTGGGCGGTGCCGACGTGGTTTACGACCCGGTGGGCGGCGATCTGTTCACCGCCGCGCTGCGGGCCTGCCGCCCCGAGGCGCGCATGGTGGTCATCGGTTTTGCCAGCGGCGATGTGCCCCGCATTCCGGCCAACCACCTGCTGGTCAAGAATGTCTCGGTGCTGGGCTATTACTGGGGCGGCTACCTTGCCTTTGCGCCGCAGCTTGTGGCCGCGTCGCTGCGCGAACTGCTGGGCTGGTATCAGGCCGGCGAGATCAAGCCACACGTCAGCCACGTCCTGCCGCTTGATCGCGCTGGCGAGGGGCTGGAGTTGCTGCGCAGCCGCAAGAGCACCGGCAAGGTGGTCATCCGCGTGGCGCCCTGACGGATTACAGCGCCGAAATCTGACTGCGAATCAGGGCGGCCAGCGCATCGCAGGCCTCGCCCCTTGCACCACTGGCGCGGTAAACGTTGATGTTTTGCGATTTCATCTCGGGCAGGGCGCCGCCGTGGGCGATGGCCTGGGTATGAAACGGCTCGGTCCCTTCGATCACGACGTGAACGGCCAGATCTGCGCTGACCGTGGCCTCGACCGTGCGCTCGCTTTCCGATTCGACCGCCATTTCCCAGGGGATGCCCGCATCGTCCAGCCGGCGCTGAATCCCTGAGCGGAAGATACAGCCCGAACAAAAGGCCAGCGGCAGCGGACGCTGGCGCCAGGCATTGCCGCCGGGCGCACCGAGCCAGACCAGCGGCTTGACGATCAGCGTCTCGCCGCCCGGCTCGCAGCCGTCTTCGGTGGTCAGGATAAAGTCGCAACCGCCGCGCGCATACATATCCTTCAGCATGCGGGTATAACCCGAGATCAGCTGAACCTTCATGCGCGGGAACCGGGCGTTGAACGCCTGCAGGATGCGCGGCACGGCGGGATGGACAATGTCCTGCGGCACCCCAAGGACGATTTCGCCAACAAAGGCGTCGCCGGTCATCCGCTGCATGATTTCGTCATTCAGCGACACCATGCGCCGGGCATAGCCCAGCAACTGTTCGCCGGCGCCGGTCAGCGCCATGCTGCGCTGGGCCCGGTCGAACAGCGATTGCCCAAGCGCCTGCTCCAGCCGTTTCAGCTGCATCGACACCGCCGATTGCGTGACATTCAAAAGCCCCGAGGCCCGGGTCACGCCGCCGGTTTCGGCGACGGTGACGAAGGATCGCAGCGATGTCAGGTCGAGGTTTCGGGGCATATCACAATCCTTGATGATTACCTTCAAATCTATTCGTTTCACAAATGTCAAGTCAAGCGCCATATCATCACCACAGATGATGCGAAACCAGACATCAATAACGAAACGTGAAAGGATACCGCGATGAAACCCTTGCTCAACCCGCATGGTGCAGGCCAGATCGTCGGGCGTTTCCGGGCCACCTTGGCGGTGGGCCGCTCGCGCAAGGCTCTGGGGCGGCTCGACCCGCACCTGCTGGAAGATATCGGCCAGACCCACCGTGACGCGCGCGCCGAATCGCGCCGCCCGGTGTGGAATGTGCCGGCAAACTGGCTGAGATAGCCCAATTCCGGGTGAAACAGGTCGATTACGCCGCTCTGCGTTCTTGAAATGAAGGCCGCGCTCGCCGATATTCATGGCAAGCGCGGCTGCTGCACGCGGTGCGCATGAACTTGTCTTACCGGAGGCCCCAAATGGCTGAATACCAGACGATCCGCACCGGCGCCGGCACGCGCTCGGTCGAGATCGACCAGGGCCTGCGCGCCCACATGAACAAGGTTTATGGCACCATGTCGGTGGGGATGCTGCTTACCGGCGCCGCCGCATGGGCCATTGCCGGCCTGGCCGTGTCGGACGGTGAACTGACCAGCCTTGGCGTTGCGCTTTATGCGACGGCACTGAAATGGGTGGTCATGTTCGCGCCGCTGGTGATGGTCTTTGCCTTTGGCGCCGTCATCAACCGGCTCAGCGCTGCTGGCGCCCAGCTTTATTTCTATGTTTTTGCCGGGTTGATGGGCGTGTCGCTCAGCTCGATCTTCCTGATCTACACCGGGATCTCGATCGTCCAGACCTTCCTGATCACCGCGATCGCCTTCGCCGGGCTGTCGTTGTGGGGCTATACCACCAAGCGCGACATCTCGGGCTGGGGATCGTTCCTGATCATGGGCGTGATCGGCCTGCTGGTGGCGATGGTCGTGAATATCTTCCTGCAGTCCCCCGCGATCATGTTCGCGGTGTCGGCGATCGGCGTGCTGATCTTCGCGGGCCTGACCGCCTATGACACGCAGAAGATCAAGACCGACTATATCCAGCATGCCCATGCGATGGATGGCGAGTGGCTGGCCAAGTCGGCGATCATGGGGTCGCTGAACCTCTATCTCGACTTCATAAACCTGTTCATGTTCCTGTTGTCCTTCCTGGGCAACCGCGAGTAACCAGCGTCAAGGCAACCTTGTCCAAGGGCCGGCCCCGTGCCGGCCCTTTTTTTGTGGCGCCTCAAACCGGGGCCGGGCCGCTCTGCCCTTCCGGCACCAGCTGCAGCTGCATGCGCACGCCGGGAAAACGGATGCCGGGCCCCAGCGGCACCCTGACCGGGCCAACCACCACAAAGCCCAGCGCAGCGTAAAAGGGCACGGCGGTAAGCGTGCTGATGCAATCCAGCCGCGCCACACCGGCAGCGGCCGCCTGCGCGATGGTATGGGTCATGACCGCCGTGGCGATGCCGCGCCGGGTGACCCGGTCGTCACACACCAGATGCCGCACATGGCCCAGCTCGGGCCGCCCGGCCGCACCGGCGGGATCGGCGCGGCTCCACCCGCCCGCCGCCACGATCGCCCGGCCAAATTCGGCAACATAGTAACGCCCCGACGCCAGCAGATGCGGCTGCGCGCGCGACAACCGAGGCAGCGCCATAACCAGGATCGATGGCGCGTAGTCGGGCTTGAGAAGCTTGGGATAGGACCGCGCGAACAGCGCATCCACGGCCGCGAGGTCGGCCATGCTGGCGGTTCGGATCGCAAGGGTCTGGGCGTCGGGCATGCACATGCAGATGGGTGTGCAGACGCATAAGAAAAAGGCCGCACCCGGTGGGCGCGGCCTGTGAAAATCTGAAATCGGGCCTGATCTACTTGATCTTGCCTTCCTTGTATTCGACATGCTTGCGCACCACCGGGTCGTATTTCTTGACGACCATCTTTTCGGTCATCGTGCGCGCGTTCTTCTTGGTCACATAGAAGTGGCCGGTATCCGCCGTCGAGTTGAGACGGATCTTGATGGTGGTTGGCTTGGCCATTTGTCTCTCCTCGAGAACAGGGCGCCGCGTCCTGCGGGCACGCCCCGTGAAAATCCTGAGGCCCGCCTTTTACAGCGCCACCCCCCGGTGTCAACCAGTCAAAGCAGCGCGCGGATGGCCTGTAAGCCGGATTCTGTCCGCCGGGTTGCCCCGGCTGGATGACCATTCATCTGGGCGCCGGATCGCTCCGGCGCTCAAGCTGCCAACCCGGACCTCCGGGCCAAGACGGCCCTGCCGCAAGCGGCGCGAGGTCCCTATTCGGCATTGCTCCCGGTGGGGCTTGCCATGCCGGTCCGGTTGCCCGGCCCGCGGTGGGCTCTTACCCCACCGTTTCACCCTTGCCGCCCGAACCGCAGGCGGCCCGGCGGCGGTTTGTTTTCTGTGGCGCTTTCCGTCGGGTTGCCCCGCCCGGGCGTTACCCGGCACCGTTGCCTTGTGGAGTCCGGACTTTCCTCTCGCACGGGCCGCCGGAGCGATCTGTGCAAGCGGCCATCCAGCCATCCGCGCGAGGGTCAGTTAAGGGCCATGTCAGGCCCGGTCAACCGCGAAGCGCCGGGCAAGGTCGGCCAGCATGGCGCGGTCTCGGTCGTCGGCCGGCCCGCTGGCATCGGGGCGAAACCGCAGCCGGAACGCGGCCAGCAGCGCGGCGTCGTCGTCGCTGTCATAGCCAAAGCGCCGCGCATCGGCCCGCCAGTCGCCCGCCGGCTCTGCCGGTGTGGGTGGGCCGGGCCAGACCGACAGGCCGCCCAGCGCCAGCCTGCGCCAGTCAAAGCGCGGCCCCGGGTCGACCTTGCGGCCCAGCGCACAGTCGGAATGGGCAATCACCCCGGCCCGGCCGATGCCATGGCGCGCCATGATCCCCGGCAGCAGCCGCTCCAGAGCCCGTATCTGCGGGGCGGCAAAGGGCGCGGAGCCGCTGTTGACCAGTTCGACCCCGACCGAGCGGCTGTTGACGTCGCCAGCCCCGCCCCAGCTGGCCACGCCGGCATGCCAGGCGCGGTCAGCCTCGCGGACCATCTGCACGATCTGGCCGTCACACCCCACAAGATAGTGCGCCGACACCGCTGAGGCCGGGTTGCACAGCCAGTCCAGCGCGGCGCCGGCGTCTGTCATGGCGGTATAATGCAGCACGATCAGCCGGGGCAGCGCGCCTCCGCGCCGGTCGCCAAAGTTGGGCGACCCCCGCCAGTCGACGCGAAGGCTCAGTTCTGCGCCGCCTGCCGAAACGGCGTCGGGTCCCAGAAACAGGCGAAACCGTCGCCGTCGGGATCAAGGCCAAACCGGTCATTCGACGGGCCGCCGTTGGCAAGAAAGTCGATCTGCGCAAGGTCGGACGACGCGTATTTTGCACAGTTGCGCGCAAACCGGTTGGCCGCGTTCAGGGCAAAACGCGAATAGACCTTTTCGCCCACCGGATTGTCGGACGACAGGGCATAGGCGACAATATTCGGCGTTTCCGCCCCGTCGCGCGACGGCAGATCGGTGGGCTCGACCAGCGTATAGGCGTCGGCATTCGCGGCCAGCCGCTCGCGGTCGCTTTCGATGCTTTCACGGCCCGACACGGCGCCGAAGTCCTGTTCGTCGGATATGCCGGAATGGTCGCCGGTGTCGGGTGTCGTGCCGGTCGAGGCCGGCAGTCCGGCCGCCGAAAGCTCTTGCGCCGAAATGATCGCTCCGCTGGCCGGGGTCTCGGGCGAAATCACCGGAACATCCGGGGTTTCCGGGGCAATGGCGGCCTGCGCGCTGGTGGTCGCGGCCTCGGCCGCCGCAGCCTCGGCCGCCTGTGTGCCCTGATAGCTGTCATAGTCACTGAACCCGACCCCGACCCCGCTTTCGGGGATCGTGGGCTCGCAAGCTGCGACCAGTGAAACGACGATACCTGCCCAGACTGCGCGCATTGTCAGATTGCCCGTTCTGCCCCGATGATCCAGCGCTCCTACCACCATTTTGCCGGCTTGGAAACAAAGCCCGCCGCCTGTTCCAGCGCATAGGCGACATTCAGCAACGGCGCCTCTTCGAACGGCCGCCCGATCAGTTGCAGACCCAGCGGCAGGCCTTGCGCGTCCAGCCCCGCCGGCACGCTGATACCCGGCAGGCCGGCAAGGTTGACCGTCACCGTGAACACGTCGTTGAGATACATCTGCACCGGGTCGGCATCGGTCATCTCGCCCAGCCCGAAGGCCGACGAAGGCGTCGCCGGCGTCAGGATCGCGTCAACGCCACCTGCAAAGGCCAGGTCGAAATCGCGCTTGATCAGGCTGCGCACGCGGCGCGCGCGGTTGTAATAGGCGTCGTAAAAGCCCGCCGACAGCACATAGGTGCCAATCATCACCCGGCGCTTGACCTCTGCGCCAAAGCCCTCGGCCCGGGTCTTTTCATACATCTCGGTAATGCCGTCGCCCTGCGCCAGCGTGGCGCGATGGCCGAACCGCACCCCGTCATAGCGGGCAAGGTTCGACGACGCCTCGGCCGGGGCAATCACGTAATAGGCCGGCAGGGCATATCTGGTGTGGGGCAGCGAGATGTCGCGCAGCACGGCGCCGGCGTCCTGCAACATGCGCCGGCCCTCGGCCCACAGACGCTCGATCTCGTCGGGCATCCCGTCCATGCGGTATTCTTCGGGAATGCCGATGACCTTGCCACGGATGTCGCCGGTCAAGGCGGCCTCGAAATCGGGCACCGCCATGTCGACCGAGGTCGAATCCAGCGGGTCGTGCCCGGCCATGTCCTGCAGCATGATCGCCGCATCGCGCACCGTCTTGGTCATCGGTCCGGCCTGGTCCAACGACGAGGCAAAGGCAACGATCCCCCAGCGCGAACAGCGCCCGTAAGTGGGCTTCAGCCCGACGATGCCGGTAAAGGCCGCCGGCTGGCGGATCGACCCGCCGGTGTCGGTGCCGGTGGCGGCCAGGCACAGATCGGCGGCCACCGCGGCGGCCGACCCGCCCGACGAACCGCCCGGCGTCAGCGCCGTGTCGCTGCCGGCGCGCCGCCACGGGTTGACCACGTCACCATAGACCGAAGTCTCGTTTGACGAGCCCATGGCAAACTCGTCCATGTTCAACTTGCCCAGCATCACCGCCCCGGCATCGCGCAACCGGGCCGAAACGGTGGACTCATATGCCGGGCGAAACCCCCTGAGGATGCCGCTGGCGGCCTGACTGGGCACGCCTTCGGTGCAGAACAGATCCTTGATGCCCACGGGAATGCCGCACATGCCCGGGGCGTCGCCCGACCCGATGCGCGCATCGGCGGCCGCGGCGCGGTCAAGGGCAATCTCGGGCGTGTCATGCGCGAACGCGTTCAACGCCGTCGCGGCGCGGGCGGCGGACAGGCAGGCCTCGGTCAGCGCGACCGCGGTGGTCTCGCCCTTGCGCAGCGCGTCGCGCGCCTGGGCGATGGTCAGGGCGTTCAGGCTCATTCCACCACCTTCGGCACGGCAAAAAATCCTTCGCGGGCGTCCGGCGCGTTGGCCAGCACCTTGTCCTGCTGGTTGCCGTCGGTCACCACGTCGTCGCGCCGCTTCAGCCGCATCGGGGAGACGCCGGTCATCGGCTCGACCCCGTCCACATCGACCTCGTTCAACAGCTCGATAAAGCCGAGGATGGCGTTGAATTCCTGTGCCAGCCCCGGCAGCGCGTCTTCGGGCACGGCAATGCGGGCCAGGCTGGCCACGCGGCGCGCAGTTTCGGTATCAATGGACATGTCTTGACCTTCCAGATCGGATCGCCGGACCGTTTACGCCTGCCCCGCCCCGGCTTCAAGACGGTGGCGCAACACGGTGGCGCAGACGGTGGCGCAGATAGACATGGATCATCCATGTCAGCATGACCGCGTTCAGGATATGCCACATGAAATGGGTGCCCAGCGGATTGACGCTGCACAACAGGTCGTCAAGCGACCGGAAGACCAGCGACAGGCACAACGTCACCGCGCCGATCGCCAGCCCACGCGCGAATGCCGGCGCCCGGTGGCGCAAAAGAACCGCGTAACCGAAGATCAACAGCGGCACCGGCCAATAGAACGACGATATGCCGACAAAGGGGATGCGGGCGAAAACCGGGGTCAGCAGGGCAGCATAGGGGACAAAGGCCAGCATCCCCACCGCCGCACCCCAGGCCGGCCAGCCCCAGACGTGGCGGTTGGCCGCGAAGATGTAAACCAGGATGAACCCCAGGATGGGCAGCGTGTCAGCGGTCGACGCCCAGACCGTGGCGTGGGTGTGAAACAACCAGCTGCCGACACCGATCATGAACAGAACCGCCGCCATGCCCCGGGCCAGCGGCTGCCCGGCCGTGCGCGGCCAGACCCACAGCGCCCCCGCGACAAAGGCCAGGTTGGTCAGGGCATTGACCGGCTCTGACCAATAGCCGGCGTCGGTGCGTTCGCAATAAGCGTCGACAGCGTGCGTCCAGTCCATGACAGGGGGCCCCTTGGCGGCTAGGATCGGGCACGAGCAATAAACCAAGGAGCGTGCGATGAACATCATCTGGCTGGGCCATGCAAGCTTTCGCATCGAAATCGAGGACGCCGTGCTACTGGTTGACCCGTGGATCGACACCAGCCCGGTGTTTCCCGCCGACCGCCGGGCCGAGGCGCTGGCCGGCGCCACCCACATCCTGCTGACCCACGCCCATGGCGACCACGCGACCGAAGCCGCCGCGCTGGCGGCGGAACTCGGGGCGCCGGTGGCCTGTATCTACGACCTCGCGCAACTGCTCGACGGGGTCGAGGCCATCGGCTTCAACAAGGGCGGCACCGTCGATCTGGGCGGCGCACAGGTGACAATGGTCAACGCCCAGCACAGCTCGACCTTTTCAGCCAACGGCGCCGGCGTGCCAGCGGGCAGCGAGGCCGGCTTCATGATCGCCGGCGAAGGCCATGTGATCTATCTGTCCGGCGACACCGGCATCATGGCCGACATGGGCTGGATGGGCGAATATTTCCGCCCCGACATCGGCATCCTCAGCGCCGGCGGCCACTTCACCATGGACATGAAGGCCGCGGCCTGGGCGGCCAAACGCTTTTTCGATTTCAAGCTGGTCATCCCCTGCCACTACCGCACCTTCCCGCTGCTGGAACAATCGGCCGAGGCACTGGTGGCCGGGCTGCCCGGCGTGGACGTGCGCGCGCCCGACATCATGGAAACCGTGACCGTCTGACACCGGCTGGCGCTACTTCTGTCGGCAAATATCCCGGGGGAGCGTGAAGGCGCCAGCCTTCGCGCGGGGGCAGCGCCCCCTGACACGGCCTCCGCCGGGCAATCCCGAACCCCGGCCTAGCGCAGGAAGGCGTCCCCGAAACCGGCCCGGCGCACGGCGGCCAGGGCGGCGGCGGCCTCGGACCGGCTGGCAAAGGGCCCGGCCATGACCACCTGCAAGGCCCGGCCATTGCGGCTGAAACTTCCCATACGCGTGGGCAACCCGGCGGCCTGCAGCCGCCCGCTGGCGCCCGCGGCATTGCTGGGCACGCCGTAGGTCCCGGCCTGCACGTAAAAGCTGCCCGACGTGGCAGGGCGCGCTGTTTGCGGGGCCGCAGGCGCGGCGGCCACCGTGGCCGCCGACGGCGATTTGGTGGACAGCACCGCCGAAACACTGGCGGCGGGCTGAGCCTCGGGCGTCAGGAACACCGTCTCGCCCGAACGCCGCAGCCGCGACACCGCGACCACAAAGCGCTCGCCCGAGGCGCGGCGCACGATCACATGGGTGCCGGCGCCCAGATCGGCGCGCTGGCGGTCATAGTCGGTATAGGGATACAGCAAATAGCTGTAGGTGGCCGACATGTCCCGCCCCGAGGCCGGGTCGATCAGACGCCGCGGCACGGTCTGCGTCCACACCAGCGCCGTCTGCAAGGCACCGGTCAGGGTCTGGCGGCCGCGCAGCGGATTGAACCGGCCATCGTCGAACGCGGCCCGGTAGCCTTGGGGAATGGCGATCGCGGCCGCGGAGGGCACGGAAATGACCGCCGCGCCGGTCCCGCCGGCAATGCTGGTCACGGTGCCGGCGATGCCGCCGCGGATCACCGACGCGACGCCATAGGGGCTGGCCGCCTGCGGACCGCAGCGCACCGGGAAACGGCTGCTGCTGGCCAAATAGCGAGCGCTCAGTTCGGACATGCCGTCACAACTGGCGGCGGCGGGGCCGGTGGTGATCACGGCGGCTGCCGCCTGCGACGTGGCGAGGCCGGCGATGTCGGCGCCCGGCGCCGCCAGGGCCAACGGGATAGGCTGAGGTGCAACCGGCGCCGGTGTTGCCGCGGCCTGCGTCGGGGCGCTGTAGCGGGCCACCCGCGCCGTCTCGACCGGCGGCGTCTCGGCCGGCGCGGCCGGTGGCGTCTCAGCCGGCGGCGTCTCGGCCGGCGCGGCGGCGACCTGCGTCGCCTCGGGCGGGTCGGCGACGACCGGGGCCTCGTCGGCGGCGGTCTGGGCCAGCACGGTGGGCTCGTAACCGCACAGAACCTCGCGGCTGCGCGTCACGCGAGGCACCCATGTCACGTTGCCGTCAAAGCCCGCGCGCACGAACACGCAGCCGCGGCTGTCGACATACTGCCGGCCGGTATAGCTTGACGGCGGAAACTCGGCCGGCTGCCCGATGTCCTGAAGCGACTGCGCAAAGACCGGCGGAGCCAGGGTCAACATTGCCGCGATGGCCAGTCCGACGGTCGCCTGTTTTGTATACATCATGCGCCCCCACACATTATGTTGCGGGAGCTTGCCGGATTTAGTGGGTCGGGTAAAGACCCGTCGCGCCGAATTTGCTACTTCGTGCCGAACATGCGGTCGCCCGCATCGCCAAGACCGGGCACGATATAGCCCTTTTCGTTCAGCCGCTCGTCGATCGCCGCTGTCACGATCCGAACATCAGGATGGGCGCGCGCCATGTTTTCGATGCCTTCCGGCGCCGCCAGCAAGCACAAAAACCGCAAATCGGTGGCGCCGGCCTCTTTCAGCAGCTTCAGGGCCGCGATCGACGAATTGCCGGTGGCCAGCATCGGATCGACCGCGATGACCGCGCGTTCGGACAGCCGCGCGGGCACCTTGAAATAATACTGGACGGGCTTCAGCGTTGCCTCGTCGCGGTACAGACCCACGAATCCCACGCGGGCCGAGGGAATAAGTTCAAGCATGCCGTCCAGCATCCCGTTGCCGGCCCGCAGGATCGACACCAGCGCCAGCTTGCGGCCCGCCAGGCGCGGCGCGTCCATCGCCATCAGGGGCGTTTCGATCCGCGTCGGTGCCAGCGACAGGTCGCGGGTAACTTCATAGGCCAGAAGCTGGCTGATCTCTTTCAAGAGCTGGCGGAACACGGCGGTGGATGTGTCCCGGGCGCGCATCAGCGTCAGCTTGTGCTGCACCAGCGGGTGATCGACGACGGTGACATTCTGGCTCATGCGGCCTCCAGTTTCTTGATGACGCGGGCGCGGGTCTGCTGGTCGCAAAAGGCAGCGTCCATCGCGGTCTTGTTGAGATCGGCAAAGACCGCCTCGTCCCAGCCGAAAGTGTCGGTCAGGCACTGGTATTCGCGGGTCATCGTGGTGTGAAAGAAGGGCGGATCGTCGGTTGAAACGGTCACCTTCACGCCGCGCTCGCGCAGCTTTTCGATCGGGTGGCTGGCCCAGCCGTCATAGACGCCCAGCGCGACGTTCGAGCCGGGGCAAACCTCGAGAACGGTTCCGTGCTCCACCAGCCGGTCAACCAGCGCCGGGTCCTCGATGGCCCGCACGCCGTGGCCGATGCGCGTGACGCCGGGCAAGTCGATGGCGCTGGCCACGCTTTCGGCGCCGCGCCATTCGCCGGCATGCGCGGTCAGGCCCAGCCCGGCTTCGCGCGCACAGTCGAACGCCCAGGCAAAATCGCCCGGCTCGCCGGCCTTTTCGTCGCCGGCAATGCCAAAGCCGCACAGCCAGTCGCCGGCGGTTTCCGCCGCGCAGATCGCGGTTTGTCGGGCCTTTTCGGGCCCAAAGTGGCGAATGCAGGTCACGACCCCGCGCAGCACGATGCCAAAGTCACGTTCCGCAGCGTCGGCAGCCTCGCGGATGGCCGACAGATACTCGCGCCAGGCGCCCGGGTCGCGGCCGCCGCAAAAGTCGGGCGACAGGAAGGTTTCGCCATAGACGACACCGTTGGCGGCGCTTTGCTCCAGAACGGTTCGGGTCAGCCGGGCATAGTCGCGGGGCGTGACAAGCACCGAGGTCGCGGCCTCGTAAACATCGAGAAAATGCCAGAAATCCCGGTAAGAATAGTGGCCATCGCCATCGAAAATGCCGGATATGTCCAAATTCTTTTCGGCGGCCAGCCCGCGCACAAAGGCCGGCGGTGCCGCCCCTTCAAGGTGCAGGTGAAGCTCGGTCTTGGGAATGTTGCGGGTCACAGAAAGCTCCTTCCCGGGCCGGGTGCGGCAAGGCCCAGATGCTGCGCCACGCTTGCCCCGACATCGGCAAAGGCGCAATGGCCAATGTCGCCATCCCCGCCGCCCGCAACCAGCACGGGCACGCGTTCGCGGGTATGATCGGTGCCGCGCCAGGTGGGGTCGTTGCCGTGATCGGCGGTAATGACCATCAGGTCGCCGGCCCGCAGCCGCGCGATCAGCGGCCCGATTGCGGCGTCGAACCATTCCAGGTGGCGGGCGTAACCGGCCACGTCACGGCGGTGGCCATAGGCGCTGTCGAATTCTACGAAATTGGCAAAGGTCAGGCTGGCGTCTTCGGCCATGTCCACCGCGCGGTCCAGATGCGCCATCAGCGCGGCATCGGTGCCCTTCACGCAGTCGGCGATGCCTTGCATCGAGAAGATGTCGCCGATCTTGCCGATGCCATGCACGGTGCCGCCGGCCCCGCCTACCCAGTCGCACAGCGTGGGCGCCGGCGGCAGAATGGCAAAGTCACGGCGGTTGATGGTGCGGCGAAAATCGCCCTCTTGCCCGACGAAGGGCCGCGCGATGACCCGGCCCACGCGCATGCCGTGCAGGGTTGGCGCAAGATCGCGGCACAGTTGCAGCAGACGATCCAGGCCAAAGCTTTCCTCGTGCGCGGCAATCTGGAACACGCTGTCGGCCGAGGTATAGCAGATCGGCAGGCCGCCGCGCATATGTTCGGCGCCCAACCGCTCGATGATCGCGGTTCCGGGCGCGTGGCAGTCGCCCAGAATGCCGTCGGTGCCGGCCAGTTCGGCGGCAAGACGCGACAATTCGGGCGGAAAGGCCGGGGTCGTGTCGGGAAAGACGGTCCAGTCCCATGGCACCGGCACGCCGGCCAGTTCCCAATGGCCCGAGGGCGTGTCCTTGCCCCGGCTGACCTCGGTCGCGGCGGCCCAGCGTCCGTGTCCGCGCCTGCCCGACCCAAGCCCCGGCATGTCGGCGCCCGAGGCAAGCCTGACCGCGTCCGCCAGCCCCAGCGCCGCGAGATTGGGCAGCGACAGCGGGCCGCTGCGGCCCTCGTCGGCCTGACCGGCGGCGCAGGCGCCGGCGATATGGGCCAGCGTGTTGGCGCCGGTGTCGCCAAAATCGGCGGCATCGGGCGCGCCGCCACAGCCGACGCTGTCGATCACTACAAGAAAGGCACGGGCCATCA
>CAYYMJ010000053.1:13345-17877 GCA_964472855.1 uncultured Rhodobacterales bacterium | reverse complement strand
CGGACAGCGGCGCGGGCATTTCGTCGGGTGCCGGTTCGTCGACGAAGGGAAAGCGGTTGAGATAGGAATCGGACTCGTCCACGTCGTCGTGGGTGTCGGCGGGCGCTGGCGCGGCCGATGCCGCCTCGGCCGGTGCCGGGGTCGCGGGCGGTTGCCCAAAAAGATCGGGCGTCGTCGGGCTGGCTGGCGCGGCGATCGGCGTTGCCGCCGGGGTCACCGGCAGGGGCACGACGTCGGCCGAACCGGCGCCGGCCGCCGGCGGCGACAGGGCCGCAACATGCTTGACCCCCTGCTCGCGCAGCAGTTTCTGCACGCCGCGAATGGTCAGCCCGTCTTCGTGAAGCAGTTTCTTGATGCCGCCCAACAGCGCCATGTCTGCGGGCCGGTAATAGCGGCGCCCACCGGCGCGCTTGACCGGTTTGACCTGGGAAAAGCGGCTTTCCCAGAAACGCAGCACATGGGTGGGCACGTCCAGCCACTCCGCGACCTCGCTGATGGTGCGGAAGGCTTCTGGCGACTTGTCGGTGCTGGTTGTCAGGACCTGTTCCCCGCGGCGACCCGGTCTTTCATCAGGTGCGAGGGCCGGAATGTCAGGACCCGGCGCGGCGAGATCGGAACCTCTTCCCCGGTCTTGGGATTGCGCCCGATACGCGCCGTCTTGGCGCGAACGCTGAACGTCCCAAAGGACGAGACCTTGACCTGCTCGCCCCGCACCAGAGCGTCGGACATGTGCGACAGGACCGATTCGACCAGTTGCGCGCTTTCGTTGCGACTGAGCCCCACCTCGCGGAACACCGCTTCACTGAGATCCATGCGCGTCAGCGTCTTTTCACTCATCTCACCCTCCCAAGCTTGCGCGAGAGCATGAAGCTGTTGAGAATCCGAGTCAATATCAACACCTTGCGGCAAAGTGTTGATTGTTACCAGCGCAGCACAACCGCGCCCCAGGCCAGCCCGCCGCCGATGGCCTCGGTCACCACAAGATCGCCGGTCTTGATCTGACCCCGCGCCTTGCCGACCGACAGTGCCAGCGGGATCGAGGCGGCCGAGGTATTGCCGTGGTCCTGCACCGTCACGACCACGCGGCTCATCGGCAGGCCCATTTTCTGGGCCGTGCGCTTGATGATGCGCAGATTGGCCTGATGCGGCACGATCCAGTCGACCTCGTCCGAGGCGACGCCGCACCGGTCCATCGCGGTCTCGGCGGTCTTTGCCAGCTTTTCCACCGCGTGACGGAACACCTCGCGCCCCTCCATGCGAAGATGGCCGGTGGTGTGGGTCGACACGCCGCCGTCGACGTAAAGCAGGTCGCGGTGGCGCCCGTCCGAGTTGAGATCGGTGGCCAGGATGCCGCGGTCCTGCTTGGTGCCGGTGCCTTCGTCGGCCTCAAGCACCAGCGCGCCGGCCCCGTCGCCGAACAGCACACAGGTCGACCGGTCGGTGAAATCGAGGATGCGGCTGAAGGTCTCGGCGCCCACCACAACCACGCGGTCGACCTGACCCGACACGATCAGCGCGTTGGCGTTGGCCAGCGCAAACACGAAACCGGCGCAAACCGCCTGAACGTCAAAGGCAAAGCCGCCGCCCATGCCGATGCGCTGCTGCACCATGGTCGCCGCCGACGGAAAGGTCAGATCGGCGGTCGAGGTGGCAACGATCAGCGCGTCCACCCGGTCCGGCCCCATGCCGGCATCGGCCAGCGCCGCGGTGACGGCGCGCGCCGCCAGTTCCGACGTGGTCTGACCCTCGGCCGCGAAATGCCGCCGCTCGATCCCGCTGCGGGTGCGGATCCATTCGTCGGACGTATCCAGCGTCTTTTCGAATTCGGTGTTGGGAACCACCCTGTCGGGAAGATAGTGGCCGATCCCCCGCACAACGGCGCGTCTGGTCATTGCTGTTTACTATCCGCCGGTCCCTGATCCCGGTCATCCTGAACGACCGGCCCTGCCGACGCAACCCGTGCGACAAGCCGTTCGTGAAAGCGTTTCTCGGCCAGCCGGCAGGCCAGCAGCACGGCGGCCGAGAAACTGGTCGCGTCGGCCGAGCCATGGCTTTTCACCACCGTCCCGTTCAGCCCCAGAAACACACCGCCATTCACCCGCCTCGGGTCGATCCGCTTGCGCAGACGCTGTAGCGAGCCATAGGCCAACAGCGCCGCCAGCCGGGACACAGGCGAAAACTTGAATGCCTGGCGCAGGAATTGCGAAATCAGCGCCGCCGTGCCCTCGCCGGTTTTCAGGGCGATGTTGCCGGTAAAGCCGTCGGTCACGATCACGTCGACCCTGTCGCCCGGAATGTCGCCGCCTTCGACGAAACCGACAAAGTCGAACCGCGCATCGGCGGCGCTTTGCGCGATCAGGTCATGGGCTTCTTTCAGCTCGGTCCGGCCCTTGTGTTCTTCGGTCCCGACATTCAGCAGGCCGACGCGCGGATTGGCGATATCCAGCCCGGTGCGGGCATAGGACACCCCCATCAGCGCATAGCGCAACAAATCCTGACCGTCGGCGCGGATGTCGGCGCCGACGTCGAGCATCACGTTGAAGCCGCCAGCACTGCGCGACGGCCACAGACAGGCAATGGCGGGACGGTTGATGCCTTTCTGCCGGCGCAGGCGCAGCATCGACAGGGCCATCAGAACGCCGGTGTTGCCGGCCGAGACCACAACGTCGGCCTCGCCATTGCGCAGCGATTCAATGGCCGAATACATCGAGGTATTCTGCGCCCGGCGCACAACCTGACTGGGGCGGTCGTCCATCGACACCACCTCGGTCGCGTCGCGAATCTGGACACGGTCCTGCAACTTGCGCCGCCGCACCAGCGGCGCCAGCACCTTTTCGGGCCCGTGCAGGATATAGGCGATGTCCGGAGCCTTGCGGGCGGCGCGCGCCATGCCCGACAGCACAGGGCCGGGGCCACGGTCGCCGCCCATCGCGTCGATCGAGATGACGGCCCGCGGTCTGCCCGCCGTGCCGTTATCGCCGGTTTGGGACACCCGTTCCCACCCAGCGCGGCGCGTCAGGCCGCGTCGTCTTCGATGTCGATGTCGTCGGCAATCGCGACGACTTCGCGGTCATCGTAATGGCCGCAGGCACCGCACACGTGATGCGGGCGCTTCAGCTCGCCACAGTTCGGACATTCGGCCGGATTGGCCGCGACCAGCGCGTCGTGGGCCCGGCGCATGTTCCGGCGCGATTTGGTGATCTTGTTCTGAGGGACGGCCATGTCTCAACCTCGGGATTATCGGGGCCGGCAGCCCCTTGAATTCTGCAGAATCTGGTGTGTCTACACCGTGAAGACGCGGGCAACGGACAGCCACCCGCGTGAAGCGCGGACAATAGCGAATTCGGGCATCGGTGCAAGCATGTTTTCGCGGCGGCGCGGCAAGTGGCGCCGTCAGGACTTTTTCGCCAGCCGGTCGCGAATTTCCGCCAGTTTGGCCAAGGGCTTGGCGTCGTCATCATCCATGGGCGCCAGCCCCGGCGCGGCATATGCCGCCTGCCCAAAGCCCGCACCTTCGGCGCGCGGAAACGGCGGCAGCGCCAGCGACAGCGCCTCGGCCATAACAAGGCCAAGGTCGATGACCTTGCCCAGATCGTCGGTGTTTTCATCCTCGGTCATCTCGACCTCGCCGCGCGCGGCCTCGGGCGGCTCGCCCGGCGCGGCGGTCCAGCGCCTTTCGACCCGCTCGTCAATGCGCGTGGTCACCGGCGCCATCGTGATGCCGCAAGGCTGCACCACCGTGGCCCCCAGCGTGGCGACAAGCCGCCAGTCGGCGCCGCCTTCGGGGATCAACTGGCCACGGAACCGCAGCTTGCGCAGCCCGAGAATGTCCAGCGCCCCGGCCAGCGCGGCCCGCACGGCGGCATCGGGCGCCAGGTCAAAGGCGCGGTCTCGGGCACGTTCCAGCCGGTTGACAGGCAACGGGTCAGACCAGATCGGGGCGGCTTCGGTCATGGCTTCCATCCTTGCTATGGGGTGTCTTATTCTGTAATCGCGATCAACAGAAGAGACGAAGAGTTCGCGGGGGCAGAATGCAGCAGATGCTGAGCGCAGCACGATATGCCCTTGTGGCAATTGCCCTTGCGTCGCTGGTCGCCTGCGCGACCATTCGCGAAAATCATGGCTATGTGCCCGAACCCGACGTTCTGGACCGGGTGAGCGTGGGCATCGACACCCGCGACAGCGTCGAACAGATCGCCGGACGCCCGTCGTCGGCCGGGGTGCTGGACAGCAGCGGCTGGTATTACGTGCAAAGCAGGTGGGAGCGTCGGGGCGCCCGCGAGGCGGTCGAGGTTGACCGCCGCGTCGTCGCCATCACCTTCGACAGCGCCGGGCTGGTCGAGAATATCGCGCAATTCGGGATCAACGATGGTCAGGTCGTTGTCCTGTCGCGCCGCGTGACCGAAAGCGACATCAGGGGCATCACCTTCCTGCAGCAGATATTCGGCAACTTCGGCGCCCTTGACCCGACGGTGTTTGCCCAAGGGCTGTGATCCGACCCCGCCGCTGCCCCGACCCCGCCGCTGCCCCGA
>CAYYMJ010000053.1:0-13245 GCA_964472855.1 uncultured Rhodobacterales bacterium | reverse complement strand
CCCCGACCCGTCCGCGCCTAGGCCCCGTCAGGCTGGTCGTCGTCCTGCCCGAAACGCAGCGCCACGCCGTTGAGGCAATAGCGCAGGCCCGTGGGCGCCGGGCCGTCGGGAAAGACATGGCCCAGATGCGCGTCGCAGCGGGCGCAGTGAACCTCGGTCCGGGACATGAACCACGACCGGTCGGTGCTTTCGCCCACCACCTGCGCCGACAGCGGCTGCCAGAACGACGGCCAACCGGTGCCACTGTCGAATTTATGCGCCTTGTCAAACAGTTCGGCCCCGCAGCAAATGCAGGAAAACCGCCCCGGCCGGTCGGGGAAATTGTCATGGGAAAAGGCCCGCTCGGTGCCGTGTTTGCGCGTCACGCGATAGGCCAGATCGTCCAGCTGTTCGCGCCATTCCGTGTCTGACTTGACGACCTTGTCCATCTTCATCCCCACTATGCCGGCCCTGCCTTGCGCGGACCGTTGCTTGCACGCAAACTATGTCAGGGGACGTATCCGTCCAACACCCAATGAGGCGCGACGATGCTCAGGCTTTCCAGGGGGCGCTTTTCCGCCCGCGCCGCCGATGGCCGGCAGGATGTGGCCCGCGCCCAGGCCCTGCGCTATCGCAGCTTCATCGCCGGCACCGGCGCCGCGCCGCGTGCCGATGGCCGCGACAGCGACAGCTTTGACGATTTGTGCACCCATATTCTGGTGGAAGACACCAAAAGCGGCGCGCTGGTCTGCTGTTTCCGGCTGATGCGCCTGTGCCAGGGGGCCGAGATCGGGCGATCCTATGCCGCGCAGTATTACGAGCTGAGCGCGCTCAGCCGCTTTTCCGGGCCCATGGTCGAGCTGGGGCGCTTTTGCATCGACCCCGACTGGAACGACCCCGACATCCTGCGCATTGCCTGGGGGGCGATGACGCGCTTTGTCGACGATCAGGGGTGCGAGCTGCTGTTCGGCTGTTCGTCCTTTCATGGCACCGACGCCGCGCGCTATACCGACGCCTTCGCCATGCTGCGCGACCGCCATCTTGCCCCGAAACGCTGGCTGCCGTCGGTCAAGGCGCCCGACGTGTTCCGCTTTGCCCAGCGATTGCGCCGCAGCCCCGACAAGGCCCGCGCCTTGCGGTCGATGCCGCCGCTGCTGCGCACCTATCTGGCCATGGGGGGCTGGGTCAGCGACCACGCGGTCGTGGATACCGACCTGAACACCCTGCATGTGTTCACCGGGCTGGAAATTGGCACCGTTCCGCCGGCCCGGGCGCGGCTGTTGCGGGCGCTGGCGGGCTAAAAGCGGCCCAGCTTGCGGGCCACCCGCGCGCCTTGTCCGGCCCGCTTGGCCGCCTGGCGCGCCTGCTGGTCCTGCTTGCGCTCGTCCGGCGTCATATCGGAACGCGGCTTTTGCGAACTGCTGCCCAGCCGGTTGATGCCGGCGTTAAGGCCGCGTCCCAGCAACCGGCGGAACAACATCTGCCCGATCATGGTGATAATCCGTTCCAAGTTCATGGGTCACTCTCCTGGAATTGCGCTGCCGTCGTCTTCAAACAACTCTTCCTGCCCGTCGTTTTCGTCGCCCTCTTCGCTGCCGGTCCATGGTGGCGGCACGTTGTCCAACAGCCCCGCCGCCCGCAATTCGCGCAGCCCCGGCAGGTCGCGGGCGCTTTCCAGCCCGAAATGGTCGAGAAAGCCCTCGGTCACGACAAATGTCACCGGCCGGCCCGGCGTCATCTTGCGGCGGCCAAAGCGGATCCAGTCCAGTTCAAGCAACTGGTCGATGGTGCCGCGGCTGACGCCGACGCCACGGATCTCTTCAATTTCGGCCCGGGTCACGGGCTGATGATAGGCGATGATGGCCAGCGTCTCGATCGCGGCGCGGCTAAGCTTGCGGATCTCGACCGTTTCGCGCCGCATGAGAAAGCCCAGGTCGGGCGCGGTGCGAAAGGCCCAGGCCTTGCCGACACGCTGCAACAGCACGCCCCGGCCCTGATAGCGCGCGCTCAGCGCCGACAGCGCCGCCTCGGCATCGCAGCCGTGGGGCATGCGCGCCTGCAGGTCGGCCACGCTTACCGGCTCGGCCGCGGCAAACAGGATTGCCTCGACCATGCGTTCCTGTGCGGTCAGCGCCGGCGCCTCGAACAGGCTTTGTTCGGTGTCCATCTCAGGCACCGGCGGCCCCACGGGCACGGATTTGCAGCGGCGCGAAGGTTTCGGCCTGCCGCAGTTCCAGCGTGCCGTTCCGGGTCAGTTCCAGCGCCGCCACGAAATGTGCCGCCGTCGCGGCGCGCCGGCGGGCGGGGTCGGCTGTCCAGCCCTCGGGCAGCCAGGCGCTGAGGTCGGTCCAGCTGTGCGCGGCCCCGATCATCGGGCGCAGACGCTCGAGCGCCTCTTCCAGCGTAAACACATGCTCGCGGTCCATGGCATAGGGGCGAAACTCGTCGCGTGTGCGCAGGCGGGCATAGGCCTGCATCAGATCCAGCAGGCTGGCGGTTTGCTGCACCTGGCGCACGCGCGACACATGTTCGGGCATGCCGCGCACGAAAAAGTCGCGCCCGCGCTGATCGCGGGCCATCAGCCGTGCGGCGGCCTTGCGCATGGCTTCCAGCCGTTCAAGCTGAAACGCCAGATGCGCGGCCAGGTCGGCGCCCGAGGGTCCGTCGTCTTCGGGGTCGGGCGGCAGCAGCAGGCGCGATTTGAGAAACGCCAGCCACGCCGCCATCACCAGATAATCGGCGGCAAGCTCGATCCGTAACGCCTTGGCCCGGTTAACGAAAATCAGATACTGCTCGGCCAGCGCCAGAATGCTGATCTGGCGCAGGTCGACCTTTTGCGACCGGCCCAGCGACAACAGCAGGTCCAGCGGCCCCTCGAAGCCGTCGACATCGACCACCAGCGCCTCGGCGGCGCGGCGTTCGGCCACGTCCTGCGCCGGGGCGTCAAGCATGGGATCCCTCGGGTTCAAGTGCCCTCAACTCCTTCTCCGCGGCGCCGCGGTCAAACGGTCGCGGTTCTGCCCGCTGCGCCAACGCTCTTGCGGCCCGGCGCGCGGCCCCAGCATCCAGCATGCCCGCGCTGTCGGCAACCGTCTTCATCTCGTCCAGGTCGCCGTTGCAATGCAGGACCAGATCACAGCCCGCCGCCAGCGCGCCCTGCACGCGGTCGCGCAGCCGGCCATCGAGCGCCCCCATCGATATATCATCGGTCATCAACAAGCCGTCAAAGCCGATGCGGTCGCGGATCAGGCCGATCACCTTGGGCGACAGCGTGGCCGGCCGGTCATCAACCGCCGTCAGCCGCAGATGCGCCGTCATGCCCATCGGCAGGTCGCTAAGCGCCGCGAAGGGCACGAAATCATCGTGCAGGTCGGCCAGCGGTTCCGCGATGATCGGCAATTCGGCATGGCTGTCGGACCTGGCGCGGCCATGTCCCGGCAGATGTTTCAGCACCGGCAACACGCCCCCGTCGCGCAGCCCATCGGCCACCGCACGGCCAATCGCGGAAACCTGTTTTGCGTCAACGCCATAGCAGCGGTTCCTCAGGAAGGCATGCGTGGTGTCGCGGGCAATGTCGGCCAGCGGGGCACAGTTGGCGTCGATCCCAACCGCGCGCAGGTCGTCGGCGATCAGGCGATAGCGCAGGTAAAAGGCCCGCGCCGCACCGGCGCCGGCCGCGCGGGCATGGTCCAGCGGCGGCGGCCAGCCGCGCCACGCCGGTGGCGCCAGACGCGCAACGCGCCCGCCCTCTTGATCGACCAGAACCGGGGCATCGCGCCCCACGGCCGCGCGCAAGGACGCTGTCAGCGCGGCCAACTGAGCCGGTGACACGACATTGCGGGCAAACAGGATAAAGCCGAACGGCTGGGCACGGGCGAAAAAGGCGGCCTCGCGGGCGCTCAGAACCGGACCGGCGCACCCCAGAATACAGGCGCCCGCCGGGGCCATGGTCAGCGTGCGACCACGGGTATGCAGTCGGCGTGCCCGGCCACCAGCGCGGCGCAAAAGCGCCTTGCGTCCGACAGGTCGAGAAACCCCAGCGCGCGCAGGCGGTAAAATGTCTTGCCGCCGCTTTCAGCACGCTCGACAACGCGCTGTTTGCCTTCGAAAAAGTCGATGAACTGGTCCGAGATTCGGTCCCACTCGCGGCGCGCGACCTCTTCGCTTTCATAGGCGCCCAACTGCACCAGCCGCGTGCCGGCGGCGACGCGGGCTGCGTCAACCTCGATATCGGCAGCACCCGGCGCCGACAGGGCCGTCACCTCGCGCGCCGCGCCGGACAGGTCGCTGACGGGACGTTCCAGCGGGCGGGGCGAGCGCAACAGCACGCCGCCCGATGCCAGCTGCTCTGGCGCGCCGGGCACATCGTCGGCCAGCGGGGTCAGCGGCGCGACGCCGTCGGCCACCGCGTCGGCCAATGCCAGCGCCTCGGCCACGGCGGCGTCGGTGGCGCGCGCGTCGTCCTGCGTTTCATCAAGCGGTGTGACGGTCACGTCGCCGGCGGGCTGGTCGGTCAGGTCGCCGGGCACGGCGTCTTCGTCGGTCAGTTCGATGGCATCGGGCGCCAGGATCACCTGATCGGGTGACGGAGCGGCCACGCCGCCGCCCGCGACCTCGTTCACCGACAGCCCCTGATGTTCGGCCAGAATGCCGCCCGGATCCTCGGGCGCCACGCGATAGGGGCCCTCCAGCGCCTGGATCACCGGCACGCCGGTCACGTCGCGCATCAACAGCTTATAGCCCCAGATGAACAGGCCGGCCACCAGAGCAAGGGACACCAGCCCCGCCACCCAGTTGATCAGGGTCGCAAGGGCAGAGCCCCCGGTGGACGCTTCTTCCCGGCCATCAAGCTCTGGGTCGAACTCGTCGAGTTCCACATCCGCCATCGTGCGTCTCACCCCCGGACGCCGCTGCAGATCGCCTGCCTGCATGCGCCAAATTCACCTCGGTGCCCCGGCCCTTGCGCCCTTTGTCCCTCAGCGCATTTCTTCAGCCGGTGCCACGCCAAGAATAGCCAGCCCCGACGAAATGACAACGCCGACCGCCCGCGGCAGGGCGATCTTGGCGGCAGATGTGGCCTTGGCGTCATCCTGCAAAAACCGCAGGTTGGGTGCCTCGTTGCCGCGGTTCCACAGGGCATGGAAGGCGCTGGCGAGGTCATAGAGGTAAAAGGCGATCCGGTGGGGTTCGTGGGTGCGCGCCGCAATCTCGACCTGGCGCGGCCAGTCGGCCAGAACCCGGGCAACCGCAACCTCGGCCGCATCCTCGATTTGCGGGGTATCGGTCAGGGCAATTCCCGCCGCCTCGGCCTTGCGCAGGACACTGCGCACCCGGGCGTGGGCGTATTGGACATAGAACACCGGGTTGTCGCGGGACTGTTCCAGCACCTTGTCGAAATCGAAATCCAGCGGCGCGTCATTCTTGCGCGTCAGCATCACGAACCGCACCACATCAGGGCCGACCTGATCGACCACGTCGCGCAGGGTGACAAAGGTTCCGGCCCGCTTCGACATCTTGAACGGGGCGCCGCCCTTGGTAAGTTTGACCAGTTGCGTCAGCTTGATATCCAGCGGCACGGCACCGCCCGACAGGGCCGAAACCGCCGCCTTCATCCGCTTGACATAGCCGCCGTGGTCGGCGCCGAAAATGTCGATCAGCGCGTCATAGCCGCGTTCCAGCTTGTCGAAATGATAGGCGATATCGGGGGCAAAATAGGTCCAGCTTCCGTCCGATTTCTTGACCGGCCGGTCGACATCGTCACCATGTTCGGTGGACCGGAACAGCGTTTGCTCGCGCGGCTCCCAATCCTCGGGCTTCTTGCCCTTGGGCGGCTCGAGCACACCTTGATAGACCAGCCCACGGGCGTCGAGCGCGGCCAGCGCGGCCTCGATCCGGCCGGTGCCGTAAAGCGAGCGTTCGGAAAAGAACCGGTCCATCCTGACGCCCAGGGCGGCCAGATCGGCGCGGATCAGATCCAGCATCGCGGCAATGGCAAAGTCGCGAATCTCTGACAGCCACACCTGTTCCGGCTGCCCGACAAAGGCGTCACCGACCTTGTTTTTAAGGGTTTCGCCAGCCTCGATCAGATAATCGCCGGGATAGGTGCCCTCTTCAAAGGCAACCCGCTGGCCGTGGGCCTCGAGATAGCGCAGATACACCGACCGGGCCAGCACATCGACCTGCGCGCCGCCGTCGTTGATGTAATATTCGCGGGTCACGTCCCAGCCGGCGAAATCCAGCAGCCCGGCCAGCGCGTCGCCAAAGACCGCGCCGCGCGTGTGGCCGACATGCAGCGGCCCGGTGGGGTTGGCCGAGACATATTCGACATTCACCGACCGTCCCGCCCCCATCGACGACCGGCCATAGCCGGGGCCGCTGGCCAGCACGGCCTCGACCAGCCCGGTCCAGACCGCCGGGTTCAGCCGCAGGTTCAGAAAGCCGGGGCCCGCAACCTCGGCGGTGTCGATGCGCGGGTCGGCCGACAAACGTTCGGCAAGGGCCTGGGCAATGTCGCGGGGTTTGCGGCCCGACGGCTTGGCCAGCACCATCGCGGCATTGGTGGCCATGTCGCCATGGGCGGCGTCGCGCGGCGGCTCGACCGCGACATTGTCAAGGCTCAGCCCCTGCGGCAACGCGCCATCGGCGACCATTGCGTCCAGCGCCGACATGACGGCGGCTCTGATATCGGAAAACAGGTTCATCAAGGACATCCCCAGCAGGCTTGGCGCGGGCTTACCATGCCCGGACCGGGCGTCAATGCCGCGACCTTCCGGGCGGGGTGCGGCCCCGGTTGGCCGACGCACGCGCGGGCGCGCCGGGCGGCCCGCATCGCCCGTGGTCGGCGCCACGGCTTTGGGGTGCCGACCCGGCCCGTCGCGCTGGCAAGGCCGGGGTGTCACGGCCCGCACCCATGCGCGGCGATATTCCCGGCCCGCCGGGGCAAACGGGCCGTCCGCAGGCCGGAAATACGGTCGGCGAACATTCGCCGACGCGGGCGGCGCCGGGGCCGTTACAGCGCGTAAAGCCGCCCGCCATCGTCGCGAAGGCCCAGCCGCACGTGCCCCTGCAGCGCAAAACGGTCGGTCATGCCCGAGATATAGTCGGCCACCAGCCGCGCCAGCGCCCGGTCGTCGGCGGCCGCCGCCACGTCGCGGCGCCATTCGTCCGGCAACAGCCCCGGCCGGGCCATGTAGGCGTGAAACAGGTCGCGCACCACCTGCCCCACCTCGTCACGCATGCGCACCACCGACGGCGCCCGGTACATGCGCTGGAACAGAAATTGCCGGATGGCCTGCAGATCGCGCCAGACCTGCGGCGAAAACCGTATCAGAGGGCGGCCGGCGTGGCGCACGTCGGCGGCACTGGCCGGCGCGGCATCGGCCAGACAGGTGGCCGATGTTGTGATCACATCTTCGACCAGCAGGCCGAAAAAGCGCCGCAGCGCCTCGTGCCGGCGGCGCAATGGCTCCAACCCCGGCCATTCACGGTCAGCGGCGGCATAACAGCCGGCAAGCAGCGGCAGCACGGACAGGTCGGCGTCGGAAAACAGGCCGGCGCGCAACCCGTCATGCAGATCGTGATTGTTATAGGCGACATCGTCGGACAGGGCCGCGACCTGCGCCTCGGCACTGGCGTGGGTGCCAAGCTCGAGGTCATGCACGGCGTCGTATTCGGCCAGCGCCACGGGGATTTCGCCGGTCACCGGACCGTTATGTTTGGCAATGCCTTCAAGGGTTTCCCAGGTCAGGTTCAACCCGTCGAACCCGGCATAATGACGTTCAAGCATTGTGACGATGCGAATGGCCTGCGCGTTGTGGTCAAAGCCGCCATAATCGGCCATCAGCGCCGACAGGGCGTCTTCGCCCGTGTGGCCAAAGGGCGGATGCCCAAGGTCATGGGCCAGCGCCACGGCTTCGGTCAACTCGCTGTTCAGCGACAGCGCCCCGGCGATGGTGCGCGCCACCTGCGCCACCTCGATCGAGTGGGTCAGACGGGTGCGGAAATAGTCGCCCTCGTGTTCGACGAAAACCTGGGTCTTGTGTTTCAGCCGCCGAAAGGCCGAGGCATGGATGATGCGGTCGCGGTCGCGCTGAAAGCACGACCGAAAGGCCGACGTGGGTTCGGGGTGCAACCGCCCCCGGCTTTCGCCCGGATCGGCCGCATATGGCGCACGCATGGGTTTTCCCGTTCTTGTCGCCCTGTCCTGCCCGACATATATTCATTCCATCGCCAAAACGGAACGACAATCCCATGGACCTGACCCTGCCCCCGACCGTAACGCCCCGCGCCTTTACCCGGCTGGCCGAGATCGGCGCCGCCGACGACGGACAGGCCCTGCGGGTCGCCGTCGAAGGTGGCGGCTGCTCGGGCTTTCAATACGACATTCGGCTGGACGTGCCCGCCGACGACGACCTTGTGCTGGAAAGCGGCGGACAACGGGTGCTGGTCGACAGCATGTCGTTGCCGTTTTTGTCAGGCGCAACAATAGATTACAGCGACGAGTTGATCGGGGCACGCTTTGTCATAGACAACCCCAATGCCACCGCCAGCTGCGGGTGCGGCACCTCGTTTTCGATCTGACCATGATTGCGGTCATTTTCGAAGTGACGCCCGACCCCGACCACCGGGCGGCCTATCTCGACATTGCCGCCGACCTGCGGGTGCAGTTGGAACAGGTCGAAGGCTTTGTCTCGGTCGAGCGCTTTCAAAGCCTGACGCATCCCGACAAGATGCTGTCGCTGTCGTTCTTCGAAGACGAGGCGGCGGTCGCGCGGTGGCGCAATCTCGACGCGCACCGCACCGCGCAACGGGCCGGTCGCGACGGGCTGTTCACCGGTTACCGCCTGCGCGTGGCCAGCGTGCTGCGCGACTATGGGCCTAACGACCGTGACGGCGCCCCCGACGACAGCCGCGACACCCACGACTGACCTTGCCCCCCGGGGCGGTTGCGATAGGGTTGCCGCAATCGCGGAGGGCAAGGTGCGGATCGCCACATTCAACATCAACGGCGTCAAGGCGCGGATGAACGCCCTGACCGAGTGGCTGGAAGGGTCGAAGCCCGATGTCGCCCTGTTGCAGGAAATCAAGTCGGTTGACGAGAACTTCCCCCGGGAACATTTTGAAAACCTTGGATATACCGTCGAAACCCACGGCCAGAAGAGCTTTCACGGCGTGGCGATCCTGTCAAAGCTGCCGCTGGAAGACGTCACCCGTGGCCTGCCCGGTGACGACAGCGATGCTCAGGCCCGCTGGATCGAGGCGACGGTTGTCGGCAAGCGCGCCGTGCGGCTGTGCGGGCTGTACCTGCCCAACGGCAACCCGGTGCCGGGCCCCAAATACGACTATAAACTCGCCTGGATGGCGCGTCTGCTCGACCGGGCCCGCGACCTGATGGCGGCCGAAGAACCGGCCCTGATGGCGGGCGACTATAACGTCATCCCGCAGGACGAAGACGCGCTGCGCCCCGAGGCATGGGCCACCGACGCCCTGGGCCTGCCCGCCACGCGCGACGCATTTCGCCGCGTCGTCAACCTTGGCTTCACCGAGGCTTTCCGCGCCACGACCCAAGGCCCCGGCCACTATTCTTTCTGGGACTTTCAGTCCAACGCCTGGGACCGCAACGACGGTATCCGTATCGACCATTTCCTGCTGACACCGCAATGCGCCGACCTGCTGCAGGGCAGCTGGATCGAGGCCGAGGTCAGGGGCCGCCAACGCCCGTCCGACCATGTGCCGGTATGGGTGGAACTGGATGCCTGATCAAATGGTTGCCAGCGAAAGTTGATGCGCCGGTCATAAAGCCCAGTGTCAGATCATTCCGCCGCCACCGGCCGGCGTGCGGACAGCATGGCCTTGAGATAGCGGCCAGTGTGGCTGCTTTCGGCCGCAGCGATGTCTTCGGGCGTGCCGGCCGCCACGATCTGGCCGCCGCCGTCCCCGCCTTCGGGGCCGATGTCGATGATCCAGTCGGCGGTTTTCACCACGTCGAGATTATGTTCGATCACCACCACCGTGTTGCCCTGGTCAACCAGTTGGTGCAGCACCTCAAGCAGCTTGCGCACATCCTCGAAATGCAGCCCCGTGGTGGGCTCGTCGAGGATATAAAGCGTGCGCCCGGTCGACCGTTTGGCCAGTTCCTTCGACAGCTTTACCCGCTGCGCCTCGCCCCCCGACAGGGTGGTCGCCTGCTGCCCGACCTTGATATAGCCAAGCCCCACCCGCATCAGCGCGTCCATCTTCTCGCGGATCGACGGCACCGCCTTGAAAAAGCCTTGGGCATCTTCCACGGTCATATCAAGAACGTCGGCTATGCTCTTGCCCTTGAACCGAATTTCCAATGTCTCGCGGTTATATCGCGCGCCCTGGCAGGTTTCGCAGGTCACATAGACATCTGGCAGAAAATGCATCTCGATCTTGATGACGCCGTCGCCCTGGCAGGCCTCGCAACGCCCGCCCTTGACGTTGAAGGAAAACCGCCCCGGCTTGTAGCCTCGGGCCTTGGCCTCGGGCAGACCGGCGAACCAGTCGCGGATCGGCGTGAAGGCCCCGGTATAGGTGGCCGGGTTCGACCGGGGCGTGCGGCCGATGGGCCGCTGGTCGATGTCGATCACCTTGTCGAGATGCTGCAGCCCCTTGATGGTCTGGCAGGGCGCCGGCGTCTGCCGCGCACCGTTCAGCGTCATCGACGCGGTCTTGAACAGCGTCTCGATGGTCAGGGTCGACTTGCCGCCGCCCGACACCCCGGTGACACAGACGAAACGGCCCAGCGGAAATTCGGCCGTCATGTCGCGCAGGTTGTTGCCGGTGGCGCCCACCACGGTCAGCGACTTGCCCTTGCCGGCCCGCCGGTCAACCGGCACCGCGATCTCGCGGCGCCCGGCCAGATAGTCGCCAGTGACCGAGGCCGTGCAGTTCATGATCTCGGCGGGCGTGCCATGGGCCACCACCTGCCCGCCGTGAACCCCGGCGCCGGGGCCAATGTCAAAGACATAATCGGCCGCGCGAATCGCCTCTTCGTCATGCTCGACCACAATCACCGAATTGCCCTGGTCGCGCAGGTTCTTCAGGGTCGTCAGCAGGCGATCATTGTCGCGCTGATGCAGGCCGATCGACGGCTCGTCCAGCACATACAGCACACCCGTCAGCCCGCTGCCGATCTGGCTGGCCAGACGGATACGCTGAGATTCGCCCCCCGACAGCGTGCCGGAATTGCGCGAAAGGGTCAGATACTCCAGCCCGACATTATCAAGAAAACCAAGGCGTTCGCGGATTTCCTTCAGAATTGCGCGGGCGATCTCGTTCTTCTGGGCGCTCAGATGCTGGGGCGCGGCCCGCGTCCATTCCAGCGCCTCGCGGATCGACATGCGCACCAGTTCACCCACATGCAGACCGGCGATCTTGACGGCCAGCGCCTCGGGCCGCAGGCGAAATCCGCCACAGTCTCCGCACGGGCGGTTGTTCTGATAGCGCTCGAATTCCTCGCGGATCCAGTTCGAATCCGTCTCGCGATAGCGCCGCTCCATGTTCGGGATCACGCCCTCGAACGACCGGGTCACCTGATAGACGCGCCCCCCTTCGTCATAGCGAAACGCAATCTCGTCGGTGCCCGAGCCATACAGGAATACCTGCTGCACATGGGCCGGCAGATCCTTCCAGCGCGCGGCCGGATCAAACGCGTAATGTTTGGCGATGGCCTCGATCGTCTGCAGGAAATACGGCGACTTGCCCTTGCGCCACGGCGCCAGCGCCCCGTCGCGGATGCGCAGTTCCTGATCGGGCACCACCAGCCGTTCGTCGAAAAACAGCTCGACCCCCAGCCCGTCGCACGAGGGACAGGCGCCAAAGGGCGCGTTGAAGGAAAACAGCCGCGGCTCGATCTCGGGGATGGTAAAGCCACTGACCGGGCAGGCAAAGTTTTCGGAAAAGGTCATGCGGTCGGGCGTGTCGCCATCGCGCGGCACGGTTTCCAGCACCGCGATGCCGTCGGCCAGATCCAGCGCGGTGCGGAAACTGTCGGCCAGCCGGGTTTCCAGCCCGGCGCGCACCACGATGCGGTCGACAACCACGTCGATGTCGTGGCGCAGCTTCTTGTCCAGGCTGGGCGGGTCGTCCAGGTCGTGAAACATGCCGTCGACCTTGACCCGCTGGAACCCCTGCTTGCGCAACTCGAGGAATTCCTTGCGGTATTCACCCTTGCGGTCGCGGATGATCGGCGCCAGCAAATAGCCGCGCATGCCGGGCTCCATCGCCATCACCCGGTCAACCATGTCCTGCACCTGCTGCGCCTCGATCGGCAGGCCGGTGGCCGGCGAAAACGGCGTGCCGGCGCGGGCAAACAGCAGACGCAGATAGTCGTAAATCTCGGTCACCGTGCCCACGGTCGAGCGCGGGTTTTTCGAGGTGGTCCTCTGCTCGATCGAAATCGCCGGCGACAGGCCGCTGATATGGTCGATGTCGGGCTTTTCCATCATGTCCAGAAACTGGCGGGCATAGGCCGACAGCGATTCGACATAGCGGCGCTGCCCCTCGGCATAGATGGTGTCGAAGGCCAGGCTCGACTTGCCCGACCCCGACAGCCCGGTGATCACCACCAACTGGTCGCGCGGAATATCGACATCGATATTCTTGAGGTTATGCTCGCGCGCGCCGCGCACCTCGATCTGTTTCAGCTCGGCCATGGATCACCTTGCCCGTTTGGGGTTATCCGAACATAGGCCGCGCGACCGCCGTCTCCAACCGAAAAATGTGAACATACAGTGAACAGAGGCGCGCGCCGGCGGGCCGGGTCAAGGACGCCGCAGGCGCCGGCGCAGCCGGGCGCAGCTCCTTGACGCGGACCGGCGGGGCAAAAGGCTCGGGCTGGCGCGTTTGCGGGCACATTGTCCCGCAAACCGCCTCGTTGCAATCTGCCTTCCTGTTGCCGGACCCAAAGCCGCAACCCGATCAGGGGCGGCCCGGCGCAGCCGGGCTCGGCAATTGGCGTGCGGCCGCAAGGCCGCTCCGCTTGGACGGCCTGCACTCAGAAATGGATGGCGCGGTCCCAGGCGTCCAGCACCGATTCGTGCATCATCTCGCTCAGCGTCGGATGCGGGAACACCGTGTGCATCAGGTCTTCCTCGGTGGTCTCCAGCTGCCGGCCAACCACATAGCCCTGAATCAGCTCGGTCACCTCGGCGCCGATCATGTGCGCCCCCAGCAGCTCGCCGGTTGCTGCGTCGAACACGGTCTTGACCATGCCCTCGGCCTCGCCCAGCGCGATGGCCTTGC
>CAYYMJ010000052.1:4680-18178 GCA_964472855.1 uncultured Rhodobacterales bacterium | reverse complement strand
TCCAGCCGTTCCGCCCGCTTGCTGCCGACCGTTGCGCGACGCAACCGTCAACGCCCGACCCGATTGTCGCGCTCCGGCAAGCCGGCTGACGGCGTCAACCGGCGCAGGGGAACGGCGCGCCCGGCCGCCAGATTGGCCCGGCTGGTGACGCCCGGCGCGTTGCCTGCCCGAACGGCCCCGCCGGCCCTCGGCCCCGTGCCCCGTTGTCCGGCCTAACCGCGCGCCGGCAGCGCACTTGCCGGCTCAAATCTTCGGCTGGCGCCGCATCCCCAGCCGGCCCTGTGCCCGTGCAACCGCCACGCCGCACACCACGATCAGCCCGATCCCCAGCCACGACCACATGTCCGGCAGCGTGCCGAACACCACCAGCCCCAGCAAGGTGGCCGCGGCAAGCTCGGAATAGGTATAGGGCGCAAGGTCGGCGGCCCGGGCCATGCGCAGCGCCTGGATCATCATCGTCTGGCTGGACGAACTGGTCAGCGCCATCAGCACCAGAATCCACAGCGTGTTGCCCGACACCGGCGGCAGCCCGCCCCGGGCGATGATCAGCGGCGTCAGCACCGCCAGCGCCGTTCCCGCCCCCCAGGCCGACACGACCAGCGGATTGACCAGCACCCCGAGCTTGCGGTTCAGCAGCATCTGCGCCGCGACGCAAAGCCCGGTGAACAACACCAACAGCGCGTGCCGATCGATACCGCTGATATCCGGCCGCACCACGATCAGCACGCCCAGAAAGCCGCCCACAACCCCGGCCCAGGCAACCATTGGCACCCGCTCGCCCAGAACCATCGGCGCGAACAGGGTCATCAGGAACGGATAGACATAAAGGATGGCAATGGCGTTGGCATAATCCATGCCGATCGCGCCGTAGATGAAGCTGACATTGCCGGCCACCATCAGCACGCCGCGCAGCAACTGGATGTTTACCCGCGGCGGCCGCAGCGCCGCGCGACCGACCCGGAGCAGGGCCAGCGGTAGCACAACGATCAGAAAGCCGGCGAAACGGAACCAGCTGATCTGGATCGGAGTCATGTCGGCGGTGAGAAATTTCATCAGCGCGCCGGTCAGGGCCGCCAGCGACAGGGCGGCAACCATCAGAACGATACCCAGCTTCAGCCGGGCCGCCTCGACCGTCTGATCGGTTGTCGCCGCCATTGTCGAGCCTGCCCCGCCGAGCCATGCCGCCCGATGGTCAGCGTTGCGGGCGGCGCCTGCTTGCCCGTCCGCGACATCGACGGCCTGAACCGGTCGGCGCCGGCGGGCGCGCGGTCAGATCTGTCCCGAAAGGATCTGGTCCATCGACTGGCTGGGCTGGCTGCACCCGGCCTCGCCCACGATCCGCGCCGGCACGCCGGCCACGGTCTTGCGCGCCGGAACCTCGGTCAGAACCACCGAGCCTGCGGCAATGCGCGAACAGTCGCCAACCCGGATGTTGCCCAGCACCTTGGCGCCGGCCCCGATCATCACGCCGCTGCCGATCTTGGGGTGACGCTCTTCTTCCTGCTTGCCGGTGCCGCCCAGCGTGACCGAATGCAGCATCGAGACATTGTCACCGACAACCGCCGTTTCGCCGATCACAATCGAATGGGCGTGGTCGATCATGATGCCGCGCCCCAGACGCGCCGCCGGGTGAATGTCGACACCAAAGGCTTCGCTGGTGCGCATCTGGTAGAAATACGACAGGTCCTTGCGCCCCTCGCGCCACAGCCAATGTGCGACGCGATAGGCCTGCAGGGCCTGAAACCCCTTGAAATACAGAAGCGGCTGCAGCAGCCGCTGGCAGGCGGGATCGCGGTCGAGCACCGCCACCAGATCGGCCCGCGCCGCATTGGCCACGTCACGACCGGCGGCGAAGGCGTCGTCGTTGATCTCGCGCAGGATCTGTTCCGACATCTCCGCCGATGCCAGCTTCAGCGACAGGCGGAACGACAGCGCGGTTTCCAGCGATTCGTGATGCAGAATGGTCGAATGGATCAGCCCGCCCAGCAGCGGCTCGTCCCGCACGGCGATCTCGGCTTCCTGGCGGATGCGGCTCCAGACAGGATCAACCGCGGCAATCTTCTTGCGAACGTCGCCCATCTTCAGCCCTTCCATCCTGCTCGCAGCCATAGATAGAGCATATCAGCAAATGCAAAAGGGGGTCAGTCGTCAATATCGGGGCAAATCGCACGCACCGCGATCACGATTGCGCCGGCAAAGTCGCGATTATCCAGCGCAGGCTCGGGCACCGGGCCGTGGCGCAGGGCGGCCGCCATGACCGACCCGTCGCCCAGAACCCGGTGCGGCCGCCCGTTGCGGCGGACAAAGGCCGCGGCGTTGCGGGCGTCGGCGACGACCGCGCGGGCCAGGGCCGCGCGGTCGCCGGGGGCCCGGGTCATCAGCACCCGCGCCAGCGCCAGCAAATCGCCGGCCCGCGGCGTCATCACAGCGTCACGCTGATCCGTGCCGCCAGCCCGGGCCCGAACAAGTCGGATATCTGGGCAACCTCGATATCGACCGGCCCGGTCAGCCCGTCGGCGGACCGACTGGCCGCGTCATAGCGCCAGGACGGGGCCGCCACGATGGCTTCGCGCACCAGCGCCCCGCCCTGCAACAGCTGCACCCGATAGCTTTCATAGGTCTCGCCCAGCGGCACATCCAGCCCGTCCCAGCTGTCGCCCCCAAGCCGCGTGCGCCGCAGCCAGCCAATGTCCAGATCGCTGCCATCGTCGCTGGCGCGCAGGAACACCGGCGCATAGGGGCGCAGGCCGATCCCGTCGAAGGCGCGAACCTCCTGCCGGTAGATGGGGTCGTCCACCGGACGCCCTGACGGCCCCACCCGCCAGGTGCGGGCCAGCCGCCGCTGGGCCGATGCCAGGACGACCTGAGCCACCGCCGCCGATATCAGCACAACCCGCGACCCGACCGGCCAGGCATCGGGGATCAGGCTGTCGGTGCCGGCCTGCCCGCGCAGGCGCACGCCCAGGTCATAGCTGTCAGGGGCGACCAGCTGGCAGTCGGAAAACTGGAACAGCTCCCAGACATCGTCGTCGCCGTTGCCGATGGCCATGATGTTGGCACCGCCCAGCACATCGGCCTCGGACCGCGCCGCGAGCGTGCCGCTCAGCATCCGCACCCGCAACGCCGCGCCCCGGTCCCAGATGGCCGGGGGGGCGCGGTAAAGCGGGCTTTCGGTGACCCCCAGCGTGGCGGCCCCCGCCAGCAGAGTGTTCAGGGCGAAATCCTGATCGCTGGCGCTGTCATAAACCGCCACGCTGCCCGGCCAGGGCGTCGCCGACACCGCCAGGTGCGGGGCGTGCGGCACCTCGTCCCCGGTCAAGAGCGGCAGGTCCAGAAACACCGGCAACACCGGCACCGGGGCAACAAAGGGCACCTGCGCCACCGTCTCTTCCACGGCGTCCGACGGGGCATAGACCGACGGGTCGACCCGCACCGCTTCGCAGGTTTGCGCGCCCAGCTGTTCCACCCGGTCAATCCGCCAGCTCTTGCCGTCCAGTGTCACCACGTCGCCCGCCCCGGTGGCGACGCGCGACATGGGCAGGCTGAAACGCGCGGTCTCGCGGGCCAACCGCGCCTCGGCCAGCCAGCGCTCGGCAATGGCGCCGGCCTCGAACGCGGTCAGCACCAGCGGCAGATCGCTGGTTGCCACCGTGCCTGCCGGATCGTCGGGCAGGATCGCCTCGGCAGTGCCGGTCTGATAGTCGCTGTCGCCGCTGACAAAGCTCAGCTTGACGCGCCCGAAGCTTTCGGCATCGGGGGTCCGGGTGAACTGGATGTCGGCGGCCTCGGCCGATACCGCGATCTCGCTTGCCGCGACGCTTGCCGTCGCCACGCCGCTGCGGTTGCGGAACAGCAGGGCGCCGGCACGCTCGACCGCCTCGAACCCATGCGCCAGCATCAGCGGTTGCAACGCCGCCCGCGCGTCGGCCATTCGGTCGACCGCATAGCCGCGCACCAGACCGAACAGCTCGCTCACATCGACATCGGCGACCCCGGCCTCGGCGCAGATCTCGGCCACCACCCCGGCCAGCCCGCGCGCCGCCACCCGCCCGTTGATCCAGTGACCGCGCTGCCAGTTTTCATGGTCGGCCCAAAGCGTCTGGTTGCCGGGAAAGAACGGATAGGGCCGCGCGTCCCAGGCCCATACATGGGCCCGCGTCATGTCGACCATCGGGCCGCCATAGACCTCGGACACCGGGTTGTTGGCCGCGTCGCTCCAATAGCCGATGCTGGCCAGCAGATACTGGCGCTGGACCAGATCGTCGCGCCGCCCGTTCGACCCGGTCGGCAGGCCGCTTTCCGATGACTTCGGGTCGACAAAGCGGTTGGGCGCGTTCGACCCCTTGTCGACGGCGGCGCAGCCGATCTCGGTGAACCAGATCGGCTTTGACTGCGGCACCCACGCCGTTGGCGTCGCCGACCGGGCGCCGCCGGGGCGGTCGTGATGCGGGCTCAGCCACCAGTTGCGGAAATCCTTGACGCGGAACAGCCAGTCTTCGCCATGCGCGGCGTCGGCAATCGCGGTCCGGGTCTGGGCCTGCCGGGCGGCGTCCGAGGCATAATACCAGTCATAGCCCTCGCCGCCCTCGACATTGCCCGCCAGATAGGCCGGCGCATAGATCGACCCGGCATCGGCGTCGGCATGATCGCCGCCATCGCGCCAGTCTGACAGCGGAAGGTAATTGTCGATGCCGATGAAATCGATGTTGGCATCGGCCCAAAGCGGGTCGAGGTGAAACCAGACATCGCCCGAACCGTCCTGCGGGTGATAGCCGAAATATTCGCTCCAGTCCGCGGCATAGCCAATCGCGACCCCGGCCCCGACGATCTGGCGCACGTCCGCCGCCAGGGCCTGCAACTGCGCCACCGCCGGGAACAGCCCGGCCCCCGACCTGATCTGCGTCAGCGCCCGCATCTCGGACCCGATGCAAAAGGCATCGACACCGCCTGCGGCGGCGCAAAGATGGGCATAATGCAGGATGAACCGGCGATAGCTGGTCTCGGGCGGGCCGGTATAGCTCACATCGGTGCCCGAAACGGTGAAATCGGACGGCTGAGCCGTGCCGAAGAAGGCGTCGACCTCGGCCGTGGCGGCGGCGGTGCCGTCAGGGCTGCCCGCCTGCCCCGGCGCCTTGGACGTCGTGATGCGCCCGCGCCATGGCAGCACCGGCTGATCGACGGCATCGCTGTAGGGGTCGGGCCGGGCATTCGCGGCCTGCTGCTCCATCAGGATGAAGGGATAAAAGGTCACCGCCTGCCCGGCGGCCTGCAAGGCGGCGATGGCCTCGACCACGGCCGCGTCGGCCGGCGTGCCGCCATAAACCGGCGCCCCGTCGGCCAGCGGCACCGTGCCTGCCGCCGACCGGTCCAGCCCGGACACACGCCACGGGACCGAGCCGTCAACCAGGGTCTGTTCGCATCGCGGCCCGATGTTGCACGACCCGCAGCGCAGATCGTCGCCAAACCAGCTGACCACCAGCGAGGCCGCGCCGCAGTTCGGCAACTCGCCGGTCAGCATCGCCAGCGAGGCCGAAAAATCGGTGCCGCCCAGCGGGGTGTTCACGTTGCTGGCCACGGATACGCCGGGCTCGGTCTCCTGATAGACCGGCGTCGTCGCCAGGCCATATTCCCCGGTGCCCGGAATGATCGAAACGCCCTGAACGGCGCGGGACAAATCTTCGCCGGCCCCGGCGCCCGGTCGCAACACCTCGAACGTGAACTGCGGCACGCGGTTGCCGAATTGACCAAGCTGCAGGTCTTCCAGCACCACATAGGCCACGCCGCGATAGGCCGGAGCGTTGCCGCTGCCCTCGACCGCCTCGATGGCCGGGTCGGGCAACTGGTCTTCGGCGCCGGTGTAAAGCCGCAGGTTCAGGTCGGTGGCGGCAATCTCGGTCCCATCGGCCCAGATGCGGCCCACATGGGTGATTTCGCCGGCGCACAGAGCAATCGCCAGCGAGACCGAATAGGAATACTGCGTCGTCGCCGCGCCCCCGACCACGCCTTTGCCCGACCCGGTCGTTGTCAGGCTTTCCAGGAAATTCGACGCCCAGATCACCTGCCCGGCAAGGCGTGTCTGACCGTAAAGCCGGGTCATGGCGCCACCTTCGCCGGCTTGGGTCAGCCGGAAATTCTCGGTGCGCCCGGTTTCGACCGCGCCACTGCCGGACCCCAGCAGAGCCGCGTCCAGAACCCGGCCCAGCGTGGCCCCCACGGCCCGGCCGATCGCAACCGACGAAAGCCCAAGGACACCGCCGCCCACGGCAGCGCCAGCCGCGGCCCCGGCGGCGGAAAGCAGAATGGTCGCCATCAGATACTCCTGTCCGGAAAGGCAAATCTCGCGACGACACGGCGCCGCCAGGAAAGCGTCAGCGCGCTTTCGATAACGCCGTGGCGCGAATAGGCGTGAATGAAATGACCGCGGTCCGAGGCTATGCCCAGATGCTTGGCAACCGACCCGCTGCGCATGCGAAACAGCAAGATGTCGCCGGGCGCGATATCGCCGGTCTCGCGAGGCCGCAGATGCGCGCGGGCCGCGCGCCACAAACGCTCGTCCCCGCCGGTCTCGCCCCAGTCCTGGGTGTATTTCGGCACCTCGACCGGGGCCTGCCCGCCCATGTCGCGCCACACGCCGCGCACCAGCCCCAGGCAATCGGCACCCGCGCCTTTTTCCGAGGCCTGATGCCGGTAAGGCGTGCCGATCCAGTCGCGGGCAATATCAACGGCCCGGCAGGTCATGCATTCATGCTCCCGCCGTCGTTGCTGTCCGAACCAGCCGGAAACGCGGTCACCCAGTCTTCGCCGGGGATATGCGGAAAGCCCCGAAAATTCGCCAGGTTGCTGAATTTCAGACGGCAGGTTTCGGCCCGCTTGTCGCAGCCTGCCTCGACCCGAACCATGTCGCCCACTGCGACACCCGGTGCCAGCGCGGTCCACAACTCGACCCGCCTTGCCGCCCCTTCGGCGCGGTCGTTCTTGATCGCGCCCAGCGCGCCGGCAGCGGCGCCGGTCAAGACGATCAGTCGGCCCTTTTCGAACCAGCGGTCTTCGAACCCGTCCAGCCCCGACAGCCAGAACAGGCGGGCGTCATCGACGGCATCGACCGCCCGCTCGGCAGCAAAGCCGGGCTGGGTCAGATCAAAGCCGCAGCGCGCGTCGCCAAGCTGCGCCGCGCAGGGCTTTTGATAGATGCTGCCCAGCGGCTGGTTAAGCCGTTCGGTCAGTCCGCGCAACTCGGCCCGAAAGGCCGCGCCTTCGCGGGAGATCTCGCCCAACTGGCCGCGAAACAACAGGAAATGGTCATCCGGCGCCGCCCAGTTCACCAGCCAGGCCGTCACCTCGGCCGCGTCAAACCGCCCCGCGGCGATGTCGGCCTCGGCAATGCCGTCATCGGTCAAAACGCCGCTGGCCTCGGAATTGTTCACCGCCAGCCCGGTTGTCTGTTCAAAGGCGCTGGCGCTCATGCCCTCGCGGGCGCGAAAGGTGATCGCGTCAAAGGAAACCGGGCCATCGTGATCGGTGAAGGCAAGCTGCCAACCATCGCGGCGGGTCACCTGCCAGCAGCGGCACAGCGTGGTCGTGCCCGTCTGCAGATGGGCATCAAGCGAAGGCGATATCGGCATCAGATACGCACCTCGACCACCGGAACATCGGGCACGTCACCGGCCCGAAAACTGGCCACCGACACAAGGATACGGTCGGTGTCAAAGCGCACCGGCACGTCAAACTCGAACCCCGCCGTGATCTGCGCCCCCTCGGGCGGAGGCGCATCCAGCGTCACCAGCCCGGTCGACGTGTCGACGGTGAACCCCCGGCCAGCGCGCAGCGGGTCGCCGGCGACGGCCAGGCGCACGGTTCCAGTCACCGGCTTGGCAATCGTTCGAACATAGCCGACGCCGCCCGAGCGGTAGGTCTTGCTCAGCGCGTATTGCGTTGTTGCGCCATCGCCGCTGCCAATCACCTGATCGCGGTGCCCGGGCGCACGCGACGCGGCCGACGATTTGAAATCGGCCCAGTCCTTCCAGCGAAAGCCATGCAACTGCCCCTGCCGGGCCTCGAAAAAGGCGATCAGCGCCTCGACATCGTCCAGCGACCGCAGCCCCAGACCCGCGTCATAGCGCCGGCGCGAATGGGCCCAGGGGGCGTTGCGCTCTTCATATCCATTGGCGAGCGAGACAATCTCGGTCCGCCGCTCGGGGCCGCCGACCGAGCCAAAGCTCAGATTGGCGGGAAATCTCACGTCGTGAAAGGCCACGGGACGGAACCTCCTCAGCGGTTGCGCTGACCGCGCGACAGCGCGCGGCCGATCTGGGCGGCAATCTGGGTCTGCGACCGGCGAAAGCCTTCGACGTCCGGCGTGGTCACGTTGACAATGACATTGCCGCCGCGCCCGCCGCCCTCGGCCCGCACGCCCAGGCGCCCGTCTGGCCCGCGGCTAAGCGGCATGATGGCCTCGGGCCCGGCCTCGCCCATCAGCCCCAGTCCGCCGCGCATGGGAAAGCTCACAGGCCCCGAAACCACGCCGCCGGTAGCAAAGGGAATGACACGGCCCTGGGTGAACCCCGCGCCGTCGGCGAACGGCGCGGTTTCGCCGAACAGGCTGTTGACCCCGGCGGCCAGCAACCCGCCGAAATGGCTGGTGACCGGGCGCAACGCGGCGGCATAGACCGTGTCGGCGATCGACCGGGCCAGCCCGTTCAGCGCGTCCGACAGGCGCGCGCCGTCGAACACGATGCCGTCGATGGCACCGCGCAACCCACGACCAAAACCAGCGCTCAGCCCGTTCAGGCCGCGCCCGGTTTCGGCAATCGTCGCCTGCATGTGGCGCAATTCGCTGTCAAAGGCCGCCGCCATGCTCTGGGCGCCGACCAGGGTCGATTCCAGCGCGGCGATCTGGTCGTCCAGCGCTTCGATATCGTCACTTTCCACCTTGCTCTCCTTCACTCAGGTCAGGAAACCGCGCCGCCAGTTCCGACAGCCGGGCCCGGTCCATGGGGCTGGCGGCCCGGTCCAGACCGGTCCACAGCAGAAACTCGGCCGGGGTCAGCGCCCAGAATGCGGCCGGCGCCAGACCGGCCCCCGCGGCGGCCCGCATCAGCGCGGGCCAGTCAAACCGCGTCATCGCCCGGCATCTGGAAGGCCCGGATCAACAGCGCACCCGCCGCCCGCGCGGCCGCCAGCGCGCCGCCCTCGATCTCGGCGGTCAGCAGGTCGCGGGCCGAACCCTGCCACCCGCCGCCGTGCAGACCGGCCACGACAACCGCCAGCACGTCGCCCGACGAATACCCGCCCCCCTCGAACCGCTCGATCAGCGCAATCAGCGACCCGGCCTTCAGCCCGGCCTCCAGTTCGGCCAGCGCCCCCAGCGTCAGCTTCGCGACGTGGCGCCGGCCATCCAGAACCAGCGTCACCTCGCCCGCGAACGGGTTGCCCATCAGATGGCCGTGAAGTTCAGAACGCCCGCCGAGGCCAGCGCCAGTTCATAGGTCGCCTCGCCATTGTGGACACCGCCATAGTCCAGCGACGTCACCTGGAACGGGCCCTGCACGATCCCAAAGTCTGGAATGATCACCTGAAAATCCGGCGTCAGCCCGTCAAAAAAGATCGACCGCGCGCGTTCGTCGGTCGCCGCGTCCTTGAAAACCCCCGAGCCCGAGATCGCGGCCGACTTTACGCCCGCACCGGCCAGCAACTCGCGCCAGCCACCCTGGCTTTCCAGCGAGGTCACGTCGACGCTTTCCGCGTTGAAGGAAATCCGCGTGGCCCGCAGCCCCGCAATGGTATCGAATTGCCCGCCGCCGGTCAGGTCGACCTTGATCAGCAGGTCCTTGCCGTTCTGCGCACCCATGGTGTTTCTCCCGTCAGATAACGTTGTCTTCGGTCCGTGCCCGGAACCGCATGTCGATCCGCCGCACGTCGCCCTGGCCGGCGCGCCGCGCGCGGGCCTTCACAAACCACATTCCCACCAGCCGCCCGCGGCTCAGCACCAGGCTCGCGCCCTCCAGCGCGTCCGATACCGCGGCCGCCACGGCCTTGGCCGTGCGAAAGCCCGCAGCGTCGGACACGACGCTGATGGTCAACTCATGCAATGCCGCCGCGCCGTCGCGGTCCGAGGCATCGCGCGTCTGTTCATCGCCCAGCACCACATAAGTGCCCGGCGGCAACCCGGGCGGCACCTCGTCATAGATCGCCGCGCCCACAAGGGCCTGCAAACCGGGGTCAGCCGCCAGATGCTGAAAGATCGCCTCTTGCAGCGGTCCGGCCATGGCAAAGCTCATATCGACAGCTCCTCTTCACAGACACAGACCAGAAAGCGGCCGTCGGCATCGGTCTCGCCGACCGCGTGAATGGCGTAGATGCGGGCCGCGTCGCGAAACCTTTGCCCCGGCAGCGGCCGCGACGGCGCCCCTTGCGGGGCGGCTCGCACCGTGATGCGCAAGGCCGCGCGTCCCAACGAGCCGCCCTGCCCGGTGACGTCATGCCCGCCGCGCAGGCGCACATCGGCCCACAGCGTGCCCAGGCTCGACCAGACCTTGTCGTATCCGCCGGCGCCATCGGCCAACTGGCTGGCCTGTTCCAGCACCAGCGGACGCGTCAGTTCAGGCGCGCTCATCGCCGGCCCCCGAACAGGCGCAGGTCGCGGTGGCGGGCAATCAACGGCGCAACCGCCGGCGGCCAGTCGGCGCCACCGTCGCGGTTTTCATAGCGGTCAGCCGCCAGAGTCAGAACGGCCTGCTGCAAATCGGCCGGCACGTTGGTCCAGGCCGGGCCAAACCCGGCGTCGAAATCAATCTCGACCCAGCCGCCAACCGGAATCTGCGGCAGGATCAGCCCGGTCGATGCCAGGGCGGGCCGGTGGGTGTCAGGCACCAGCCGGTAAAGCGCGGGGTCGATCACCGTGGTCACCCCCGACCGGTCTGTTATCTTCAGGGCCGACACCACCGGGACCGGCGCCATCGGCAGCACCTGCCGCGCCAGGTCGCGCCACGCCTCCAGCCGCCAGGTGAAACTGCGGCTGAACAGCGCCTTGGCGGTCCGCCCCTCGATCGCGGCAATGGCCGCGCGCAGCGCCGGTTCAAGCACCGGGTCCTGAAGCGTGTCGTCGGCAAATCCCGTGCCCAGCCGCAGATGGTCGCGAAACGCCGCGACCGGCAGGGCCGAAACCGGCGTGGCGGTCAATTCCGTCAAGATCATGGGAACCCTCTTCTCGTCAGTCGCCGGCACGGGCGCAGCATCGGTGGCCGGGGGCAGTTGCCCGCCCCCGGCGGATCGGCAGGTCTTAGCTGACCGAGAATTTCAGCAGCTTGATCGCCTCGAAATCGCTCACGTCGCCGCCCACGCGCTTGGTGGCGTAGAACAGCACATGCGGCTTGGCCGAGAAGGGATCGCGCAGGATGCGCAGGTCCGGGCGCTCGGCCACGGTGTAGCCGGCCGAGAAATCGCCAAAGGCAATCGCCGTGGTGTCCGCCCCGATGTCGGGCATGTCCTCGGCAACAAGCACCGGATAGCCCAACAGCCGCGCAGGTTCGCCCGCCGACAGTCCGTCAGACCACAGGAAACGGCCGTCGGCGTCCTTCATCTTGCGAATGGTCCCGGCGGTCTTCGAATTCATCACGAAGCTGCCGTTGGCGCGGTAATTGGCGCCCAGCGCATAGACCAGATCGACCAGCCGGTCGGCGTCGACCAGGCTCCCGGAGACACCCGTGGCGATATAGCCCAGCTGCCCCCAAATCTGGCTGCCTTCGGCCACGGCACTGTGGGCCAGAAAGCCCTTGGGCTTGTCGACACCATCGCCCGAGATAAAGGCCGCCGCCTCGGCACGGGCGAATTTCTCGGCCACGCGCCCGGCCAGCCAGGTTTCGATGTCAAAGGCGCTGTCGTCCAGCAACCGCTGCGACGCCTTCGGCAGCGCCGAAAGCTCGTGCAGCGCAATGGCGATCCGCTCGATGGTCGGGGTCGTGGTCTCGGTGCTGTTGGCCGTTTCGGTGGCCCAGCCCGCCCCGGCCTCGGTGGTGTCGATCAGAACGTCATAGCTGGTGGCATCGACGGCCACGACATTGGCGATCCGGCGGATCGACGCGGTCGCCCGCAGAACCGACTGGATGGTCTCAGACGTCTGGGGGTCGACCAGGTAGCCGCCGTCACCGGCGACGGCCGTGTTCAGGGCCTTGGCCTCGGCCTCGAGCCCGCGAAAGCCGGCGTCGTCGCCGCTGCGCAGATAGGCGGCAAATGCCTTGCGATGCGGCGCCTCGGTGGCGGCGGCGGCGGAAAGGGCGGGACGCCCGGCAGTGTTGTTCTTGCGATCCAGCATGGTCAGTCGATTGTCCTGTGCTTGAAGTTTCTGGTCGATATCCGCCCGTATGACGCCGATCTCGCTCACGAAATCGGTCAGGGCGTGTTTCAGTTCCTCTGCGGGCGACTGACCGGCGGGCGCACCCGTCCCGGCCCGGGCCGCAGCCTCGGTCTTGGCCATTGCTGGCTCCTTTTCTTTCTGGGTCGGGCTCAGGCCCCGGTTCTGACGCGCCCTAGCGGCGCGACATGTCGTTGCGCGCCAGCTTCAGCGCTGCGGCAAATTCCTGCATCCATCCATCGTCGGCATCCGCCTTGGCGCCGACGCGCGCCTCGCGCAGCATGGGAAAGGTCACCAGCGACACCTCCCACAGCTCGACCTCGGCCAGCCGCCGTCGGCCGGCGGAATCCTTGGTCGCACGCCGGGTGCGATACCCAATCGACAGCCCGTCAATGGCCCCGGCCCCGATCAGCGCCGCCGCCTCGCGGCCGCGGCCGATCTCGGACAGGATGTGCCCCTTGACGTAAAGACCGCGGCCGTCCTCGCGAACCACGTCCCAAACCCCGATGGGCTGGGCCGGGTCATGCTGCCACAGCATCTTTACCCGCTGCCCGCGGTCCGCCAGCGCCGCGAGAGACCCCGCAAAGGCCCCCGGCTCGACGACATCGCCGCCCTGATCGCAGGCCCCGAAATACGAGGCATATCCGGCAATCTCGTGCCCCTCGGTCAGGGCCAGCGCCTCGGTTCCGGCGCAAAATTTCCGCTCAAGTTCCAAATCCATTCTCCTCCCGGCCATCATTCCGCGACCGCCGGCAGCCCCAGCATCGCTCGCTTTTCGACGTCGCTCAGGAAGGCCGCCTGCCCCACGCGGCGCCATTGCGCCTCGCGCTCAGCCGACAGCGCCGGCACTTGGTCCAGGTCGGGGCGCAACTCGACCGCCTCGCCCGAATGCTCTTCCAGCCAGGCCGACAGCGCGGCACACACCCGTGTCGCCAGCGGCAGCACCGTCAGCCGGAACAGGGCGCGGTTGGCCTCCTGATAGTTCGCATAGGTCGCGTCGCCGGGAATACCCAACAGCATCGGCGGAACCCCCATGGCCACGGCAATCTCGCGCGCGGCAGAATCCTTGGTCTTCTGAAACTCCATGTCGGTGGGCGAAAAGCCCATGGGCTTCCAGTCCAGCCCGCCCTCCAGCAGCATCGGCCGCCC
>CAYYMJ010000052.1:0-4580 GCA_964472855.1 uncultured Rhodobacterales bacterium | reverse complement strand
GCGAAAAGCCCATGGGCTTCCAGTCCAGCCCGCCCTCCAGCAGCATCGGCCGCCCGGCATTGCGCGCGCCCTGATGGTGACTTTCCATCTCGCTCAGCAGGCGGTCATACTGGTCGACCGACAGGTTGCCCTGCCCCTCGGACCCGGAATAGACGATCGCCCCCGAAGGCCGCGCCGCATTGTCCAAAAGCGCCTTCGACCAGTGCGAGGCCGAATTGTGAACCTCCAGCGCCTGCGCCGCCGCCTGCAACGGCGACAGGCCATAGTGATCGTCCAGCGGGTGGAAGAACCGGATATGGCAAATCGGCGCCAGGCCTTTCAGGTCAAACCGGTGACGCCGGGCCCCGACAACATAGTCATAGGCCACCGGCCAGCCGTCGGCCCCGGGAACCACCTGCATCCGGTCAGCGCGCAGCACATGCATCTCGCCCGGATAACCGGCATCGCCCACGCCTTCGACATAGGCGTTGCCGGTCAGCAGCAGCTGCGAATAGATCGCCTCGAAAAACTCGGCCTTTCCCTGGGCGCCATTCGGACGGCGGATCAGCGACAACAGCGGATGCGTGTCAAAGCGGCGGCTGTCGTCCTGCAAGACCAAGGGCAGCGCGGCGCCGGCCTCGGCCACCAGCCTGACACAGCGAAAGCCCACGGGGTTGCCCACGAACCCCTGCCGCACCAGGCTGGCGGTGTCGCGCGGCCCCCACACCGGACGCCCGGCGCCGCCCCACGCGGCCACCCTGCCCGCCGCACTGGCCTTTTGCTCGGCCGGCTCGGTCGCGGTCGATTTCAGAAATGAAAACATCCGTTGCTCCTGCTCGGGCGGCGCTGTGTTGTCGCCGCCTGTCTTTCCCGTCGCTTGTGAAAAGTAATAGCCGTCAGGCGTTTACCGCCCTTTACCCCAGCGCACGCACCTTGGGTTTGCGCCAGTCGCGCGCCGGAGCGATCAGCAGATCATGCAAGGCCCACACCAGCGCATCGACCCGGTCGGGCGAGCCCGCGGCGTCAAAGCCGTGCACCGTCATGTGGCACATCTGATCCTCAAGACGCTCCAGCCCCGGCAGGTGGCGCACCCGCCCCTGTTCGTAAAGCGCGGCCACCGGTTCGGCCCGCGCGGCCTTGCCCCGGCTGGCGTGAACGCCGCGATAAGGCACCTGCGGATCGATCTGGCGGATCACCGTCTCGACCAGATCCCCGCCCTGGTTGACCTCGGCCACCAGCCGGTCAGCCCCGTGACGCTCCATCGCGGCAATCGCTGCCCGGGCCCATTGCACCGGCGACGCTCCCTCGACGCTGGCGTCTTCCAGAACCGTCGCCCGCCAGTCCCCGGGGTCGCCCCCCATCATGGCACCGGCAACAACGATCCCGCAGGCATCGGCACGCTTGCCGCCTGTCACCGGCGGATCGACGGCCACGACCACCCGGTCGAACGTGCCGGCGTTGGCGACGCGCAAACCATCCAGCGCCGTCAGCGACCACAGGGCGCCGGCGCTTTCCTCAAGCAGTTCGCCATCCAGTTCCTGCCGCCCCAGCCGCGTGCCGCCATATCGGCCCCGCACCGCGCGCAGAAACGACGGCGCCAGATTGGCGCGGTTGGCCTCGGTCGCGGCGCGCGTCACCACGGTGGTGTCGGCGGCCAGCAGCCGCTTGAGCACGCCGACATTGCGCGGCGTCGTCGTCACACACTGGCGCGGCCGGTCGCCCAGGCGCAGGGCGAACTGCAGCATGTCCCACGCCGCCTCGGCCCGCTTCCACTTGGCCAGTTCGTCGACCCACGCGGCATCGAATTGCGGGCCACGCAGCGCCTCGGGCTCGTGGGCCGAAAACACTTGCGCCACGGCGCCATTGGGCCAGACAAGCCGGCGACGCCCGGCCTCCCACCTTGGTTTGCGGTCCCAGGGCGAACAGGCAAGGATGCCGCTTTCGCCGAACACCATGACGTCACGAGCCTGATCGAAGGTCTCGCCCACCAGCGCCACGCGCCGCGCCAGCCCGGCATCTTGCGGCCGCGCCCCCTCGACCATGCGGCGCACCCACTCGGCGCCGGCACGGGTCTTGCCCGCACCCCGCCCCCCCATGATCACCCAGCTCAGCCAGTCGCCGCCGGGCGGCAACTGGTGCGGCAGGGCCCAGAACTCGAACATATACGGCAAGGCCGCCATGACCTTGGGGTCCATTTCGGCGAAAAACTCATCCTGTGCGCTCGGGGTCGCGGAGACGAGCAAGCCTGCGCCCGATCTCAGCCCGTGCAGCGTCGAAGTCGATCTCTCCGGTGGCCAGCGCCCCGGATTCCCGTTCTGCCTGCTGTTCAACCTTTTTCCTTTCGTCGAACAGGGTCTGTATCGCGCGGCCGAAACCGACGATCACTCTCCTGATTTCCGTCTCGCTCAGATCGTTGCGTTCGCGGACGCGTTGCTTCAGCGCCAGGAAGTCGACGATCATGTCCTGATAATGGGCCTCGGCGGCCGCAAGCAGCGCCGCGGTCGTTTCCCCGTTTTGCCGGGGTTCTTGTTCGGTCATATGCCCAACCGTTGCTGGTGAATGTGCAGATGCGGGCAGACAAACGGCGGCCGCGGGCACCTGCCCGGACCGCCGCCAATTCCTGCATCATGTCGGATTTGCTACTTCAAGGCGTTCGCAAAGTCAAGAACTCGCCCCAAGTCGGCAATCAGCGCACGCCGCGTTTACCGTTTTATAACAGCTAGTTATCCGACCGAGCCTCGATCGCGCGCCAGGCAGCGACATTGCGGTTATGCTCGGCCAGCGTGGCTGCAAAGGCGTGCCCCCCGGTGCCGTCGGCCACGAAGAAAAGATAGTCCGTGTCGTCGGGTTCGACCGCTGCCGCCAATGCCCCGACGCCGGGGTTGGCGATGGCCGTGGGTGGCAACCCTTCGATCCGATAGGTGTTATACGGCGTATCGCGCTGCAGCTCGCTCTGGCGCAAACCGCGCCCCAGATTGCCGCGCCCGTCGGTCACCCCGTAAATCACCGACGGGTCCGTCTGCAGGCGGATACCCTGTTCCAGCCGGTTCTCGAACACGCTGGCAACCTGCCCTCGCTCTTGTGGCAAGGCGGTTTCCTTCTCGATGATCGACGCCATGATCAGCACTTCTTCCGGCGATGACACCGGCAGGCCGGGGGCGCGGTTGCGCCATGCCTCGGCCAGCCGCGCCTCTTGTGCCGCCACCATGCGCTCGACCAGCGCGCTGCGGGTCGATGCGGCGCGCACCTCGTAACTGTCGGGCGCCAGCATGCCCTCGCGCGGGGCGTCGGCGACATCGCCGGTCAGAAAATCGGCGGCGCTCAGCGCGTTCAGCACCTGCCAGTTGGTCGCGCCTTCCGCCAATGCCACCCGGTAACGGGTGTCGGCCTCGGCCCGGACCCGGGTATAGACCTCGGGCGCATCGCCATCGCCGGGTGCGAAGGCACCGATCTCGACAAACCGGTTGGTGGCGGGGTCAAGCTCGCGCACCTGTATTTCCCGTGCCGTCACACCGATGCGAAACACCACCTCGGTCCCGCATGTGGATACGCCGCTTGCGGTCACGGTATCGACGATATCGGCCATGCTGGCATGCGCAGGCACAAGGAAACTGCCGGCCTTCAGGTCAGCGGCCCGGCCACCATAATCGACCCCGACCCGAAAGATCGCCGGAAAGGAAAGCGCCCCCATCCCGACCAGCTGCTCGGACAGCCGAACCATGTTCGAGCCGCTTTCAACGCGCAGGCAAACCGCCCCGGCCAGCGGGCCGGGTGCCGAATACTGTTGCTTGGCCCAGCCGATCGCGCCGGCCAGAACAACCAGCAGCACAATCGTGACGCTCAGAAAATTCGACGCGACCGACCGCCACATCAGTCGGCGAACCTTTTCATCACCAGCGACGCATTGGTGCCGCCAAAGCCAAAGCTGTTGGACAGCGCGATATCAATCTTGCGCGCCACCTTGGCGTTTGCCGCCAGGTCCAGCACGGTGTCGACCGCCGGGTTGTCCAGGTTGATCGTCGGCGGCGCCACCTGATCGCGCATGGCCAGGATCGAGAATATCGCTTCAACCGCACCCGCCGCACCCAGCAGATGCCCGGTCGATGACTTGGTCGACGACATGGTCACCGTCGCGGCCGCATCGCCCAAAAGCCGTTCGACCGCACGCAGTTCGATCGAATCCGCCATGGTCGACGTGCCGTGAGCGTTGATATAGTCCACATCCGCCGGCGTAATCCCGGCCCGCTTCAACGCCGCCGCCATCGCCCGATAGCCGCCGTCGCCATCCTCGGCCGGAGCGGTGATGTGATAGGCGTCCCCCGACAGGCCATAGCCCACGATCTCGGCATAAATCCGGGCGCCGCGGGCCCTTGCATGCTCCAGCTCTTCCAGAACCACCACGCCCGCGCCCTCGCCCATGACGAACCCGTCGCGGTCGGCGTCATAGGGGCGGCTGGCCGCCTTGGGATCGTCGGCGCGCTTGGTCGACAGCGCCTTGCACGCGTTGAACCCGGCCACGCCGATGGGGCAGATCGGGCTTTCCGTCCCGCCGGCCACCATGACATCGGCATCGTCCAGCATGATCAGCCGCGCCGCGTCGC
>CAYYMJ010000051.1:16869-19153 GCA_964472855.1 uncultured Rhodobacterales bacterium | reverse complement strand
AACACTGCAAATCCGTCGCCGAATTGGTCGCCACTTCTCAAAACCTCGGCCATACCGATGTGCTGACCACCCTGCGCAGCCTCGGCCAGATCGACCGCGCGCGCCAACGCACCCTGATCACCGGACCGAGCGACGAGGACATCGTTGAAGGACCGAAGCCCGCGAAGGCAACGGGCGCACAACGTGGGTACAAGTGTGGGAATTACCCGAGCGTCTCGCGTAATTATCGCTAATTAACAAAGCTTTGTCTAAGTATAGTGGCGGAGACGAAGGGATTCGAACCCTCGATACCGTTCCCGGTATACTCCCTTAGCAGGGGAGCGCCTTCGACCACTCGGCCACGTCTCCACCGCCGGGAATAGCGTTTAAGGGCTTGGGATTACAAGGCTTTTATTGCGCTCTGGGGCAGCCCGTCTAACTCTATGATATTGCAGGCTTTCCGCGAGCAGGGGCCTTCGGGTGGCATCCCGTGCGGCGCCGGGCCGTGCGGAGGCAGGCTGGGTTGCAAACCCCGACGCCAGCTTTGCGCGCGGCGCCAGGCCGCTAGCGCTGGACGGCGTCGAATTTCTCGGGCGCGAGAAGCCCGGCGCGGCGGATCATCGAGATCGGGTAGTTCGGGTCCTCGAGATAGCGTTCGACCGTAAAGTCGGGCTCGACCCGCCTGAGCTTGCGGAAATTGCGCTCGACATCCTCGATCTGGCCGTTATTGGCGTACAGCGCCGCCAGATAGCGCAGCGGCGGGCGGAAATTTGGGGCCAGCGCCGCCGACGCCTCGCCAAAGCGGATGGCCTCGTCGGTCTTGCCGATCATGGCCGCGGTCAGCGACCGCTGAAAATCGCACCAGAATTTCAGCCGCGAATTGTCACCGATCCGCTGGGCGGCAATGGCCGCCGAATAGGCGCTTTGCGTATCGCCGGAATAAAGCTTGGCGTTCGACCAGACCCACCAGGCATAGGCGTTGCCGGGGTTTCGCAACACGCCCAGCCGTGCCAGTTCCAGACTGGCCGCGATTTCGTGCCCCAAAATCAGCCGCGTGTTGGCCACGGCCGACAGCGCATAGGAATTGAGCGGGTCAAGCTCCATCGACCGGGCACAGCTTTCCTCGGCCAGTTCCCACAGCGCGTCGACATCGTCTTCCTGACGCTCGACGAACTTGATCGCGGCAAGCTGGGCCCGCCACGCATGCAACACGCCGCGGTCATGGTCGGTCGCGGCCAGGTCCAGCAGCACCTCGGCCTCGCGGATTTCTTCGTAGCGCATCGAGAACATCTTGCGAAACGCCAGCCCCGTCAGGCTGCTGACGGCGGGCGCGCCTGGGTCGCCGCCGCTGCGGATGGCAAGGTCGACGACCTGATCGGTCAGGCGATGGGCAAAGGCGGCGATGGCGCGGTCCGAGGGGTCGAAATCGCCGTAAAGCGTGTCAGACCACAGCGCCCGGGGCGAGCCCGGGCGTTCCACCAGGGCGCGGATACCGTTGCTGTCGGGGCTGGAAAACGTCTGAATACTGATCAACAGCGTGTCCGGCGACGCATGCGCGTCATCGCTGACGGCTTCCAGCCCGAAAAACTCGGCCAGGGTCCGGTCGGCCATTTCGGCCAGCACGCTTTCCAGCGCCCGCCCGGGTGCGCCTGCCTCGCCCAGACAGCGGATTTGAAAGCTGCCGGCGATGGTCGCCGTGACCCGGCCCAGCGGGGCCGCGGGCGCGCTGCCGCGCCATTCGGCAAGCCAGCTTTCGAAGGCCGGGTCCTTGATGTTGATGCCTTCCAGAAAGCCCGCATCCGGCGCGGGCCGGACATCGATGCTGACAAGCGCCGGGTCCAGCCGCAGGCTTTGACGGGTGGCCACCAGCAGTTCGGCATGCGGACCCAGCGCCTGGCGCACCGCGAACAGCGCCTGCCGCAGGCTTGACGATGCCTGGCCGGGCGAGCGTTCGCTCCACAGTTTGTCCTGCAACCAGCGCCGGGTTCTTTCGTGATCTTCAGCCGCGGCCAACAGCGCCAGCAGCCCCTGAGACTTGCTGCCGCGCGGGGTCAGAACCTTGCCGCCGGGCGCACGCACCTGAAACCGGCCGTGAAGGCAAATCTCGACTTTCTTTGGTTGCGACATGTCGCCCGCGGCCCCGTCCCCTGTTCTGCCCACTATAGCTTTCGCGCGGACAGGGACGTTATTTTTTCGTTAGTTTCGGTAATTTCCCTCGAATTTCCATTGCTGAGCGACTTAACTGCCTCAAAACAAGGGAGATTTCCATGACAAATGCATCCGGCGGGCATTCCGGGGGCCACAG
>CAYYMJ010000051.1:4921-16769 GCA_964472855.1 uncultured Rhodobacterales bacterium | reverse complement strand
TCGCCACTGCTGAGCGATGCGCTTGCCGCCAACCATGACGGGCTGGTCGGCTATTGGGACCCGGCAAATCTGCGAACGCTCGGCCCCATCCAGAACAACGACCTCGACTATCTCAGCCCCAACCGCCGGGCCCAGCTGGTGACCGGCGCCGCGATGTCGATATTCAAGGTGCGCAAGGGCGCGTCCGACGATGACACCGACGCCGAGCTGGTTGCGGGCCCCAGCACGATCTTTACCCTCGCCCGCCCCTCTGACGCATTCCTGGGCCAACAGGTGGTTTGGGTCCGCAATTATGCCGACCTGCGCGCAGACCGCATTCCGGAGATATCGATTCAACTGGATGATATCATGTCGTTTTTCGGTGGAATCGCCCTGTTGAACGACCGCGCCCGCGCCCGCACGGCCGAGCTTTTGTCGATTGTCCAGAATGTCTGTATCTTCGTGGAAATGCAGGTCAAACATCTGTGCCGCGCCTGGCGGCCGGTCGATTTTGCGCCCGAGCTTTACCCGGTCATCCAGACGCCGGACCATTCGACCTTTCCCTCTGGCCACTCGACCGAATCCTTCGCGGTCGCGACCATGCTGAACCACCTGATGAACGGGTCGGTCGCCGACGGGGTGCGCGACGACACCCTGCCCTTCCGGCAGGCGCACCGCATCGCCGTGAACCGCACGGTGGCGGGCGTGCATTTCCCGGTCGATTCGGCCGCCGGTGCCCTGTTGGGAATCGCCATCGGCGAGGCGCTTTTCGCCGCCGCCCGCGCCCCGGGTGAAAGCACCGAGGCCGTGACCCTGGGCTTTGCCCCCGACAGCAGTTTTGCCGCAGATCAGGACTTTACGCTCGAATGGCTGCAAGGGCAGATCAGCGCCGCGCCATTGCCTGCCGCCAGTGTGCCGCGCGTCGATTTCCTGGCCCGGCACTTCAAGGCCGCGCAGGCCGAGTGGGTGTGATGGCGGCGGAATGGAGCGCCTGGGCCGGGCCGCGCGAAGAACGCTCGCCCTATGTCGACTGGTGGCTGCACGCCGGGCTCGAGCCCTATCCCGACCCGGCGGGCGCCGAGGCCGCCAGCTTGGTCGGCGGGTTCCCGGCGCCGGTGGTCTGGAACCGGCTGGCAGGCAATGCGGTGCCGCCCGGTGCCGCGGCGGTGATGGACAGGCTGGCCGATGCCTTTGGCGACAAGGCGCCGGTGCCCGCCGTCGCCGCCAACCCCGATTTCGACCCCAACGCCGACTGGGCGCCGCCGGACGCGCAATTGCCCGTGGTCGACGATCTGGATGCCGTGATTGTCGGCGTGGTGGATTCCGGGGTCGGGCTGGGCAATTCGCTGTTTCGCGACAACGCCGGCGCGCCGCGCATTCTGGCCGCGTGGCAGCAAACCGATGCGCACCCGCTTGGCGGCACCGGCTCGGCCCAGCCTTACCTGCCGTTCGGACGAGAGCTTTTGCAGGCCGAGATCTCGGGCCTGCTGGCCGACAAATCCGGCGGCAACCTGGCGGGGCGGCTGGATGAAGACGCCTTCAACACCGCCGCCGGGCTGCTGGACATGCGGCGGCTAAAGGGCGCGCGGGTTCTGGCCGGGCGCCGGTCGCACGGCAATCACGTCGCGGGCGCCGCCGCCGGCATTCACCCGGGCGCCGACCAGTCCGACGCGATGAAGCGGTTGAAGATGATCGTGGTCAACCTGCCCGACCGGCTGACCATCGGGCTGTCGGGCACCTTTCTGGATTTCTTCATCGTGCATGCCATCGCGCGCATCGCAGATCTGGCAGACCTGATCTGGCTGAAGTCGGTGCAGGCCAAGGGTCAGGACCCGGACACATTCGGGCGCAAGGGGTTTCGCACCGTCGTCAACCTGTCGTTCGGCAAGCAGGCCGGCCCCAAGGACGGGAACGGCCTGTTCGAGGGGTATCTGCGCGAACTCAATGACATGCGCGCGGCGGCCGGCATTCACCCGGTCGAGGTCGTGCTGCCTGTGGGCAACGACAACCTGTTGCGCGGGCGCGCCGAACTGGCGGTTGCCCCCGGCTCGCAAGAGGGGCTGGCCTGGCGCGTTCTGCCCGAGGATCAATCGTCAAACTATGTCGAGATCTGGTCACCGCTGCTGGCCAAGCTCGACCCCGGCCCGGCCGCCGACCAGCCGGTTCTGCTGGGCATCGAGGTGACGCCGCCGGGCGGCCAGCCGCTGCGGCCAACCGCCGGGCAGCATGGATTCGTACGCAGCATCGACGGGCGGGCGCGGCTTTATTGTGATCTGGTCGAGGCCGGGGACGGCCAGTATCGCGTGCGGTATGTCCTGTGCACGGCGCCGACGTTGCGCCCGGGGCAGACCCGGCCGGCCGGGCAAGCCGGGGCATGGCGCATCCGGGTGGAAAACCTCGACAGCACCGCGCAAACGGTTTCGCTGAGCGTGCAGACCGACCAGTCGGTTCTGCCCGGCGGGCACACTGGGTTGCGGTCTTATTTCGACCATCCCGGCTATGTTCGCGTTGACCGCGACAGTGGCCGGGCGGTCGACAGCTACAGCTATGGGCCTGCCCCGGCCCCGGTTTTGACCGACGGCGCCGGCCCGGTGCGGCGGCGCGGCACCATCAATGCAACCGCGACCGTCGCTGCGGCAGTGGCGATTGCCGGCTATCGCCACTCGGATGGGCGGCCTTCGCCCTACTCGGCCACCGGGCGCGGTGACGCAAAGGCGCCGGGGCGCGTGAACCCCACTGCCGCCTTTGTGTCAGACGACAGCCCGGTCGCCTGGGGGACGTTGGGCGCGGGTGCGCGCGACGGCAGCTTCATCCAGAACGCGGGCACCAGCTTTTCGTCGGCTCAGGCGACCCGCGTTGTGGCCGAGGCCTGGCTGGCCGGCGGTTCTGACAGCGCCGCCGAAATCCTGGCAGCACACGCAGATGTCGCAGCCCCCTACCCTGGCGATGCCGCCAAGATCGGCGCGGGCCGCAAGCTGCCCCCGGCCATGTACCGGGTGCGTCGGAGCCGGGCACGCTGAACCACATGGCATGCGCCGGGCCGGCCGCCCGAATCTGACGCGGCCGCCCGTTAATAAACCGTCAATTGCGTCGGAGCGGCAGGATTCTGGTCAGGACTCAATCTAGATTGATACCAGTAGCCGCCGGGCCCCCTTCCCCCGGCAAACAGACGAAACAGGCAAAAGGACAAATTTCTTTCAGGCCCAAGACCACACCTTCATCATCAATATCTTGCTGACGACCGGGCTGTCGGTGAATTATCTTTCATCGGAATGACGAACACTTACCACCCTCACTTTTGGGCAGAGTTGGGTTACCAATTGGTTACTCTCACCCCTTTGAACAGGTAGAACGGCCCCGCGAAACCGGGGCCGTTTTCTTGTTTCAGGGGCCACCGAAGGCGCGTGCGTCTCTCGCGCCACCGATCAACCCGGAAGCTGAAGCGAAGGCGCGGCCAACCCGGCAAGGGTGGCGACAAGCTCGGCCTTGCGAACCGGCTTGCTCAGGAATCCGGTCATGCCGGCCTCAAGGCAACTGGTCCGGTCCTCGGCCATCGCGTTGGCTGTCAGGGCGATGATCGGAACCGGCTGGCGACCGGCGTCGCGCTCTTGCCGGCGCAGGGCTCGGGTGGCAGCCAGACCGTCGAGCCGGGGCATGGACATGTCCATCAAAATCACGTCCGGCGCCCAGTCGGCGGCGCGATCGACCGCCTCTTGCCCGTCGGCCCAGATCGTCAGATCGGCCACCAGCGGGCCCAGCAGGCTGTTGATCAACAGCTGGTTGGTCCGGTTATCCTCGGCCACCCCGACGCGCAGCGTGGCAATCTCGGCCAATCCATCCATCGGGGTCGCGCCAGGAGCGGCGACGCCAACGCGGCTGTGTCCGACAGCCCGCAGCAGCGCATCGACCAAAAGATCGGACCGCACCGGTTTGTGAAGAACCGGCAGCGGCTTGCCGCCAGCCGACAATGCGCCGCTGGCCTGCAAATCGCCGCTGGTCAGAACCACGACCGGCAAGCCTTTCGCGTCGGGGTCGGCCTGAAGCGCGGCGATCAGGTCGGCACCGCTTTTGCCGGGCATGTTGTCATCGGTCACCACCAGGTCCAGCGCAGCGCCGCTCGTTACACTTGCCATGGCGTCGTCGACCGACGCGGCGGTGGTCGCCGTGATCCCCAGGCTGGCGAGGCGCGCGGTCAGGATCCGGCGGTTGGTGTCAAGATCGTCGACGACCAGAGCCTTCAGCCCGTGCAGGCAATCGGCATCGACCGGGCCTGCGCCGGCGGGAACAGGCGCCGCCCGGAACGGCAGCGACAGTGTGAAAGTCGAGCCCGTTCCCGGAACCGAGGTCAGCGAAATCTCACCCTGCATCAGGGTCACCAGCCGCTGGGTGATCGCCAGCCCCAGCCCGGTGCCATCGGTGGCGCGGGTGTCGGCGTCTTCCACCTGCTCGAAGTCACGGAACACGCTGTCCAGCTTGTCCGGGGCAATCCCGCGCCCGGTGTCGCGCACGTCGATGACAAGCCTGCCGTCCGGCGACCGCCCTGCGCTTAGTTCGACAACGCCGCTGTCGGTGAATTTCACCGCGTTGCCCAACAGGTTCAACAGGCATTGCCGCAGGCGCGGCCCGTCGCCCTCGACCCAGCAGGGCAGCGGTTCGCGGAAGTCGACGCAAATTTCCAGCCCCTTGGCACTGGCCACCGGCGCCAGCAGCGCGGCGGCATCCTGAACCGAGGCATGCAGGTCAAAGGGGGCCTCGATGATCTCGAGTTTGCCGGCCTCGATCTTCGAGAAATCCAGCACGTCGTTGATGATGTTCAAAAGGGCGGTGGCCGAATTGACGATCGTGTTGGCATAGGTCGCCTGATCGGGGTCAAGCCGGGTCTCGCTGAGCAGTTCGGCCATGCCGATGACGCCATTCATCGGGGTCCGGATCTCGTGGCTCATGTTGGCAAGAAAGCGTCCCTTGGCATTCTCGGCCGATTGCGCCTTGCGTCGGGCCCGATCGAGGCTGCTGTTGGCACCCTTGATATTGACAATGAACCAGACAATCAGCGCGGCCGGTCCCGCCAGCGCCGCCAGCATGATGACCGATTGCGCCACCGACAACTGCCGGAAACCGGACGTAATGGTCGCGTGGGCCTGTGCAACGTCGACATAAATCTCGGCCACCCCGACGATGCGGCCAGCATCCAACAGTGGCACATAGGATTCCGCATACCAGTCGGGCCGGTTATCTTTCGCGCGGCCGTCCTGAACAACCGTTACCGCGAGACCGGACGCCAAAGTCTTAAGCGCCGTTGCATTGGTTTCGTCATCGCCGCTGAATTCAACGCCATCAGAGGAAATATTGTCGGACACCAGGATCAGCCGGCCCTGGTCGTCGAAAATCTTGAAGCGAAAGACGTCGACAAAAGAGCGTGCCTCATCCAGCATGCTCATTTCGTCACCGGTGACCGATCCGGTGGCGATGATATGATCGAACCCGCCGATCTCAGTCGAAAAATGTCTGACCCACGAGTCCGCGGATGCCTCGGATCGGGCGGTCAGGGTCTGCAGGCCAAGATTGTCCACAAGACGCGCGTTTGACACATAGCTGCCCGCCAGCGCCAGAACGATCCCGACGGCAAAGAGATAATACAAGCGCATCGACAGCTCCTAATCCGGCCCGGTTTGGCCTGACCCCCGTCCCTAAGGCCGCAACATTTAGAATTCCTGAACCCCGGCCGGTGCCCGCCGGAATGGGTCGCAATCGGCCCTTGCGCCAGTGGGCGGCCAAGGTAACGTCGCCCGGGGATTGTGCGAGAGGCAAGGCGATGTGCGGAATTGTCGGACTGTTCCTGAAGGACAGCACGCTGCAGCCGCGGCTGGGCGAACTGTTGTCCGGGATGCTGGTCACCATGTCCGACCGGGGCCCCGACAGCGCCGGCATCGCGGTCTATCGCCAATCTGGCGCGCCAGTCATCAAGGTCACGGTTCAGTCCCCCGACCCGGAACGCGATTTCGCCGGGCTGGCCGACCGTCTTGGCGCACCGCTCATCCTGGCCGACAGCCATGCCATTGTCAGCTGCCCGCCGGACCGGGCGGCGGCGGTGCTGCAGGCCATCCGGGCGGACAAGGCGCTGCGGGTCATGTCATGGGGGCAGGACATCGAGATCTACAAGGAGGTCGGCCTGCCACACACCGTTGCCGAACGCTTCGCCATCCCGGCGATGGCCGGCCGGCATGGCATCGGCCACACGCGCATGGCCACCGAAAGCGCGGTGACGACGCTGGGGGCGCATCCCTTTTCGACCGGGGCGGACCAATGCCTTGTGCACAACGGATCGCTGTCGAACCATAATGCGCTGCGACGCCAGTTGGCGCGCGAGAACATCCATGTCGAAACCGAGAACGATACCGAAGTCGGCGCCGCATACCTGACCTGGAAGATGCGCGACGGCGCCAACCTTGGGCAGGCGCTTGAGGCGGCGGTTCACGACCTCGACGGCTTTTACACTTTCGTCGTCGGCACCCGGAACGGATTTGGCGTGCTGCGCGACCCCATTGCCTGCAAGCCGGCCGTGCTGGCCGAAACCGACCGCTACGTGGCCTTCGGGTCGGAATATCGCGCCCTTGCCGCCCTGCCCGGGATCGACGCCGCCCGCGTGTGGGAGCCCGAGCCGGCAACCGTATACTTCTGGGAGCACTGAGCGATGCAGACCCTTGACCTTGACCAGATCGACCTGCGCGGGCTGAACGCGACGCTGCAGGCCGCCGGGGTGGGCGCCGACCGCGCCTTTGAAATCGCCAATCCGCGCGGCGCCCACGCCATCGCCGTGGGCCTGACTGCCCCCATCGAGGTGACGGTGCGCGGCTCGACCGGTTACTATTGCGCCGGGATGAACCAGCAGGCCAGCGTGCGGGTGGCCGGATCGGCCGGTCCGGGCGTGGCCGAGAACATGATGTCGGGCCGGGTGGTGATTGATGGCGACGCCAGCCAGTATGCGGGCGCCACGGCCCATGGCGGGCTGCTGGTGGTCCGGGGCAACGCGTCGAGCCGCTGTGGCATATCGCTGAAGGGCGCCGATATCGTGGTGCATGGCAATGTCGGGCACATGAGCGCGTTCATGGCTCAGGCCGGCAACCTCGTGGTGCTGGGCGACGCCGGCGATGCGCTGGGCGACAGCCTTTACGAGGCGCAGATATTCGTGCGCGGCCGCGTGAAATCGCTGGGGGCCGACTGTATCGAAAAGCAGATGCGGCCCGAACATGCGGACAGGCTGCGCCACCTGCTGGCCGAGGCCGGCGCGCCGGCCGACCCGTCGGACTTTCGCCGCTATGGCTCGGCACGCAAGCTTTACAATTTCGATGTCGACAACGCGGGGGCCTATTGATGGACGACACACCACGGACCCACCCGGTCAAGCCCTGGACCTTCGACGACCATACCAACAGCTATATCCGTCGGGCGGCGGCCACCGGGATATATGACATCCGGGGCGGTGGCTCGAAACGGCGTCTGCCCCATTTCGACGATCTGCTGTTTCTGGGCGCGTCGATGTCGCGCTATCCGCTGGAAGGCTATCGCGAGCGCTGCGACACCGCCGTCACGCTGGGAACCCGGCATGCGAAACGGCCGGTGAAGCTGGACATTCCCATCACCATCGCCGGCATGAGCTTCGGCGCCCTGTCGGGGCAGGCCAAAGAGGCGCTGGGGCGCGGGGCCAACGCCGCCGGCACCTCGACCACCACCGGAGACGGCGGCATGACGGCCGAGGAACGCGGCCATTCCGACAAGCTGGTCTATCAGTATCTGCCGTCGCGCTATGGCATGAACCCCGACGATCTGCGCAAGGCCGATGCGATCGAGATCGTCGTGGGACAGGGGGCCAAGCCCGGCGGCGGCGGCATGCTGCTGGGCCAGAAGATCTCGGACCGCGTGGCCGGGATGCGGACCCTGCCCAAGGGGATCGACCAGCGCTCGGCCTGCCGCCACCCCGACTGGACCGGGCCGGACGACCTGGAAATCAAGATACTTGAACTGCGCGAGATCACCGGCTGGCAGGTGCCGATCTATGTCAAGATCGGCGGCGCGCGGCCCTATTTCGACACGGCCCTGGCGGTCAAGGCCGGGGCGGATGTCGTGGTGCTGGACGGGATGCAGGGCGGCACCGCGGCGACGCAGGATGTGTTTATCGAGCATGTGGGCCAGCCGACGCTGGCCTGTATCCGCCCGGCGGTGACGGCCCTGCAGGAACTGGGCGTTCACCGCGAGGTGCAACTGGTCCTGTCAGGGGGCATCCGCACCGGCGCCGATGTCGCCAAGGCGCTGGCGCTGGGGGCCGACGCGGTGTCGATCGGCACCGCGGCCCTGATCGCGCTGGGCGACAACGACCCGGCGCACGAGGCCGAATACCGGGCACTGGGCACCACGGCGGGGGCCTATGACGACTGGCACGAGGGCCGCGACCCGGCCGGGATTACCACGCAGGACCCCGCGCTTGCCGCACGCCTCGACCCGGTCGCGGCGGGCCGACGGCTGGCCAATTATCTCAAGGTGATGACGCTGGAAGCCCAGACCATCGCCCGGGCCTGTGGCAAGTCGCATGTTCTGAACCTGGAACCCGAGGATCTGTGCGCCCTGACGGTCGAGGCCGCCGCCATGTCAGGTGTGCCGCTGGCGGGAACCGACTGGATCCCCGGCCGCGGCTGAGGCAGGGGTGCGTCGGCGTCAGCGCCCTGCCGCTGTTTCCGCGAGGTCGAGTCAGGCGCGGCGCAAGGCGGGGGGCGCTGCCCCCCGCTCCCCCCGAAGTATTTTTGGAACAATGAAGGGGCGGGTCAGGCAGGGGCCGTGATTTCGGCCAGCAGCGCGCGCAGATTGGTGTCGGTCAGGGGCACCGGATTGCCGCCGGCGCTGGGGTCGGCCAGGGCGCCGGCCACGATACGGTCGATGTCGGGATCGGTGACGCCAAGGGCGGCAAGGCCGCGCGGGATGCCGAGGTCGTGGTTGAAGCGGTCGACGAAGGCGCAAAAGCCTTCGAAACCGCCGTCGATGCCGAGATAGCCGGCGGCGCGGTCAAAGCGGGCGCGGATGGCCGGCGCGTTCAGGCGCAGGACGGCCGGCATGCACACCGCGTTGGTGGTGCCGTGGTGGGTGTGGTGGATCGCCCCGATGGGGTGGCTGAGGGCATGGATGGCGCCGAGCCCTTTCTGGAAGGCGGTGGCGCCCATCATGGCCGCCGACATCATGTTGGCGCGCGCCGTCAGATCGTCGGGGCGTGCGTAGGCGGTGGCCAGATTTTCCACCACCAGCCGCATGCCTTCCAGCGCGATGCCCTGGCTCATCGGGTGATAATGCGGGGACGAGAAGGCCTCGACACAATGGGCGAAGGCGTCGAGACCCGTGCCGGCGGTGATGGCGGCGGGCATGCCCACGGTCAGTTCGGGGTCGCAGATCACCACCGATGGCAGCACGCGGGGGTGGAAGATGATCTTCTTTTCCGCGGTTGCCCGGTTGGTGATGACGCTGGCGCGCCCCACTTCCGAGCCGGTTCCGGCGGTGGTGGGCACGGCGACGATGGGGGCGATCGCGTCGGCATCGGCGCGGGTCCACCGGTCGCCCACATCCTCGAAATCCCAGACCGGGCGCGTCTGGCCGGCCATGAAGGCCACCATCTTGCCGAGATCGATGCCCGAACCGCCGCCGAAGGCAATCACGCCGTCATGCCCGCCGTCGCGAAAGGCACGCACACCGTCGGCCAGATTGCCCTCGTGGGGGTTGGCGTCGACGTCGGCGAATAGCCCGGCCGCCACCCCGGCCTGTTCGAGAACGGCCAGCGCGCGCGCGGTGATGTCAAGCGCCGCAAGCTGGCGGTCGGTGACCAGCAGGGGCCGGCGGATACCGGCGGCGGCGCAGGCCGCGGCCAGTTCGGCAATACGCCCGGCGCCGAACCTGATGGCGGTGGGATAGGAAAAATTCGCGACGGGGCTCATGGGGGGGCGTTCCTTGTCTGCCGGCAACGGCCCGGTCGGGCGCGCTGCCGGTGATGTTAGAGCGTCCCCGACCGGCTGTCAGCCGTTGACGGCCGCCGGTGGGCCTCAGGCAGCGCGACGGCGCGGACGGCGCCGCCGGGCCGGTTTGGCCGGGGCATTGTCATTGTTGGCGCCCTGCGGTCGGCCGCGTTGGGGGCGTGCGCGGCCTTTCGAGCGCGCGCCAGACGGCTCGGCCGGCGGGCTGTCGCCGCTGGCAACCGGAAGCTCGAACTTCAGCAGCTTCTGGATCTGGCGCAGTTGGTCGGCCTCGTCAGGGGCGCAAAACGCGATGGCCTCGCCCTCGCGGCCGGCGCGGGCGGTGCGCCCGATGCGGTGGACGTAATTTTCGGGCACGTCGGGCAGGTCGTAGTTCACCACATAGGCGACGCCCGGAATGTCGATGCCGCGTGCGGCGACGTCGGTGGCCACCAGCGTCGTGACATCGCCGGCGCGAAAGGCCTTGATGGCGCGGTCACGCTGGCCCTGACTCTTGTTGCCGTGGATTGACGCCGCGTTGAAACCGTCGGCCACCAGCCCCTTCATCAGCTTTTCGGCCCCGTGCTTGGTGCGCGCGAAAACCAGCGTCAGCGCCTGCGTGTCGCGCGAAAGGATGTCGCGCAGCAGCGTGGGCTTGTCAGGCTTGGCAAGGAAATGCACCGACTGGGTGATCTTGTCGGCAACCTTGCCCGGCGGTGCCACCTGCACCCGGCGCGGGTCGGTCAGGTAGGCGCGCGACAGCTCTTCCATCTGCTTGGGCATCGTGGCCGAGAACAGCATGGTCTGCCGGGGCTGGCCCAGTTTGGGCGCGATCTTGCGCAGGGCGTGGATGAAGCCCAGGTCGAGCATCTGGTCGGCCTCGTCCAGCACCAAGTGGCGAACCTCGGCCAGCACGACGGCGCCGCGGTCCATCAGGTCCATCAGGCGGCCCGGCGTGGCGACAAGGATATCCGTGCCCCGGGCCAGGGTGCCGATCTGGCGGTTGATGGATTGCCCGCCAACCACCGTTGCGACGCGCAGCTTGGTGCCGGCCGTCAGCGGACGCAGGCTTTCGGCGATCTGGTTGACCAGTTCGCGGGTCGGCGCCAGGATCAGGGCCTTGGCGGTGCGGGGCGCCGGTTTGCCGGGCTCGGCCAGCAGATGGTCGATCAGCGGCAGCCCGAAGGCCAGCGTCTTGCCGGTGCCGGTCTGGGCCAGCCCCAGAATGTCGTGACCTTCCAGCGCCAGCGGGATGGCCTTGTTCTGGATCGGGGTCGGCTCTGAGAAGCCGCTGGATTTAAGGGTTTTGTTCAGGGCCGGCGCAAGGCCGAGCATGTCAAAGTCGAACATGGTGTATCCTTCGTGGGCCGCAGGCCGGCATACGGCGCCGGCGCGGCAATATCTATCGTGGCCGCCTTGCTGGGCAGCCGGTGCGGGTTCGCGCGGGCGCTGGACTGGCGGGGACCCCCGCGATATCCGGCCGGTGCGTCAGGAACCCTGCGTGCGGGGAAACTGAAGTCTGCATCGGCGCTGAAGGCCCGGTCCGGGCGCGTCAAGCTCACGCAGCAGCGCGATGCTGGCGGTGCGATGCGCTATCGCCGCCGGTCTGTCAAGCGATTGTTTTTTCGCCCGTGTCGCGTGACAGGCCCGGTTTCCGCGCCCCGCTCCGTCGCGGCGCGGCCCTGCGGCGGGGCCTGTGGGCAGAGACGTGCGGCCAAGCCGTGGCCATGCTCAGCCCTTGGCCGCTTGGGCGCGCGACCCTGGGGCGGGCCCCTCGCGCACGGTGTTGCGGCAGAGTCCCGTTCGAGCCGTGCGCGCCATTGCGGTGCGGCCCCGGCCAGTCACGGCACGGTCCGGCTGCGGGCGCCCGGCGGGCACAGCGG
>CAYYMJ010000051.1:0-4821 GCA_964472855.1 uncultured Rhodobacterales bacterium | reverse complement strand
CGCGCGGAACGGCGCGGCTGTGCCGGCCTGCCTCCTCAACGGGACGGCTCGAGGCGCCAACAGGCGCCTGCCCCTCAGACCGAGCGGGTGATCCCGCCGTCGACGCGGATATTCTGGCCGGTGATATAGGCCCCGCCCGGCGAGGCCAGAAAGGCCACGACGCGCCCGATCTCGTTTCGCGAGCTGCCATAGCGGCCCATGGGGATCATGGCGCGGAACTCTTCCTTTTCGGGCAGCGAGTCGATGAAGCCGGGCAGCACATTGTTCATGCGGATATTCTCGGCCGCATACTGGTCGGCGAACAGCTTGGAAAACGCGGCCAGGCCGGCGCGCATGACCCCCGACGTGGGAAAGACCGGGCTGGGCTCGAACGCGGCGAAGGTCGAGATGTTGATGATCGCCCCGCCGCCCTGTTTCTGCATGATCGGCGTGACCAGCCGCGTCGGACGCACGGCGCCGAGGAAATAGACCTCCATCCCCTCGTGCCAGTCTTCGTCGGTCAGCTCGAGCACCGGCGCCCGGGGGCCGTGGCCGGCCGAATTGACCAGAACGTCGATCCGTCCCCAGGCATCCATGGCGGCGTCGACCAGCCGCTGCAGATCGTCGACCGACCGGTTGCTGCCGGTAACACCGACGCCGCCCAGATCGCGGGCCAGCGCCTCGCCCTTGCCCGACGACGACAGGATGCCGACCTTGAAGCCGTCTTCGGCCAGCGCCCGGGCGCTGTCGGCCCCCATGCCGCTGCCGCCGGCGGTGACGAGTGCTACTTTGGTCATTGGCTTCTCCGCCATGTCAGATGATCGCCCGTTCGATGATGGGCCGGTTGCGGGTGATGCGGTCATAGTGAAACTGGCCAAGGTCCAGGGTGCGGTATGCGCCATAGGTCAGCCATTCGGCGGTGCCACGCCCCATGGCCGGCGACTGTTGCAGGCCATGACCGGAAAAGCCGTTCAGGAAGACGAAATTCCCGACCTCGGGGTGCGGGCCGACGATGGCGTTTTGATCGAGGGTATTCATCGCGTATTGGCCCACCCATTCCGACAGGACGCGGATCGCCTCGAACTGCGGAATGCGATTGGCCAGCGCCGGCCAGATGTGGTTTTCCCACAAGCTGTGGTCCATGGCGAAATCGTCGGGGTCGACCGCCGGGTCGATATCGGCATGGCCACCGGCCTGATAAGTGCCGCCGCCGATCTCGCGCACGTGCACGCCCGACGGGTCGACCGTCAGCGGCAGGTCGCGGTCCAGCGGCGTTTCGGCGCGGAACACCCAGGTAAAGCGTTTGCGGGGCTCGACCGGCACGGTGATGCCGGCCATGGCGGCGGTGCGCGCGGCGCGCGGGCCCGACGCGTTGACGACCTGCCCGCAGGCCACCACCTGCCCCGAGGCCAGCGTGACACTGTCCACGTGCGTGCCGGCGGCGTTACGGGTCATGGCGACGACGTCGTTCTCGACCCATTCGACCCCGCGTTCGCGCGCCTGTCGCCGCCACCAGTCGTTGACCGTGGCACCGTCCCAATAGCCTTCGTCCACAGGGTTGATCGACCCCAGCACGATGTCGTCGAGCTGATAGAACGGATAAGCCGCGGCGATCTGGTCGGGGGTCATCAGCCGGGTCGCCGCGCCCGCCGCGTGCTGAACCGCCAGGTTCTGGCGCAAGACCTCGGCCCCGGCGGGCGTGTCGGCCAGATACATGTAGCCGAATTCGTGGATCGACAACTGCGGCACGCGCGGATCGCCACCCATGTATGTGCGCAGGTTGCGCACGAAATCGGCCGCGAACTGGCTGATGCGGACGTTCAGCTCGGTCGAGAATTGCTGGCGCATGCAGCTGTTGGTGTGCGCGGTCGAACAGGCGGAAAAGGTCATGTCGCGTTCGACCACCAGCACCCGGCCGTCGAAATCCCTGTTCTCGGTCAGGAACCATGCCGTCGACGCGCCCATGATCGCGCCGCCGACGATGACCACGTCATAGCTGTCATGTTGCGGGGCGTGGGGGTGAGCAGCCATCAGATATCCTCGCCGCGCCGTGCTGCCGCCTCGACCGCCGCTATGTCGGCCGGGTCGAGGCCATAATCGCGGGCGGCGGTTTCGGCCGAGATATAGCCGCGCGCCAGATCGCGGCGCACCAGTGCCGGGTCGCGATCGCGCGGGGCGCCATACCCGCCGCCACCGGGGAAGGCCATTTTGACCCGGTGCCCATGGGGCACGAACTGCTTGCCCTTGACCCGCATCGCGGCCCCGTCGTCGCGGGCGATGGTGGTGGCACCGCCACTGCCGCCGCCGCGGCGCCCGCGGGCGGGAAAGCGGCTGCGGTCGAACATGGCCTGAATGTCGAACTCGTGCCCGTCCATGGCGCCGACCTCCATATACTGGCCCAGCCCGCCGCGCCGTTCGCCGGCGCCGCCCGAATCCGGGCGCAGCTCTTTGCGCCAGATGATCACCGGGCCGGCATGTTCGGTTGCCTCGATGGGCATGGTCATCACGCCCGAGGGAAAGGCAGTGGCATTCAGCCCGTCATGGGCGGGCCGCGCACCCGAGCCGCCGGAGTTGAAGGTCAGCACCTCTGATCGCCTTGCCCCGGTAGGCGCCGGCGCGTCGCTGCGCGGCCGCAGCGACACCTGAAAGTTGCACAGGCACCCCGCCCCCTCGGCCGGGACCAGCCCTGGCACGATCTTGTCGAAGGCGTCGTAAACCGTGTCGGGCACGAAATGGCCAACGATATGGCGCAGGGCCACCGGCGCCGGGTGCGGCGCGTTGACGATGCTGTTTTCCGGCGCCGTCACCTCGAACGGCGCCAGCGAGGCATGGTTGTTCGGGATCTCGGGGGCAATGGCCACCTTCAGGGCGTAGCAGGCATAGGCCTTGGTATAGACCAGCGGGCAGTTGATGCCTTTCTTGTCGACGCCCGATGTGCCGGCGAAATCGGTCACGATGCGGTCCTGTTCAACCGTGACCCTGACCTTCATGGTGATCGGCGTGTCAAAACCGTCAACCGTCATCTCGCCACTGGCCGACGTGCGGGGCAGCGCCGCGATGCGCTCCAGCGTGGCGCGGCGCGAGTTGTCAAGGATGAAGCCGGCGATGCCGTCCAGATCGCGCAGGCCGAATTCGTCCATCATCTCGATCAGACGGCGGTGCCCGATCTGGTTGCAGGTGGTCAGGGCATACATGTCGCCGACCAGCTGGTCGGGTTCGCGCACATTGCCGCGCACGATGCGCACCAGCGTCTCGTCGACCACGCCACGCTCGGCGAATTTCATCACCGGAAGATACAGCCCCTCTTCGTAGACGCTGTTGGCGTCGGCGCCAAAGCCGCGCCCGCCGATGTCGACGACATGGGCGGTGCAGGCGAAAAAGCCCACCAGCAGCCCGTCCTTGAAGGACGGCGTGACCATGGTGATGTCGTGCAGGTGGCCGGTGCCTTCCCACGGGTCGTTGGTGACATAGACGTCACCGTCGAACATGTTCTGGCGCCCGATGCGGCGGATGAAGTGGGCCACGGCCTCGGCCATGGCGTTCACATGGCCCGGCGTGCCGGTGACGGCCTGTGCCAGCATGCGGCCCTGCACGTCATAGACGCCCGCCGACAGGTCGCCGGCCTCGCGGACCGAGGTCGAGAAGGCGGTGCGCACCAGCGCCTGCGCCTGTTCTTCGACCACCGAAATCAGGCGGTTCCACATGACCTGCCAGGCGACGTCGGAATGCCCTTGCCTGCCCGTCATTGCGATGCCCCCTTCAAGACCACGTCGATACAGCCGTCCGGCTGGCAGATGGCGTCGCGGCTGGACGGCACGATGATGCTGGTTTCGGCCTCGACCACCGCCGCCGGGCCGGTGACCCGGGCGCCCACGGGAAGATCGTCGCGCGCGTAAAGCCCCGCCACCACGAACCCGCCGGTCGCCGCGTCGAACAACTGGCGGGTGCCGGTCGGGGCCGCCAGCGCGCCGCCGGCCGCGGCGCCGACCGGGTCGACCGGCTGGGCAGGTGTGGTCGCGTTGACCGACCAGACGGTGATTTCCACGTCCAGCCCGGCCACGGTGCGCCCGAACAGGCGGGTATAGTCTTCTTCGAACCGGGCAAGAAAGGTGGCGGCGTCAGGCGCCATCGCCTGCGCGGGCGACAGGACAACCGGAATCTCCCAACCCTGCCCGACATAGCGCATGTAGACCTTGAACTCGGCCAGAATGTCGCTGGTCGCGTCGCAGGTGCGCACAAAGGCCGTGGCCTCGTCGCGCAGCTCGGTCAGCAGCGCCCGGGTCTGCGCGGCGTCGAATGCGCCCAGCCGCATATAGACCGAGCGGTTGGCCTCGAAGCTGAAGGGCGCGCGCAGAAAGCCGATGGCGCTGCCGACCCCGGCCCCCGGCGGGACCAGCAGCCGGTTGATGCCCAGCTTTTCGCACAGCCGCCCGGCATGCAGCGGCGCCGCGCCGCCAAAGGCGATCATGGTATAGCCGGCCAGATCCTCGCCGTTTTCCACTGCGTGCACCCGGGCGGCATTGGCCATGTTTTCGTCGACCACCTCGGCCACGCCGAAGGCGGCCTCGCCCGGGTCCATGCCCAGCGGGTCGCCCACATGCGCTGCCAGCGCCCCGGCCGCGGCTTCGGGCATCAGCGGGATGGTGCCGCCGGCGAAATTGTCGGGGTCGAGCTTGCCAAGCATCAGGTCGGCATCGGTGACGGCGGGCCGGGTGCCGCCCCGGCCATAACAGGCCGGCCCGGGCTCGGACCCGGCGCTTTCGGGGCCCACCCGGATCTGGCGCAGCGCGTCCACATGCGCCAGCGAACCGCCGCCGGCCCCGATTTCAACCATGTCGATCA
>CAYYMJ010000050.1:0-19293 GCA_964472855.1 uncultured Rhodobacterales bacterium | reverse complement strand
GTGGTGGAGCCGATCGGGATCGAACCGACGACCTCGTCATTGCGAACGACGCGCTCTCCCAACTGAGCTACGGCCCCATCGCGTGGACGTTTCGGTCATCGCAACCGCCAAGTCAAGGCGCTCTGCCCCATCATCCTGGTCAAAATATCCCGGGGGGTTGCGGGGGGCAGCGCCCCCCGCCCGCGGCCGCCGATCATTCGGCGGCTTCGGCATAATCCTCCATCGGCGGACAGGTGCACACCAGATGGCGGTCGCCATAGACATTGTCGACCCGGTTGACCGGCGGCCAGTATTTGTCGACCCGAAACGCCCCCGGCGGATAGCAGCCCTCCTCGCGGCCATAGGGCCGGTCCCAGTCGCCCACCAGGTCCTCGACCGTGTGCGGCGCATTCTTCAGCGGATTGTTGTCGGCATCGGCCTCGCCCGCCTCGATGGCGGCAATCTCGGCCCTGATCGACAGCATGGCGTCGCAAAACCGGTCCAGCTCGGCCCTGTTCTCGGATTCGGTCGGCTCGACCATCAGCGTGCCGGCCACCGGCCAGCTCATGGTCGGGGCGTGAAAGCCGTTGTCCATCAGCCGCTTGGCGATATCGTCCACCGTGACCCCGGCCGTTTCCTCGAAGGGCCGGGTATCAAGGATACATTCATGCGCCACCCGGCCGTTGCGGCCGGTGAACAGAACCTCGAAGGCCCCCGACAGCCGCGCCGCCAGGTAATTGGCGTTCAGAATCGCCACGCGGGTCGCCTGAGTCAGGCCCTCGCCCCCCATCAGCAGGCAATAGGCCCACGAGATCGGCAGGATCGAGGCCGACCCGTAGTTCGACGCCGAAACCGGCCCGGCGCCGTCGCCGCCCAGCGGGTCGCCCGGCAGATGTGGCGCCAGATGCGCCCTGACCCCGATCGGCCCCATGCCCGGCCCCCCGCCGCCATGGGGGATGCAAAAGGTCTTGTGCAGGTTCAGGTGGCTCACGTCCGAGCCAATCTCGCCCGGCCGGGCCAGCCCGACCAGCGCGTTCAGGTTGGCCCCGTCCATATAGACCTGGCCGCCGTGCTCGTGGGTGATGTCGCAAATCTCGCGCACCGCTTCCTCGAACACCCCGTGGGTCGACGGATAGGTGATCATGCAGGCCGCAAGGTCGCCGCCGGCCGCTTCGGCCTTGGCACGGAAATCCGCGACGTCGATGTCGCCGTTTTCCACCGACTTCACCACCACCACCTTCAGGCCGCACATATGCGCGCTGGCCGGGTTGGTGCCATGGGCCGACATCGGGATCAGGCAGATGTTGCGATGCCCCTCGCCGCGCGCCCGGTGATAGGCGCGGATGGTCAGCAGCCCGGCATATTCGCCCTGCGCGCCGGAATTGGGCTGCATCGACATGGCGTCATAACCGGTGATCTTGCACAGCTTGTCCGAAAGATCGGCCAGCATCCGGGCATAGCCCCGGGTCTGGTCGGCCGGTGCGTGGGGGTGGATGTTGGCGAAGTCGGGCCACGAGATCGGCATCATCTCGGCCGCCGCGTTCAGCTTCATCGTGCACGACCCCAGCGGAATCATCGCCCGGTCCAGCGCCAGATCACGGTCGGCCAGCCGCCGCATATAGCGCATCATCTCGGTTTCGGCCCGGTTCATGTGAAAAACCGGGTGGCTCAGGTAATCGCTGGTGCGCAACAGGCCGTCGGGAAAGCGATAGGACGCCGCCGTTTCGTCCAGCACATCCTCGATCCCGAAGGCGCGCAGCAACCGGGTGATGGTGGCCGAGCGGGTGGTTTCGTCCAGCGTGATGCCCACCTGGGTTTCGCCGACGGCGCGCAGGTTGATGCGATTGTCCTGCGCTTCCTTCAACACCACGTCGCGCAGCGGCCCGCAGTCGACCGTGATCGTGTCGAAAAAGCCCTTCGGCCCCACCGTGAACCCGGCGGCGGCCAACCGGTCGGCCACCGCGACGGTTTTCAGGTGAATGCGCTGGGCAATCGCCTTCAGCCCCTCGGGGCCGTGAAACACCGCGTAGAACGAGGCGATGACCGCCAGCAGCGCCTGCGCCGTGCACACGTTCGACGTGGCCTTTTCGCGGCGGATATGCTGTTCGCGGGTCTGCAGCGCCAGCCGGTAGGCCTTGTTGCCGCGCGCGTCCAGCGACACGCCGACAATGCGCCCCGGCATGTTGCGCTTGAAGCCGTCGCGGCAGGCCATATAGGCCGCGTGCGGCCCACCATAGCCCATGGGCACGCCAAAGCGCTGGGTCGACCCGATCGCGATGTCGGCATCCATGGCCGCAGGTTCTTTCAGGATTGTCAGGGCCAGCGGATCGGCAATGACGATGCCCGCGGCCCGGGCGCCGTGCAGGGCCGCCATCTGGTCGGTGAAATCCACCAGTTCGCCATTGGTGCCCGGATACTGGAAGATCGCCGCGAACACCTGATCGGGCTGCAACGCACTGGCCGGGCCGACGATGATCTCGATACCCAGCGGCGCGGCGCGGGTGCGCATGACCGCGATATTCTGCGGATGACAGTTCTCGTCGACGAAAAAGGCGGTCGCCTTCGACTTGGCCACGCGCTGGGCCATGGTCATCGCCTCGGCCGCCGCCGTCGCCTCGTCGAGCAGCGAGGCATTGGCGATGTCCATGCCGGTCATGTCGCAGATCATCGTCTGGTAGTTCAGCAACGCCTCAAGCCGGCCCTGCGAGATCTCGGGCTGGTAGGGCGTATAGGCGGTGTACCATGCCGGGTTTTCCAGGATGTTGCGCAGGATGGCCGGCGGCGTGACCGTGCCGTGAAACCCCTGCCCGATCATCGACGAAAACACGCGGTTCTCTTTCGCGACCTGCCCCATGTACCACAAAAGCTCGCGCTCGGACATCGGTGCGCCGATGTCCAGCGGCGCCTTTTGCCGGATCGAGGCCGGCACGGTCTGATCGATCAGTTGATCGAGGCTGTCGACCCCGATCACCTTTAGCATTGCGTCCATCTCGGCCGGCGACGGCCCGATATGGCGCCGGTTGGCAAAGTCGTAGGGCTTATAATCGGTGGGTGTAAATGTCATGGGGCTATCCGATGAATTCCTTGTAGGCGGCTTCGTCCATGAGATCGTCAAGGGCGCCGAGATCGTCGATCTTCATCTTGAAGAACCAGCCGTCGCCGGTGGGGTCCTGGTTCACCTTCTCGGGATTGTCGGCCAGCACGTCGTTCACTTCGACGATCTCGCCATCCAGCGGTGCCAGAATATCCGACGCCGCCTTGACCGATTCGATGACCACGGCCTCGTCATCCTTGGCCACTTCCGTTCCGGCCTCGGGCAGTTCGACAAATACCAGGTCGCCCAACTGTTCGGCGGCGTGGTTGGTGATGCCCACGACGACCAGATCGCCCTCGACGCGCAGCCATTCATGCTCTTCGGTAAATTTCATGATCTTCCCCTGTTTTCAGCGTTTATAGGTTGGTTTGTGGAATGGAAGCGGGCTGACGACGGCGGGCAGGCGTTTGCCCCGCACCTCGCCATAGATCGTGGTGCCGGCCGCCGCCGATGCCGTGGCGACATAACCCATCGACACCGGCGCCCCGACCGACGGGCCGAAAGCGCCCGAGGTGATCGCCCCGATGGGCGCGCTGTCCTCGGCCCCGGCGAACAGCGGCGTGCCGGCCCGCATGGGGCCGCGGCCGTCGGGCAGGATGCCGACGCGGCGCCGCGCGGCGCCGGTCTTTATGGCGTCAAGCACCCGGTCGGCGCCGGGAAAACCGCCCTGACGGGCGCCGCCCGACCGGCGCGCCTTGCCGATGGCCCAGACAAGGTCGGCCTCGACCGGGTTGGTGGCGGTGTCGATGTCTGATCCGTAAAGGCACATCCCCGCTTCCAGCCGCAGGGAATCGCGCGCGCCCAGCCCGATGGGGTCAACCTCGGGCCGGTCAAGCATTGCCCGGGCCAGTGCCTCGGCCTGATCGGTCGCGACCGAGATCTCGTAACCGTCCTCGCCGGTATAGCCCGACCGCGACACCCAAAGTTCGCCCCAGTTGCTGGGAAAGGCCCGCTGGTCCATGAAGCGCATTGCCGCGACACCGGGCACCAGCGCGTCCAGCGCCTGCTCGGCCGCCGGCCCCTGCAGCGCGACCAGCGCGCGGTCGGTCACGGGGGTGACGACGCAGTCGGGCAGACCGGCGGTCAGGTGGGCGATGTCGGCTTGCTTGCAGGCGGCGTTGACCACCAGCAGCAGGTCGTCGGCGCGGCGGGCGAACATCAGGTCGTCCAGAATGCCGCCCGCGTCGTCGGTAAACAGGCCATAGCGCTGGCGCCCCGCCGCCAAGCCCGCCACGTCGGCGGGCACCAGCCGTTCCAGCGCCAGCGCCGCGGCTTGCGCGCCGTCGGCGTGGGTCAGGATGACCTGCCCCATGTGGCTGACGTCAAACAGCCCCGCCGTGGCCCGGCATTGCAGATGTTCCTTCATGACGCCGGGCGCATATTGCACCGGCATGTCATAACCCGCGAAGGGCACCATGCGCGCACCCAGCTCCAGATGCAGCGCATGCAGGGGTGTTGTCTTCAGATCGGTCATCGCGTTCCCCGTCGAAGCCGATGCAATTCAGCACCGTGCCGCGCGCCAATCGCGCGGCTTCGATGCCCCCTCTGTCCCTTTGCCTGAGATCGTTATCCCTTCGGCGGGCACATGCGTGTGCCACTCTCCAGAGTATGTCTCCGTGACGGTCCTTTTGCCTGAGAGTTTGCCGGGGCGCTTGCTCCTTCGGCACCGGGTCGAAACCCGGCTTCTCCCGTCGCGGATTTGGCATTGCTAGCGGCAGGCGGGGGGTTCGGCAAGGGGTTGCGCTGCGTCTGCGCCCTTGGCACATCGCGGGCGATGAGCGATCCGTGGTTCTTTGGCTATGGCAGCCTGGTCAACCGGGCGACCCACGCCTATGGCGGCGGGCAGCCGGCGCGGCTGCACGGCTGGCGCCGGGCCTGGCGGGCCACGGACGCGCGGGCGGTGGCCTACCTGACCATCGTGCCTGACGCGGGCGCGGTCATCGACGGGCTGATGGCACCGGTGCCCGGCGGCGACTGGGCGGCGCTGGACCGGCGCGAGGCGGCCTATGACCGGCTGGACGGTCAGGACGTGCGCCATGACGCGCCGGCCCGGCCCGGGGTATCGGTTTACGCAATCGGCGCCGGGCGGTCGCGGGCGGCGTCGCGCGGGCAGCCGGTGCTGCTGAGCTATCTCGACGTGGTGGTGCAGGGGTTCTTGGCCGAATTCGGACCGGCCGGCGTGGCGCGGTTCTTTGCCTCCACCGACGGCTGGGATACGCCGATCCTGAACGACCGCGCCGCGCCGCGCTATCCAAGGGCGCAGGTGCTGAGCGCGCACGACAGGCGGCTGGTCGACGACTGGCTTGGCACGGTCGGGGCCCGGCTGGTGAACGACGGCTGAGGCACGGTCGTCGCGCCGCCAGACCGGCGGGGCGCGGTGGCCCGGACGCCGGCGGGGGGCCAGCCCCCCGGTCCCCCCGGGATATTTCCCGACAGAAGTAGGGGCACGGTCTTGCCCCGCCCCCCCGCCTTGCCCTAAATGCCCCGGCGAGATTGATGACGATCAGGAGCCTGCGATGGCCGGCCATTCGAAATGGGCAAATATTCAGCATCGGAAGGGGCGGCAGGACGCGGCCCGGTCGAAGCTGTTTTCGAAACTTTCCAAGGAAATCACCGTTGCCGCCAAGATGGGTGACCCCGACCCCGAAAAGAACCCGCGCCTGCGGCTGGCGGTGAAGGAAGCCAAGTCGAGTTCGGTTCCCAAGGATGTCATCGACCGCGCGATCAAGAAGTCGCAGGCCGGCGACGGCGACAGCTACGAGGAAATCCGTTACGAGGGCTATGGTCCGGGCGGTATCGCGGTGATCGTCGAGGCGATGACTGACAATCGCAACCGCACGGCATCGACCGTGCGGTCGACCTTTGGCAAGCACGGCGGCAATCTTGGCGAGACGGGGTCGGTGAGCTTCATGTTCGACCGGGTGGGCGAGGTGGTATATCCGGCCGAGGCCGGCGACGCCGATGCCATCATGGAGGCCGCCATCGAGGCCGGGGCCGAGGATGTGGACTCGGACGAGGACGGGCACTGGATTTATTGCGCCGACACCGATCTGAACGAGGTGACCAGCGCGCTTGAGGACGCTTTGGGCGAATCCGAGACGGCCAAGCTGATCTGGAAGCCGCAGAACCGGACCGAGCTGCCGCTGGACGACGCCCGCAAGGTGATGCGCCTGATCGAGGTGCTGGAAGACGACGACGATATTCAGCGCGTCACGGCCAATCTGGAAATGACCGACGAACTGGCCGGGGCGCTGGACTGAGCGGTGCCCGGCATGATGCGTCGCGGGGGCTGGAACGCGGCCCTGGCGGCGGCTAGCAGGGCCGGATGCTGGCACCTGCCTTTACCGGATTTCTGCTGGGGCTGTCCCTGATTCTGGCGATCGGGGCCCAGAACGCCTTTGTCTTGCGGCAGGGGTTGGTCGGGGCGCATGTTTTCGCGGTTTGTCTGACCTGTGCGCTGAGTGACGCGATCCTGATCGGGCTGGGGGTGGCCGGCTTTGGGCGCCTGGCCGGTGCCGCGCCCTGGCTGCCCGAGGTGATGCGATGGGGCGGGGCGCTGTTCTTGCTGGTCTACGGGCTGCGCAGCCTGTTCGCGGCCTGGAAGGGGCCGGCGGGGCGCGGAAAGGACCGGGCCGATGACGCGGGCTCGCTGCGCGGCGCGGTGGCCGTCTGCCTGGCCTTCACCTGGCTGAACCCGCACGTATATCTTGACACGCTGGTCCTGCTTGGGGCGGTGGCGGCGACCATGGGGCCGGGCCGGGTTGCCTTTGGCGTTGGTGCGGCGACGGCGTCGTTCGGGTTTTTCTTCGCGCTGGGTTATGGCGCGCGGCTTCTGGCGCCGGTTTTCGACCGGCCCGGGGCCTGGCGCTGGCTGGACCTGGCCGTTGGCGTGATGATGCTGACGGTCGCGGTCGGGCTTGTGACATGAGCGCGATCCCGCAGCCGCTGCGCGGTATCTTCTGGATGGTTACCACGGGCATTCTGTTTGTGGGCGTGACGGGCGTGGTCAAGCTTTCGGCCGGGCGGCTGCCGGCGGCCGAGGCGGCGTTTCTGCGGTATGCGCTGGCGCTGGTCTTTATCCTGCCCATGCTGCGCCCGCTGGTGGCGGCCCGGCTGACGCGGCGCGACCTGGTGGTCTTTGGCCTGCGCGGCGTCACGCACGCGGCCGGGGTCATCCTGTGGTTCTTTGCCATGACCCGCATCCCGATCGCCGATGTCACGGCCATGAATTACCTGTCGCCGATCTATATCACGCTGGGTGCGGCGCTGTTTCTGGGCGAGCGTCTGACCGCCGTGCGGATTGGCGCGGTGGCCGTTGCCTTTCTTGGCGCGCTGGTGATCCTGCGGCCGGGGTTTCACGAGATCAGTTCGGGCCATCGCGCGATGCTGTTCACGGCGCTGCTGTTTGCGGGCAGTTACCTGATGGCCAAGTCACTGTCGGGGCGTGCCTCGGCCGCGGTGGTGGTTGCGATGCTGTCGCTGACGGTGCCGGTGGTTCTGGCGCCGGTCGCGCTGAGCCAGTGGGTGCAGCCGACATGGCCCGAGCTGGGCTGGCTGCTGCTGGTGGCGGCGCTGGCCACCGCGGCGCATTACACCATGACGCTGGCACTGGCGGCGGCTCCGGTTTCGGTGACCCAGCCGGTGACCTTCCTGCAGCTGATCTGGGCCACGTTGCTGGGCTGGCTGGCCTTCGGCGAGGGTGTCGATGGTTTCGTGCTGCTGGGCGGCGGCATCATCATGGGCGCCGTGGTCGGGTTGGGGTGGAGCGAGGCCAGCGCCCGGCGGCGCCGGGGCGGCATGGCCGCGGGGCCAATGGATTGACAAGCCGGTGGCAGGTGCGGGAAGTCTGGTGACCAAAGCGGAGGACGACCCATGAAGCGCCTGTTGGCCCTGTTTCTTGTTGCCCTGACCATGCCCGGTGCTGCCCGGGCCGGGCTGGATGTTTGCAACCAGACGCCGTGGGACGTGAGCGTCGCCATCGGCTACAAGGCCGATCTGTGGACGTCCGAAGGCTGGTGGAATGTCGGTGCCGGCGACTGCAAGACGGTGGTCGGCGGCGACCTGAAAAAGCAATTCTATTACTACCGCATCAGTTCCGACGATTACGGGTTCGAGGGCGAGAATTACTATTTCTGCACCACAGGGCAGGCATTCACCATTCCCGGTGACACCGACTGCAAGGCGCGCGGCTATCGGCGCGAGACGTTTTCCGAGCTCGACACCGGCGAGGCGGTTCAGTTCACGCTGAACCTGACCGCCCCGGGCCGGGCGCCGGCGCCGGCGCCGTCGGGCGATGTCGACATCCAGTCGAACATGCAGCCCGGCCAGTTTGGCGAGCCGTTCTCGGTGCGCGGCGTGTTTCAGGGCTGTATTGCCGGCGACGGAGACTATTTCTGCGATTTCCATGCCGAGGGCTGGCGCTGGATCGTTTACCAGGACGGCCGCACGCCGGGCGATATTTATGACGCGCTGACCCGCCTTCCCACCGGCACGCCGGTGCACGCGACCGGCGATCTGGTCTCGTATGGCGACATCACGACCGAGGCCATGCTGCGCGGGATCGAAACCCTGCCGCCGGACCGGTTCGAGCAGTTGCTGCAGGACATGCAGGGCCGCTGGATTTCTGCCGATGACGCGTCCAGCAGCTTTGTCATCGACGGGTCCGAGCGTATCAACCTGTATTCCGGCGACTATATGGGCGAGGAATTCCTGCGGGTGGCCGAAACCTGCGACGACGCCGCCGGCGCCGGCGACCCGGTGCTGATTGCCACCGATCCCGAAGATCGCGACTTTCCGTTCTGCTATGGCATCCTGCGGGTCACGGCGTCGCTGCTGGAGCTCATGTATCTGCCCGGCGGCAATATCCTGACCTATGTCCGTGGCAACTGACGGACTGGAGCATCGCGCCGGCCTGCCCGCGGCGCTGCGGGTTCTGGCCGACGCGCTGCCGCGATCCGGCTGGCAGGCGCATGACAATTTTGACGAGGTCATCCGCTTCTGGCTGGACCGGCACCTGATGTTCCGCGAACTGGCGCGGCGGTTGCGCGACGGCAACCGCGCCTATCTTGACCGGGATCGCGACGGCGACACCGTCCGGCGCGAGGCCACGCATTACACATCGTTCCTGCTGCGCGACCTGCATGTTCATCACACGCTGGAAGACACGCAGTTCTTTCCCCGGCTCAGCGGGCTCGACAGCCGCCTGACCCATGGCTTCGACCTGCTCGAGCAGGACCATGACGACCTGGGCCGCCATCTCGAGGCGTTGCGCCTGGGCACCAACGACTTCCTTGCCGCCCACGATGCCGGCGACGGCCGTGACGCGGCGGGGCGGCTGGAAACCGTGCTGGGGCAGGTCGACGGTTTCCTCGACAGGCATCTGCTGGACGAAGAAGATCTGGTGGTGCCGGTCATCCTGACCCATGCGCCCGACCTCCAGCACTGGACCTGACGCGCGGGCGGCTTTTTCACGAAGGTGGCGATTTTTCGCAGAAAAATCGGGCGCGTCAGCCTTCGATATTTTCCTTGAAGCGGTCGAAGAACTGGTCGGCCAGCTTGCGCGCGAAGCTGTCGATCAGCCGGCTGCCCAGCTGCGCCAGCTTGCCGCCGACCTGCGCCTTGACGGCATAGCTCAACTCGGTCCCGCCGTCGGTTTCCGACAGCGTCACGTCGGCGCCGCCCTTGGCAAAACCCGCGACGCCGCCCTTGCCCTCGCCGGTGATGGTATAGCTTTCGGGCGCCTTCACGTTCGACAGCGTGACCGCGCCCCGGAAGGTGGCGCGCACCGGCCCGATCTTTTGCTTGACCAGCGCCTCGAACCCGTCGTCTGGGCTGCCGGTCATCTCTTCACAGCCGGGAATGCAGGCCTTCAGCGTCTCGGCGTCGATCAGATGCGCCCAGACCGTGGCGCGGTCGGCGGCAATCACACGGCTTCCTGACATTTCCATGGGGGCGCGCTCCGCTTGCTGGTCCTGCCCACAGGCCTAGCCCGCCAGCGGGCGTCGGTAAAGCCGGTCAGCCGGTGATCTGGCGTTCGCGGCGAATGGTGTAGGCGCCGCACAGAACCGACAGCACGCTGCTGGTCAGCATCATCCACAACAGCGGGTCGGCCCCGGTGCCCGGTGTCAGGATCGACCCGGCGGTGCCCGACAGGACCGCGCCACCGCCGATCATCACCGCCCCGCCAAGGCCACTGGCCGACCCGGTCAGATGCGGGCGAACGCCCATGAAGCCCGACGTGGCGTTGGGAATGAGCAGGCCGTTGCCAAGCCCCACGAAGGTCATCGAGCCGAAAAAGACCAGCGCGCTGCCCTGTCCGCCCAGAAAGATCAGCAGCATGACCAGAATGGCCGCCGTGGCAATCAGCCCGCCGGCTATGATCATCCGGTTGATGCCCACCCGCGACGAATAGCGCCCGGCCAGCCCGTTGCCCACCAGATACCCCACCGACGGTGCCCCGAAGAATATGCCCAGCACCTCGGGCGACAGGCCATAGATCACCGTGCCGACATAGGGCGCCCCGCCGAGATAGGCGAAAAAGGCGCCGGCTGAAAAGGCCGCGGCCAGCGCATAGCTCCAGAAGCGGCGGGCCGACAGCAGCTCGGGGTATTCGCGCAATTGCGCCGACATGGTTGCCGACCGGTCGTGATGGGTTTCGCCCATATCGCTGTAGGCCAGCACGAACGACAGGATGCCCAGCACGGTCAGCACGACAAAGGTCGCCTGCCAGCCCCAGATTTGTTCCAGGAAACCGCCGAAGGCCGGGGCCACCATCGGCCCGATCGCCATGCCCATGGTGACATAGCCGATCCGCGATGCCGCGTCCGACGCGCCAAGCACATCGCGCACCGACGCCCGGCTCAGCGCCATGCCGCTGACGATGGCCGCCTGCATCATCCGAAACACCATGAAGGTCGCGATATGGGTGGCCAGCACGCATCCGATCGTGGCCACCACGAAGATCGCGATTGACGCCAGCATGACCGGACGCCGCCCGAAACGGTCGCTGAGCGGGCCGATGATGATCTGCAGCACCGCGTTGACCGCGAAATAGATCGCCACCGAAAGCTGCATGAAATGATAGTCGGTGCCGAAATATTCGGCCATCGCCGGCAGCGACGGCAGGAACATGTTCAGCGTCAGGGCCGACAGCATCGACAGCAGGATCAGGGTGGCGATATGCGGGGGCGAGGTCCGGTCAAGAAACCGGGCGCCATCGGTTCGGCTCATGCGTTGCGCCTAATGATGTTTGCGCAAACTGTCCACCGCAACCCTGCTGTCCATGTTCTGAAGGCGTCGCGACAAATCGAGGCCCTTTCCCATTGGGGCTGGATCCGGGGCGCGGCGATGTTCTAAGGCTCTGCGAAACCCGCGCGCGTTGCGGGCAGGAAAGGGCAAAGCCGACATGCGGACCAATCTGGAAGAACTCGAAGCTCGGCGCACCAGCGCCCGCCTGGGCGGCGGCGAGCGCCGGATCACCGCGCAGCATGGCCGTGGCAAACTGACCGCGCGGGAACGGATCGACCTGTTGCTCGACGAAGGTTCCTTCGAAGAATTCGACATGTATGTCACCCACCGCACCACCGATTTCGGCATGGCCGACAACAAGCCCTCGGGCGATGGCGTGGTGACCGGCTGGGGCACGATCAACGGGCGCATGGTCTATGTCTTCAGCCAGGATTTCACGGTGTTCGGCGGATCGTTGTCGGAAACCCACGCCCAGAAGATTTGCAAGATCATGGACATGGCGTTGCAGAACGGCGCGCCCGTCATCGGGCTGAACGATTCCGGCGGCGCCCGCATCCAGGAAGGCGTGGCCAGCCTTGCCGGTTATGCCGAGGTGTTCCAGCGCAACATCCTGGCGTCGGGCGTGGTGCCGCAGATCAGCGTCATCATGGGCCCCTGCGCCGGCGGCGCGGTCTATTCCCCCGCCATGACCGATTTCATCTTCATGGTGCGCGACAGCTCTTACATGTTCGTGACCGGGCCCGACGTGGTCAAGACCGTCACCAACGAAGTCGTCACCGCCGAAGAGCTTGGCGGTGCCCTGACCCACACGCGCAAATCCTCGGTCGCGGACGGTGCCTTTGAAAACGACGTCGAAGCCCTGATCGAGGTGCGCCGACTGGTCGACTATCTGCCGCTCAACAATCGCGGCGGCGTGCCCAGCCGGCCGTTTTATGACGACCCCGCGCGCGTGGACGCCAGCCTCGACACGCTTGTTCCCGCCAACGCCAACACGCCCTATGACATGAAAGAGCTGATCGAAAAGCTGGGCGACGAGGGCGATTTCTACGAAATCCAGGCGGAGTTCGCCAAGAATATCATCACCGGCTTCACCCGACTCGAAGGTCAGACAGTCGGCGTGGTGGCCAACCAGCCGCTGGTTCTGGCCGGCTGCCTCGACATCGATTCCAGCCGCAAGGCGGCGCGCTTCGTCCGCTTCTGCGACGCCTTCGAGATCCCGATCTTGACCCTTGTCGACGTGCCCGGTTTCCTGCCCGGCACCAGCCAGGAATTTGGCGGCGTCATCAAACACGGCGCCAAGCTGTTGTTCGCCTATGGCGAGGCGACGGTGCCCAAGGTCACGGTCATTACCCGCAAGGCCTATGGCGGCGCCTATGACGTCATGAGTTCCAAGCACCTGCGCGGCGACATCAACTATGCGTGGCCCTCGGCGGAAATCGCGGTGATGGGCGCCCGGGGGGCGACCGAGATCCTCTACCGGTCCGAACTGGGCGACGGCGAAAAGATCGCGGCGCGCACGGCCGAATACGAACGCAACTTTGCCAACCCCTTCAAGGCGGCCGAGCGTGGCTTCATCGACGAGGTGATCCTGCCCCACTCGACCCGCCGCCGGGTCTGCCGCGCTTTCGCGTCGCTCAGGGGAAAACAGCTGAAGAACCCTTGGAAAAAGCACGACAATATCCCACTGTAACCCAATGGGCAAAAGCTGGCGTTACGAAAGCGATGGCAAGGGCGGGCTGATCTGCGCCCGCCACACGCCCGTGCGCTGGGACCTGGCAATTGCGGCCAGCTTCCCGAACCTGCGGCCAAAACCGCTGGCCCGCGCCATCCGCCAGGACATGTGGCGGCTTCTGCGCAACACGCGCGGGCTGCGGCCAGCCGTGGCAGTGGCCCCCGCCCCCGACGGCGGGCTCACGGTCACCGCCGGCGGCAGCCTCGACGCCGCGGCCCCGTCCGACCATTGCGCGCAAAAGCTTGAAACCCTGCTGGCCTCGCCCCGCCACCGGGCCCGCTGGATTGCCTATGCCGGGCACGCGCCATGACGGCACTGGCGCCCCTCGCCGCCGCGCTGGCCGTGCTGACCGCCGCGCAACCGGTGGCGTCCGAAACGGCGGGTCCGGTTGCCCTGCCGTCGGGCAACGCGGTCACGCTGCAGGACATTGTCACCACGGTGCCGGGCCCGGCCGGCGTGACCTATCGTTTCCGATTTGTCGCCGAATGGCTGACGCCACAGACCCCGTTTGACACCACCGGTCGCGACATTCTCTTCCTGTGCGAATCCTTCGCCCTTCCCCGCCTGCCGGCCATGGGCGTTGCACCGGCCCAGATCGTGATCTCGCTGTCCAGCCGGGCGGTGGCCTTCGGCGCCAGCCGGCCCGACGCCGTGCAACTGTTCGAGGCCTTCCAGCCCGCCGGCGACACCTGCATCTGGCAGATGTTCTGATGCCGCAGCGTCCGAAACCTGATGCAGCCTTGCCACAGTTCCCGGCCGTCACATTCCCGCCTCAATTTGGCTCACACCGGGAACTACACCGTCCCTGGCCCGGGTTTGGGACAGCCCGGGCCACAACAGACGGCGGATCGGACCGCCGCCAAGGCAAGAGCAGGAGCAACCCATGTCGCAAAGTATCAAACTGGTCGCAGCACTGGCCATCATGGCGGCGCTGTCGGCCTGCGCCACACCGCAGACCGACGAGGTCGTGTATCTCGAACAGCCCATGGCCCCCATCGTGGCCGAGCCGGTCTTCACCAAATACTGACACAAGCACGGGAAAGCCGTCATGCTGAAGCATCGCGGCTTTCCCGGCCGCCTTCCCGGCACCGATTTCCAGTTCACGATCCGCCGCGCCAACCCGCGCGGCGCGACGCCGTTGCACCCACGCGAACGGTTTCGCGACCGGCGACCGGCCGACAAGCGCGCGGACGAGGCGTTCCTGCGCGCCCTGTGGGACCATTTCGGCGACACCCCCTTTCCACGCGGCAACCTCGACGCCGGGCGCCTGTCATGGTTTTTCGGGCGCGAGGTGCTGGCGGTCTCGGACCCCTTCGATCCCACCGACTATGACGCGATGCTGCGCATCGACCCGGCCGCCGCCGCCGCCGCCTTTCCCGGGCTTCTCGGCTGACCGCCCCTACTTCTGTCGGCAAATATCCCGGGGGGACCCGGGGGGCTGGCCCCCCGGCGCGCGCCCACACCTTTGCGCCCCGCCGCCGGCGCCTCTAGTGTCGCCACCATGACAAGCCCACAGATTCTCCTGTTTCTCCTGTTCGGCGCGGTGTTCGGCCTGCTTCTCTGGGGGCGCTGGCGCTATGACCTTGTGGCCTTCAGCGCGCTTCTGGTCGCCGCCGCCCTTGGCCTGGTGCCGAAAGATCAGGTGTTTTCCGGCTTCGGCCACCCGGCAACGCTGATCGTGGCGCTGGTGCTGGTGGTGTCGGCGGGCCTCGTCCGGTCGGGCGCGGTCTATCTCATCACGCGCACCCTGGTCGACGCCGCCCGGCCGCTGGGCGCGCATATCGCCATCATGGGCGGCATCGGCGCCCTGCTGTCGGCCTTCATGAACAATGTCGCGGCCCTTGCCCTGCTGATGCCGGTCGATATCCAGACCGCGCGCAAGGCCGGGCGCGCCCCGGGTCTGTCGCTGATGCCGCTCAGCTTCGCCACCATCCTCGGCGGCATGGCCACGCTGATCGGCACGCCGCCCAACATCATCATCGCCGCCTATCGCGAACAAAGCCTCGGCACCGCCTATTCCATGTTCGACTTTGCCCCCGTCGGCGGCATCGTGGCACTGGCGGGCCTGGCCTTCGTGGCACTCTTGGGCTGGCGGCTGATCCCGCGCCGCGACGATGGCAACCCCCGGCAAGGCGGGTTCGAGACCTCGGGCTACCTGGCCGAACTGACCGTTCCGCCCGACGCCAGACTGATCGGCCAGCGCGTGGCCGAACTCGACGCCGCCGCCGAAAGCGCGGATGTCGCGGTGCTGGGCCTGATCCGCGACGGCAAGCGCCGCTACGGCGCCCAGCGCAACACGGCGCTGGCCGCCGGCGACACGCTGGTGATCGAGGCAACCCCCCAGGCGCTGGACGAGTTTCGCGCCGCCCTGACCCTCGACTTCGCCGAACCCACGCGGCAACAGCGCCTGACCGCCGAGGGCGCGGGGCTGGCCAAGATCGAGGTTGTGGTGCCCGAAGGCGCCCGCATTGCCGGCAAGACGGCGCAGTCGGTGGGCCTCAACTGGCGCCGCCAGTCGCTGCTGATGGGGATCAGCCGGCAAGGCCGGGGTATCCGCAGCCAGGTTCGCCACACCCGTATCCGCGCCGGCGACATCCTGCTGTTGCTGGTGCCACAAGGGCACGAGACCGAGGTCGCGGACTGGCTCGGTTGTCTGCCGCTGGCCGAACGCGGCCTCGCCGTCACCCGCGACCGCATGGTCTGGTGGGCGATTTTCATGTTTGCCGCCGCCGTCGCCGCCGCGGCGCTGGGTATCCTGTATCTGCCGGTGGCGCTGGGGCTGGTTGCGGTGGGCTATGTCCTGATCGGGATCCTCCCTATCAGCGAGATCTACGACCATGTCGCCTGGCCGGTGGTGGTGCTGCTGGGCGCGATGATCCCGCTCGGGGCGGCGCTGGAATCCACCGGCGGCACGCAACTGATCGCCTCCGCCCTCATCGACCTGACGGCAAGCCTGCCGGCCTGGGCCGTGCTGACCGTGCTGATGCTGGTGACGATGACCCTGTCGGACGTGCTGAACAACACCGCCACCACCATCGTCGCCGCCCCGGTCGGACTGCAGATCGCCCAGACGCTGGGCGTGTCGCCCGACCCCTTCCTGATGGCCGTTGCGGTCGCGGCCTCCTGCGCCTTCCTCACCCCCATCGGGCACAAGAACAACACGCTGATCCTCGGGCCCGGCGGCTACGGGTTCGGCGATTACTGGCGCACCGGCCTGCCGCTGGAAATCCTCGTCGTTGCCGTGGCGATCCCCGCCATCATGTGGATATGGCCACTCTGAACCGCGCCCCGGGCTTCTTTGGCTGGCAAATACCTCGGGGGTGAGGCGCGCCAGCGCCGAGGGGGCAGCGCCCCCTGCCTTCGCGGCGCGCATCGCGCGGCGCAACCCAGGCTTACAGCGGCCAGAAAAACGGGATCGCCGCCGAAGCGATCAGCCCGATCGACAGGTTCAGCGGAATGCCCACCCGCAGGAAATCGGTAAACCGATAGCCGCCCGGCCCATAGACCATCATGTTGGTCTGATAGCTGATGGGCGTGGCAAATGTGGCCGAAGCCGCCACCATCACCGCCACCACCAGCGGCCGCGGATCGACACCAAGGTTCAGCGCCAGCCCAATGGCCACCGGCGTGATCACCACCGCCACCGCGTGATTGATCAACTCGCTCAGGACCGAGGTCATCAGATACACCGCCCACACGATCAGAAAGGGCGGCAACCCGTCGAGCGCAGGCGCGATACCACCCACGATCAGCGCCGTCGCGCCCGAAGTTTCCAGCGCCGTGGCCACCGCCAGCATCGCAAAGATCAGCGCCAGCAGGCGCCCGTCGATGAAACCGAAGGCCTCGTCAGGGTCGATACAGCGGGTCAGCAGCACCACCGACACCGCCAGCACGGCCAACAGCAGAATCGGCGCCACCCCCAGGGCCGCCAGCACGACGATCCCCGCCAGCGCCGCCAGCGCCACCGGCGCGTGGCTGCGCCGATAGGCGCGGTCGGCGGGCTGCGAGACATTCATCATGTCCATGTCGGCCGCCAGCCGCGCAATATCGCCCGGCGCGCCTTCCAGCAGCAACGTGTCGCCGACAGCGATCACCAGTTCGTCCAGTTGCCCGCTGAGGTTCTGATTGCGCCGGTGCACGGCCAGCGGATAGACGCCATAGCGCCGGCGCAGGCGCAAATCGCCCATGCGCCGCCCGACCATGCGGCAGCCCGGGGTGATCAGCGCCTCGACGGTCCGGGTCTCGACCGACGACACCTTGTCCACCGGGCGCAGCGACTTGTCGCCCTGCAGGCTCAGAAGTTCCGACATCTGCGTGCGCAGCACCACACGGTCGCCGGACTGCAGGCTTACCGCCTTCAGGTCGCGCCGCAGCGACGCGTCGCCGCGCAGCACGTCGACCAGCCGCACGCCGTCACGCTTGAACAGCCCGATCCCCTGCACCTGGCGCCCGATCAGGTTGCTGTCGGGGGGCACCACGACCTCGGTAAAGAATTTCATCTTCGACCGCCCGTCACCCAGTAAGTCGGCCATGCTTTCGCGGTCCGGCAACAGGCGCGTGCCGACAAGGCGCAGATAAAGCGCCCCCCAGGCCACCAGGATCAGGGCCAGCGGCGTGACCTCGAAAATCGTGAAGGGCTCCAGCCCATTGGCCCGGGCGACGCCGTCGACCAGCAGGTTCGTCGAGGTGCCGATCAGCGTGCAGACGCCGCCCAGAATCGCGACATAACTCAGCGGGATCAACAGCTTGCTGGCCGCAACATTGATCTTGCGCGCCAGTTGCACGAACACCGGGATCATCACCAGCACCACCGGCGTATTGTTGACAAAGGCCGAGGCCACCGCCACCAGCCCCATCAGCCCCAGGATCGCCAGCGCCGGGTTGGTGTCGGCCCGCGCCTCGGCCAGGCGTGTGAACCATTCCAGCGCCCCGGTGCGCACCAGCGCCCCCATGACGATGAACATCGCGACAATGGTCCAGGGCGCGGGGTTCGACAGCACATGCAGGGCGTCGTCATAGGGCAGAACCCCGATGGCCAGCAGCACAGCCGCCCCGGCCATCGCCGTCACCTCGGGCGGATACACCTCGCGGACAAACAGCGTGAACATGGCCGCCACGACCAGCAAGGTGACGATGGCGGCGGTCGTGGGCTCGAACCCGAAATCCAGCATGCGCGCGCCAAGTCCTTGTGGATGCTCGTCAGGCCCAGATCTAAAGGCCCGCGCGCCCGGGCACAAGCTGGCGACGCCGGGGCTGCACCAGCGACACGCCGCCCAGGATCAGCAACACAGCCAGCCACACCCCCGGCGAAAACCGCTCGCCCAGCAGCAGCATCGACCAGCCGACCCCGGTCAGCGTGACAACATAGCCGACCTGGCTGGCAAACACCGCCCCGGCCCGCGCCACCAGGGCGAAATAGCTGGCATAAACCGCCCCGTGCACCGCCGATGACGCGATGACCGCCCAGTCATCGGCCCCATAGGGCGGGTGCGGGTCGATGAACTGGCCCAGCGCAACCGCCATGATGCCGGCCAGCGGCGCCCCAACAAGCGCACCCCCCAGCAGCAGCTGCACCGCATCGGGCGCGCCGGGGCGCAGTCGCGAAACCACGTTACCCTCGGTCGCGTAGCACAGGGCCGCCAGAAGCGGCAGCGCCATGAAAACCGCCAGCCCGGGCCCCAGCGTTCCCGTGCCCGGCAGCGCGATCAGCAAAACCCCGGCAAACCCCAGGCTCAGCCCGGCCAGCCGGCGCAGGGTAAAACGGTCGCTGCCCAGCGCCAGCGCGATCGGGTAGGCAAAGAACGGCACCCCCGAAATCAAAATCGCCAGATAGCCGCCCGGCAGGTAGAGCGCCCCGGTGAACGAGGCCGCGTTGGGCATGAGCGTGCCGAGACAGGCGATCAGCAGATACAGGCCCAAGGCGCGCGGTGCCAGCGACAGCCGCCGGCCGGTGGCGATGGCCACCGGCGCCAGAACCATGGCCGAGATGATCATCTGCCAGAAAATGATTCCAAACTGGCGATGGGTGCCCGAGACCGCGATCTTGGTCAGCGGCATCGTCAGACCCCAACCGCTGCCCAGCACGATCAGTGCCACAGCCAGCAACAGCGTCTCGCGCGCCGGCAAGGCGTCGGGCCGGGCGCTCAGGGTGTCGCCCCGTGCTGGGCTCTAACGGTGTCGCCCCGTGGCCGGGCGCTCACGGTGTCGCCCCCGTCCTGGGCGCTAACGGTGTCGCCTCGCG
>CAYYMJ010000049.1:15073-19836 GCA_964472855.1 uncultured Rhodobacterales bacterium | reverse complement strand
GCCGCGGCCAGAATGGTGCGCGGCGCGGCGGGCTCGGCCAGCAGCAGCACGCCCCCCGCCAGCGCGATGACCGGCACGGTCAGTTGCGCCACCGCCGCCCGCGACGCCCCCAGCCCCGGCAGGACGCTGTACCAGAGCGCATAGCCCAGACCCGAGGTCACCACTCCGGACAACAGCGCCCAGCCCGCAAAGGCCGGCGTGATCGGGGCCGCGGTGCCGGCCAGCAGCCAGATCGCCGCGCCGGCGGGCACCGCCAGCAGGAAATTCATGGCCGTGGCCTGAAGAGGATCGGCCTCGGCCCGGCCAGAGAGCGAATAGAGCCCCCAGCCCAGCCCGGCCAGCACCATCGACAGCACATGAACCGGCGATTGCGGCGCCAGACCGCCGGGCCATGTCAGCCAGCCAAGCCCGGCCAGTGCCAGCGCCGTGCCCAGCCAGTTGCGGACCCCGAAGCGTTCGCCCGACAGGAAAGCGCCGGCGAACATGGTCAGTTGCACCACGCCAAACAGCACAAGGGCGCCCAGCCCGGCATCGAGCGCCAGATAGGCATAGGAAAAGCCGAAGAGATACAGCAGCAGCGTTCCGGCCCCGAGCGCGCGGCGCCGCCCGCCAACGGCAAAACCGCGCCGGGTGATCGCCACCAGCAGGGCCAGCGCCACAGACCCGGCCGCCAGCCGCAGCAGGGCGAATGTCATGGGGTCGCCGCCGCCGGCCAGCGCCGCCCGGTTCAACAGAGAATTGGCCGCGAAGGCGGCCATGGTGAGGGCGGTCAGCAGGAACAGGCGCATGCGCCAATGCTTAGGCGTCTTTACGGTCCGGCGACATCACAATTCCGAAAAGGCCGGGCCGGTGGCCCGGCCCCGCGCGGGGGTTTCACACCCCCACACCCCCGTGGGATATTTTTGCCAGGATGATGGGACGGGCGACAAAAAAAGGGGCGCCGAACCGGCGCCCCTTTTCGATAGCTTTGCCAGGCTGGCTTACATCATGCCGCCCATGCCGCCCATGTCGGGCATGCCGCCGCCGGCGGCTGCGCCCTTGGGCTCGGGGCGGTCGGCGACCATGGCCTCGGTGGTGATCAGCAGACCGGCGATCGAGGCTGCGTCTTCCAGCGCGGTGCGCACCACCTTGGCGGGGTCGATCACACCGAAGGCGAACAGGTCGCCGTATTCTTCGGTCTGAGCGTTGAAGCCGAAGTTGGGGTCGCTGGATTCGCGGACCTTGCCGGCCACGACCGCACCGTCGACGCCGGCGTTTTCGGCGATCTGGCGCAGCGGGGCCTCGATGGCCCTGCGGACGATCTGGATACCGGCGTTCTGGTCGGCGTTGGCGCCGTGGAGGCTGGCCAGTTCCTTGCCACCCCGAACCAGGGCGACACCGCCGCCGACGACGACACCTTCCTGAACCGCGGCGCGAGTGGCGTTGAGCGCATCATCGACGCGGTCCTTACGCTCTTTCACCTCGATCTCGGTCATGCCGCCGACGCGGATGACGGCAACACCGCCGGCCAGTTTGGCCACGCGTTCCTGCAGCTTTTCGCGGTCATAGTCGCTGGTCGTTTCCTCGATCTGCTGGCGGATCTGGCTGACCCGGGCTTCGATCTCGGCCTTATCACCGGCGCCGTCGACGATGGTGGTTTCGTCCTTGGTGATCGAAACGCGCTTGGCGGTGCCCAGCATGTCGATGGTGACGTTTTCCAGCTTCATGCCCAGGTCTTCCGAGATCACCTGGCCACCGGTCAGGATGGCGATATCCTGCAGCATGGCCTTGCGGCGGTCGCCGAAGCCCGGCGCCTTGACGGCAGCGATCTTGAGGCCGCCGCGCAGCTTGTTGACCACCAGCGTGGCCAGGGCCTCGCCTTCGACGTCTTCGGCGATGATCAGAAGCGGCTTTTGCGACTGGATGACCGATTCGAGCAGGGGGACCATCGGCTGAAGCGACGACAGCTTTTTCTCGTGCAGCAGGATCATGCAGTCTTCGAGATCGGCCAGCATCTTGTCGGCATTGGTCACGAAATAGGGCGACAGGTAGCCCCGGTCGAACTGCATGCCTTCGACAACTTCGGTCTCGGTCTCGAGGCCCTTGTTTTCCTCGACGGTGATGACGCCTTCGTTGCCGACCTTTTGCATCGCGTCGGCGATCTGGCGGCCGATTTCTTCTTCGCCGTTGGCCGAGATGGTGCCGACCTGGGCGACTTCGTCGCTGTCGGTGACTTCGCGGGCCGAGGCGACGATCGATTTGACGATCTTGGCGGCGGCAAGGTCGATGCCGCGCTTGAGGTCCATCGGGTTCAGGCCGGCGGCAACCTGCTTGAGGCCTTCGCGCACGATCGACTGGGCCAGCAGCGTGGCGGTGGTGGTGCCATCGCCGGCTTCGTCATTGGTGCGGCTGGCCACTTCCTTGACCATTTGGGCGCCCATGTTCTCGAACTTGTCCTCAAGCTCGATTTCCTTGGCGACCGTCACACCGTCTTTGGTGATGCGCGGGGCACCGAACGATTTGTCGAGGATGACGTTGCGGCCCTTGGGGCCGAGCGTGACCTTGACGGCGTCGGCAAGAATGTTGACGCCCTGCAACATGCGGTTGCGGGCATCGGTGTCGAATTTGACGTCCTTGGCAGCCATTGGCTTCTCCTTGGATATGTTAGTTTATGCTTGGTCAGGATCCGTGACGATCAGGCGATAACGCCCAGAATGTCCGATTCCTTCATGATCAGCAGTTCTTCACCTTCGAGGTTGACCTCGGTGCCCGACCATTTGCCGAACAGGATCTTGTCGCCGGCCTTGACGGCCATGGCGATCAATTCACCCGAATCCTTGCGGGCACCGTCGCCGCAGGCGACGACTTCGCCTTCGGCCGGTTTTTCCTTGGCGGTGTCGGGGATGATCAGACCGCCCTTGGTCTTATCGTCGGATTCGACACGGCGGACCAGCACCCGGTCATGCAGCGGTGTGAAAGCCATCTCTGAACGCTCCTTGCTTGTTGATTTCGGTTGGCACTCGACATCGCCGAGTGACAACAACGGGGATTTATGGATCGGCCCGCGGGCTGTCAACAGGTGCCGCGAAAAATCGGCGCGTAAACCTTTCGACGATGGCCCCGGGGACGTGAATACTTGCAAATCCGGCGATTTTCGCTCAATTCCCGCCAACGGCCGCGGACGACGCCGATACTCGGGGAGAACCAGAATGTCAAAGACCGGACTGATGCTGATCGTGCTGAGCCTTGCGGTCACCGCCTACCTGTTTTCGCAGATACCCAACGTGCGCGACCCCATTGCCCTGTTCTCGCAATTCCTGGGGTCGGTGGCGCTGATCATGATGGCCTGGGCCCAGCTCATGGCCACGCGGCTGCCCTTTGTCGAGCCGGTCTTCGGCGGCATGGACCGGGTCTATGTTCTGCATAAATGGTCCGGGGTGACGGCGATGACCATGCTGATGCTGCATGACACCATCGATGCCGAAATGGACGGCCTGGGGCGCGAGACGCTGCTGGTCGAGCTTGGCGAGACCCTGGGCGAGCTGAGCCTTTACGGGCTGCTGATCCTTGCGGTCATATCGGTGGCGACCTTCATTCCCTATCACATGTGGCGCTGGACCCACCGGGTCATGGGGGTCTTTTTTGCCGGCGGGGCCTTTCACTATATGGTCGAGCTGAAGCCGTTCGACGCCTTTTCCGACCCGGTGGGTCTGGTGGTGACCGGTTTCTGCGCGGTTGGGCTTTTGTCTTACGCCTATACGCTGATGCCGGCGGCGGCGCGGCGCGGCAAGGCTTACGAGGTCACGGCGATCAATCGTTCCGGCGGCGCGACCGAGATCACGCTGAACGCCAAGGGGCGGGGCCTGCGGCACCAGCCGGGGCAGTTTGCCGTGTTCCATTTCGGCGTCCAGGGCCTGACCGAGCCGCACCCGTTTTCGCTGTGTGCGCGGCCCAACGACGACCGCAGCCTGAGGATCACCGCCAAGCCGCTGGGCGATTTCACGCATCGTCTGTGCCGCGATCTCGCGGTTGGCACGCGGGTGCGGGTGCAGGGGCCGTTTGGTCGCTTTACCCGGCGCAGCGGCAAAAAGCCCGAGGTCTGGGTCGCCGGCGGGATCGGCATCACCCCGTTTCTGGCCTGGGCCGAGGCGCTGGACGGCGCCGATACCCAGCCCGTGCACCTGTTCTGGGCGGTGCGCAGCCGTGACGAGGCGCCGCTGCTCGCGCAGGTCGAGGCGGCGGTGCGCGCGCATCCGTCGATTACGCTGCACCTGCGTGAAAGCGCTGACGGGCACCGGGTGACGCCCGAGCTGATCGCCAGCGCCGCCGACATGACCAGCGCCAAGGTCTGGTTCTGCGGGCCGGCGACCATGCGCCGCGACCTGATGCGCGGATTGGCCATTCACGGGCTGAGCGCCCGGCGCTTTCACTATGAAGAGTTCGAATTCCGAACCGGGGTCGGCATGAAGCGGCTGGCGGCCTGGCTTGGCAAGCGGCTGGTCGAGCGGCTGGCCGAACGCGGAAGCTCAGCCTGAGCCGGTCCGGCCCAGCGCCGCGTGTCCGGCCGGCGTGAGGTCATAGACCCCGCGCGTGCAGCGCCGGAACCAGCCATAGTGATTGTCGGCCATCATGCGCGTGGCCAGCGTGACCCCGGTGGCGCCGGCCACGTCGGAACCTTTCGAGGCGCCGTGGCGGGCAAGATGTTCGGCCAGCCGCGCCGCGTCTTGCCGATAGGCGGTGACCAGCCCGTCGCGCATGGCCCCGCCCTTGGCCGGGTCGCCGCT
>CAYYMJ010000049.1:0-14973 GCA_964472855.1 uncultured Rhodobacterales bacterium | reverse complement strand
GATAGGCGGTGACCAGCCCGTCGCGCATGGCCCCGCCCTTGGCCGGGTCGCCGCTGCGGCGTGCGAATTCCCGCAACAGGGCGGTCTTGCGCGGGGCCGACTTGCGCGGCTGAAATGGCCCGGGGTCGGCGTGAACCTGAACCAACCCGTCGGTCAGCCGCACGGTCAGCACCCCCAGCCCCAGCCGGCGGCACAAGCCGATGTTGGCCCGCAGCGCCTTGGCGGCGGCCCGGCCGCTGCGCCGGGGCACGCACAGATAAACGGCGTCGGTCAGGCGCTGTCGGGTGACGCCCTGCTGCAGCAGCGTCAGGGAAAAGCCGGCCTTGAGCTCGACAATCACCGGGTCTTCGCCATCGCGGCAGGCCACCACGTCGGCTTCGCGGACCTCGCCCTTGACCTCGAAGCCCTGCGCTTCGAGGAAGTCCTTGACCGGTTGATAAAGGTCGGTTTCCCGGAACGCCGTCTTGCCTGTCATCGGCCCAGTTTGCCCGCCCCGGGCGCGGCGTCCATGCCCCGCGCGCGGCGAAGCCGGGGGATGGGGCCAATTCGACACGTTTTCTTGGTCGGCGGTTAAACTGTCGGCGTTATCACCGGCCCAACCCCCAGACATTCAGCGGAGGGCGCGTGAAAGACCTTGAAACGCCGGACACCCCGGACTTTGCCGATCTGGCGCTGACCCACAGCTCAGACGCCGTTCTGGTTCTGGATACCGAGGGCCAGATCGTGTGGCTGAATCGCGGGTTTGCCCGGCTCTACGGCTATTCCTTCGAGGAAAGCCTCGGGCGGCGGCCGCTGGATTTTCTCGCCGGCGCCGACACATCGAAACAGGCCATGGCCGATATCATCGCCTGCCGCGAACATCGCCGCCACGGCTCGGTCGAGGTGCTGCTTTACCGCCAGAACGGCCAGCCGGTGTGGATCGAACGCTCGATCACGCCGGTATTCGACGCCGTTGGCCGAAACACCCATGTGATCTCGATCGACCGCGACGTGACCAAGCGCCGCCAGCTTGAGGAAAAGACCCGGACGGTTGTCGAAAACGAAGGGCGGCGCCAGAACGAACGCAAGCTGTTGTCCCAGATCAGCGAGTGGCTGTATTCCGCGAAGTCGCTGGACGAGCTGCTGATGGTCGTCGGCAAGTCGATGCAGACGCTGTTGCCCGAGGCCGATGGCGAACTTTACATCTATTCGACGTCGCGCGACACGCTGGATCTGATGGCCCATTGGGGCGACAGCGCCCCCGACCCGCATATCGACGCCGAGGAATGCTGGTCACTGCGCCGTGGCCGGGCCTACAGCTATGGCACCCGCGCGATCGAATTTCCCTGCGGCCACGTGACGGGCGTTGACTGTCCCTATTTCTGCCTGCCCATCATCGCCCATGGCGAAACCATCGGCCTTTTGCACCTGCGCTTTTCGGCCTTTGAATTGTCGGTTGTGCCGCGCGAACATATCGAGGATTTCCTCGGCCAGCGCTGGGAACTGGGGCTTTTGTGCGCCGAACAGGTCAGCCTGGCTGTTGCCAACGTGCAGCTGCGTCAGGAATTGCAGGAACAGTCGATGCGCGACGCGCTGACCGGTCTGTGGAACCGTCGCTGGTTCCTGGAAGCCGCCCACCGCGAAACGCGCCGCGCCGAACAGGGCGGCGGCGGCCTGAGCCTGATTTCGCTGGACGTGGACCATTTCAAGAAATTCAACGACCAGCACGGCCACGACGCCGGCGACCTGGTGCTCAAGGAATTCGGCGCCCTGATGACCGAAGTGTTCCATGACCGGTTCAGCCCCTGCCGCATCGGCGGCGAGGAATTCGTCGTCATCTGCCCGGCCACCCCCAATGACGAGGCGATGGCGCTGGCCGAAGAGTTTCGCCAACGAATCGGCGACGTCGAGGTTCAGTATGGCGGCAAGCCGCTGCCGCGGATCACCGCCTCGGCCGGGGTCAGCAGCTATCCCGAGGACGGCAAGCAGACGCTGGAAATGCTCAAGACGGCCGACGATGCCCTGTATCTGGCCAAGGACCGGGGCCGCAACACCGTGGTCTCGGCGTCCGAGGCGCGGCCGGCCAAGCCGGTGCGCAAGGGGCGCAAGGCGGCCGGCTGACCTGCGCGATATCACCGCATGCCTGTTGGGTGACATCGCCCACGGCCTTACCTATAAGGCCGGCAACCCCCAATGATGCAATGAGATTCCAATGACCACCAAAGTATTCGGACACATGTCGCCCGACACCGACAGCACCGGCTCGGCCATCATCTGGGCCTGGTATCTGAACGAGGTCCGCGGCGAACCCGCCGAAGCGGTGCTGCTGGGCGAACCCAATACCGAAGCCGCCTTCATGCTGGAACGCTGGGGGCTGGCCAAGCCCGCCATCGCCGCCAGTTTCGACGCCGGCACGCCGGCCGTTATCGTCGACACCAACAATCCGGGCGAGTTGCCGGACAATGTCAACGATCTCGATATCCGCGCGATCATCGACCATCACAAGCTGGTTGGCGGCATCGAAACCCGTGGCCCAATCGACATCACCGTGCGCCCGCTGGCCTGCACGGCCACCATCATGCACGACCTGATGGGCGACGCCGCCACCGCGATGCCCGACCCGATCAAGGGCGCCATGCTCAGCTGTATCCTGTCGGACACATTGGAGTTTCGCTCGCCCACCACGACCGACGTCGACCGTGACCTGGCCCAGCGGCTGGCCGGCGAACTGGGCGTCGACCTGTCGGCCTATGCCGCCGAGATGTTCGCGGCCAAGTCCGACGTGTCGGCCTTTTCCGACGCCGAACTGATCCGCATGGATTCGAAGAAATACAAGATCGGCGGCACCGAATTCCGGGTCAGCGTTCTGGAAACCACCGCGCCCGACATCGTGCTGTCGCGCAAGGCCAGCCTGCTGGCGGCCATGCCCGCGGTCGCGGCCGAAGACGGCGTTGACGAGGTGCTGCTGTTCATCGTCGACATCCTCAAGGAACAGGCGACCCTGCTGCTGCCCAACGACACCGTGCGCCGGGTGTCCGAGAAAAGCTTTGCCGCCACCTCGGACGGCGATGCGGTGGTTTTGCCCGGCATCATGAGCCGCAAGAAACAGATCATCCCCAACCTGTCGCTCTGACGTCAAACCGGCGCCGGCGCCGGGCGCGGTCCGGCGCCCGGTTCGGGCGTTGCGCGGGCGTCATTCCCGCCCGACGCCACGGATCAGGTCGCGCCGCTCTTTCAGCCCGGAGTCGAGGAAATCGACAAAGCGGCGCACGCGTGGCGTGTGTCGCAATTCGGGGTGGGTAATCAGGCACAGCGGCGGGCCGTCTTCCAGTGCAGTCCCCGGCACAGGAACAAGATCGGGGCGCGCGGCGGCCAGGAATGCGGCCATGCGTGACATGCCCAGCCCGCTGGCCACCAGCTCCAGATGCATCAGCGGATCGTCCAGGCGGTGGATCACGTTGGCCGCGGGAAACGCCGAGGCGGCAACCCATTCGGGCCACCCGGGGCTGTCGCCCGAACCGATCCAGGTCAGACCCTGCCCCCCGGCACCGGCCTCGGGGAAAGTCCGGCGAATATAATCCCGGTGCGCGTAGATGCCCAGCGCGACCGGAAACAGGCGCCTGACGATCGCGTCGTTATAGACGTCGTGGACCATGCGCAGGCTGACGTCGGTTCTGGCCAGCGACTGGTCATCGAGCGCGTTCGAGACCTGCATCACCAGATTGATCTGCGGGCAGGCCCTGGAAAACCGCGCTAGAATCGGCGCGATCAGCTGCCCCAGGGGACCGGACACCGAAAAGCGGATATCGCCGCTGATCTGCCTGTCGAGCCCCTGCATCGACCGGCGCGCCTGGGTGAACAGGCTGGCAGCCTGCTCGGCGGTGGGCAAAAGCCGCGCCCCTGCGTCGGTCAGTGCCGCGCCGCTGCGGCTGCGGCGCACCAGTTCCACGCCCCAGGCCGCTTCGAGCGCCTTCAGGTGACGGTTCACCTTGAGATGGGTGGTGTTCAGCGTCGCCGCCGCCCGGCGCAGCGAACCAGTGCGCGCAACGGCAAGGAAATAGGGCAACTGCTCCCAATCGGTTTGCGAGATGTCCATGGCCGGCTCCTTTGGTGGCGCATCACTGAACCACGGTGGTGCGATCTTGACGGTATTCTGGCACACAGGCATGCCATATCAAGCGGCAATCAGGCGCCCGCGTTGGCGAACGCGGCCACCTGCCCGAACCAAACGAGAGGACACTCGATGCAACGCGCCGCCCAAGCACTTTCGGGCCTTCTGGCCCTGTTTCTTGCCGCGATCGGCATGCTTTATACCTTCAACCCGTCCGGCGTCAGCGCGGCCAACAACCTGCTGTATGAAACCACATTTGGCGCGACCAACATGCGCACGCTGGCGGCGCCGATGCTGATGATGGCGATTGTAACGGCCATTGGCGCGGTGCGGCAGGATTGGAAGTTCCTTGTTCCGGCGGCGGTTTACTTCCTTCTGACGGTCGTCATTCGCGCGTTGGGTCTGGCGCTGGACGGCTTCGACAGCGGCACCCTGCGCGGGCTGGCTGTGGCCGCGCTGCTGTTCGTCGTGGCCGAGGTGCCGGTGCAAGTGTTCCGCAGGGCCGGGGCGCGGCAGGCCGCGGCCTGATCCGGGCCGTCGGGGCCATTCCCGGGGGCGGCGGACCCGCCGCACGCCCCCGGAATACCGCTTTTCCCGTCGCGCGATGCCTGCAATAGAGGCGCCAACGCTGCGGAGACCCGAATGACGCAAATCGTCGAACGCCTTGCCGACATTCCCAACCGCTATGACGCGCTGTTTTGCGACCTTTGGGGCTGTTTGCACAATGGCGTGGCGCCGTTCCCCGACGCGGTAAGCGCCCTGCAGGGGTTCCGACAGCGCGGCGGCGCCGTCATTCTGCTGACCAACGCGCCGCGGCAGCGCGCGGTTGTGGAACGCCAGCTTGACGCCATGGGCGTGCCCCGCGACGCATGGGACGCGGTGGCGACCTCGGGCGACAGCGCCCGCGCCGCCATGTTCACCGGCGCGGTTGGCCGCAAGGTGTGGTTCATGGGCGAGCCCAGCGACAGGGTTGTGTTCGATCCCATGCAGATCATCGACAATCCGGTTGCAATCACCCCGGTGCCGCTGGCCGAGGCCGAGGGTATCGTCTGCACCGGCCCCTTCGACCCCTTCGCCGACCCCGACACCCTGCGCCCGCAGTTGCTGTTGGCCAAGACCCGGGGCCTGCCGCTGCTGTGCGCCAACCCCGACGTGGTGGTCGACCGTGGCGAGACGCGTATCTGGTGCGCGGGCGCCGTGGCCGCGCTTTATACCGCGATGGGCGGCCAGAGCTTTTACTTCGGCAAGCCCTATCCCCCGGTCTATGACCTTGCGCGCCTGCGGTTGGCCGCGCTTGGGCGAACGGTCGACGACCGCAGGATACTGGCGGTCGGCGACGGGATCAGCACCGATATCGCTGGCGCCATGGGCGAAGATCTCGATTCGCTGTTCATCACCGGCGGTCTTGCAGCCGCAGAAACCGCGACCAGCCACCAGCCGGCGCCGGATGCACTGGCCGATTTCCTTGGCCGGCACATGCTGTCCCCGACCTTTGCGATCGGTAAACTTCGCTGAAATCCGGCCTTGCGTTTCTGCGCTTGCAAAGTAATTATGTTGCGAATACTGGCGACGTATGAAAGCAATATTGCGTGATGGAGTCCGACATGCTCGACAACATGCCCCGCGGCACCATTGTCATCGAGGATATCGAAATCGGGATGAAGCGGCATCTCTGGAAAGAGGTGACCGACCGCGACATCGAATTGTTTGCCGAGGTTTCGACTGACCGCAACCCGGTGCATCTGGACGATGCCTATGCGCAGGACACGATCTTTGAAGGCCGCATCGCCCATGGCATGCTGACGGCGGGGCTGATCTCGGCCGTGATCGGTGAACAGCTTCCCGGGCATGGCACGGTCTATCTGGGGCAGACGATGAAATTTCTTGGCCCGGTGCGGCCCGGCGACCGCGTCAAGGCCGAGGTCGAGGTCACGGCCATCGACTTTGGCAAGCGCCGCGTGACCATGGCGACCCACGCCTATGTCAACGACAAACCGGTGCTGAAGGGCGAAGCGGTGGTGTTGGCGCCGTCGGCCAAATTCGACTGAGCGTCGCGCTTGCACGCCGCCGGTGTGGCGGCTAGGTCCGGCGCAATGAAGCTGGTTCGCACATATCTCGATGTTGCCCCGTCGCTGAAGGGGGCGGCCGCCGCCATCGGCAATTTCGACGGCGTTCACAAGGGCCATCAGGCGGTGATTTCCAACGCGAGGGCCGCGGCCGGGCGTCTGGGCGCGCCGCTGGGCATTCTCACGTTCGAGCCGCACCCGCGCGAGTTTTTCGCCCCCGACGCCGCGCCCTTTCGCCTGATGAGCCGCGAGACTCGGGCCCACCGGCTGGAAAAGCTGGGGGTCGATATCCTGTACGAGCTGAGCTTTGACGCGGCGCTGTCGGGGCTGGGTGCCGAGGCGTTTGCCGCCGAGGTGCTGGCCGACGGGCTGGGGCTGCGCCATGTCGTGGTGGGGCAGGATTTCCTGTTCGGCAAGGGCCGGTCGGGGCGGGCCGCAGACCTGCCGGGCCTGGGCGCGCGGCACGGCTTTGGCGCCACCCTGTCCGAGATGGTCGATTTCGACGGTCTCGAGGTGTCGTCGACCCGCATCCGCACGGCGCTGAGCGAGGGCAGGGCACAGGCGGCGGCCGAGATGCTGGGCCACCTGCACCGGGTCGACGGCCCGGTTCTGCATGGCCAGCGGCGCGGGCGCGATCTGGGCTTTCCCACCGCGAACATGTCCATCGACGGGCTGCACCTGCCGCGCTTTGGCGTCTACGCGGTCGAGGTCGACATCCTGTCAGGCCCCCATGCCGGCACGCTGAAGGGCGTCGCCTCGGTCGGGGTGCGGCCGATGTTCGGGGAAAACCGCCCCAACATCGAAACCTTCATCTTCGATTTCGACGGCGATCTTTACGGCACACATCTGTCGGTCGGGCTGGTCGAATGGCTGCGCCCCGAGGAACGGTTCGACAGCCTCGATGCCCTTGTTGCCCAGATGCAGGGCGACAGCCAGCGCGCCCGGGCGATCCTTGATGCCCGCTGAGCGCGACGACCCCATCCGGCGCCACGGGCTGCGCGACAGGTATTGGGAACGTGTGCCCCTGAAAAACCTGACCAGCCGCGAATGGGAAGCCCTGTGCGACGGCTGCGGCAAATGCTGCCTGAACAAGCTGGAAGACCCGGACACCAACGAGATCGCCTTTACCCGCGTTGCCTGCCGGCTGCTTGACGGCGAAAGCTGCCGCTGTGCCCAGTATGACATTCGCAAGCAGTTCGTGCCCGATTGCGTGGTTCTGAAACCCTCGAACATCGCCGACATCGCCTATTGGATGCCCGAGACCTGCGCCTATCGGCTGTTGCACGAGGGCAAGCCGCTTTACGACTGGCACCCGCTGATTTCGGGCAGCGCGCAGTCGGTGCATGACGCCGGCGTTTCGGTTCAGGGCTGGACAGTGCCCGAATTCGAGGTGCCGGAAGAGGAATGGGAAGACCATATCATCACGGAGCCCAGATGATGAATTTCGCGTCAGACAATGCCAGCGGGGCGCATCCCGCCATCATGGCCGCGGTCGCGGCCGCCAATGCCGGTTACGCCGACTCTTACGGCAGCGACGAGATCATGGACCGGGTGCGCGCGCAGATGCGCGACCTTTTCGAGGCGCCCGACGCCGCGGTCTATCTGGTCGCCACCGGCACCGCGGCCAATGCGCTGGCGCTGTCGTGTTACGCGCCGCCGTGGTCGGCGGTCTACTGCCACCGGCAGGCGCATGTGGAAGAAGACGAATGCGGCGCGCCCGAGTTCTATACCGGCGGCGCCAAGCTGGTGCTGCTGGACGGCGCGGCAGGCAAGATCACGCCCGACGCGCTGAGCGGCGCGCTGGCCAACACCGCGCGCGTCGGCGTGCATAACGTGCAGCGCGGCGTGCTGTCGGTCACCAACGTGACCGAGGTTGGCGGCGTCTACACCCCGGCCGAGGTTGCGCAACTGGCCGGCATTGCCCGCGCCGGCGGCGTGCCGGTGCATATGGACGGCGCGCGCCTTGCCAACGCGCTTGCCGCCACCGGCGCCACCCCGGCCGAGATGACCTGGAAGGCCGGTGTCGACATTCTGTCGTTCGGCGGCACCAAGAACGGCTGCCTCGGGGTCGAGGCCGTGGTGATCTTTGACCCCGACAAGGCGTGGGAGTTCGAACTGCGGCGCAAGCGTGGCGGCCACCTGTTTTCCAAGCATCGCTTCTTGTCGGCGCAGATCGAGGCCTATCTGGCCGACGGGCTGTGGATGCAACTGGCCCGCCATGCCAACGCCATGGGCCAGCGCCTGGCGCGTGGCCTTGCCGAAACGCCGGGCGCCAGCCTGTTGTTTCCCGCCGACGCCAACATGGTGTTCGCCACTTGGGCGCGCGCCGGCCACCGGCGGGCCCAGTCGGGCGGGGGCCATTACTATTTCTGGCCGGCTGACGGGTCGCTGGACGGCCCGGCCGAGGAACCGCTTTCGGCGCGGCTGGTCAGTTCGTGGTGCACGACCGAGGCCGATGTCGACGGGCTGCTGGCCCTTATCCGCGGCTGAGATTGCCCTCGATGGCCGCGGCCACCGGTTCGGGATGGGTGATCGGCGCCATGTGCCCCGCCCCCTGCACCAGCGCCCGCCGCACATTGGGCAGGCGCCCGGCGAGGTTGCGCATGATGGCGCCCACGATTTCGGGCGACGTGCTGCCCTCGACCAGCGACACCGGCGCCGCAAGCGCCTCCAGCCGCCCCGGCGCCAGCACATTGTCGACGTCGGCAGACAAGGCGGGCTCGGCCGCTTCGATCATGTGAATGCGCATGACGATTTCCGCCTGCTGGTCGTCGGTCAGCCCGCTCCACGGCAGGGCGCCCCAGCTTTCGTGAAAAAGCCGGGCCGCGCCAACGGTGTCGCCCCGCGCCAGCGCCGCGCGAAATGGGGCGATCAGGCGGGCATAGCGCGCATGCTCGGCCGTGCCGTTGGCGGCGGCGAAGTAAACCGGCTCGACCAGTGTCAGCGTGCGGCACAGGTCAGGGCGCCGCAATGCCAGCCGCAGCATCACCGTCGCCCCGACCGAATGCCCGACCATGTCCACCGGGCCGTCGCACAGGCCTTCCACCATGTCGGTGGTGCGCGCATGGAAATCGCCGTCAGCGGCTGTCCACAGCGGGTTGTGGCCATGGCCCGGCAGATCCGGAGCCACCACCGCCAACCGGTCGCCCAGCCGCAGCGCCACCTGTTTCCATGCCCCCGCGTGCGACAGCGCGCAATGCAGGAACACGGCGTTGCGGCTGCCGCCGCCATAGTATCGGCAATGTACGTCCTGGCCGCTGCCCGACCCGTCGGGCATCACCCCCGGCCGGCCAGATTCCGGTCAAGATCGTCGATGCGGTCCTGACCCCAAAATCTCTGCCCGTCGTCGGCAATGTAGAAGGGTGCCCCGAACACGCCTGCGGCCACCGCCTCTTCCAGGTTGCGCTCATAGGTCTCGGCCCCTTCCAGCAGGCCGGAATCCGCCAGCGACGCGTCAAAGCCGGCTTCCTGCAGGCAGGCGCGGATCACCCCATTGTCGCCCACATCCCTTTCGTCGGCCCAGACCGAGCGATTGAAGGCATGGGCCAGCCGCCCCAGATCGCCGCCGCCTGCGCTTTGCGCTGCGATCAGCGCATAGGCCGCCGGCGCCGCATTGGCGCCGCCGAACGCGGGTTTCAGGTTGATCGGCAACCCCCTTTCGGCCGCCACCCGCGTCAGTTCCTGCAGGCGGTATTCCTGCCGCGACAGATGGCGATCGGGCGGCAACAGGCCGCCGGTGCGGGCGAACAGGCGCGGCAAATCCACCGGCTTGTAGGTGATCGTCGCCCCATGCCGCGCCGCCACCTGTTCCAGCCGGGTTCCGGCCAGATAGGTGAAGGGCGACTTGGTGAACAGGTAATAGTCGATATGAGGCATTTCGTTCCCGCGCGTTCAGGGGCTGTTTCCGCGACGATATGTGCATGCTAAGCGAAGTCAACGTTACGAATCTGTGACACGGTCCCAAAATGCGCTCTCAGAACGAACCAAAGCTTATCTCGGGCAATGCCAACCGGCCGCTGGCCGGTGCTATCGCGCGCCGAATGTCCATGCACCGGGGCCGCCATGTCGGGCTGGTCGACACCCGGGTCGAACGCTTTAACGACGGCGAGATCTTCGTGGAAGTCTACGAAAATGTCCGGGGCGAGGACATGTTTGTCATCCAGCCAACCTCGCGCCCGGCCAATGACAACCTGATGGAGCTGCTGATCATCGCCGACGCCCTGCGCCGGTCGTCGGCCTCGCGGATCACGGCGGTGGTGCCCTATTTCGGCTATGCCCGCCAGGACCGGCGCACCAAGGCGCGCACGCCGATCTCGGCCAAGCTGGTGGCCAACATGATGGTATCGGCCGGGGTCGAGCGGCTGTTGACCCTCGATCTGCACGCCACCCAGATCCAGGGGTTCTTCGACATCCCGGTCGACAACCTTTATGCCTCGCCAGTGTTCGCGCTGGACGTGATGCACCAGTTCCGCGGCGCGCGCGACGACCTGATGATCGTGTCGCCCGACGTCGGCGGCGTGGCCCGGGCCCGCGATCTGGCCCAGCGCATCGGCGCGCCCCTGTCCATTGTCGACAAGCGCCGGGAAAAACACGGCGAAGTGGCGGGCATGACGGTGATCGGCGATGTCCGCGACCGCACCTGCCTGATCGTCGACGACCTTGTCGATACCGCAGGCACCCTGTGCAAGGCGGCCGAGGTGCTGCTGGAAAACGGCGCCAAGGAAGTGCATTCCTATATCACCCACGGCGTCCTGTCCGGCCCCGCGATCGAGCGTGTTTCGGCCTCGGTGATGAAAAGCCTCGTCATCACCGACACCATCGAACCGTCGGCCGCGGTCATCGACACGCCAAATATCCGCATCGTCCCCACCGCGCCGATGTTCGCCCAGGCCATTCTGAACACGTGGAACGGCACGTCGGTATCATCGCTGTTCGACCATGAGACCCTGGCGCCGATCTACGAGGGCCTCTATTCGGCCGCCTGACCGGCACGGCCGGCACGGTTGCCAAAAATGGCCAGCGGCAGAATGACCGCGACCAGCAGCGCGCCCAGCAAGAACGGCGCGCCGGGCAGATAAACCTCGGCCCCCGGACCCGCGAACCGGTCGAACACCGCCGTGAACAGCAACGGCGCCACGATCGCCGCAACCGATGCCAGCGACGCAATCACCCCCTGCAACAGGCCCTGCCGATCCTCGGGCGCGGTATTGGCCGCCATGGCGGTCATGGTCGGCGGCACCAGATCGGACAGCGCGGCAATGGGCAGGAATACCGCAACCATCCATGCCTCGCGGATAAAGCCCAGCCCGACAAAGCTGATCAGCGATGCCACCAGCCCGGCGATCATCAGCCGCCGCTCGCCGATCATGCGGATGGCAACCGGCATCAACCCGGCCTGAACCCCCGCCGCCAGCGCGCCATAGGCCGACAGCGTCAGCCCGATGACCAGCGTCGACCAGGCAAACACCTCGCGCCCCCAAAACGCCCACAAGGTGGCATAGCTCATGCCGGCGAACTCGAACAGGAACAGGCACGCCAGCGGCACCGCCAGCCCCGGCAGGCGCAGCGCCTGCGCGATGGCGCCAAAGGGGTTGATGTCACGGCGCCCGAATGGGCGGCGCTTGTCGGGGCTCAGCGATTCCGGCAATACCGCCAGCCCGAACAGGAAATTGGCCGCCGCCAGACCCGCCGCCAGCCAGAAGGGCGCCGTGACATGCACCGTCGCCACCAGTCCGCCCAGCATCGGCCCCAGCACAAAGCCAACCCCGAACGCCGCGCCGATCATGCCGAAATTGGCGGCCCGGTCCCCCGGCTTCGACAGATCGGCAACATAGGCAGTGGCGGTGATATAGGTGGCACCGGCCAATCCGGCCAGAAAACGCCCCACCAGCAGAATGCCCAAGCCCCCCGCCAGCGCCATGATGACATAGTCCACCGCCAGAAACGCCAGCGCGCCCAACAGCACCGGCTTGCGCCCGTAGGCGTCCGAGACCGAGCCGACAATCGGCGCAAAGATGAACTGCGCCCCGGCATAAGCCGCCATCAGCAACCCGGCCCACACCGACGCGCGGGCAACGTCCGCCGCACCGACCCGCTCCATCAGGTCGGGCATGATCGGAAACACGATCCCGATCCCGACCGCGTCGATCAGCAGGGTGAACAGGATGAACAGGAACGACCGCGGGAAACGCCTCATCACGCTTCCCTATGCCCTTTCACCGCTCGGGTGAAGACGGCGCCGGACGCGCCGCCGCCACGTCTGCGATCAACTCAGCCAGTCGCGGCGGCTGGCATACCAGGCCCACCAGACCAGAAAGACAGCCACCGCGATCGGCAGGAAAACCGTCAAAAGCAGATCGACGGCGCCAAACGCCGGCTGCGCGGCCTGCACGGGCGCGGCATGCAACAAGGTCAGCAGCGTCGCCACCAGCGACAACAAGAACAGCTGCAACGCATAGCCGCGCCGCACCAACAGCGCCACACACCCCATCAACGCCGACACCACCCCGATGCCAAAAGCCGCCAGAGCCCAGAAAGGCCGGCTCTCGATGACAGCACGATATTTCTCGGGCATGGCCGCCGCTGCGTCGGGGCCCGTCTGCATGGCAAAATTCAACGCCCCCATGGCGTTCCAGGCCAGCGCCACCACGGCGATGATCCAGAACCAGCTTGGCGGTTTGATCCGGTCCGGCATGTCCTCGTCTCCCATTCCTGTCCCACGGCACTGAATCAGCCCCGCCCCTGCCGGGCAAGGCACAACCCAAACTTGGCCAACGCATGACATCATCTTGGCAACAATATCCTGGGGGGTGAGGCGCGTTCACGCGCCGAGGGGGGCAAGGCCCCCCACCCCGCCGCGCCGTTTCGCAAACGGCGCAACCGGTCAGGCGATATCCCAGTCGTCGGGGTCGCGCACTTCGCCGATGGCCAGCCAGTCGGCGCGGATGCGGGCGATCCGCGTGTCGCCCCAGGTGCGGAAGACAATCGTGAACCCGTCTGCCCTGACCGCGTCCGACGCGATATCGGCGCGCTGGTTGGTCTTCTGATCCATGTCCCACATCGACATGGCGACCTGCACCGCCGGCTGTGCGCTGAAGGCCTCGTCGAACCGGACAGTCTGGCGCAGCTCGCGTGGCCCTTCGCCGGCCCACATCACGCCATCGTCCTTGAAATCCGAAAACAGCAGGACCGAGCCCTGCTGGATACCGATGCTGTTGGTTCTCAGGCGCTGCATTGGTTACCAAATGGTTAACGTCAGCGACCGGACTAGAGACAGCGACCGCGAAAAAAAAGACCCCGGCGCCAGGCCGGGGTCCGATTGTCTCGCGATGGGCACGAATCCGCTCAGGCGGCGCTGGCCTCAAGACCGGCGGCGCCCGCCAGCGCGACCATGTCCGCCACGCCTTTTGACGCGTCGTCGATGGCCCCGCCGTCACCACCGTTCCGGGCGCGTTCCAGCGCCTCGCGGGCCGTCGACAGCATGGTGTCGAACATGTCCTGCGACAGCGCGGACAGGGGCGCCGACTGCTCGGCCAGAACCGACACACCCTCGGCGGTGATCTGCGCGAAACCACCGGTAACGGCGTAATCCTCGCCACCCTCGGCCGACACCACGTGCAGCACACCGGGCCGCAGCGTCGTGATGACCGGCGCATGCGACGGCATGGCCGTCATGTCGCCTTCGGCACCCGGGATCAGCACCTCGGATACCTGCCGCGACACCAACAGCCGCTCGGGGCTGACCAGGTCGAATTGCATCATGTCGGCCATGTCGCCTCCTCAGGCCGCCTCGGCGGCCATTTTCTCGGCCTTGGCGACCACATCGTCGATGCCGCCAACCATGTAGAAGGCCGCCTCGGGCAGGTGATCGTATTCGCCAGCGACCACCGCCTTGAAGGAACGGACGGTCTCTTCCAGCGGCACCTGCACACCGGGGAAACCGGTGAACACCTGCGCCACGTCGAAAGGCTGCGACAGGAACCGCTGGATCTTGCGGGCCCGCGACACGGTCAGCTTGTCCTCTTCGCTCAGCTCGTCCATGCCGAGAATGGCGATGATGTCCTGCAGCGACTTGTAGCGCTGAAGGATACCCTGCACGTCACGGGCGACACCGTAATGTTCGTCACCCACAACCGCCGGGTCCATCAGGCGCGAGGTCGAATCCAGCGGGTCCACGGCGGGGTAGATGCCCAGCTCCGAAATGGCCCGCGACAGCACCGTTGTGGCGTCAAGGTGCGCAAACGACGTGGCTGGCGCCGGGTCGGTCAGGTCGTCGGCGGGCACGTAAACGGCCTGCACGCTGGTGATCGAACCGGCCTTGGTCGAGGTGATGCGTTCCTGCATCGCGCCCATGTCGGTGGCCAGCGTCGGCTGATAGCCCACGGCCGAAGGGATGCGGCCCAGCAGCGCCGAACATTCCGAACCGGCCTGGGTAAAGCGGAAGATATTGTCGACAAAGAACAGAACGTCGGTGCCGGACTGGTCGCGGAACTGTTCGGCCAGCGTCAGACCGGTCAGCGCCACGCGCATACGCGCCCCCGGCGGTTCGTTCATCTGGCCGTAAACCAGCGCCACCTGCGATTCCGACAGGTTGTCGGGCTTGATGACGTTGGATTCGATCATCTCGTGATACAGGTCGTTGCCTTCACGGGTGCGTTCACCAACACCGGCGAACACCGAAAAGCCCGAGTGCACCTTGGCGATGTTGTTGATCAGCTCCATGATCAGAACCGTCTTGCCCACGCCGGCGCCGCCGAACAGGCCGATCTTGCCGCCCTTGGCGTAGGGGGCCAGCAGGTCGACGACCTTGATGCCGGT
>CAYYMJ010000048.1:12366-20228 GCA_964472855.1 uncultured Rhodobacterales bacterium | reverse complement strand
CACCGGCCAGGTCTTCACCGCCGACGGTGGACGCATGACCAGACTCAGCCCGCCCTGACCGACCCCGCCACCAGCGGCCAGATGTCAGGGCGCGCTCCGCCACAGCCAACGGCCCACGCGCCCGGTCTTCTTTGGCTTGGCAAATACCTCGGGGGTGAGGCGCGCCAGCGCCGAGGGGGCAGCGCCCCCTGCCGCCGCGGCGCGCATCGCGCGGCGCAATCGCGCGGTCACTCTGCCCGCGCCCGCCATTCCTTCCAGCGCAGCACCGCATTGGCACCGATATCGCGTATCGGCCGGGGCGGCAGGCGGGTCGGCGCCGACTGAGCGGCGAAATGCGCCCCGATGTCCGACCTGACACCGCAGGCGGCCTCGGCCGCGGCGATACCGGTCAGAACCCCACGCGCGGTGCCCAGCCCGTTCTGGACACAGCCGGAAAAGACACCCTGTTCCACTTCGCCCGCCACCGCCACGCCATTGCGGCTCAGGCACAAATGCCCGGCCCACGCATGCTCCATCGCCACCCCGGACAACCCGGGAAACCGCTGGTCGAACTTCTGGCGCATGACCCGGCGCGCCCGGTCAAGGTCGGGCGCCCGCGCGCCCATGCCCGACCGCAAGACCGCGCAGGTCCGGGTGACGATGCGGTTGCCGCCCTGGCCGCCGTCGATCCGGCGCATGGTGGTGCCCATCGGGTCCGACGGCGTGATCCCCCAGCGCGGCCGCCCGCCCAGCCGGTCCAGCGCGTCGGGGTCCAACGCGCCGGTCATGGTCGCGAACAAGAACAGTTGCATCAGCCGCCCGCGCGCCACGCCAAAGCTTTCCAGATGCCCGTTCACGGTCAGAACCACCCGGCCCGCCGACAACCTGGCCGCCGGTGTCCGAACCTCCCAGCCCGACCCCGACCGCGCAAATCCGGTCACCGGCGTGCCCTCGAAAATCTCAACGCCGGCCCTGGCCAGCCCGCCGGCCAGCCCACGCACCAACCCGGCCGGCTGCAGCATCACCGTGCCGGGCGTGTAAAGCCCCGAGACATAGTGCCCGCTGCCGGTCATCTCGCGCATCTGCTGCGCGTCCAGCATCTCGGACGCCTCGCCAAGGCTGTCCAGATGCGCGGCATAGCCCAGGTTGCGCGCATGCGCCGACGCGCTGGCGGCGCCGTTCACCTTGCCGGCGCGGTCAAAGTAATTCGGGTCGATGCCACAGTCGTCGACCGCGTCGGCGGCGAACCCCTGCGCGGCGCGGTTCATGGCAATCATGGCCCGGTCGTCGCCGCCGCCGCCCGCGTAATTTTCGCTGGCCAGGTCATGGGGCAGGTCGATCATGAAGCCCGAGTTGCGCCCCGCAGCGCCCTCGGCAATGGCCCCCGCCTCAAGCAGCACCACCCGCGCGCCCGGGTCGATCTGGCGCAGCCGGCGCGCGGCCGCCAGCCCGGCAAAACCGGCACCGACAATGACGACATCGGCCGTTGCGTCGCGCGCCAGCGCCGGCCCGGCCCTACGCGGCGGCAGAATCGCATTCCACGCGGCGACCCCCAACTGGCGCGGCAGGTGCCGGGCGCGGTAGTCGCTCAATCAACCGCCTCGTCGGCATCGTCGGCCAGGTCGACCCAGATGGTCTTCAGCTGGGTATACTGGTCATGGGCGTGCAGGCCATTGTCGCGGCCGCCAAAGCCCGACTGCTTGAAACCGCCAAACGGCGTGCTGATATCGCCCTCGCCAAAACTGTTGACCGTCACCGTGCCGGCCCGCAGCGCCCGGGCGCCGCGCAAGGCACGCTTGACGTTGGCGGTAAAGATCGAGGCGCACAGCCCATAGGGCGTGTCATTGGCAAGCGCGATCGCTTCGTCCAGCCCCGAAACCTCGATCACGCTCAGCACCGGCCCGAAGATCTCCTCGCGCGCCAGCGGATGGTCGTTGCCCGGCAGGGCGACAACCGTGGCCTCGACAAACCCGCCCTCGGCCTTGCCGCCGAAGATGATCTTGTCCGCCTGCCCGAGATAGCCGCGCACCTTGTCGAAATGCGCCCCGCTGACCAGCGCCCCCAGCCGGGTCGCCGGGTCCAGCGGGTCACCGACATTCCACGCCCGTGCATGATGCTCGATCCGCTCCAGCAACTCGTCCCTGACCGCCCTGTGCACGATCAGGCGCGACGTGGCCGAGCAGTTTTCGCCCATGTTCCAGAACGCGCCGTTGACGACATGGCCGGCCACCCGGTCAAGGTTTTCGGCGTCGTCCATCACGATCGCCGGGTTCTTGCCACCCATCTCCAGCGTCACATCCTTGGCGTTGCTTTCGGCGGCATAGGCCAGAAAACGCTTGCCGGTCGCGGTCGAGCCGGTGAAGGACACCGCGTCGATATCCATGTGCCGGCCAATGGGCTCGCCCACCTCGGCACCGCCGCCGGGCACCACGTTCAGCACCCCGCGCGGCAGACCGGCTTCCATCGCCAGTTCGGCCACCCGCAGTGCCGTCAGCGTGGTCTCCTGCGCCGGCTTGACCACAACCGAGCATCCCGCCGCCAGCGCCGGCCCGATCTTCCACGCCAGCATCAGCAACGGGAAATTCCATGGCAACACCAGCCCGACCACGCCAACCGGTTCGCGCACGACCATGGCGATGTGATCTTCCGACGCCGGCGAGACCTGATCGTAGATCTTGTCGATGGCCTCGGCATGCCATTTCAGACAGTTGATGGTTTCGGGCAGATCGACCGTTTCACAGTCGTAAATGGTCTTGCCGCTATCGAGGCTTTCCATCACCGCAAGCTCGCGCGCGCTGCGGGTCATCAGCTTGGCCAGCCGGATCAGAACCTCCTTGCGCGCCGCGGGCGGCTGGCGCGACCAGCGGCCGTCGTCAAAGGCCTCGCGGGCCCTGGCAACGGCGAAATCGACGTCGGCCGCGCCGCAGGCCGCGATCCGGGCCAGGGTTTCGCCCGTTGCGGGGTTGATGCTGGTGAATGTCTCGCCCGAGGCCGCGGGCCGAAAGGCCCCGTCGACAAAGGCGGCGTCGGGCAGGTCCAGCCCGGCGGCGAGGGCCCTGTATTCTTCCGTTGTCAACAGCTCCATGGCTCAGCCCTCCGCCTCAATCTTGGCAACCGTTTTTCGCAGCACGCGCAGCACCTGTTCCAACGCGCGCTTGTCATCCTTGTTCAGCCCCTTCAGCGGCGGGCGCATGGCGCCGGCGGCGATCCCGTTCATGGTCACCCCATGCTTGATGGTCTGGATGAACTTGCCGCCCTGCTCCAGCACCGCCATCAGCGGCAGCATCGCCGACATGATGCGCCGGCCCTTGGCGAAATCGCCCTCGACAACGCAGGCCCGGTACAAGGCGACATGCTCGGCCGGGGCAAAATTCGACCCGCCGCACACCCAGAACGGCGCGCCCCAGGCAAAGAATTCCAGCGCCTGATCGTCCATCCCGCAGCCCATCTGGATATGGGGATAGTCGCGCGCCAGCATGTGCACACGGTTGATATCGCCCGAGCTTTCCTTGATGCCGCAGAAATTGCGCGACCGCCCCACACGGTCAAGAAACTCTGCGCCCATCATCGTGCCCGTGCGGTGGGGGTAGTTATACAGCATCACCGGCAGGCCCGCCGCCTTGTCGATGGCCAGCGCGTTCAGGGCGTTTTCGCGGTCGGTGGGCACCGCATAGGGCGGGCTGGCCAGCAAGATCGCGTCGGCCCCCATCGCGCGCGCCCCGGTTGCCAGGGCCAGGCTGTCGGTGGTCAGCATCGCGCCGGTGCCCACGACAAAGGGCAGCCGGCCGTTCAGACGCTGTCGGGTAAACCGCGCGATCTCCAGCCGCTCCTCCAGCGACTGCGCGAAATTCTCGCCGGTCGATCCGCCCGAAATCAGCCCGTTCACGCCATGAGCGACCAGATACTCCACGACATCGGCCAGCGCGTCCCAGTTGACCGCGCCGTCATCGTGAAAGGGCGTCACCACCGGCGTGTAGATACCATCAAAGCGGAATATCGGCGTCATGACCTGATCCATAAACGGTTGTCCGGGGCGCGCACATCCCCTTCGCGGCGGGGGCGCGCGGCCCAGAATGCGCATTTTGCGCCCCCGATTCTCACGCCAATGCGACTTTCCCGCCACGCTTCCTGCCGCTTTCGAAAACCGGGGGCCGCAATTGCCGCCGCCGATGCTTTGCGCCAGACTGCAACCCCGAACCACCGCCCCGGCGCCGGGCGCGCCGCCTGCCCGAGGACCCCGCCACATGAAACGATCCCGAATCAACGCCATCATGGCCGACGCCGCCGAGATGATCCGCTCCCACGGCTTTGTTCTGCCACCCTTTGCCAACTGGACGCCTGACCAGTTCACGGCCCGAACCGAACAGGCCCGCCATGTCATCGACGCGCGCTGCGGCTGGGACATCACCGACTACGGCGCCGCCAACTTCGACCGCATGGGCCTGTTCCTGTTCACCCTGCGCAACGGTCGCCTGGCCGATCTCGGCGCCGGCCGCGGCATGTGCTACGCCGAAAAGCTGCTGATCTCGCGGCAGGACCAGCTGTCGCCGATGCACACCCACGTCATGAAGGCCGAAGATATCATCAACCGTGGCGGGGCAACGCTGGTGGTCCAGCTTTTCGGGTCCGACGACGCCGGCAACTTCGCCGAAGATCGTGGCGTCACCGTCATGTGCGACGGCCAGCCGCACCACTTTGCGCCGGGCGAGCATCTGCAGCTGGCCCCCGGCGAAAGTGTCACCCTGATGCCCGGCGACTGGCACGCCTTCTGGGGCGAAGGCGGCGACGTGCTGATCGGCGAGGTCTCGACCGTCAATGACGACGAAACCGACAATATCTTCCGCGACCCCATCGGCCGCTTTGCCAACATCGACGAAGACGTCGCCCCGACACACCTGCTGGTCAGCGACTACCGCACCCGCCTAGGCTGACCCCCCGGCTTCTTTGGCTTGGCAAATACCTCGGGGGTGAGGCGCGCCAGCGCCGAGGGGGCAGCGCCCCCTGCCTGCGCGACGCGCAAAGCGCGGCGCAACCAACCCTCAGACCTCCGGGCCCGACCCGTCACCAAAGCGGACCACGGCGCAAAAGCCGCGCGTCTGCCCCGGGCGGGGCGAGGCCAGCTCCAGGCTGCCCCCGGCCGAGCGGGCGATGCCATCGACAATGGCCAGACCCAGCCCGACGCCGCCGTGACCGGTGCGCCCGTTGCGCTGGAACCGGGTCTTCAGCCGGTCCATATCGTCCCCCTCCAGCGCCGCGCAGTCATTTTCCACCGTCAGCGACCCGGCGGCCAGCGTCACCGCGACCGGCGTATCGGCGGTTCGGTAACGCAGGGCATTTTCAACAAGATTGCGCAGAACGATGGAAAAGGCGTCGGGCGACATGAAGGCATGGCAGGGCGTGCCGTCAAGGCGGATGTCGGCAGCGCCGAAATCACGCAGCACCATGCTGGCAATCGGGTTCAGATGCACCGTTTCAGACGACGCCGCGAAGCCGGCATCAAGGCGCGAGGTCTGCAGCAGGTTCTCGGCCAGCCGCGCCAGCCGTTTCATCGCCGCAACCGACTGGTCCAGATGACCCAGCGTTTCCGGATCCTCGATCTTCGTTGCCGCCAGCTGCAACTGGGCCAGCGCCCCGGCGACAGGCGTGCGCAATTCATGGGCGCTTTCGGCGGCAAAGGCGCGTTCGGCGTCCAGCGCCGATTGCAGGCGCCGGAACAGCTTGTTGGTTTCCTCGATGATCGGCAACAGCTCGGCTGGATGGCCCTCGGCCTCGAACAGGCTCAGGTTGCGGCCGCCGCGTTGGCCCAGCGCCGCCCCGAAAGCGCGAAGCGGGTCCATCGACCGCCGGGCAATCCAGATGATCGCCGCCGCCATCAGCGGAACCAACAGCGCCATCGGCAGGATCAGGCGCAGCACGTTTTCCTGCACCAGATGCGATCTCAGGTCGGAATTTTCGCGCACGACGATGCCAAACCGGGTCTCACGGTCGTACAGCGCATAGGCCGGAGCGCCGTCGATCCGGGAAAAGCCGGCCGGCACGGGTTTGAGATCGGATATGAACACCCGCGAGCCGGTGAACAGCACGACACGCCCCCTGGGGTCGAGGATGTTATAGGTAAAATTCGATCCTTCCGAGGTCAGCTCCCGAACAGCGCGGGCGTTATCATCCTCGTGCATCGATTCCTCGGCCGCATGGGTCGCCAGCGGCAGGATGCGCCGGGCCATTTCTTCCATGGTGGTATCGAAGGCACTGTTGATCTCGCCCCGCAGGATCATGCCCGAAATCGCCACCACGCCCAGCCACAGAACAAGGGCCAGCAGCGACAGCGTCACCGCCAGCCGGCGCGTGATCGACCAGCCGCGGCTCATTCGCTGTCCATCACATAGCCCAGCCCGCGCTGGGTGCGGATCAGGTCGCGGCCCAGTTTCTTGCGCAGGCGCGAAATGAACACCTCGACCGCATTGCTTTCGATCTCGGCCCCGAAGGCATAAAGCTTGTCTTCCAGCGTCGCCTTGGACACGACCGCGCCGCGATGGCGCACCAGGCTGTCAAGAACCGCCCATTCGCGCGCGGTCAGTTGCACGGCCTTGCCGGCATTGGTGACGATCCGCCGGTCAAGGTCGATCTCGACCGCGCCAACCACGAATTCGGTGCCGCCGGCCGGCGCATAGCGGCGGGTCACGGCGCCCAGCCGCGCCGACAGTTCGGCCAGATCATACGGCTTGACGATATAGTCGTCAGCGCCCGAGTTCAGCCCGTCGATGCGCACCTGCACCTGGTCTTGCGCGGTGGCGATAATCACCGGTGTGGTGTCGCCGGCGGCGCGCCGCGCCTTCAGAAAATCCAGCCCCCGTCCGTCGGGCAGCCCAAGGTCCAGCAGGATCACGTCATAGGTGGTGGTGGCCAGCGCATCGGACGAATCGTCCAGTCGCGTCATCCAGTCGGCGGCATGGCCCTGGTGATCCATATGCATCTGCACGGCCGATCCCAGCACGTGATCGTCTTCGATGATGAGAACACGCACAAGCCATCTCCAGTTCTTGCCGCCCTCTCCAGCTAGTATTCATTCCTGAACCGAACCTGAACAATTTTCTATCCAACCTTCAGGCGATCGTCAGGTTCATTCCCTAAATCGGCATCATCAAGTTTTCCTCAAGGACACCAACCCATGAAACATTCCATCAAAGCGCTGCTCGCCTCGGCCGCCATCGCGACCTGCCTTGCCGGCGTCGCCGAGGCCCGCACCCTGACCATCACCACCACCCTTGGCCGGGTGTCGGGACGCCGCCCCTATGTTGTGGTCTACATCACCGATCCCAACGGGATCGTGCACGACACCGTCTGGGTTGCCGGCCGCAAATCGAGATACCTCGGCCACCTGCGCAACTGGGCCCGTTCCGCCCGCAATTCGAAAACCCGGCCCAGCGCGGTCACCGGGGCCAGCGCCGGTTCGGGCGCGGTGATCCGGGCCCGCATCGATGTTGCCGACAACCTGATCGCCGCCGGCTACCAGGTTCGGGTCGACGCCGCCCAGGAAAACCGCGGCGAGTATCCCAACTCGGCCATCCTGACCCTGAACAAGCAAAGCGCCGTACGCGGCCGCGGCGTCATCAGCTCGGTCGAGGTTCAGTGATGCCCGGCGCCCGCACCCTCCACCGCTGGTTCAGCTACGCCGTGTTCATTCCGGCGCTCATGCTGGCCGTCACCGGCGTCGGCCTGTCGATGGTTCCGCTGAAGGAAGGGCTGTCGACCGGCAGCCTTTCCGCTGCCCCCGCCATTTCGGTCGCCGCGCTGATGGACACCGTCGATCAGTCGGTGCCGGGCGCCGAACACATCTCGAAATCCGCCAACCACACCGTCAGCGTCGATTATTCCACCGCCGA
>CAYYMJ010000048.1:0-12266 GCA_964472855.1 uncultured Rhodobacterales bacterium | reverse complement strand
AAATTCTACCAGTTCATCTATCTTCTGCACACCGGCCAGGGCGCCTGGTGGCTGGGCATCCTGCTGGGCCTGTCGGTGCTGGCCGTTCCGGTCGCCACCGTCAGCGGCGTGGCCATGGCCCTGACCCGCCCGCGTTCGCCTCTGCGGGGCATCCGCATGACCGGCGTCGCCAAGGCCGACGACGTCATCCTTGTTGGCTCGGAAGGGGGCACCACCTGGGCCTTCGCAGCCGAGCTTGGCCGCAAGCTGATCGCCACAGGCCGCAAGGTGCATATCGCCCCGATGAACGACCTGTCGCGGGCCCATATCGGTGGCGAAAACCTGTTCATCCTGGCCGCCACCTTCGGCAACGGCGCCGCGCCTCAGTCGGCCGCACGCTTTCTCGACCGGCTTGACGGCATGGCCGGCGGCGGCGCCCGTGTGACGGTTCTGGGCTTTGGCGACCGGAAATACCCCGACTTTTGCGGCTTTGCCCATGCCGTCGACAACGCCCTGCACCGCGCCGACTTTGCCGAACTGGTGCCCTTTGCCGCCATCGACCGCCAGAACGCGCAGGCCTTTGCCGACTGGGGCCGCACCGTCGGCGACGCCCTGGGGCTGGAGCTGGAGCTGAGCGTGTCGAATGCGCCGGCCAAAACCGCCACGCTCGAGCTGGTGTCGAACCAGAAGTTCGGCGAAGAGGTGCAGGCCCCGGTTTCGATCCTGCGCTTCAGCACCCCGCGCTTTGGCCTTGGCCGCTTCAGCGCCGGCGACATCGTCGGCATCCTGGCCCCGGGTTCGGACGTTCCGCGCTATTACTCGCTGGCATCGTCGCGCTCGGACGGCTTCCTTGAAATCTGCGTTCGCCGGCAGCCGGGCGGCCTGTGCTCGTCTTTCCTGACCGGGCTTGAGGCCGGCGCCCGTGTCGAGGCCTTCATCAAGCCCAACCCCGAATTTCGCGCCGCCAAGTCGCAGAAACCGCTGATCCTGATTGGCGCCGGCGCCGGGATCGCCCCGCTGGTGGGCTTTCTGCGGGCCCTGAAGGGCGGCCGTCCGGTGCACCTTTATTGGGGTGGCCGCCTGCCAGGCTCGGACTTCCTTTACGAGGACGAACTGAAGGCGATGCAGGCCAAGGGCTGGCTGACAGGCCTGAAGACCGCCTTTTCCCGCAGCAGCGCCCCGGCTTATGTGACGTCACGGCTGCGTGACAACGCCGAAGACATTCGTGGCCTTGTCGAACAGGGTGCCGACATCATGATCTGCGGCGGCCTCAAGATGGCAACGGACGTGGGCGATGTTCTGGACAGCATTCTCTGCCAGCCCGGCATGACGCTGGCCGAGGTGAGGGCGCGGAAAGGGTACCTGCAAGATGTTTACTGAAGCCTCCGGACTGGTCACGCTGAGCGGACCCACCATGGGCACCCGCTGGAGCGTGTCCTACCCCGCCGGCCTGAATGTCGACCCCAGCCGTCTGACCCGCCGCCTGCAATGGGCGGTCGACCGGATCGACCAGCAGATGTCGCCTTGGAAGCCCGACTCGTTCCTGTGCCGGTTCGGGCATGGCAGCAGCGGCACGACCTTCCCGGTCGAGCCTGAAACCGCCACCGTGCTGGCCAAGGCGTTCGAAGTCAGCGGGCTGTCGGGCGGCACGTTCAACCCGGCGGTGTTGTCGTCGGTCCAGGGCGCGGGTTTCTCTGCCGAAGACACCGATGCCCCGTTTCGGGCGGCCCCCCGGCTGGACACGATCCTTTTGCTTTCCAAAGACAAGCGCACGGTCAGGAAAACAGGCGACGGCGCCATCGACCTGTGTGGCATCGCCAAGGGCTATGGCGCCGACCGACTGGCGTTTGTGATGACCGGCGCCGGCGTGCAGGATTTCATCGCTGCGCTGGACGGCGAAATCGTCGCCTGCGGCGGCCCCAGCGACGACGAGGGCTGGGTCATCGCCGCCGAAGCCCCCGACACCGAGGTTCGCAGCGCCGCGCTGCAGTTCCAGTGCAGCGACATGGCGCTGGCCTCGTCCGGCGGCTACCGGCATTTCCGTGATACCGACAGCGGCATCGTCACCCACACCATCGACCCGATGAGCGGGCTGCCGCTGGCGCAGACCGACTGCACCGTCACCGTCGCCGCCCCCACCTGCATGGAGGCCGACGCCTGGACCACCGCGCTGACCGTTCTGGGCGAACAGGCAGGCACGGCCATGGCCGACGAACAGGGGCTGAACGCGCTGTTCATCACCGACACCGGCAACGGGCTGAGGCTGACGGCGGTCGGTGTCTTCAACGAATTGCTGCCCGCCGGCTGAACTCACCTGACGTTACCGGCGGAACGCCCCACAAACGCTCGACCAGCCGCCAACCCCCGCCCTAGGCTGCCCGCATTGGATACAAGGGCACCGCGGGGGTTTTCATGGTGGGTGCAATCCGCTCGGATATTTGGTGGCCGCGGTGACCGGCGGGCCCGACCCCGACGACCTGCGTTCGGCGCTTGCCGCGATGGACGGCGATGACCGGCAGGCGATGCAGGCCGCCGGCCGCCACGCCATCGCCTATCGCCAAGGGCTGGCCGACGCACCAGCCGTTCCGGCGCGCCGACCTGACGCCATGCGCGGCCAGTTTGGCGGCGATTTGCCCGACACCGGCGAACCGGCGGCATCGGTCATCGACCGGCTGGCGGCCGACTGCGCCGACGGCCTGCACGCACATGCCTCGCCCCGGTTCTTCGGATACGTGGTCGGCGGGTCCATGCCGGTCGGTGTTGCCGCCGACACGATGGTTGCGGCGTGGGGGCAGAATTCGGCCTCGACCTGGGAAAGCCCGGCGATGGCCGAGATCGAGCGGACGTTGTGCCGCTGGTGCCTTGAGCTTCTCGACCTGCCGCGCGGCTCGGGCGTGGGCGTGGTGCCGGGCGCCACGGCGGCCAACATGCAGGCCATCATGGCAGCCCGCGACGCGCTGTTGACGCGGCAAGGCTGGGACGTCGAGGCCAAAGGCCTGTTCGGTGCGCCCGAGATCCCGGTGCTGATCGGGGACGCGGCGCATTCGGCGGCGTTTGCCGGTCTGCGCTATGCCGGCCTGGGGCCGGGCCGCGCGGTGCGGGTGGCCGCCGACGACCAGGGGCGCATGCAGATCGACGCGTTGCGCCGGGCACTGGATGACTGCGCAAGCCCGCCGCTGGTCATCCTGCAGGCCGGGCAGATCAACACCGGCGCCTTCGACCCCTTTGCCGAAGCTGTCGCGGCGGTTCACGACCGTGGCGGCTGGGCCCATGTCGACGGCGCCTTCGGGCTGTGGCTGCGGGCGGTGCCGCAGCTGCGCGACCGGCTGGCCGGGGTCGATGCCGCCGACAGCTGGGCCGTCGACCTGCACAAATGGCTGAACGCGCCGCTGGACGCGGCGCTGTGCATCCTGCGCGACCGGGGCGCGCTGGTGTCGGCGATGACCGCGCGGGGCGCCTATCTTCCCGACCCCGGCGACGGATGGGAGCCAAGCGACAGCACCATCGAGCTTAGCCGCCGGGCCCGGGGCGTGGCCAGCTATGCCATCCTTCGGCATCTGGGCGCGGCCGGCCTGCGCGCGATGATCCTGCGCCACTGCGCGCTGGCGCGCTATCTTGGCGACTGCCTGCGCGCCCACGCCAAAATCGAGGTCTTGAACGACATCGACGCGAATCAGGTGGCGATTTCCTGCGGCGACGACGAAACCACCGCCGCGGTGCTGCAGCGGGTGCACGCGCGCGGCAAGGTCTATCCCAGCCACGGCGTGCTGAACGGGCGCAAGATCATCCGCGTGTCGATCATCAACTATGCCACCGACCGGGCCGATATCGACCTGCTGGCGGCCGAGATCGTGGCGGCGCTGCCCTAGCCTGCCGCCGCCGGGCACGGGTTGGCGACGCAATGGGCCGGCTAAGACGCGAAGGGAAAGATCATGCGTGACGTCACCGTCATCGGCCTTGGCGCCATGGGAACCGCCCTTGCGTTTGGCGCTGACCGGGGCCGGGCGCGGTGTTACGGTCTGGAACCGGACCGCGGGGTTTGGCCATCAGGAAACCGCGGCGGTGATCAAGGCGCTGCGGCGCTGACAGCCAGGTCCGGCCCCTGCCCGCCGGTTTCGGTTGAGCTTGGCCGTGGTTCTGCCAAGATCGGTTTCGCTGCACCCAACCCCGAGGTCGCTTGATGACTGCGTTTCTTTGTGCCCTGCCGCTGATCGGCCAGCTCTTGTCCTCTTGCGCCGGTCCGGGCCCGCTGGCTGTAGGCTATGTCGAAGGCGAATACGTGCTGGTGGCCCCGATCGAGGCGGCGCATGTCATCTCGGTCGACGTGTTGCGCGGCGACCAGGTGGCCGCCGGGCAGCCGCTGGTGTTGCTGGACACATCGGACACCGATATCGCCATCGCCGAGGCCAAGGCAGCGCTGGCCGTGACCGAGCGCCACCGCGCCGATTTGCTGTTCGGCAAGCGCTCCGAGGAAATCGCGGTGGTCGAGGCGGCGCTGCTGTCGGCGGTGGCCAATGCCGCCGAAACCGCCCGGGCGCTTGAACGGCAGACGGACCTGCTGGACCGCGGGATTGCCCCGCAGGCCAATTACGATGCCGCCTTTACCCGCAACCAGCAGGCCGAGGCCGAGGTCGAGCGCTTGCAGGCCGACGTTGCGGTGGCGCGCCTGCCCGCCCGCCCCGAGGCGATCAAGGTCGCCGAAGCACAGGTGGAACAGGCCCGCGCCGGCCTGCAATCTGCCCAGTTGCGGGCCCAGCGCCGTGTCTTGTCGATCCCAAGGGCCGGGACGGTCATCGACATCATCCGCAACCCGGGCGAGGTTGCCGGCCCGCAGGCACCAGTGCTGACGGTGCTGCCCGAGGGCGCGATCAAGCTGCGGCTTTATGTGCAGGAAAGCGACTTTTCCCGCCTCGCCATCGGCAGCCGGCTAAGCGTGCATTGCGATGGCTGCGGCGACGGCATGGCGGCAACGGTCAGCTATATCTCGGACGAGCCCGAGTTTACGCCGCCGGTGATCTATTCGCTCGAGAACCGGCAAAAGCTGGTCTACCTGGTCGAGGCCCGGCCCGATGCAACCGCCACCGCGCTGAAACCCGGCCAGATCGTCGATGTCGACCTTGAGGACGCAGACGGATGAACGTGATCGAGGTGCAGGACCTCGTGAAACGGTTTGGAGACAAGACGGTCGTCGACCGGGTGTCGATGAGTGTGGCGCAGGGCGAGATATCGGGGTTCCTGGGGCCAAACGGGTCGGGCAAGACCACGACGATCCGGGTCATGTGCGGGCTTTTGACGCCCGACGCCGGGTCGGGGCAGGTGCTGGGCCATGACATCCGCACCGACAGCGCCCGCATCAAGCGCGAGGTCGGCTATATGACCCAGCGCTTTTCCTTCTACGAAGACCTGTCGATCGAGGAAAACCTGACCTTCGTGGCCCGGCTTTACCGGCTGAAGCCGGTGCGCCGCCACGTGCGCGACACGCTGGACAGCCTTGGCCTGACATCGCGGCGCCGGCAATTGGCCGGGCAGCTTTCGGGCGGCTGGAAACAGCGGCTGGCCCTGGCGGCCTGCCTGATGCACAACCCCAGGCTGCTGTTGCTTGACGAACCCACGGCCGGTGTCGACCCCAAGGCCCGGCGCGAGTTCTGGGACGAGATACACCAGCGCGCCGCCAACGGCCTGACGGTGCTGGTGTCGACCCACTACATGGACGAGGCCGAACGCTGCCACCGCATCAACTATATTTCCTACGGCCAGCTCATGGCCAGCGGAACCGTGCCCGAGGTGGTGCAGAACGCCGGTCTGACCACCTTCGTGCTGGAAGGCGCCGGCATCAACGCCGCGGCCGATGCCCTGGCCGGCATGCCCGGTGTCGATCAGGTGGCACCGTTCGGCGTGTCGCTGCATGTGGTCGGCAAGGACGGGCAGGCACTGGCCGGCTCGGTTAACACGGTGGCCAAGGCCCACGACATCCGCGCGCGGCGCGGCGAAACCAGTCTGGAAGACGTGTTCATCCAGTTCATGGGGCAGGCACAGGACGGCGCGTCATGAGGTTTCTGTCACTGCGCCGCCTGCTGGCGATCATCGCCAAGGAAGCCATTCAGATGCGCCGCGACCGGCTGACCTTCGCGATGATGCTGGGGGTGCCGCTGATCCAGCTGATCCTGTTTGGCTTTGCCATCAACACCGACCCCAAACAACTGCCGGCGGCGCTGGTGACCACCAGCCAGGACCATTATACCCGCGCCATGGTTTCGGCGATGGAGCTGACCGGCTATTACCGGTTCGACCATGTCGTGCAGACCGGGGCCGAGGCCGAGGCGCTGATCGAAGCCGGCATCGTGTCCTTCATTGTCACCATCCCGTCGGATTTCGCCCGCAGGGTGCAGCGCGGCGACAACCCGCAGATCCTGATCGAGGCCGACGCAACAGACCCATCCGTCGCCTCGGGTGCGATTTCCACGCTGGGCACGGTGGCAAGACAGGCGCTGTTGCGCGAACAGGCGGCCGAGGCGCAGGCGGCGCGGCAATCGACCGCCGCGCTGCAGGTCATCGTGCACAAGCTTTATAACCCCGAGGGCATTACCCAATACAACATCGTGCCGGGCCTGTTGGGGGTGATCCTGCAACTGACCATGGTGATGATGACGTCGATGGCGCTGACCCGCGAATCCGAACGCGGGACCATGGAAAACCTGCTGGCGATGCCCGCCGCGCCGGTCGAGATCATGCTGGGCAAGGTCCTGCCCTACCTTGTGGTGGGCGCCGTGCAGCTGGTGGTGGTGCTGGTGGCGGCAAAGCTGTTGTTCGCGGTGCCTTTCGTCGGCTCGCTGTCGCTGCTTTTGGGGGGCACGCTGATGTTCGTGCTGGGGCTGGTGCTGTTGGGCTACAGCTTTTCGACGCTGGCGCGCACCCAGATGCAGGCGATGCAGCTGACCTTTTTCTTCTTCCTGCCGTCGCTGCTGTTGTCGGGTTTCATGTTCCCCTATCGCGGCATGCCCCCGTGGGCGCAGGTGCTGGGCGAGCTGTTGCCGCTGACGCATTTCCTGCGGGTCATCCGCGCGGTGATGCTGAAGGGCGCCGATCACACGATCATCGCGGGCGAGCTTTTGGCCCTGCTGGGCTTTGTGCTGGCCTTCGCGGCGCTGGCGCTGCTGCGTTTCCGCAAGACGCTGGACTGACGTGGGTCGCGTTTGATGAGACTTGGCTTGTTTCAAAATACGCGTTCGAGCGCAGGCGAGAGGCAGCTTGGTTTGAATGCGATTGAACGCGACGCGCGGCAAGGTCAGGCGGGCCAGCGGGACAAGACGGCCCTGACTCGCCGCCAGACATGGTCGCGACAAAGCCGGCTTTGTCGCCGCTGGCGGCATTGAAGCCCGCGATCGTTGCCGCGTCATGTCTGTGAAACCACTGGTCACCTGCGCCTTGGCGGCGGCGGTGCTGTGCTGTCTGGTGGAAAGTCAGTGGCGCGCTGGCCAGGATTCGAACCCGGGACCCCTTGATTCGTAGTCAAGTACTCTATCCAACTGAGCTACCAGCGCGCGGGGTGCTGCGTAGGTAACGGCGGCCCGCGGGCTTTGCAAGGGCGAAATCACTCGGCCGCGGCACCCAGTCCGGCGATGGATTTCGGCAGCGAAATCCGGAAGATCGTGCCGGTTTCGTCGCTGCGCTCCAACGTCAGCCGGCCGCCGTGGCCGCGCACCAGTTCGGCCGCGATCGCCAGCCCCAGCCCGGCGCCGCCCTTGCGGGTGCCGCCCTGGAACGGCGTGAACAGATGTTCGCGCGCCCGCGGCGGCAGCCCCGGCCCGGTGTCGGACACGGCGATGGTCCATTCAAGGTCGGTTTCGTCCCCGGCGACCGAGATCTCGCCCGCGCCGCCGGTCGCGATGATCGCCTGGCGGGCGTTGCGCACAAGGTTGCCGATGATGCGGTGCAACTGTTCGCCGTCGGCGCGAATGGCCATGCCGGCGGGGATATCCTCGGAAAAGCTGATGTCATGGGCGCCCGCCGACAGCCTTTCGCCGTCGACCACGTCCTGCACGATGTCGGCAAGGCGCACCCGGTCCAGCCGAGGCGGCGGCTCTTCGGCGCGGCCGAAGAACAGGGTCGATTCGCACAGCGACACCGCGCGGCTGATCGAGCCCAGAAGCTTGGGCGCCAGACGACGCACCAGCGGATCCTCGCTGCGTTCGATGCGGTCGCCAAACAGCTGGGCCGTGGTCAGGATGTTGCGCAGATCGTGGCTGATCTTGGCGACCGCCCCGCCCAACTGGGCCAGCCGCTGCTGTTGTTTCAGGGCGGCGGTCAGCTCGGTCTGCAGGGCGCGCAGGGTTTCCTCGGCCTCGCGCAGTTCCAGCACACCGGCTGACGGCGCGATGATGCGGCGGTTGTCCTCGGGCGCCTCGGCATAGCTGGCCATGGCCCCGACGACCCGCTTGATCGGGCGCACAAGGAACCGGCGCACCGCCAGAAACAACAGCGTCGCCGTAAAGATCGAGATCACCGCCGACAAAAGCAGGATGCGCAGGCCATAGTCGATCATCGCCGCGCGCAAGGGCCGGGTCGGCATGGTCACCTCGATCTGCAGTCCGGCCCCGCGCACCGGGTCGCCAATGACGCGGATCACCTGATTGCTGGTGGTCACAAGGGTCATCATCGCGTCACGGATCAGCGCGAATGCACTGGCGTCGCGCAAATCATAGGTGGCGCTGATCGGCGCCGGTATGGGCGAGCTCAGCGCAAGTTGCCGCACCCGATCGCGCAGCAGGACGACATTATAGACCTCGGCATGCTGCAAAAGCTCGGCCTCAAGCTCGGCATCGATCATGTCGCCGGCCAACAGCGTCAGCGAGGCGATCTGCGCCCGCTCGAGGCGCGACAGCAAATAGTCTTCGCGGAACCGCGCCACCGAGGGCACGAAGATCAGCACCTCGGCCAACATCACGAAGACCGTGGTCAGGATCAGGAATCGCCCGCTGAGGGTATTCAGGAACATCGCATCGCCGCGCCCTAGGGTATCAGCCGCTGGACCAGTCCGACCATGCGCCTGATCTTGGGATTGTCGAACAACATGGGGGAAAAATAGGCCCCCGCAACCCGCTTGTTAAGCTCGCCCAGCGTGGGATACGGCAAAACGGTGTCGGAAATGGCCTTCATCTTCAGTTTGTTGGCAATGGCCAGCGCCCAGACGCCGACCAGTTCGCCGGCCTGAACCCCGACGATCGAGGCCCCCACCGGGCGCCCCGCCACCACCATCACCTTCAGCAGGCCGCCGGTCACGCCCTCGGCAATGGCGCGGTCGCTGCCGTCGAAGGGCTGGCGCAGCACGGTCAGCCGGTCGCCATGGGTCTTGCGGGCCTCGGCCTCGGTCAGGCCGACCTGCGCAAGCTCGGGGTCGGTATAGGTGACGCGCGGGATATGATCGTTGCGCGTGCGGGCCGGCATGCCGAACAGGATCGACCGTGCGACGACCCCGGCGTGATAGCCGGCGACATGGGTGAACTGCAGGCCACCGGCCGCGTCGCCGATGGCATGGACCCGGCGGTTCGAGACCGAGCGCAACCGCGCGTCAACCGTGATCGCCCGGTCATGGTCGACCCCGGCGGCATCAAGCCCGAGATTGCCGATGTTGACCCGGCGCCCCGCCGCCACCAGCAGGTGGCTGCCGGCAATCACACCGTCCAGCGTGGTCACGCTGACCTTGCCGCCCTCGTGGCCGATATGCGACGCGCCCTGCCCTTCGATGATGGTGACGCCCTCGGCGCGCAGCCGCGCCAATACGACTGCCGCAAGCTCGGGGTCGTCGTGCTGAAGGGCGCTGAATGCCTCGATCACCGTCACCTTCGAGCCCAGCCGCACATGCGCCTGCGCCATTTCCAGCCCGATGGGCCCGGCACCGATGACGATCAGATGTTCGGGGCGCTCGCGCAGCTGAAAGATGGTTTCGTTGGTCAGATAGGGCACATCCGCCAGACCGGGAATTGGCGGCACCGCCGGGGACGAGCCGGTTGCAACCACGAAGCGGCGGGCACGAATGCGCTTGCCGCCGGCCTCGACCTCGCGCGGGGAAACAAAGCGCGCAAAGTCGCGGATGACGGTGCAGCCCAGCGCCTCGAACCTTTCCTGGCTGTCGTGGGGCGCGATGGTGGCGATGGCGGCGGCCACGTGATCCTTGGCGGCGGCATAGTCGATTTCGGGGTCGACCGGGCGCACCCCGAAAGGCGCGCCGCTGCGCATGGCCTGCGCCCGCTTGCCGGCGGCCAGCAGCGCCTTGGACGGGACGCAGCCGTAATTCAGGCAGTCGCCGCCCATCTCGCCGCCCTCGATCAGCACCACCGACGCCCCCATCTGCACGGCCCCTGCCGCCAGCGACAGGCCGCCCGAACCGGCGCCGATGATGCAGATATCGGTCTTGATCCGCTCCACGATCACGCTCCCTTGCGGCCGCGCACGGCCTTTAACAGCACCGGCAGCAGCGCCAGCGCCGACAGGCCCAGCAACGGCAGCAGAATGCGCGGTTCAAAGATGATGCCCAGATCGGGGGTTTCGCCACGGGCAAACAGTTCGCCCAGCCCGGCCCCGACGCCGGTATAGACCACCGCGCCCGGGATGATGCCGATGAAGGTGGTGACGACGAAACGCAACAGCGGCACGCCCACCAGTGCCGGCAGCAGGTTGGCCACGAAAAACGGCACAGCCGGCACCAGCCGCATGATGAACAGCATCTCCCACTGGGTGTTGTCGATCCCGTCCTTGATACGCCGGACCGCCCCGGTCGACGCATCCATCCGTGCTGCCAGCCGCGCGCCCAGACCCCAGCGCGCGGCAAGAAAGATCAGCGTGGCGCCGGTGGTGGCTGCGGTCACGTTGAACAGCGCCCCGGGGAATGTGGCGAACAGGAAGCCGCCGGTCAGCGTGGCGATGGTGGCGCCGGGCAGCGAAAACGCCACGATGACGACATAGGCCAGCATGAACGCCGCAACCGTTGCGGCGTAGTGGGCGTCGCGGAAGGCCAGCAGACCTTCGCGGTTGGCGGCCAGCGTTTCAAAGCTGAGATAGTCGCGCAAGGCAAAGGCGCCCACCAGCGCGACCACGAGGATCGTGATCAGCGGCAGCCGCCGCAGGATCGCCGGTTTTTGCGCTTGGTCCGTCATCACTGCCAACAGGCCCCCGATTTATCTGGTTCGCATCCGGTTTCGCGAACACATGCGCCGAATGCCCGGCCGCGAACAGTATGATCACGGGGCCTTGATGCCCGGTGAACAATCAGGAAAATGGCTGGCGGTTTCCTGTCGCGACTGAAACATATCGGGGCGGCGGCGGGGCTTTTGTTGCAGCCCCTGCGGCGGTTGACAGGGGCCGGCAGTGGCCCTAAAGACCGGGCTTCGACGCATTATTCGGCCAAGCGGACCCGCAGGGGATTCGCGCCGCCCGACGGAGACACCGCGATGAAACGCACATTTCAGCCCTCGAACCTGGTTCGCAAGCGCCGCCACGGCTTCCGTTCGCGCATGGCCACCAAGGCCGGCCGCAAGATCCTGAATGCACGCCGCAGCCGTGGCCGCAAGACGCTGAGCGCGTAAGCGCCGGACCAATGGCCATGATCACGGCAGATCGCGCCGCGACCCGGGACCGGGACGCGGCGTTTTGCGTTGTCTGAGATGATGGTTCTGACCCGGCGCGCCGATTTTCTGGCCACGGCACGGGGCCGGCGCAGCCACCAGCCGGGATTCGTGCTGCAGGCCCGGCAACGCGAAACCGGCGGCCCGGCGCGGGTTGGCTTTACCTGTTCCAAGAAGGTTGGCAATGCCGTGGCCCGCAACCGGGCCAAACGGCGGCTGCGCGAGATCGCCCGCGCCGCCCTGCCCGAGCGCGGGCGAGACGGCTGGGACTATGTGCTGATCGGCCGGGCGGGCGCGACGGCGGACCGCGACTTTGCGCTGATGCTGGACGAGTTGCGAAACGCCCTAGGTTCAATCCACACATGACACCGCTGGCCCGCATATTCGCCTTGCCGGTCAAGGCATACCGGCTGACCTTCAGCCCGTGGATCGGCTTTAACTGCCGCTATCATCCCACCTGTTCGGCCTATGCGCTGGAGGCGCTGGAAAAGCATGGTGCCTGGCGCGGAGCATGGCTGGCCGCCCGGCGCGTGGCCCGCTGCCACCCGTTCGGCGGGTCGGGGATAGACAATGTGCCCGAGCCGCGGCAGCGCCGCGGCCGCCCGCACGACCACGACCACGACCACGACCACGACCACGACCACGACCACGACCACGACCACGACC
>CAYYMJ010000047.1:0-20796 GCA_964472855.1 uncultured Rhodobacterales bacterium | reverse complement strand
TGGCGACGGCGGCCCTTGTGGCGGCCGCAACGCCGCTGTGGGCCGACTATGTGACCGACCCGACGATGTGCGGGCAAGACCCGTTCGCGACCCAGGAAATCGGCCTGCGGCTGGATGCCTCCAGCATGTGGGCGATCGAGTATTATTGCGAATGGGCGCCGGCGATCGATTTCGGCTCGCAAGAGGTTCAGGTCATGCTGGGCCATTGCGGCGAGCCCGGCGCGATCTTTCCGACAGCCTTTGCGGCGCTGATCGATCCGGCGATGCCGAACCAGATCAACATCTACGCCGATCAGACCGGTGACCCGGTGGTGTTTTACGATTGTGGGTAGTTCCGAGGCGCGCGCCTGACCGGGGTTTGGCGCCGCAACGTTGGAGCAATTCGGTTTATCCTAGACAGGCCCGAGATTCGTTAATCATGAGTGCAAAGTCCGCAAAAGCGCCAGACCGCTGGACCGGTCAGGCGCTCGGCACGGCGGCGGGCACAGCCCGCCTTGATTCCGTGCCCATTAGGTTGCCGATAAGCCGGATCCCGAAAAGCTTGACAAAGCGGAAAAAACCCGCCCGGACCGCTTGACCATTCAATCAAAACTTCATACCTACGCGCTCTCTCGCAAGAGAATCCCGGTTCCCGGCCCCTGTGCCGCGGACCGGAGCAGCAAAGAGACATCCCGAGCCTGCGGCCGCCATTTGGCGCCACGGGCTTGCGTTGTGAAAAAAGGGCCTGGCACCACGGGTCCGCAACGAAAGGAAGACATACGTGGCACGTATTGCCGGCGTGAACATCCCGACTGCCAAGCGGGTTCCAATCGCCCTCACCTACATCACCGGAATCGGCCCCAGCTCGGCCAGGCAAATCTGTGACGCCGTCGGCATCGACGCCGCCCGCCGCGTCAACGAGCTGAGCGATGCCGAGGTTCTGCGCATTCGCGAACATATCGACGAAAACTTCAAGGTTGAAGGCGACCTGCGCCGCGAGACCCAGATGAACATCAAGCGTCTGATGGACCTTGGCTGTTATCGCGGTCTGCGCCATCGCCGCAACCTGCCCGTGCGCGGCCAGCGCACCCATACCAACGCCCGCACCCGCAAGGGCCCGGCCCGGCCGATCGCCGGCAAGAAAAAGTAAGGGAGGGCAGCAGATATGGCACGCGATCGCCGCGCAACCAAGAAAAAGGTCTCGAAGAACATTGCCGCCGGAGTGGCGCATGTAACTTCGTCCTTCAACAACACCAAGATCCTCATCTCCGACGTTCAGGGCAACGCGATTGCCTGGTCGTCGGCCGGAACGATGGGGTTCAAGGGCAGCCGCAAATCCACCCCCTATGCCGCGCAGATGGCCGCCGAAGACGCGGGCAAGAAAGCGCAGGAGCACGGGGTGCGTACGATCGAGGTAGAGGTTCAGGGTCCGGGTTCGGGTCGTGAATCGGCTCTGCGGGCCTTGGCCGCGGTGGGCTTTACCATCACCTCGATCCGCGATGTGACGCCGATTGCCCACAACGGTTGCCGGCCGCCCAAACGCCGCCGGGTCTGACCCAGGTCAGAGATTCTGCCGGACGCGCCCTGCGGTGCGCCCGGCCTTCGTCTTGAAATCCCTCGGGTGGCCGCCGTCTTGGTCATGGATGGCGGACTGGAATTGAGGAGACACACATGATCCACAAGAATTGGCAAGAACTGATCCGGCCCCAGCAGCTGGTGGTCAAGCCCGGCAACGATCGTCTGCGCCAGGCCACGGTGATCGCCGAACCGCTTGAACGCGGCTTCGGTCTGACCCTTGGCAACGCGCTGCGCCGGGTTCTTATGTCGTCGCTGCAGGGCGCCGCCATCACCAGCGTTCAGATCGACAATGTCCTGCACGAGTTTTCCTCGGTCGCGGGCGTGCGCGAAGATGTCACCGACATCGTGCTGAACCTGAAGGGCGTCGCGATCCGTATGGACGTGGAAGGCCCCAAGCGGCTGTCGATCTCGGCCAAGGGCCCGCAGGTCGTGACTGCCGCCGACATCTCGGAAACCGCTGGCATCGAGATCCTGAACAAGGATCACGTGATCTGTCATCTCGACGACGGAGCCGAGTTGTTCGTCGAACTGACGGTCGACACCGGCAAGGGCTATGTCGCGGCCGACAAGAACCGCCCCGAAGACGCGCCCATCGGCCTGATCCCGATCGACGCGATCTATTCGCCGGTCAAGCGGGTCAGCTATGACGTGCAGCCCACCCGCGAAGGGCAGGTGCTGGACTATGACAAGCTGACGCTCAGACTGGAAACCGACGGTTCGGTCAGCCCGGACGACGCGGTGGCCTATGCCGCCCGCATCCTGCAGGACCAGTTGCAGATCTTCGTCAACTTCGACGAACCGGAAAGCGCCCAGACCAGCCAGGACGACGACGGGCTTGAATTCAACCCGCTGCTTCTGAAGAAGGTTGACGAGCTAGAGCTTTCGGTGCGTTCGGCCAACTGCCTGAAGAACGACAACATCGTCTATATCGGCGATCTGATCCAGAAGACCGAGGCCGAGATGCTGCGCACCCCGAACTTCGGCCGCAAGTCGCTGAACGAGATCAAAGAGGTCCTGTCGGGCATGGGGCTGCACCTTGGCATGGATGTCGAGGAATGGCCGCCCGAGAATATCGAGGATCTGGCCAAGAAGTTCGAAGACCAGTTCTGATTGGCGCGGATGGGTGAAGATCACCCATCCCACGGCCCGCATCGCCGGCCGCATGAAAGGCAGGATGGGTGGTTTGCCCATCCCGCACCCCCGGGCAACCGCCCCAAGGAGAGCCGGTGACACGCACCGCCGGCCGGACAAAGCAAAACCGCCCGTAGAGGGCAAGAACGGAGTAAGAAAATGCGTCACGCCCGTGGCTATCGCCGCCTGAACCGCACCCATGAACACCGCAAGGCCCTGTGGGCCAACATGGCCGGTTCGCTGATTGAACATGAACAGATCAAGACCACCCTGCCCAAGGCGAAAGAGCTTCGCAGCATCGTCGACAAGCTGATCACGCTGGGCAAGCGCGGCGACCTGCACGCGCGCCGCCAGGCCGCGGCCCAGCTTAAGCAGGACGCCTATGTCGCCAAGCTGTTCGACGTGCTCGGCCCCCGCTATCAGGACCGCAAGGGCGGCTATACCCGGGTTCTGAAAGCCGGATATCGCTATGGCGACATGGCGCCGATGGCGATCATCGAGCTGGTCGACCGCGACCCCGATGCCAAGGGCGCCGGCGACCGGGCCCGCGTCGCGGCCGAGGAAGCCGCCGCAGACTGATAAATTTCGCGCAAGAACCCCTGCGGAATTGCACAATTCGAGGCGCGCCCCGGTGGCGCGCCTCATCTTTTTTGAGAATGGTTGCCAACATACTCAATTAGGGGTTGACTGAACCCATACCAATTTATGTAAACTTGAGGCATCAAGTCTGAGGTATTGGATGCAAGAGTTTCTGCAAAACGGTGAAAGCCTCGATCTGGGGCTGGCCCGGCTGAGAAAGCTGGCACCCGAAGGCTATGCTCTTGGTCTGCACATCCGTTTTGCCTCGGCTCAGATCATGATTCAGACCTACGACCCCAAGTGGGTCGAGATTTACACGGCCAACGGCTACATGATGTGCGACCCGATGATTTCGTGGGGGTTCGGAACCGAGGGTGCATGCCGCTGGAGTGAGCTGAATTATCCCGATCCGCACGGCATTTTCAAACAGGGTGCCGCCTTCGGATTGGTCTATGGGGTTGCCATTGCGCATGGCCCCAAATCGTCGCGTTCCATTGGCGGGTTTGGCCGCAAGGATCGCGAATTTACCGATAGTGAAATCAATCAGATTCATCAGACGGTTCGTCTTCTGCACAAGCAGTCCACGCCTCCCGAGGCCCTGACAGTCGCCCAGCAGCATGCCTTGCGCATCATTGCCAGCGGTGCCCGTCATGCCGAGGCCGCGGCTCTGCTTGGAATTTCGGAAAGCGCGCTCAAGGCACGGCTGAAGTCGGCCCGCGAGCGGCTTTACGCGCGGACGACGGCCGAGGCAATTCAAAGGGCACAAGAGTACAAGCTGCTCTGACGACACTGCCCGGCTGGTCGAGGTTTTTACTACCCCAACCAAGCTGGAGCTGCCAAAATGCAAACCACAACTCTGTCTTTTCAGAACATGCACGCCCATGGGGCGTTGTTTACCAACGTATTGCGCGCACGGCGCGAGAGTTTCATCGTGCAACGAAAATGGGACCTGCCGGAAGAGGACGGCATGGAGTTCGACCAGTATGACACGCCGCAAAGCCGGTGGATCGCCGTCCACGAGCTGGGCCGCGTGCTGGCCGGTATCAGGATGACGCCGACAACTGCGCGGTGCGGCATCTATACCTACATGTTGCGCGACGCGCAGCTTGGCCTGCTGGATGCGATCCCGCAGACGGTTCTGGACGACGAGGCGCCGGTGTCTCCCAACATCTGGGAGGCCAGCCGCGTCTTTATCAACCACGAGGTGCCGGCGAAACAGCGCACCCGAGTTCAGGCCGATCTGATGTTCGAAATGGTCCGCACCGCCCGCGAGGCCGGCGCCACCCAGCTGATGGGCCTGTGCCCGCGGCCATGGATGCGCTGGATGCGGCGTCTGGGTTACCAGACCGAGCATGTGGGTCCCTGCCTTGATATGGGCGGAACCCTGAACCAGGCCATCCTGATGCGCCTGAATACCAACCTTCACTAAACACGCCTTAGGTGCGGGTAGGGCGCGTGCCGCGACAGCGGTGCGCGCTTTTCTCTTGCCGGGGCTGCGGCTATCAGGGTGGGCATGGCCGATCTGTTCGATACCGGCGCCCCGGACGGCGCGCGCCCTGGTGGCGAAGCCGCGGGCCAGCCCCCGGGCCGCCCGCTGGCCGACCGGTTGCGACCGGCACGGCTGGAACAGGTGATCGGACAGCACAAGGTTCTCGGCCCCGACGGGCCGTTGCGCAGCATGCTTGATGCCGGCACGCTGCCTTCGCTGATCTTCTGGGGGCCGCCCGGCGTTGGCAAGACCACCATCGCCCGGCTTCTGGCCCAGGAAACCGACAATGCCTTTGTGCAGATCAGCGCCATTTTCAGCGGCGTGCCGGAACTGCGCAAGGTGTTCGAGGCCGCGCGCCTGCGCCGCCAGAACGGGCGCGGGACCCTGCTGTTCGTCGACGAGATCCACCGCTTTAACAAGGCGCAGCAGGATGGATTCCTGCCGCACATGGAAGACGGAACCATCACGCTGGTCGGTGCAACGACCGAAAACCCGTCGTTCGAGCTGAACGGCGCGCTTCTGAGCCGCGCGCAGGTGATCGTGCTGGAGCGCCTCAGCGATGACGAGCTTGTCGCCCTGCTGGACCGGGCCGAGGCCGAGCTTGGCCGCGACCTGCCCCTGCTGCCTGATGCGCGCACCGCGCTGATTGCCATGGCCGACGGCGATGGGCGGGCGCTGTTGAACCTGGTCGAGCAGGTGCAGGGCTGGACGCTGCCAGGGCCGCTGGGCGGGCCCGAACTGTCGCGGCGCCTGAACCGCCGCGCCGCGCTTTACGACAAGTCGGGCGATGGGCATTACAACCTGATCTCGGCGCTGCACAAGGCGGTGCGCGGGTCTGACCCCGATGCCAGCCTCTACTGGTTCGCTCGCATGCTGGAGGGCGGCGAGGACCCGCGGTTCCTGGCCCGGCGGCTGACGCGGATGGCGGTGGAAGACATCGGTCTGGCCGACCCGCAGGCGCAGGCGGTGTGCCTGCAAGGCTGGCAAACCTATGAAAGGCTGGGCTCGCCCGAGGGCGAACTGGCGCTGGCGCAGGCGGTGATATATCTGGCGCTGGCGCCGAAATCCAACGCCGGCTATGCCGCCTTCAAGGCGGCGCGCAAGGCAGCGGCGACCACGGGCTCGATGCCGCCGCCCAAGCATATGCTGAACGCGCCCACCCGGCTGATGGAAGAACAGGGCTATGGCGCCGGCTATGAATATGATCACGACGCCGAAGACGGCTTTTCCGGGCAGAACTATTTCCCCGAAGCCATGCAGCGGACGCAGTTTTATGCCCCGGTCGAGCGTGGGTTCGAGCGTGACCTGAAGAAGCGGCTGGAATATTTCGCCCGCCTGCGCGATCGGCGCCCGGACGATTGACATCCGGCGGGCTTGGCGACAGGACGGCGCCATGTTTCTGACGCTGATACAAGTGGCCGCCGGCGGTGCGGCCGGTGCCTCGTTGCGGTGGATTTCCGGAATCGGGATCACGCGGATGGTCGGGCAGGGGTTTCCCATGGCCATCATCTCGGTCAATGTCCTGGGCTCGGTTCTGATGGGCCTGTTCGTTGTGTTTGCCGGGCAGCGTGGCCTGACCCATCTTTCCCCGCTGGTGATGACCGGCTTTCTGGGCGGTTTCACGACATTTTCGGCCTTTTCGCTGGAAACGGTCACGCTGATCGAGCGGGGCGAGCTTGGCACGGCGGCGGCCTATGTCCTTTTGTCGGTTGTCCTTTCGGTGGGCGGCCTGGCGGTGGGCGTCTGGCTGGCACGGGCGGGCCTGGCATGAGCCGGGTTCAGCAAATCACCGTTGGCCCGGACGAGGGCGACCAGCGGCTTGACCGCTGGTTCCGCCGGCGCTTTCCGCATGTGACCCAAGGCCAGGTCGAGAAGATGTGCCGCAAGGGCGAGATCCGGCTGGACGGCGGCCGCGTAAAGGGCGCGACCCGGGTGGCCCCGGGCCAATGCGTGCGGGTGCCGCCGCTGCCTGACGGGCAGGGTCCCGCCCCGCGCCTGCCCGAGCGGGTGTCGGACGCCGATGCCACGATGATGCGCGACGCGGTGCTGTATCGCGACGACCACCTGATCGCCTTGAACAAGCCGCCGGGCCTGCCCAGCCAGGGCGGCAGCGGCCAGACCCGTCATGTCGACGGTCTGGCCGAGGCGCTGCGCTTTGACGCGGCCGAAAAGCCGCGGCTGGTGCACAGGCTCGACAAGGACACGTCGGGGGTGCTGCTGCTGGCGCGCAGCCGGTCGGCCGCCGCGGCGCTGGCCGATGCCTTCCGGCACCGCGCCTCGCGCAAGATCTACTGGGCCGCGGTCGCCGGTGTGCCCAGCCCACGCCAAGGCACCATCAAATACGGGCTGGTCAAGGCGCCGGGGCATGGGCACGGCGGCGAAAACGAAAAGATGCGCTGCGTGCATCCCGACGCGCTGCGCGACACGCTTGGCGCCAAGCGCGCGGTGACAGACTATGCGGTGTTGCAGTCGCTGGGCACGCGCTTGGCCTGGGTCGCCATGCAGCCGGTGACCGGCCGCACCCACCAGTTGCGGGCCCACATGGCCGAGATCGGCCATCCCATCGTCGGCGACGGCAAATATGGCGGCGGCGGGCAGGAAAACCTGGGCGATGGCTGGGGCGCGCAACTGGGCGGCGAAATCAGCCGCAAGCTGCACCTGCACGCGCGGTCGCTGCGCTTTCGCCATCCCTTCACCGGCGCCGACCTGACGCTGACCGCACCGCTGCCCGAGCATATCCGGCGCACCTGGGACGCCATGGAGTGGTCGCCCGCCGACGTGCCCACCGACCCGTTCGACGACCCGGAATGAGCCTGAAGCTGGCGATCTTCGATGTCGACGGCACGCTGGTCGACAGCCAGGCGCATATCGTGGCGGCGATGGAGCAGGCCTTTGCCAGCTTTGGCCATGCCGCCCCGGCGCGGGGCGACATTCTGTCGATCGTCGGGCTTTCGCTGCCGCAGGCCATGGCGCGGCTGGCGCCGGAATTGGCAGCCGGGGCGCGGGCGGGGCTGGTCGACGCCTACAAGGACAGTTTTGCCGCGCTGCGCGGTGGCGCCGGCAGCAGCCTGAATTCGCCGCTTTACCCCGGCGCGCGTGCGGCGCTGGACCGGCTTGCCGCGCGCGACGATGTGCTGCTGGGCGTGGCCACCGGCAAATCGCGCCGCGGCCTGCGGCATGTGCTGGCGGCCCACGGGCTTGAAGGGATGTTCCAGACTGTCCAGACCGCCGATGACCACCCGTCGAAACCGCATCCGGCGATGATTGGCGCCGCGCTGGATGACACCGGCACCGATGCCGGCAATGCGGTAATGATCGGCGACACCAGCTTTGACATCGCCATGGCCCGCGCCGCCGGTGTGGCGGCGGTTGGCGTCAGCTGGGGGTATCATCCGGCTGCCGCCCTGACAGACGCCGGTGCCGCCGACGTTGTGGACAGGTTCGCGGCGCTGATCCCGGCGCTTGACCTGATCTGGCACGCGACATGAGCGAATGGGCCGCCCGCCGATTCTGGAAAGAGACCATGGTCGCGCAGCGGGACGGCGGCTTTGCCATCCTGCTTGACGGTCGCCCCGTGCGCACACCGGCCAAGCGGCCGTTGCTGCTGCCCACGCCGGCGCTGGCCGACAGCATTGCCGCCGAATGGGACGCCCAGGCCGCAACGGTCGACCCCCTGACCATGCCGGTGACCCGGGCCGCCAACGCGGCGCTGGACAAGATGGAGGTGGCCCGCGACGACACCATCGCCGGGATCGCCGCCTACGGTGCGTCTGACCTGCTGTGCCACCGTGCCGAAACGCCGGAAATGCTGGTGCGGCGGCAGCGGCAGGCGTGGGACCCGCTGCTTGACTGGGCCGCCGATACCTTTGGCGCCCGCCTGCACCCGGTGGCGGGCGTCATGCCGGCCAACCAGCCCCAGGCGGCGCTGGACAGGCTGACCGCAGAGGTCGGCGGTTTTTCCAATTTCGGGCTGACCGCGCTGGCCGAATTGGTAAGCATTTCGGGATCGCTCGTGATCGGCCTGGCGGTCGCGCACCGGCGGCTGACGCCGGACACCGCCTGGGCCCTGTCGCGCATCGACGAGGACTGGCAGCAAGAGAATTGGGGCGCCGATGACGAGGCCAGCGCCCATGCCGCGCTGCGCAACGAGGCCTTGGTGAATGCCCACAGGTTTCTTCGGCTGTGCGGTGCTGCGGCGCGGCATTGATATGATGTCGGAAAAACACCAAGAAAAGGCGAGTTTCCCTAGGGGAACTCTGCTGCCTAGCCCGCCACCGGGCCTTGACGCCCAATCGTGAATCCGCTCACAATATTGTCATGTGCGGGACACGTCCCCTCATGTTGAAATCCGGCTTGTAGACAGGGTCGGTCTAACCGTCGATAAAAGACGGAAACTCAGGAAGAGGTAATCCATGAAAAACTCAATTCTTCTCGGCGCTATCGCCGCGACCGGCCTTATGGCTGGCGCTGCTGCAGCGTCGACACTTGACGACGTCAAGGCCCGCGGTAACCTGAACTGCGGCGTCAACACCGGCCTGGTGGGCTTTGCCGCCCCCGACGCCAGTGGCGAATGGCATGGCTTTGACGTCTCGGTCTGCCGCGCCGTTGCTGCCGCCGTTCTGGGCGATCCCGGCGCGGTTGAATTTGTGCCGCTGACCGGTCAGACCCGCTTTACCGCGCTCGCCTCGGGCGAGGTTGACGTTCTGTCGCGCAACACCACCTGGACCTTCTCGCGCGATGTCGACCTCAAGTTCGAATTTGTCGGCGTCAACTATTACGACGGTCAGGGCTTTATCGCCCGTCGTGACCTGGGCGTGACCTCGGCCAAGGATCTCGATGGCGCCACGATCTGCATCCAGACCGGCACCACGACCGAGCTGAACCTTGCGGACTTCTTCCGTGTGAACAACATCAGCTACGAGCCGGTTCCGATCGAAACCAACGCCGAAGCCCAGCAGCAGTATCTTGCCGGTGCTTGCGACAGCTACACCACGGACGCCTCGGGCCTGGCCGCGACGCGCGCCAGCTTTGAAGACCCGTCCGCCCACATGATCATGCCGGAAATCATCTCGAAAGAGCCGCTTGGTCCGCTTGTTCGCCACGGCGACAACGAATGGGGCGACATCGTCCGCTGGAGCCTGAACGCGCTGGTAGCCGGTGAAGAGCTTGGCATCACGTCGGCCAACATCGAAGAGCTTTCGGCTGGCACCAACAACCCGGAAATCAACCGGATCCTCGGCACCGAGGGCAACCTGGGCGAGATGCTGGGTCTGGACGCCGAGTGGGGCAAACGCGCTCTGGCAGCCGGTGGCAACTATGGCGAGATCTTCGAGCGCAACATCGGTGAATCCACACCGATCGGCCTTTCGCGTGGTCTGAACGCTCTGTGGACCGACGGCGGCCTGCAGTATTCGCCCCCGTTCCGGTAAGGCGACATGACACCCGGGGCGCGGTTTCGACCGCGCCCCTTTTTCGTTTCGCCAAGGGCGAAACCAGTCAAACCTTGTCCACTCCAACAGGTTTGAGGAGCTTATGGCCACAATCACTGACCCTCAAAAGCAAGGCTTTCGCCTTAGCCAGCTGATCTATGACACGCGCTATCGTTCGATAACCATCCAGACGGTGGCGCTGATCCTGATCCTTACGCTGATCGTCTGGCTGGTAGACAACACCGTTCGCAACCTTGCCGAGCTGGGCAAGGATTTCGATTTCGGGTTCCTGCGCCAGCGCTCGGGCTATGACATCAACCAGCGCCTGGTCGAATACAGTTCGGATTCGACCCACGGCAAAGCCGCATTCGTCGGCATCCTCAACACGTTGCTTGTAGCCTTCATGGGTTGCACGCTGGCCACGATCATCGGCACGGTCGTCGGGGTGCTGCGCCTGTCGCACAACTGGGTCGTTGCCCGGCTGATGACGATCTATGTCGAAGCCTTCCGCAACGTGCCGCTGCTGCTGTGGATCATCGCGATATTTGCGGTGATGACCGAAAGCATGCCGCAGCCCAAGGAATTCCGCGGCGACAACCCCGCGGCGAGCATGATCCTGAACGAAAGCGTCGCCGTAACCGGCCGCGGGACCTATATTCCGCGCATCGGGTTTACCCGGTCGCTCAGCGGGAACGAGGCCGTGGCCCCCCGCGAAGGGCTGGATGCGGTTGCGACGGGGCTGGCGGATTGGGCGTTGATCTTTGGCGTCCTGATCATCTCGATTGCCGCCATCCGCATTCTTGGCCGCCGCGCCAACCGAATTCAGGAGGCGACCGGTGACAGGCCGGTCATGTGGTGGAAGTACCTGCTGATATTCTTCGTGCCCGTCGGCATCGTCATGGCGGTTCTGGGGGCCACGCTGGTGCATCCACACCTGAAAGGGTTCAACTTTGTCGAGGGCGTGCATCTGCGCAACTCGCTGATTGCGCTGTGGCTGGCCCTGTCGCTGTACACCGGCGCCTTCATCGCCGAGATCGTGCGAGGCGGCATCCTGGCCATCAACAAGGGTCAGACCGAGGCGGCCTTTTCGCTGGGACTGCGCCCTAACCGGACCATGAGTCTGGTGATTCTGCCGCAGGCGATGCGTGTCATCATTCCGCCGCTGATCTCGCAGTATCTGAACCTGACCAAGAACTCGTCGCTTGCCATCGCCGTGGGTTACATGGACGTCCGCTCGACCCTGGGCGGGATCACCATCAACCAGACCGGGCGCGAACTGGAGGGGATGCTGTTGCTGGGTGTGTTCTATCTGATCCTCAGCCTGATCATCTCGTCGGTGATGAATCTCTACAACTCTCGCATCAAGTTGAAGGAGCGGTAGAATGTCTGGCCATTCCGCACACGACGCCTTTGTTCGGCACGAAATGCTGCCCGAGCAGACGCCCCCGCTGGCCGAGCAGGGCATCATAAAATGGATGCGCGAGAACCTGTTCTCGGGCTGGCTGAATTCGGTCCTGACAGTCATCGCCATTGCCATCGTCGGATGGTTCCTGATGCATGTCTTGCCCTGGTTCTGGAATTCGATCTGGAGCGCAAATTCGCTGACCGAATGCCGCGCGGTGCGCGACGCCACGGTCGGCCCCGACGGGTCGGCGGCGTGTTTTTCCGTCATCACCGACCGCTGGCGGCAGTTGATCTTCGGTTTCTACCCCGCCGATTCCTACTGGCGGCCCGTGGGCTCGCTGGTGATCTTCCTAGTGTCGATCGGCCCGGTGCTGTTCCAGCGGTTGCCGCGGCGGATGCTGTGGATGACAGCGGGCGCGCCCTTTGTGATCTTTTTCCTGCTTTGGGGCGGCAGTGTCTGGGGCCCGGTTGCCGTGGCGCTGGGTTTCGTGGTCGGCTGGGCCGGGTTCAAGTTCGGGGGCGACTATTTCGGAGGTCTGGTCGGCGGCATCGCGGGTATCGTCCTGCCGATCCTTTACTGGCTGTTCCTTGCCGGACCGGTGGCGTCGGGCCTGCACAGTGTGGCCCCGATCGAGCTGTATTACGTGCAGTCCAAGGATTTCGGCGGCTTCCAGTTGTCCTTTGTGATCGGGATCGCGGGCATCATCCTGTCGCTGCCGCTGGGCATCCTTCTGGCGTTGGGGCGGCAATCGCACCTGTTCATCATCAACAAGATGTCGGTCGCCTTTATCGAGGTGATCCGGGGCGTTCCGCTGATCGTGTGGCTGTTCACGGCATCGCTGCTGCTGAACTATTTCCTGCCGCCGGGCACCAATTTCGACCTGATGCTGCGGGTCGTCATCATGGTGACGCTGTTCTCGGCCGCCTATATCGCCGAGGTTGTGCGTGGGGGTCTGGCCGCGCTGCCGCGTGGCCAATACGAGGCCGCCGATGCGCTGGGGCTGGATTATGCCAAATCGATGCGGCTGATCGTGCTGCCGCAGGCGCTGAAAATTTCGATCCCGGGCATCGTCAACACCTTCATTGGCCTGTTCAAGGACACGACGCTGGTCGTGTTCATCGGCCTGCTCGACCCCATCGGTCTGTCAAACGCGATCCGCGCTTCGACCGACTGGAACGGGGTCTACTGGGAACTGTTCGTGTTCATCGGACTTCTCTTCTGGATCTGCTGCTTCAGCATGTCCCGCTACTCAATCTTCCTGGAGAAGAAACTCCAGCGCGAACACCGATAGGAGGCCGGCGCAATGGCTGACACTGCAACCAACACCGCCGAACGTGCGGTCGACCGCACGCAGATGCAGATTTCAGACGAGGTGGCGATTCAGATCACCTCGATGAACAAGTGGTTCGGCTCGTTCCACGTTCTGCGTGACATCAACCTGACGGTTTACCGCGGCGAACGTATCGTGATTTGCGGGCCGTCGGGGTCGGGCAAGTCGACGTTGATCCGCTGCATGAACCGGCTGGAAGAACATCAGCAGGGCGACATCATCGTCGACGGAACCGAGCTGAGCTCGGACCTGAAGAACATCGACCGTATCCGGTCGGAAGTTGGGATGTTGTTCCAGCATTTCAACCTGTTCCCGCATCTGACGGTGCTGGAAAACTGCACGCTGGCGCCGATCTGGGTGCGCAAGATTCCCAAGAAGGAAGCCGAGGAAACGGCGATGCATTTCCTCGAAAAGGTGAAAATCCCCGAGCAGGCGCTGAAGTATCCCGGGCAGCTTTCGGGCGGCCAGCAGCAGCGGGTGGCGATTGCCCGGTCGCTGTGCATGCGGCCGCACATCATGTTGTTCGACGAGCCGACGTCAGCGCTTGACCCCGAGATGATCAAGGAAGTGCTGGATACCATGATCGAGCTGGCCGAAGAGGGCATGACCATGTTGTGCGTGACCCACGAGATGGGCTTTGCGCGGCAGGTGGCCAACCGGGTCATTTTCATGGATCAGGGCCAGATCGTGGAACAGAACGAGCCGGAAGAGTTTTTCAACAGTCCGCAATCCGACCGGACCAAGCTGTTTCTCAGCCAGATCCTCGGTCACTAGACGGGCGCCGGCCCGGCTGGGCCGATCGAAAACTACAGATCGCGCGGGACCGCAAAGTCCCGCGCGATGCCGTTTCCGGGCGCGATATCGCGCCAGCCCCGCGCCTCGAAATCGACGATCAGCGTGGCCGCCGTGGGATATTGTTCGAATTTCGGGTGCGCCGGCGGCGCGGCGGGCAGGGCGGCGGCCAGCGCCCCGATGCCGGGATTATGGCCGATGACCAGCACGCAATCGGCCACGGCGCGCTGCAGCACCTTCAGGATATCGCCCGGCGGCGCGAGGTAGAGAGCGCCCACCATTTCCGCCGGTGGCTTGTGGTCCAGCCCCTCGGCCAGCCCCTGCCAGGTTTCGAATGCGCGCCGCGCCGTGGACACCAGCGCCAGTTGCGGAGTGGCGCGGGCGGCTATCCACCGGCCGATTTCCGGCGCGTCGCGCCGGCCACGCGCGTTCAGGGGCCGGTCCTGATCGTCAAGCGCAGGATCGCCCCAGCCCGATTTGGCGTGGCGGGTCAGGATCAGGGTCAGGGTCATTTGTGAAAGGCTGCCATGTGAAAGGCCGATTGCCCAGCCTCGCGCCCCCATTTTTGCGCCACGGGACAGGCAGCCCGCACCCGGCAACCGCCGGTCATGCAGGGTGCGCCCGCCGGCGTGGCCAGATGGGCGTGGCAGGCGGGCAGGTCATAGCCGCTGCCGGTCAGCGCCCCGACCGGACAGGCCGACAGGCAGGGACGCCCCGCGCAAGCCTCGCACGGCGGGGCCGGCGGTGGCGGCAGGTCGAGGCGCGCCGCAAACCCCAGCGCCCCGCGATAGGACACCCACAGCCCGGCCCGGGCATGCACCAGCAACGCCACCGGGCTGTCAAAGGCCCAGCTGCTGCGCAGGGCCCAGCGGTGAAAGGGGTGCCAGGGCGGGCCGCCAAACGGGAACAGCGGCCGCGCGCCCATCTGGTCGCCCAGCGCGGTCAGCACGCGGGTCGACCAGCGGTCCATCGGCTGAGGCTGGGCGTCGCGATACTCGGGCGAAGCGGTGAAATGCCCCCAGAAACCGGGCTCGGCCGGGCCGACCAGAACCAACGTGCCAATGCCGGGAAGGTCATCGTCGGCACGAGTATGAAATGCGCCAAGGCCGGTCAGCCCGTGGCGCGCAAGGGCCGTTTCCAGCGCGGCAACGCTCATCTGGGGGTGCGTATCAGGCTGCCGGCGCCGTGATCGGTAAAAAGTTCCAGCAGGCAGGCGTTGGGTGCGCGCCCGTCCAGGATGACCACCGCCCGCACGCCCCCGTCAATTGCAGCCAGCGCGGTTTCGGTCTTGGGGATCATGCCACCGGCGATGACGCCCTCGGCGGTCAGCGTGCGCACATGATCGGGGCTCAGTTCGGTCACTACGTCGCCCGCGCCGTTCTTGACCCCGGCGACATCGGTCAAAAGCAGCAGCCGGTCGGCCTGCAGAGCGGCCGCAATCGCGCCGGCCGCGGTATCTCCGTTGACGTTGAAGGTCTCGCCGCCACGCCCGGCACCGATAGGGGCGATCACCGGGATGATCCCGGCCGCGTGCAGCGAGCGCAGAAAGCCGGGGTTGAATTCGACAGGCGTGCCGACAAAGCCAAGCTCGGGGTCGGTCTGTTCGCAGACCATCAGGCTGGCGTCCTTGCCCGACAGCCCGACCGCGCGCCCACCCTCGGCATTGATCGCCTGCACGATCTGCTTGTTGACCTGCCCCGACAGCACCATTTCCACGACCTCGACCGTGGCGGCGTCGGTCACCCGTTTGCCGCGCACGAAATCGGATTTGATCTTCAGCCGTTCCAGCATCTGGTTGATCTGCGGACCGCCGCCGTGAACGATGACCGGATTGACGCCAACCTGCTGCATCAGCACGACATCGCGAGCAAAGCTTTCCAGCCCCGCAGCGCTGCCCATGGCGTGGCCGCCCAGCTTGATGACAACGGTCGCCCCGTCATAGCGCTGCAGATAGGGCAGCGCCTGTGACAGGGTGCGTGCGGTGGCGATCCAGTCGCGGTTCATGGCGGTTTGCTGTCTCATCTCGGGTCCTTGCGGCGCCCAGATCTACAGGGGCCGGCGCGGCGCCTCAAGAGCCGGTTCAGGTCCGGCACAACCCAGCGATCACCGCCCGCAGATCGGCAATGCCCTCGCCCTTTTCCGACGATGTCACGATGATTTCGGGAAAGGCCGCGACATGGGCGTTCAAGGTCTCGCGCACCTGCTCCAGCACCGCCGCGCGCGCCGGCTCGCCCACCTTGTCGGCCTTGGTCAGCACGACCTGAAAGGTCACGGCGGCGGCATCCAGCATCGACAGGATCTCGCGGTCGACCGACTTGATCCCGTGGCGATGGTCAATCAACACGAAAGCCCGGCGCAGGGTCTGGCGGCCCACCAGATAGGCGCGCAACAGCGTCTGCCACTTTTCGACCACCGCAACCGGCGCCTTGGCAAAGCCATAGCCGGGCAGGTCCACCAGATACAGCCCGTCGCCCTGGGTGAAATAGTTGATTTCCTGGGTCCGCCCCGGCGTGTTCGACGCCCGCGCCAGCGCCTTGTGACCGGTCAGCGCGTTGATCAGGCTGGATTTGCCCACGTTGGACCGCCCGGCAAAACAAATCTCGGGGCGGTCGGCCGGCGGCAGACCCGCCAGCGCCACAACGCCCTTCAGAAAGCCGGTTTCCGGCGCGAACAGCCGCTGACCGTCGGCCAGATCGTCAGGCTCGGGCCGGGCAACGGGAAACGGCAGCTTCATGGCAGGGCGCGCACAAGGGCGCCTTCGGCCACGCGGCCGCCGGTGTCGACCGTGGCATAGACCCCGAAATCCCGGTGGCCCCAGCCCTCGGCCAGCGCGCTCAGGGTGTCGGCGTCGATGCGGCCTGTCTCGGGGTTGGCCATGGTCGCCCGACAGCGGGTGATCCGTTCGCGCACCGTGAGTGTGGCGTCGCCAATCGTCACCGACCGCCCGATCCAGTCAAATTCTTCCCACGGCGCCAGCCCGTCCAGCCAGATGTTGCCGCGAAACCGCCGCGGGTCCAGCGTCTGCCCCAACCGTTGCCCCAGCGCCCGCAGGCTGGCCAGGTTCAACAGGCTGACCGAGGGCCAGTCGCTGTCGGTCATGCCGGCCGAACCGGCGCGCACCACCCGGGCCGATTGTGCGCGTCCGTCAGGGATCAGGCCGCCGGCCCATGCGATCAGGGCGTCGCCCTCGGTATCGGGGTCAAGGCTGATGTCGCCCAGGCCGGGATGTGACAGATACACCTGCCCGCTGTGGTCGTCATAGCGGCACCTCATCGCCATCAGCCCCGGCGCCTTGGCACCGCGACTGAAGTTGACACAGGGCGACCACGCGCCGTCCTTGGCGTTGGCCGCCGTGTGCGCCACCGCCCAGCGCCGGTCGCCGGGCACGGTCTGCCCGGCGCGCAGCACCGTCTCGTCCAGCCGTTCCGCCCCGTGCGACTTGATCGGGTGCCGCCAGATCTGGGCGACCGACGCCATCACTTTCCGCCGGCCTTCTTGCGACGGAACCCAGAGGCGATGTTGCTGAAGATTTCCGGTTTCTGCCCCTGGATGCGCATGATGATATATTGCTGGGTGAAGGTGATGGTGTTGTTGGCGATCCAGTAAATCACCAGCCCGCTGGCAAAGCGGCCCAGCATGAACATGAACACCCAGGGCAGCCAGGCAAAGATCATCGCCTGCGTCGCGTCGGTGGGCGCCGGGTTCAGTTTCTGCTGCAGCCACATGGAAATGCCCAGCAGGATCGGCAGCACCCCGAGCGAGAAGATATGGAACACCGACGACACATCGGGCGGGGCCCATGAAAACAGGCCGAACAGGTTCAGAATCGAGGTCGGGTCAGGCGACGACAGGTCATGTATCCAGCCGATCCACGGCGCGTGACGCAACTCGAGCGTGACAAAGATCACCTTGTAAAGCGAAAAGAAAATCGGGATCTGCAGGATCAGCGGCAAACAACCCGACGCCGGATTGACCTTTTCCCGCTTGTACATCGCCATCATCTCTTGCTGCAGCTTCTGCCGGTCGTCGCCGGCCCGCTCGCGCAGCTTTTCCATCTGCGGCTGAAGCTTTTTCATCTTCGCCATCGAGGAATAGGACTTGTAGGCCAGCGGAAACAGGATCGCCTTGATGACCAGGGTCAACAGGATGATCGACCAACCCATGTTGCCAATCAGGCCATTCAGGAAATGCAGCACCGCAAAGATCGGCTTGGTCAGGAAAAAGTACCATCCCCAGTCGATCGAGTCGATGAACTGGCCGATGCCGCCCTCGTCCTGGTAGTCACGGATCGTCGCCCATTCCTTGGCGCCGGCATAAACGCGGGTGGTGGCGCTGACGCTGGCGCCGGGCCCAACCTCGACCGTGGCCAGCCGCGCAATGGCGCGATAGGTGTCGCGGGCGGTGTCATACTGCAGAACCGACTGATAGGCGTCGCTGGTCTCTGGCACCAGCATCGTCATCCAGTAGTGGTCGGTAAAGCCCAGCCATCCGCCACCATTGACCGTGGCCGCGTCGGCGATATTGCTGCCATAGGTCCAGGCGCTTTCACGGTCGAAACCGCGCAGGGCCTTGTATTTCAGATAGTCACGCTTCTCGTCGCCCTGACGAATGGCCCCCTCGTGCAGGACGAAAAAGCCCTCCAGGTTGGCCGGCTCGCCGATACGCTCGATCCGGGCCTCGGGCGCCAGCCGCACTGTGGCGCCCGTGGCGTTTTTCACCGTCTGGGTGACCGTGAACATGAACTTGTCGTCAACCGACATCGTGCGCCGAAACGTCAGGCCGGCGCCGTTGGTCCAGACCAGCTCGACCGGATTGCCGGGCGACAGCGTGTCTCCGGCGGCGATCTGCCATTCCGAGGACGACCCCGGAACATCCGACAACTCCAGCGTGCCACCCGGCGCCCAGCCGAACAGAACGAAATAGGGGTTGTCGCTGCCCACCGGCGTCAGAAGATTCACATTGGCCGACCCGGGCTCGATCGTTTCGCGATAGTCCTTCAGCGACAAGGTGTCGATCCGCCCCCCTTCGGTCGAGATCGAGCCTGACAGGCTGGGCGAATCGATGGCCACCCGCACGGCGTCAGCCGCCGTCGCCGCCACGGCGTCGGTCCCGGCGCCGCTGTCGGCCGCGGCCGTGGCCGGCGCCTGGCCGCCGCTGTCGGCCCGCACCGTCTCGGTCACCGTCTCGGTCGTCGCCCCCGGGTCCTGCGTTGTCTGTTCCGGCGGGAACAGCACGAACCACACGAGGATCACCGCAAAGCTCAGAGCGGATGCAAGGATGAGATTCTTGTTCTGGTCGTCCATCAAACGAACCTGCCTTTGTTGGGCTTTCCGGGGTCAGGCCGGTTCAACAGTCCAAGGCCCGGAAGGTCAAGCCGTTTCGCCGCGACCGTTGGCCATCGGCACCTCGCGGCACGTCACGATCCGGCGTCCTTGCCGCTACTTCTGTCCGAATACATCCCGGGGGTGAATGCGCGGACCCGCGCAGAGGGGGCAGCGCCCCCTTTTCCCCCGCGCCGCCGCGCGGCGGCGCCACCCCGCGCCCCTAGCCCTTCGACCGCTCCAGCCCGGCGAAATCGAACAGGGCCGGGTCCAGCAGATGCGACGGCCGGGCATTCATCAGCGCCCGGAACATCACCTGCCGCCGCCCGGGGCTGTTCTTTTCCCAGCCATCCAGAATCGCCTTGACCTGCTGGCGCTGCAACCCGTCCTGGCTGCCGCACAGGTCGCAAGGGATGATGGGATAGTTCATCGCCCGCGCAAAGCGGTCGCAATCGGCCTCGGCCACATGCGCCAGCGGGCGATAGACGAACAGGTCGCCCTCTTCATTGACCAGCTTCGGCGGCATGGTGGCCAGGCGGCCGCCGTGGAACAGGTTCATGAAAAAGGTTTCCAGAATGTCATCGCGATGATGCCCCAGCACCACGGCCGAACATCCCTCTTCCCGCGCGACCCGGTACAGGTTGCCCCGGCGCAGGCGCGAGCACAGGGCGCAAAACGTGCGCCCCTGCGGGATCTTGTCCATGACAACGGAATAGGTGTCCTGATACTCGATCCGGTGCGCCACGCCCATGCGCGCCAGAAACGCCGGCAGCACCGTGGCCGGAAAGCCCGGCTGACCCTGGTCAAGGTTGCAGGCAAGAATGTCGACCGGCAGCAGGCCGCGCCACTGCAATTCGGTCAATGCCGCCAGCAAGGTATAGCTGTCCTTGCCGCCCGACAGGCACACCAGCCAGCGGGCGCCGCGCTCGACCATGCCATATTGCCCGATCGCCTCGCGGGTCTGGCGGACGATACGCTTGCGCAGCTTGCGAAAGCCGGTCGTCGACGGCGCGCCGTGAAACAGCGGATGAATGTCGTCGTGATCGGTGTCGAGCATGCGCGCCCCCGGGCCTGAATGCCGCATGGGCATAGGCCGGGGGCGCGGGCCCGGTCAAGCGGCGGCTGCCGTGACCAGACCGTTCAGGCGCGGCGCGTGGCGCGGGCCGGCCGGGCCGACGCCAGGCCGATGTCGCGCCGCAGATGCCCGCTCAGGTCCATCGGACCCAACGGGATGCCGCGCGGCGGCGGCCGGATCAGCGCCACCAGCGCGGCGGCCAGAACGGCGCCGGCGCCATGGCGGGAAATCGTGGCCGCGATCGTGTCGGCGCCGGTGTTGGGGACAATGTTGGTATCGACGTGGGTCATGGTTGCTTGCCGGCTGCACGCCAGGCGCGCGAACCGGTCCCTTGCGGTTGGTTGCGAAAACGACAGCGCCCGGCCCGCGCCAGGCGCGGACAACGTTCAGACTGTCGGGATTGGCCGGGCGTGGCCCGGCCGGCGCGTCAGCAGGTCAGCTTTGGCGTGCTGCGCAGGCTCCGTGCCATCCGCCGGCGAGTTGATCAAACATACTGTTCATGCGGTCGCCTCCTTGGTTTGCGGGTGCACGGGTGGGCTGCTGTTAGTCCGGGGCTTGCGGGTGCTCAAGCGTGAATGCGTCGGAATGACGCAGACGGCCCCGCGGCTGTGCCTTGCGGGTCACAGGCCGCGATGGTCGTGGTCGTGCGGGCGGCCGCGGCGCTGCCGCGGCTCGGGCACATTGTCTA
>CAYYMJ010000046.1:0-21544 GCA_964472855.1 uncultured Rhodobacterales bacterium | reverse complement strand
CGAAGGCAAAGTTTGAACGTACGAAACCGCATGTGAATGTTGGCACGATTGGCCATGTTGACCATGGCAAGACGACGCTGACGGCGGCGATCACCAAGTATTTCGGCGAATTCCAGGCTTACGACCAGATCGACGGTGCGCCGGAAGAAAAGGCGCGCGGGATCACGATCTCGACGGCGCATGTGGAATACGAGACCGACAACCGTCACTATGCGCATGTCGACTGCCCGGGCCACGCGGACTATGTGAAGAACATGATCACGGGCGCGGCGCAGATGGACGGCGCGATCCTGGTTGTGAACGCGGCTGACGGCCCGATGCCGCAAACGCGCGAGCATATTCTTCTGGCGCGTCAGGTTGGCGTTCCGGCGCTGGTGGTGTTCCTCAACAAGGTCGACCAGGTCGACGACGAAGAGCTGCTCGAGCTGGTCGAGATGGAAGTTCGCGAGCTTCTGGACGCCTACGAATACCCGGGCGACGACATCCCGATCATCTCGGGTTCGGCGCTGGCGGCGATGGAGGGGAACAACCCCGACATCGGCGAGGCCAAGATCCGCGAACTGATGGCGGCGGTTGACGATTATATCCCGACGCCCGAGCGTCCGGTTGACCAGCCCTTCCTGCTGCCGATCGAGGACGTGTTCTCGATCTCGGGGCGTGGCACGGTTGTGACGGGGCGCGTCGAGCGTGGGGTGATCAACGTCGGTGACCCGATCGAGATCGTCGGCATCCGCGACACCAGGACGACGACCTGCACCGGTGTCGAGATGTTCCGCAAGCTTCTGGACCGTGGCGAGGCCGGCGACAACATCGGCGCGCTGCTGCGCGGTGTCGACCGTGACGGTGTCGAGCGTGGGCAGGTGCTGTGCAAGCCGGGTTCGGTGACGCCGCACACCAAGTTCGAGGCCGAGGCCTACATCCTGACCAAGGAAGAGGGCGGCCGCCACACGCCGTTCTTTGCCAACTACCGGCCGCAGTTCTACTTCCGCACCACGGACGTGACCGGCACGGTGACGCTGGCCGAGGGCACGGAAATGGTGATGCCGGGCGACAACGTGTCCTTCAAGGTCGAGCTGATCTGCCCGATCGCCATGGAAGAAAAACTGCGCTTCGCCATCCGCGAAGGCGGCCGCACCGTCGGCGCCGGCGTCGTCTCGAAAATCATCGAGTAATCGCTGGACTGACGCGGGCGGGTGCCCCTGAACGGGCGCTCGGAAACAAATGGTTCGACGAGGAACGGCGATGGTCGTCGTTCCTCCTCTCAACTGAAATGCCCTGATAGGGGATGACAAGATGGCCATTCATAGCCAGAACATCCGTATTCGCCTGAAGGCGTTCGATTACCGGGTGCTGGACGCCAGCACGCAGGAAATCGTGAACACGGCCAAGCGCACGGGCGCCCAGGTTCGTGGTCCGATCCCGCTGCCCAACAAGATCGAAAAGTTCACGGTCCTTCGCGGGCCGCATATCGACAAGAAGTCGCGCGACCAGTTCGAAATCCGCACGCACAAGCGGCTTTTGGACATCGTCGACCCGACCCCGCAGACCGTGGACGCGCTGATGAAGCTCGACCTCGCGGCCGGCGTGGATGTCGAGATCAAGGTCTGAGGGGGGCGGGATGATGCTGCGTTCCGGAGTGATCGCCAAGAAAGTCGGGATGACCCGGCTGTTCATGGAAGACGGCAAACAGATTCCTGTGACCGTTCTTCAACTCGACAAGTTGCAGGTCGTGGCCCAGCGGACCGCCGACAAGGATGGCTACAACGCCGTTCAGCTCGGGGCCGGCACGGCCAAGGTCAAACGCACCAGCCAGGCCATGCGCGGGCATTTCGCGACCGCCAAGGTCGAGCCCAAGCGCAAGGTTGCGGAATTCCGGGTTGCCTCGGAAAACCTGATCGGCGTGGGCGAGGAAATCACCGCCAACCACTATTTCGAGGGCCAGTTCGTCGACGTGTGCGGCACCTCGATCGGCAAGGGCTTTGCCGGTGCCATGAAGCGGCACAACTTCAGCGGTCTGCGCGCCACGCACGGCGTGTCGATCAGCCACCGTTCGCACGGTTCGACCGGTCAGTGTCAGGACCCGGGCCGCGTGTTCAAGGGCAAGAAGATGGCCGGCCACATGGGCGCTGCGCGGGTGACCACGCAGAACCTGCAGGTCGTCCGCACCGATGCCGACCGTGGCCTGATCATGATCAAGGGCGCGGTTCCGGGCTCGAAAGGCGGCTGGGTGACCATCAAGGATGCGGTGAAAAAGCCGGCGTCCGAACAGACTGTGTACCCCGCGGCGCTGAAGTCGGCCGAGGCCCCCGTGGCCGACGCACCTGAAGGAGGCGCGGACGAATGAAACTGGATGTGATCAAACTGGACGGCGGCAAGGCCGGTTCGGTGGACCTGGGTGACGAGATCTTCGGCCTGGAACCCCGCGCCGACATTCTGCACCGCATGGTCCGCTGGCAGCGCAACGGCGCGCAGGCCGGCACCCACAAGGCCAAGACCCGGTCCGAGGTCAGCTATTCGACCAAGAAGATCTATCGTCAGAAGGGCACGGGCGGCGCTCGGCACGGCTCGCGCAAGGCGCCGATCTTCCGCAAGGGTGGCGTCTACAAGGGCCCGACCCCGCGCGATCACGGTCATGACCTGACCAAGAAGTTCCGCAAGCTGGGTCTGCGTCACGCGCTGTCGTCGAAAGCCAAGGACGGTTCGCTGGTGATCATCGACGAGGCTGCCTCGGCCGGCAAGACGGCCGCCCTGGCCAAGCAGATCCGTGACCTGGGCTGGAAGCGTGCGCTTGTCATCGACGGGGCACAGGTGAACGAAGAGTTTGCCCGCGCCGCGGCCAACATCGACGGGCTGGACGTGCTGCCCTCGGTCGGCGCCAACGTCTATGACATCCTGCGCCGCGACACCCTGGTCATCACCAAGGCCGGCGTCGAAGCCCTGGAGGAGCGTCTGAAATGAGCGCGAAACCACAACATTACGACGTGATCCGCAAGCCGGTCATCACCGAAAAGGCCACCATGGCCTCGGAAAATGGCGCGGTCGTCTTCGAGGTGGCGATCGATGCCGCCAAACCGCAGATCAAGGAAGCGGTGGAACAGCTGTTCGGCGTCAAGGTGAAGGCGGTCAACACCACCATCACCAAGGGCAAGAAAAAGCGGTTCCGTGGCCAGATGGGCCGCCGCAAAGACGTGAAAAAGGCCTATGTGACGCTGGAAGACGGCAACACGATCGACGTGAGCACCGGGCTCTGATCGTCGTCGGACGCAAGAATTGAAGCCCCGCCAAACGGCGGGGCTTTCACATTTTGGGGGCTCGGGAAATACGATCCTTGAACCAGTTTTTCAGTTCATTTTCCGACATAGCCCCTGTCACAACATCGACGACAACGTCATCGATCCGATCCCCTTGGCAGAGAGTCAGAGTATAGTCGCTATTTGCGATCAGAGTTTCCGCCGACAGCCAAGCGGTACGCTTGTTCGCATCAATGAACCCATGCGACGTCGCTATCGCGTGCAGCAAGGCCGCGGCTTTTGCATGTATGGAGCGGTGGTAGCCGTGATAGGGTCGGCCAATGGCCCCGAGGATAGAGTCCAGATTACATATTCCCGGCAACCCACCAAACGCCTCGAGAGATTGTTCGTGAGCTTCCAGAACATCGCCCAAATTGACGAGATAGTGCCGCTTAGCGATCCGCCAACCGCTTGAGAGCGTCCCTGTTTTTGGAAATGGAAACGCTAACGGTCTTGGGCGTGTTCTTGCCAGAGGAGTGTTCGGTTGTGCCGCCACCTTCTTTGCGCACCGTGAACTTTCCCGCCGTGGGGCTTCGCGTAACGGTTGCGGATGTCTTTGCTGCCATTTCGCTCGGCTCCTTTCCGAGAGAGAATTGCGCGTTGTCCTGACAAAAATCAAGTGGGCCAATGACAGTCTCATTGTTACACGACGGACTATTAGTTGTGTTTTGCTATTGTGCGCCATTGGACGGGATGGCTGGGTAAAATCCGTCCTGCGCCGGGCCTGTCCATGGCCAAGGACGCGCCGCGCGCGCACCGGCCCTTGCCACCCCCCAAGCCACCTGATACTGACCCGCATCGCACGCACCCCGGATTCGTCCGGGGTGGTGCTCTTTGGGGGCGCGGCCCTCACAAACATAGCTGGGCTGAACGCCCGCAAAGCAGACGGAAGACAGAAAGCATGGCACTCAAGTCGTACAAACCGACGACGCCGGGCCAGCGCGGGCTGGTGCTGATCGACCGTTCGGAGCTTTGGAAAGGCCGACCGGTCAAGTCCCTCACCGAGGGCTTGTCGAAAAACGGTGGCCGGAACAATACCGGACGGATCACGATGCGCCGCCGTGGTGGCGGAGCGAAGCGGCTTTACCGCATCGTCGACTTCAAGCGCGCCAAGCGCGACGTCGAAGCGGTGGTTGTCCGGATCGAATATGACCCCAACCGCACCGCCTTTATCGCGCTGGTGCAGTATACCGATGGCGAACAGGCCTATATCCTGGCCCCGCAGCGGATGGCTGTTGGCGACAAGGTGGTGGCCGCGGAAAAGGCCGACATCAAACCCGGCAACGCGATGCCCTTTTCGGGCATGCCCATCGGCACCATCGTTCATAACATCGAGATGAAGCCCGGCAAGGGTGGCCAGATCGCGCGCGCGGCGGGCACCTATGCCCAGTTCGTGGGTCGCGACGGTGGTTATGCCCAGATCCGGCTGAGCTCGGGCGAACTGCGCATGGTGCGTCAGGAATGCGTGGCCACGGTTGGCGCGGTGTCGAACCCCGACAATTCGAACCAGAATTTCGGCAAGGCCGGTCGCAGCCGCCACATGGGCAAACGGCCCAGCGTGCGCGGTGTTGTCATGAACCCCATCGATCACCCCCACGGCGGCGGCGAAGGCCGCACCTCGGGCGGTCGTCATCCGGTGACCCCCTGGGGCAAGCCGACCAAGGGTGCCCGCACCCGTAACAAGAACAAGGCGTCGTCGAAGATGATCATTCGCTCGCGCCACGCCAAGAAGAAGGGGCGCTGATAGATGGCACGTTCCGTTTGGAAAGGGCCCTTCGTTGACGCCTATGTGCTCAAGAAGGCCGAGAAAAGCCGGGATTCAGGCCGCAAGGAGGTCATCAAGATCTGGTCGCGCCGGTCCACCATTCTGCCGCAGTTCGTTGGTCTGACCTTCGGGGTCTACAACGGGCGCAAACATATCCCGGTCAACGTGACCGAGGACATGATCGGTCAGAAATTTGGCGAATACGCTCCGACCCGCACCTATTATGGGCATGCGGCGGACAAGAAAGCGAAGCGGAAATAAGTCATGGGCAAGGAAAGAAATCCCCGCCGCGTGGCCGAGAACGAAGCGATGGCCAAGGTCCGCATGCTGCGCACCAGTCCGCAAAAGCTGAACCTGGTCGCCGGTCTCATCCGTGGCAAGAAGGTCGACAAGGCGCTGGCCGATCTGACCTTCTCGAAAAAGCGTATCTCGGACGACGTGAAGAAATGCCTTCAGTCGGCGATCGCCAATGCCGAGAACAACCACAATCTTGATGTTGACGAACTGATCGTCGCCGAGGCCTTCGTTGGCAAGAACCTGGTCATGAAGCGCGGCCGTCCCCGGGCACGGGGCCGCTATGGCCGTATCAACAAGCCGTTTTCGGAACTCACCATCAAGGTCCGCCAGGTCGAGGAGCAGGCATAATGGGTCACAAAGTAAACCCGGTCGGCATGCGACTTCAGGTCAACCGCACCTGGGACAGCCGCTGGTACGCCGACACCAAGGATTACGGCAATCTTCTTCTGGAAGATCTGCGCATGCGCGCGTTCATCAAGGACGAATGCAAGCAGGCCGGCATCTCGAAGATCATCATCGAGCGTCCGCATCGCAAATGCCGGGTGACCGTGCACACCGCGCGTCCGGGCGTGATCATCGGCAAGAAGGGCGCCGATATCGAGGTGCTGCGCAAGAAACTGGCGCAGATGACCGACAGCGAACTGCACCTGAACATCGTCGAAGTGCGCAAGCCCGAGCTTGACGCCCAGCTGGTGGCCGAATCCATCGCCCAGCAGCTTGAGCGTCGGGTCAGCTTTCGCCGTGCGATGAAGCGGGGCGTTCAGAACGCAATGCGCATGGGCTCGCTGGGTATCCGCGTGAATGTCGCCGGCCGCCTTGGCGGCGCCGAGATCGCGCGCACCGAGTGGTATCGCGAGGGCCGCGTGCCCCTGCACACGCTGCGCGCCGACATCGACTATGCGCTGGCCGAAGCCAAGACGCCTTATGGCATCATCGGCATCAAGGTGTGGATCTTCAAGGGCGAGATCATGGAACATGATCCCTCGGCCCGCGATCGCCGCCAGCAGGAAATCCAGGATGGTCCCGCGCCCCGTGGCGCCGGCGGCCGTCGCTGAGGAGGATTGACAGATGCTTCAGCCGAAGCGGACAAAATTCCGCAAGCAGCACAAGGGCCGTATCAAGGGCGAGGCAAAGGGCGGGTCTGACCTGAACTTTGGCACCTTTGGCCTGAAGGCGACCGAACCCGAGCGAGTTACCGCCCGCCAGATCGAAGCCGCCCGCCGGGCCATGACGCGCCACATGAAGCGTCAGGGCCGGGTCTGGATCCGGATCTTCCCCGATGTGCCGGTCACGTCCAAGCCGGTCGAAGTCCGGATGGGTAAAGGCAAGGGGTCGGTCGATTACTGGGCCTGCAAGGTCAAGCCCGGCCGCGTGATGTTCGAGATCGACGGTGTCAGCGAACCCATCGCCCGCGAGGCCCTGCGCCTTGCCGCGATGAAGCTGCCGGTCAAGACCCGCACGGTGATGCGCGAAGACTGGTAAGGACGTGGGTGCAACCGCGCCCATCCTGCGAACGACGAAATTCAGCCCCCGCCGTCTGGCGGGGGCTTTTTTTGTCGATGCACGGCCCGGTGCGGACGCAGAGGTCGCTTCTGCGGCCGCGCAACGCAAGCGTCGCGACCCAGACGCCGGCGACGCCGGCGCATGCCATGTCAGGCAAAGACCACGTCGGCCGCGGTCAGCTCGGCCACGTCCAGCAAGGTGACCGTGCCGCCGCCATAAGCCTCAAGCGATATCACCACGCTGTCAAAGTCCGAAAATCCGACCGACTTGTTGACAACCGAGATATCGAGGTCGTCGAACCCGAGCCTGCCGAAGCCTTCGAACCGCAGGACGTCCTGCCCGGACCCGAAGTCCCAGACCAGATCGTCGCCGAAATCGCCCGAGAAGACGAAGGTGTCATAACCATAGACGACCTGGCCTTCGGGGTAGATGAACGAGGTTATTGACGTATACCAGTCATAGTCTCCGATCAGCGTGTTGTCGCCTGCGCCACCGATGATGACATCGCTGCCAAAGACCAGCTTGGTGTCGGCGTCGGTGGCCACAAGATACACGTCGCCATAGATAACCTCAGTCTCGGCGGTGCCGATGATGACATCGTTGCCAAAGACGACGACGGGCTTGCTGCCCTGATCGCCCATCACGCTGGCATACTCGAAATCACCCACGATGTAATAGCCGCCCCGGATGTAATCGTCGCCAGTCTCGACCCGCGCTTCGCCAGAGTTGCCGGCGAAATAGGCGTAAAGGTCATAGCCGTCGCCATAGCTGTAATACGTTACGAACTTGCCACCGGAAACCAGCCGGTCATTGCCGAACGAGATCACGGCATCGTCTATGTTGCTGTCGGTGACCGAGATGCTGACCTCGGACGCGTCGCCGTAAAACGTGTTTCCGCCCCAGATGACCTGGTGATAGTCAATTAGCGTGTCGTCACCAAAGGTCAGGCTCGCGTCGCCGTCGCCAGTCGGATCATACGCCAAGATGATCGCGTCGCCGTAAAGCTCGTCGCCACCAAGATTCCCGATCAGCAGGTCGTTGTTCAGAACCGTTGTGCCGTCGTCCTTGATGACCGCGACAAGCGCGTCGCCGACCAGCCGGTTGTTTGCGAACGTGCCCAGACGAATCCAGTCGAACCAATATCCCGACCCCGTGCCTGCAATTGCATAGTCAGATTTCTTCAAAACGTGCCCTCCAAAAATCGTCTTTCGAAATATCCGGAAAGACTAGAGGGGTCGGCAACGCCTGTAAATATCTGTGTTTGCGGGAACGGACGGCGCCGCAACCGCCGCGCGACCTAGGACGTTGGCCAATTTGCGTGAAACATCATGTATCACCAATCGGGTTGAATCCCTGAATTTCGCGCAGCGTCAGGTGGTTCAGGCTTTTCGCATGACGCGTTGGTCTAGCCCCAGCGGTAGTTGAAACTGACCGAGATGCGGTCGTCTTCGGCCATGTTCATCGGCACCTCGTGGCGCAGCCAGCTTTCCCACAACAGCACCTCGCCGACCTTGGGCGTGACATAAACAAAGCTTTGCAATTCGCGCGGCGCGTCGGCGCGCCGGGGCGGTGCGGCCATCATCATGGCGTGGCGCGGGTCCTCCAGCTTCAGCGCGCTGGCGCCCTCGGGCATGGCCACATAGGTGGTGCCCGAAATCACCGAATGCGGATGAATATGGGCCGTGTGACTGCCGCCTTCGGGCAGGATGTTGATCCACAGGTCCTCCAACTCCAGCGCCCGGCCGTCCAGATCGAACGCCAGCGCGTCGGCGAATGCCGCAACATGGTGGTCGAGCGCCCTGACCAGGTCCTGAAAGATCGGAAAACGCCAGGGCAGGTCGGTCAGCGAGGCATAGCTGGTATAGCCGGCATACCCGTTGGCCTCGCACCAATCCTGTCCGGCGCCGTCATCTTCGGCAATCGACAGGCAGGACGCTTGCATCTCGTGCGGGTCCACGGGGTCGCCGAATGCGTCCAGTGCCGCGCGGTACAGACGGGTCACGAACAGGGATGAAATCTCGCTCATACGGCGGCTGATACCCGAGCCAGTGGCGGAAGGCGAGGCCCGGGCGACGCCGGGCTGTGCCTGACGAGTGAAACGAATGTCAGATTTAATGGATCGCGAAGGCAAGGAGAGGGCCGTCGAAACCCAGGCCACACCGCCATCGGCTGTGGCATGATCCGCGAAAAGGCCGACGGTCAACGATCGACCCGGACGCACACCGGCCTTCCAGATCGGCGACGGACTGCCGGGGTTCGTGCGCCACGTCGAGACCCGCAACAGCATCGATCCTGCCCGTCATCGGCCGGAACTTCGCAAAGATCATTCGCGTCTTTCTGCCCCAGATCGAACAGAAGTCCCGCCAACGGCTCGCCCGGTTGAGCCGACGCCGGTCGCGGTCTAGGCTGCCGGCACAGCACATGCGGCGCGGGGTGAGCAATGGGCAAGGACAACAAAACGCCGCGTTCCCCGGCCGGCGACGGCAGCCACAGGCCGCCGGCGCGCGAGCGGCTGATCGCCGCCGCCGCGCGCCTTTCCGCCGCCAAAGGCTTTGACGGCGTGTCGGTTCGCGAAATCTGCAAGGAAGCCGGCACCGGCATCAACATGATCCACCATTACTTCGGCAACAAGGACGGGCTGCACGACGCCATCGCCGCCCGGTTCGACGAAAGTGTCTATGTCGTGCCCCTGCGCCTGCTGGAAATGCCGGCCCGGTCGCGCGATGATCTGTGCGCGCGGCTCGAACTGGTTATCCAGACCACGCTCGAGGCCTGCCTCGCTGAACGGGCCACGATGATGATGGCCCTGCGCGAACAGTTGCAACTGGCAACGCTGACGGCCTTTCTGGACCGGCTGGTGAAATTCCTCGAAGAGGCGCAGTCCCTTGGCATCGTGCGGGCCCAGGTCGACACGTCGATGATTTCTGGCGCCATCCTCGACCGGATCATCAACCAGGTGCAGTTCGCCCCCTGGATCAAGGCCAGCACCGGCCTCGACATCGCCGCCGATGCCGCCTACCGCGGCCGCTGGTGCCGGTCAAACCTCGACCTGTTCCTCCACGGCCTTCTGGACAGCCAGTCCGGCTCGGGTTCGGCATGATCCACGCGCGGCACCGCCTGACGCGCTGAAATTCAGGAATACCGGCAGCGTCGGGTGATTCAGGTTGATCGCGATACGCCATGGCGCCCGCCCGCATCCGGCCGACGCCGGGCGCAAACCCGCAGTCCGCCGACGATGCCGCGCGCGAAATAGCCGGCCATCTTGTCGAAAAACTGCGCGATCGCCGCATAGCCATCGGCCCCGTGCACCCGCGTGTAATCGGCCCGCGCCGCCCCGAAAGCCGCCAGCCGCGCAGCGGTAAAATCCGCCCAGTCGGCGGTCATGTCGTCAAGGCGCAAGATGTCGAAACCGGCCGCCGAAAGGGTCGCGCCATATGCGTCCCAGCCGACCAGCGAGTTGGGAAACAGCTGTGCCCGGAAATCTGCGGCCTCGCCGGCCGGGGGCGGCGCGCGCAGCCACAGGTCCTCGACAAGAAGCTGTCCGCCGGGGCGCAGCATGTCATGCAGGCGGGCCAGATAAGTCGCACGCTGCGGAATGTGAAACAGCGCCAGCCAACTGGCCGCGTGGTCAAACCGCTGCTCCGGCCCCGGCCAGTCCAGAAAATCGGCCCGCACATGGTCGACCTGCCGGCCCAGCCCGGCCCGCGCCGTCAACTCGCGGCCGATGGCGTCATAGTCGTCCTGCAACTCGACCGCTGTCACATGGGCGCCGGTCGCATGGGCCAGGTAACGCGCGCATCCGCCCCAGCCCGCGCCAACCTCCAGCAGCCGGTCGTCCGCGCCCAGCCCCAGCGCGGCAATCGCCACGTCCAGCGCCTCGGTCCCATGGTAATGCAACTGGTCGAACCGGTTCAACTCGGCCACCGGCACCGGCCCGTCGCCATGGCCCGCCGCCGCCAGGTCGGCCAGCACCCGCGCCGCGCGCGGATAAAGCTGCATCGACTTTATATCGTCCGTCATCGGCGCCTCCCACCGCCCAGCCTAGGGCAGCCGGCTCGCCAATTGAACCGTCCACTTGGCTTCTTTGGCTTTGCAAATACCTCGGGGGTGAATGCGCCGCAGGCGCAGAGGGGGCAGCGCCCCCATGGCCACGGCCAGTCATCCCGGCTTGCGTCGTGCCGCCGCTTTCGCGCATGCTTGGCGCCGGCAACCCGCAACAAAGGCTCCCTCAATGCACCCGACCGAAAAAATCGTGCGCCAGTTCCACGAAAGCTGGGACATGCGTGACCCCGAACGCGGCATGGCCGTGATCGCCGACGACTGCGCCTTCGAGGACGTGGCCCGCGGCGAAAGCCTGCCCGGCAAGGCGGCCTACAGGCAAGACTACGAACGCTGGCGCGAAGCCTTCCCCGACGGCCTGTGCAAGGTCGAAAACGTGATGGTGGCGACCGACGGCGAATGGGCGGTGGTCGAGTTTCGCAATACCGGCACCCACACCGGCGTGCTGCGGTCGTCGCTGGGCGATTTCCAGCCCACCGGCAAGCGGGCCGACCTGCGCTATTGCTCGGTCATGCGCGTCAGGGACGGGCAGGTGGTCGAAGGCCGCGACTATTACGACAGCGCCACCATCGCGCGTCAGCTCGGCCTTATGTCCTGACCGGCCCAGCGGGGCGCGTTGGTCGGTTCCAGAGACGGCAATGCCCGGATCAGCGGGGACAGCGCGGCCGCCAGCGTCCGGGGCCGGGTCAGGAACCTGCCGACACGACCCTGCGGCGTGGCGCGGGAAAAGACGCCGGCGGGTTATTCGCCAGCCAGACCGAACAGCAAGACATCGGTATTGGCCGCCAGCCATTCGGCCCTCAGATCGCTATCCGTCAGAACGCTTGGCGCGGTGTCGCTGAATTTGACGGCAAACAGCACCTGATTGCCCAACCGGTCCAGCACCAGGCTGGTGGTCAGCTCGGGCCGCAGCGAGGCGCGCAGAAATCCCCGCGCCTGCGCCTGGGTCAGAAACCCGGCCAGGGCGTCCTTGACCTTGGTCATGTCGGCAAACGCGCCACCTTCGCGGGTGATGATGCGGAACACCGGCGCCAGCGACACCAGCGCGTTGAAGGTTTCCGAGATGAACAATTCCAGCTTGGTCAGAAACTCGTCGCGCGATTTCAGCTCACCGCCAAGCAGACGCACCGGCACGTCAAAGACGTCGCCCGACAACTGCCCGACGATCCTGTCGAAAAGCCCCTTCTTGCTGCCGAAATAGTGGCTGATCATCGGGACCGAGGCATCGGCCCGGGCGCAGATTTCGCGCACCGACGTTCCGGCAAAGCCCTGTTCGGCGAACAGCTCGGTCGCGGCGGTTTGCAGCCTGTCCCTGATCGACGGTTCGGTGATGGTTGTGCCCCCGGTTTGTCCGGGGGCAGTCAGGCAAATATTCACGCTGCCAGCAAGGCTTCGGACTTGATTTTCTCTACCTTGCGCGGATGTGGCTCGCCGGTTTCGATGAAATGCGCCAGTTCCTCCAACCCGCGCAGAAACCCCGCATGCATGCTTTTGGTCAACATGCGCTTCATGGGGGCCGAAAACCACTTCGTGCGCGCCGTGCCTTCGTACGAGATCGTACAGGACCCCGCGTCGATGGCGGTTACCGTGACCTTGGCATCATAACCCAGCAACGGCATCAGCCTTGGGCCCTTGCGCAGCGTGACCTGCGTGCTGACCGACCGGTTGGCCGGGTCATAGGCAGTGATCAGCTCTTCCTGATACAACGGCTGGAACTTCTTGATCATATAGGAATTGCGACCCCGGGCGGGGGCGCCGGGCAACGCGGGGCCTTGCAACGTATCCGCGGTTGGGTTGGCGGCCATCCATTTGTCGACGGCGACAAAGTCGTCTCCGATGACCTTCCAGGCATGGTCGGCTGTGGCATTGATTGTGATCGCGTGTTTCGAGGTCATGAGGGTATCTTTCGGCTGATCGAGAAAATCTAACGAACATTAGATAGCATGGATTCGGGGTCTGTAAAGGGGGGCAGGTCAGAAACTGTTGTCGCGGCTTTAGGCTCGCGGCCTGAGGCGGTGCGCCGCGCCCTTGTCGGCAACAGCGCCCCGGGCCGGACCTTGCCGCCGGCCCTGCGCGGCGCGGCGGCCCGGGCGTCCACGCAGATTGTCCTTGCCACCCCCACGCCAGCGGTCTATTGGGCGCTCTCACACCTGCTCCACCGGGATTCGGGTGACCGCTTGTGTCCGCATGGCGCGACACGCAAGGGCCCGCCGGTGACGTTGAAAAAGGAAGAATGGCGATGGACGCCAATGAACTGCGCGACAAGACGCCGGACCAGCTGCGCGATCAGCTTGCCCAGCTGAAGAAAGAGGCCTTCAACCTCCGCTTTCAGCAAGCCACCAGCCAGCTGGAAAACACGGCCCGGGTGCGGCAGGTCCGCCGCGATGTCGCCCGTGTCAACACCGTATTGAACGAAAAGGCCGCTGCGGCCGCTCAGGAGGCCTGATCGACATGCCCAAGCGTATCCTTCAAGGCACCGTCACCTCTGACGCCAACGCCCAGACCGTCACCGTTTCGGTCGAGCGCCGGTTCACGCATCCGGTTCTGAAAAAGACCATCCGGAAGTCAAAGAAATACCGGGCCCACGATCCGGAAAACACGTTCAAGGCCGGCGACAGTGTCCGCATACAGGAATGCGCGCCGGTGTCGAAAAGCAAACGCTGGGAGGTGATTGCCGAATAGGCCGTCACAACCTGGTTTGATCGAAACCCTGGGGTCCAAGGTCCTAAACAGGCGGCCCCACAGGTCGGGAGAAACCCATGATCCAGATGCAGACCAATCTGGATGTTGCTGACAACTCCGGCGCACGCCGGGTTCAGTGCATCAAGGTCCTAGGCGGCTCGCACCGCCGCTATGCATCGGTCGGCGATGTCATCGTCGTTTCGGTGAAAGAGGCCATTCCGCGCGGTCGCGTGAAGAAAGGCGATGTCCGCAAGGCCGTCGTCGTGCGCACCGCCAAGGAAGTGCGCCGCGAAGACGGCACCGCGATCCGCTTTGATCGCAACGCTGCCGTCATCCTCAACAACAACAACGAACCGATTGGCACCCGAATCTTCGGACCGGTGGTTCGCGAGCTGCGCGCGAAGAACTTCATGAAGATCATCTCGCTCGCTCCGGAGGTGCTGTAATGGCTGCGAAACTCCGCAAGGGCGACAAGGTCGTCGTGCTGGCCGGCAAGGACCGGGGCAAAGAGGGTGAAATCTCTCGGGTGATGCCCGGCGACGGCAAGGCCATCGTCGACGGCATCAACATCGCCATCCGCCACCGCCGCCAGACCCAGACGGCGCAAGGCGGTCGTATCCCCCAGGCAATGCCGATGGATCTGTCGAACCTCGCACTGCTGGATGCCAACGGCAAACCCACCCGCGTCGGCTTTCGCGAGGAAGACGGCAAGAAGGTGCGCTTTGCCAAGTCAACGGGAGACATCATCGATGCTTGATGCTGCCAGCTATACCCCGCGCCTGAAGGCCAGCTATCGCGACACCATTCGCGCGGCCATGAAGGAAGAATTCGCCTACAGCAACGACATGCAGATCCCGCGGCTTGAGAAGATCGTTCTCAACATCGGCTGCGGCTCGGAAGCGGTCAAGGACAGCAAGAAGGCCAAGTCGGCCCAGGAAGACCTGACGGCCATTGCCGGTCAGAAGGCCCTGGTGACCATGGCCAAGAAGTCCATCGCCAGTTTCCGGGTTCGCGAAGGCATGCCGCTGGGCGCCAAGGTCACCCTGCGCGGCGACCGCATGTATGATTTCCTTGACCGCCTCGTCACGGTGGCCATGCCTCGTGTCCGCGACTTTCGCGGCGTGTCGGGCAAAAGCTTTGACGGCCGCGGCAATTATGCCTGCGGGATCAAGGAACATATCGTGTTTCCCGAGGTCAACTTCGACGAGGTCGATGAAGTCTGGGGCATGGATATCGTGATCTGCACCACCGCGTCGACGGACGCAGAAGCCAAGGCGCTGTTGAAGCATTTCAACATGCCCTTCAACAGCTGAGGACCGACGACATGGCAAAGAAAGCGATGATCGAACGCGAGAAAAAGCGGCAGAAGCTGGTTGACCAGTATGCCGCCAAGCGCGTGGCGCTGAAGGAAATCGCCAATGACCAGGCGCGCCCGATGGAAGAGCGCTTCAAGGCACGGCTGAAACTGGCCAAGCTGCCCCGCAACAGCTCGGCCACGCGGCTTCACAACCGCTGTCAGCTGACCGGACGCCCGCACGCCTACTATCGCAAACTCAAAGTGAGCCGGATCGCCCTGCGTGATCTTGGCTCGGCTGGCCAGATCCCCGGTCTGGTCAAGTCCAGCTGGTAAGGAGGGTTTAGAACATGAATGATCCTCTCGGCGATATGCTGACCCGCATCCGCAACGCCTCGATGCGCGGCAAGTCCACCGTCATGACCCCCGGCTCGAAGCTGCGGGCCTGGGTGCTGGATGTGCTGGCTGACGAAGGCTATATCCGCGGTTATGAACATACTTCGGACACCAGGGGCCACCCGGCGATCGAAATCAGCCTGAAATATTACGAAGGTGCCCCGGTCATCCGCGAGCTCAAGCGCGTTTCGACGCCGGGCCGCCGGGTGTATTCCGGGTCCCGCGAAATCCCGCAGGTCCGCCAGGGTCTGGGTGTTTCCATCGTATCGACCCCGCGCGGTGTGATGTCGGACGCGAACGCGCGCAGCGCGAACGTGGGCGGCGAAGTGCTGTGCACGGTGTTCTGAGGAGAGCCAGATGTCACGTATCGGAAAAAGACCGGTCGCGTTGCCGTCGGGTGTCACAGCCTCGGTTTCCGGCCAAACCATCGAAGTAAAGGGCCCCAAGGGTGCCCGCAGCTTCAATGCCACCGACGATGTCACCATCACGGTGGACAGCGACGCCGTCGTTGTCACGCCGCGCGGTCGCTCGAAACGGGCGCGCCAGCAATGGGGCATGACCCGCACGATGGTCGCCAACCTCGTTACCGGCGTCAGCGACGGTTTCAAGAAAGAGCTCGAGATCTCGGGCGTCGGCTATCGGGCCCAGATGCAGGGCAACACCCTGAAGCTGAACCTCGGCTACAGCCACGACGTCAACTTTGACGTGCCCGACGGCGTGACCGTCACGGCGTCAAGGCCGACCGAGATCGTTATCGAGGGCATCGACCAGCAGCAGGTTGGTCAGGTGGCCGCAAACATTCGCGAATGGCGTGCGCCAGAGCCCTACAAGGGCAAGGGCATCCGCTATAAGGGCGAATATATCTTCCGTAAGGAAGGCAAGAAGAAGTAAGGACCGGGAACATGGCACTCAAAAAACGGGAACTGTTCCAAAAGCGCCGCGTGCGCAACCGGAACAAGCTTCGCAAAACCGCCGCTGGCCGTCCTCGGCTGTCGGTTCACCGCTCGAACAAGAACATCAGTGTCCAGCTGATCGACGACGCCCAGGGCCGCACGCTGGCCTCGGCATCGACGCTGGAGAAGGACCTTGGTGTCGTGGGCCAGAACAACACGGCCGCCGCCGCCAAGGTTGGCGCCGCCATTGCCGAACGCGCGAAAGCCGCCGGCGTGGACGAGGTCTATTTCGACCGCGGTGGCTTTCTCTTTCACGGCAAGGTCAAGGCACTCGCCGACGCCGCCCGTGAAGGCGGCCTGAAGTTTTAGGGGGACGAGAGAATGGCAGAACGTGATAACCGCCGGGGCAACCGTCGCGACCGCGACGAAACACCGGAATTCGCCGATCGTCTCGTTGCGATCAACCGCGTGTCCAAGACCGTCAAGGGCGGCAAGCGCTTTGGCTTTGCGGCGCTGGTCGTCGTGGGCGACCAGAAGGGCCGTGTCGGTTTTGGCAAGGGCAAGGCCAAGGAGGTCCCCGAGGCCATCCGCAAGGCCACCGAGCAGGCCAAGCGCCAGATGATCCGCGTGCCGCTGCGCGACGGCCGCACCCTGCACCATGACATCGAAGGCCGCCATGGCGCGGGCAAGGTGATCATGCGCACCGCACCCACCGGCACCGGCATCATCGCCGGCGGTCCCATGCGCGCGGTGTTCGAGATGCTGGGCATCCATGACGTGGTCGCCAAGTCGCAGGGGTCGCAAAACCCCTACAACATGATCCGCGCCACCATCGACGGCTTGCAGAAACAGGCGTCGCCCCGCGCCGTGGCCCAGCGCCGCGGCAAGAAAGTCGCCGACATCCTGCCCCGCCGCGACGAAGCGCCGGCGCAACCGGCCCCGGCCGAGGCGTAAGGAGACCGTCCATGTCAAAGACCATCGTCGTCAAACAGGTCGGCTCGCCGATCCGCCGGCCCGAGAAACAGCGCCAGACGCTGATCGGGCTGGGCCTGAACAAGATGCACAAGACCCGCGAGCTGGAAGATACCCCGGCCGTGCGCGGCATGATCCGCAAGATCCCGCATCTGGTCGAGATCGTCGAAGAACGCGGCTAGTCCTGCGTCACAGCGAACAGAAAATGCCCGGCCGCCGCGCCGGGCATTTTGCATTCCGGGGCCGGCCGAACGGTGATTAGTGGATCGACCGACACATTTGAATCCCGCTGCCAGGCGAAGACTTTGAGCATAAGCCATTCAAATGTTTTGATAAGTTGATGCATAGTGAAAATACCGGTGGCGCGAAACGTCAGGTTCGATCCACTAGGTCCCGTGCGGGCGCCGGGACTTCAAATACAACTCGACCAGCGCCACCACCACATCCTCCAGCGTTCCGTCCGTGCCCAGCCGGTTGGCACTGTCGAGGATGAAGATCCCGAACAGCCCGGACCAAAGCACGCGCACCTCGATTTTCTGCAACGCCGCTTCGTCCGCCCGATAGAGGCTTTGGGTGGCGTCGAAGATCGTGGCCAGCAGGCCCGCAAGCTCGCGATCATAACCTGACCGTCCACTGGCTGTGGTCCAACCGTTTTGCCTTTGCCATCGCCGGTGTGGCCGGGGTGGGGGCCTAGCTGTTGGGGTGGCTCAACTGGCAGATGGCCGTCTACCTGTTCTTCGGCGGCCTCAGCCTGCAGGTTCACCGCTGGGCCCACGTCTCGCGCGACAAGCTGCCGGCCATCGTCCGGCTGGCCCAGGATGTCCGGCTGTTCCAGTCCGCCCCTCAGCACTGGCAGCACCACCGCGCGCCGGCGCGTACCTATTACTGCACGACCACGCCGTGGCTGAACCCGTTCCTTGACCGTGTCGGTTTTTGGCGGGCCCTTGAAAAGGCACTGCAGCCGCTGGTCGGCAGCCCGCGCGACCCCTGCCTGCCCACGCGCACCAAACCCACACTTCTTTGGCTTCCCAAAATACCTCGGGGGTGAGGCGCGTCAGCGCCGAGGGGGCAGCGCCCCCTTGCCCGGGTGCCGCCCCGGCGGGGGCGGCGCAATGTCAACCGGGTGCCCCGGCCATGGTCAGAAACACCAGGCTTTGCGCCAGCCCGGCCTTGTCTTTCAGCGCCAGCAGCCAGATGACCCCGCCGCTCTCAAAGCGCAACTGTTCATAGCTGTCGGGATGGTTGACCCGCGGGGTGTCAGCGGGGGCCGGATCGCCGGTGCATTCGGCCAAAAGCCCGGCCAGCCGCACGAACCGGCGTCGGGCGCCCGCGTCGCGATAAGGATGCACCCACAGGCAGGTTTCGGCAGCGCCCAGTCCCAGGATCGTCTGCGCGCCACAGTTGGCCCCGACAGTCAGCCGCGCGAAGGCGGCCCGCGGTTCGGCCGACAGGGCCGGGCAGGGCACACTGGCCTCGTCGGCCGTCGCCGCCGCCGTGACAGCGCCCAGTGCCAGCATGGCCGGCAATACCGGTCCCGGCAAACGCACCGATCCCTCCCCTTGCGGCAGGTGCCGCCGGACCAGACCCTAGCCCGCCCGCAACCATCGCGACAGGGCCAAAGCGCACACTTGATCCGTCGGCCGCCGGGGTCTATACGCGCCCGGTGCTCCGCAACGGGGCCGACTCGTAACAAACCGACAAACGCCGTGGTCGGGGCGCAATTCGCTTCAGCCCCCGCATCCGGCAAGGAGAAGCGACATGAAACTCAACGAACTCCGGGACAATCCCGGTGCCTCAAAGAAACGCATGCGCGTTGGCCGCGGCCCCGGTTCGGGCAAGGGCAAGACCGCGGGACGCGGCATCAAGGGCCAGAAAAGCCGTTCGGGCGTGGCGATCAACGGTTACGAAGGCGGCCAGATGCCGCTGTACCAGCGGCTGCCCAAGCGCGGCTTTTCCAAGCCCAACCGCAAGGCCTTTGCCGTGGTCAACCTCGGCCTGATCCAGAAATTCATCGACGCCGGCAAGCTGGGCACCGAGATCGGCGAAGACACGCTTGTCGAAACCGGTGTCGTGCGGCGCAAGCTGGACGGCGTGCGCATCCTCGGCAAGGGCGAGATCACGTCGGCGGTCAAGCTGACGGTGACCGGCGCGTCACGCTCGGCGGTTGCGGCGGTCGAGAAAGCCGGCGGCTCGCTGACGATCACCTCGGTGACAGCGTCCGAATGACAGCTTGTAGGCGGCCCCGGCGCCGCCTACATCTGCCATAGTTTTCCAAGGCGCCGCGCGGTCAATGGAATGATCGTCGCGGCGTTTGCATGAAAGAGACATCGTCCATGGCATCTGCAGCAGAGCAAATGGCCGCAAACATGAGCTGGGGCGCCTTCGGCAAGGCGACCGAGCTGCGCAGCCGCATCCTCTTTACCGTCGGGCTTCTGATCGTCTATCGCCTCGGCACCTATATCCCGGTTCCCGGCATCGACGGTGGCGCCCTGCGCGACTTCATGGAGCAGGCCGCGACCGGTTTGGGCGGTGTTCTCAACATGTTCACTGGCGGCGCAATCAGCCGCATGGGCATCTTCGCCCTGGGGATCATGCCCTATATCTCGGCCTCGATCATCATTCAGCTGCTCACCGCCATGGTGCCGCAGCTGGAGCAGCTGAAGAAAGAGGGTGAGCAGGGCCGCAAGAAGATCAACCAGTATACGCGCTATGGCACGGTGTTCCTGGCCACCTTCCAGGCCTTCGCGCTGGCCGCCAGTCTGGAAGCCGGCGATCTGGTCACCGACCCGGGCCTGTTTTTCAAGGCCTCCTGCGTCATCACGCTGGTTGGCGGCACCATGTTCCTGATGTGGCTGGGCGAGCAGATCACCCAGCGCGGCATCGGCAACGGTATTTCGCTGATCATCTTCGTCGGCATCGTCGCCCAGATTCCCGCGGCTCTGGCCCAGTTCTTTGCCTCGGGCCGCTCGGGCGCCATCAGCCCGGCCGTCGTCGTCGGCGTGATGATCATGGTCGTGCTGGTGATCGGTTTCGTGGTGTTCATGGAGCGGTCGCTGCGCAAGATCCACATCCAGTATCCGCGCCGTCAGGTCGGCATGAAGGTTTATGACGGCGGCTCGTCGCACCTGCCGATCAAGGTCAACCCGGCCGGCGTGATCCCGGCGATCTTTGCCTCGTCATTGCTGCTGCTGCCGACCACGCTGGCCACCTTCTCGGGCGGCTCGACCGGCCCCGTGATGTCGCGCATCCTGGTCTATTTCGGCCCCGGCCAGCCGCTGTATCTGCTGTTCTTCGGCGGCATGGTGATTTTCTTCACCTATTTCTATACCGCCAACGTGTCGTTCAAGACCGAGGACGTGGCCGACAACCTGAAGAACCAGAACGGTTTCGTGCCCGGTATCCGGCCCGGCAAGAAGACCGAGGAATATCTCGACTATGTCGTGGTCCGCATCCTGGTTCTGGGCTCGTCCTATCTGGCGGCGGTCACGCTCTTGCCCGAGATCCTGCGCTCGCAGCTGGCCATTCCCTTCTATTTCGGCGGCACGTCGGTTCTGATTGTCGTCTCGGTGACCATGGACACGATCCAGCAGGTCCAGTCGCACATGCTGGCGCACCAATACGAAGGGCTGATCGAGAAATCACAGTTGCGCGGCAAGCGGCGTGGCAAGAAGGGGACGCAGAGACGATGAATATCATTCTCCTTGGCCCGCCCGGGGCCGGGAAAGGCACCCAGGCCCGACGGCTGGTCGACGAACGCGGCATGACGCAGCTTTCCACCGGCGACATGCTGCGCGACGCCCGCACCAGCGGCACCGATATGGGCAGGAAGGTCGCGGCGGTGATGGACCGTGGTGACCTGGTGACCGACGAGATCGTCATCGGCCTGATCGAGGAAAAGCTGAACGGCGGCGTCCCCGGCGGCGTGATATTTGACGGCTTTCCGCGTACGCTGGCACAGGCCGACGCGCTGGGCGCGCTGCTCGCGCGCAAGGGCACCGGCCTGGACGCGGTGATCGAGATGCAGGTAGACGACGACGCGCTGGTTCAGCGCATCACCGCCCGGTCGACCTGCGGCGATTGTGGCGAGGTCTACAACGACGTCTCGAAACCGATCCCGTCAGACGGCAAATGCACCAACTGCGGCGGAACACAGTTCAATCGTCGTTCTGACGACAACGAGGAAAGCCTCAGGACACGGCTGTTGGCCTATTACAAGCTGACCTCGCCGCTTATCGGCTATTACCACGCCAAGGGCCGGCTGAAGAGCATCGATGGCCTGGGCGAGATCGGGACTGTTGCGGATGAAATTGCCAACGCGCTGGCTTGATCAGACCGTAATGGCGACGGCGGCCCTTGTGGCGGCCGCAACGCCGCTGTGGGCCGACTATGTGAC
>CAYYMJ010000045.1:0-22162 GCA_964472855.1 uncultured Rhodobacterales bacterium | reverse complement strand
CCGCTGTCCCGCGCCGGGAACGGCGACATGCCCTAGCCGGCCTTGCCCCAGCCGCCGCCGCCGGGGGTCAGCATCGCGAACAGCGCGCCCTCCTGCAGGTTGATCTCATCATTGCCGGCCAGCTCGACCCGGCTACCATCGGGCAGTTCGGCCCAGTTGCGCCCCACGGCCCCCGGTTCGCCGCCGTCGACGCCGAAGGGCGCCACGCGACGATGGTTTGACAGGGTCGTCACCGTCACCGGCGCCAGAAAGCGCAACCGGCGGTCGATGCCCGATCCGCCGCGCCAGCGCCCTGCCCCGCCCGAGCCCGCCCGGATCGCAAACCGCTCCAGCCGCACCGGAAACCGCTTCTCCAGGATCTCGGGGTCGGTCATCCGGGTGTTCGTCATGTGGCTTTGCACACCGTCACACCCGTCGAAACCCGGCCCGGCGCCGGTGCCGCCGGCAATGGTCTCGTAATTCTGAAACGCGTCATTGCCCCACACGAAATTGTTCATCGTCGCCTGACTGCCGGCCATCACACCCAGCGCACCATACAGCGCGTTGCACACCGCCTGGCTGACCTCGGTATTGCCGGAAATCACCGCGGCGGGCGGCGCCGGGTTCAGCATCGATCCGTCTGGCACAATGATTTTCAACGGCTTCAGGCAGCCTTCGTTCAGCGGGATCGGCTGGCCCACCAGCGTGCGGAACACATACAGCACCACCGCCCGGGTGATGGCGCGGGGCGCGTTATAGTTGCCGTCGTGCTGGCGCGCGGTGCCGGTGAAATCGATCACCGCCTCGCGGCCCACCGGGTCGACCGACACGGCCACCCGGATCACCGCGCCATGGTCCATCTCGTAGGCAAAGCTGCCGGGCCTGAGCCGCCCGATCACCGCGCGAACCGAGGCTTCGGCATTGTCCTGCACATGGCCCGTATAGGCCTGCACCACCGCCAGCCCATATTGGGCGATCATCTTCTCCAGCCCCCGCCGGCCGGTTTCGTTGGCGGCGATCTGGGCCGTCAGGTCGGCCATGTTCTGGTCGATGTCGCGGCAGGGATAGGTGCCCGACCCCAGCAGCGCCCGCGTCTGCGCCTCGCGCAACCGGCCATCGCGAACCAGATCGAACGTGTCGATGACCACGCCTTCCTCCCAGATCTCGCGGCTGTCCGGCGGGGCCGATCCCGGGGTGCGCCCGCCGATATCGGCGTGATGGCCGCGCGCGCCCAGCCAGAACACGATGCGACCGTCGTGAAACACCGGCGACACCACGGTCACATCGGGCAGATGCGTGCCACCGTTGAAGGGCGAATTCAGCATATAGGCATCGCCGGGCCGCACCTGCCCGGCGCGGTCGCGCATCACGGTGCGGATCGAATCCGACATCGAGCCCAGGTGCACCGGCACATGTGGCGCGTTGGCCACCAGATCGCCGGCCGCATCGAAAATGGCGCAGGAAAAGTCCAGCCGTTCCTTGATATTGACCGACCACGAGGTATTGGCCAACGTCGCCCCCATCTGGTCGGCCACCGACATGAACAGATTGCCGAACACCTCCAGCATCACCGGGTCGGCGTCGGTGCCGGCGGCCGCCGGGCGCGCCGCTCGGTCCTGACGGTCAAGAATCAGGTTGCCCAGCTTGTCGATGCGGGCATCCCAGCCGGGTTCGACAATATTGGTCCCGGTCGCCTCGCGGATGATGGCGGGTCCGGCGATATGCCAGCCCGCCGGCAGGCCCGCCCGGTCGAACAGCGGCACCGCGCGGGCCTGTCCGGCCCACGACACGGGCACGCTGTCGGCGGGATCAGTCGCCGCCCGCCGGGGCAACAGGGCCGTGGGCGTCTCGCCCGTGTCGGCATGAGCCTCGGCGCTCAGCATGTCCAGAACCAGCCCGCGACCGCCCATCACAAAGCCGAAACGCTGCTTGTGCGCCTCGGCAAAGGCGGCCGCCATGTCGGCGGGCGCGCCAAAGGCCACCGGCAGGGTCTGTTGCGAGCCTTCATAGCGGATATGCGCCGTCAGATCGCAGCCGATGCTGTCCTCGGGCTGACCCTGCGCGCGCAGCGCCGCGCGCGCCTCGGCGCCAAGCGTTGCAGCCACCGGACCGGCGCGGTCCAGCGATGGCAGGCGGTCGTCGACCTGCGCCTCGCGCAGTTCGCGCACCTCGGCCAGGCCCATGCCATAGGCCGACAGCACACCCGCAAACGGATGGACGAACACCCGCGACATGCCCAGCGCATCGGCCACCAGGCAGGCATGCTGACCACCGGCACCGCCAAAGCATTGCAGGGTATAGCCGGTGACGTCATGGCCACGCTCGATCGAGATCTTCTTGATCGCGTTGGCCATGTTCTCGACCGCGATGCGCAGGAAACCCTCGGCCAGCCGGTCCGCGCCCTGCGGCGGCTGGCCCGTGGCGGCGGCAATCTCGCCGGCCATGGCGTCAAAGCGGTCGCGCACCGCGCCGGCATCAAGCGGCTGGTCGCCGCCCGGGCCAAAGACATGCGGGAAATGCGCCACCGGCAGTTTGCCCAGCATCACGTTGCAATCGGTCACCGTCAGCGGCCCGCCCCGGCGATAGGCCGCTGGCCCCGGGTCGGCCCCGGCGCTTTCGGGGCCGACCTGCATGCGCCCGTCGCGGAACGTGCAGACCGAGCCGCCGCCGGCCGCCACCGTGTGAATATCCATCATCGGCGCGCGCATGCGCACGCCGGCAACCTCGGTCTCGAACGAGCGTTCGAAGGCGCCGGCATAGTGGCTGACGTCGGTCGAGGTGCCGCCCATGTCAAAGCCGATCAGCCGGTCGAAACCCGCCGCCTCGGCCGTGCGGGCCATGCCCACGATGCCGCCGGCCGGCCCCGACAGGATGGCGTCGCGCCCCTGAAACCGGGCCGCGTCGGTCAAGCCACCGCTGGACTGCATGAAATACAGCCGCCCCGGCGCCTTGCCGCCAAGATCGAGCGCGCCGGCCACCTGATCGACATAGCGGCGCAGGATCGGGGACAGGTAGGCATCGACCACCGCCGTATCGCCGCGCCCCACCAGCTTGGCCAGCCCGGAAACCTGGTGGCTGGCGGTGATCTGTTCAAACCCGATGTCGCGGGCGATGCCGGCAGCAGCGGCTTCGTGGGCGGGGTTCACATAGGCATGCAGAAAGGCAATCGCCACCGCCCGGTATCCGCTGTCAAAGGCCGCCTGCAGGGCACGGTGCACCGCGTCCATGTCCAGCGGGGCCACCACATTGCCGGCCGCATCCAGCCGCTCGGGCGCCTCGGCCACGTCGGAATACAGCAGCGCGGGGCGGCGGATATCCAGCGCGAATATGTCCGGGCGCGTCTGGTAGCCGATGCGCAACAGGTCGGCGAACCCTTGCGTGATCAGCAGGAAGGTCGCCGTGCCCTTGCGTTCCAGCAGCGCGTTGGTGGCCACCGTGGTGCCCATCTTGACCGCGTCCAGCGCGCCCGGCGGCAACGGGTCGCCCGCGCCCAGCCCCAAGGCGTCGCGAATGCCCTGAACCGCGGCATCGTCATAGCGTTCGGGGTTCTCCGACAGCAGCTTTGACGTCGCCAGCCGCCCGTCCGGCGCCCTTGCGACCACATCGGTGAAGGTGCCGCCGCGGTCGATCCAGAATTCCCAAGCCATGCCTGCCTCCGTCACGCGCATTGAACCGGCAGTCTTAGCCGGCCCCACCGCTACCGCAAGATAATGGCGCGGAAATCGTTGACATTGGTCCCGGTGGGGCCGGGCGCGAACAGGTCGCCCAGCGCATTGAAAGCGGTCCAGCTGTCGTGGCGCGACAACAGCGCCGCCGGATCCAGCCCGGCGCGGCGCAGCCGGTCGCAACTGGTGGCGTCGGCAAAGGCGCCGGCGTTGGCCTCGGACCCGTCGATGCCGTCGGTATCGGCCGCCAGCGCGGTCATGCCGGCCACACCCTGCGCCGCCAGCGCGAACCCAAGCAGAAACTCGCCGTTGCGCCCGCCGCGCCCGGCCGGGCCGCTGCCGATGCTCACGGTTGTCTCGCCGCCCGACAAGAGGACACAAGGCTTGGCGAACGGCCGGTCGCGCAGCGCGATCTCGCGGGCCAGCGCGGCATGAACCCGGCCAACCTCGCGCGCCTCGCCCTCGACCGCGTCCGACAGGATATGCGCCGACAGTCCGGCAGCGGCGGCCGCGTGGGCCGCCGCCTCAAGCGACAGGCCGGCCGAGGCGATGACGCGGACGCTGTCGCGGGCAAAGTCCGGCCGGGTCGGGTCAGGCGGCGGTGGCGCGGCGGCCAGCGCGGCGCGCAGCCGGTCGGGCAGGTCGATACGGTGGTCGGCGACGGCGGCCAGCGCCTCGGGCGTGCCGCCAGGGCTGGCAACCGTCGGCCCCGAGGCCACCTGCCCCGGGTCGTCGCCGGGCACATCAGACACGACCAGGCTGACCACCCGCGCCGGGCGGGCCAGCGCCGCCAGACGACCGCCCTTGATGCCGCTCAGTTGTTTGCGAATGGCATTCATGGCGCCGATGGGCGCGCCCGACGCCAGCAGCGTGCGGTTCAGCGCGATCTCGTCGTCCAGCGTCAGCCCCGGCACCGGGGCCGGCAGCAGGGCCGAACCGCCGCCGGTGATCAGCGCCACCACCAGATCGTCGGGCCCAAGCCCCTGCACCGCCGCCGACAGGGCCGATGTGGCGGCGGCGCCGGCCGCGTCGGGCACCGGATGCGCGGCCTCGATCACCCGCAACCGGTCGCAGACCGCGCCGTGGCCATAGCGGGTCACGATGACGCCGCTCAACGGCCCGGGCCACAGCCGCTCGAAAGCCTGCCCAAGCTGGGCCGCGCCCTTGCCGGCCCCGATGACCACCGTGCGGCCCTTTGGCGGGGCGGGCAGATGGCCGGTCAGGGCGGTGGCGGGATGGGCGGCGTTCACGGCGGCATCGAACAGCCCCCGCAGCAAAAGGCGGTCACGGTCCGGCACCGGCCTAGGCCCGCGCGGCCGCGGCGGCGCCGGCCGGGTCGGGCACCGGATGCGCGGCCTCGATCACCCGCAACCGGTCGCAGACCGCGCCGTGGCCATAGCGGGTCACGATGACGCCGCTCAACGGCCCGGGCCACAGCCGCTCGAAAGCCTGCCCAAGCTGGGCCGCGCCCTTGCCGGCCCCGATGACCACCGTGCGGCCCTTTGGCGGGGCGGGCAGATGGCCGGTCAGGGCGGTGGCGGGATGGGCGGCGTTCACGGCGGCATCGAACAGCCCCCGCAGCAAAAGGCGGTCACGGTCCGGCACCGGCCTAGGCCCGCGCGGCCGCGGCGGCGGCGCGGATTTTGGCAATGGCAGCGCCATAGGGGGCCGGGTTATCGGCCGCGCCGCCGCGGAACACGGCCGAGCCCGCCACCAGCACATCGGCGCCCGCGGCCGCAACCAGCGGCGCGGTGACAGGGTCGACCCCGCCGTCAACCTCGATATGGATGGGCCGGTCGCCGATCATGGCCCGCAGGGCGGCAATTTGCGCCACCTGGGCGTGGATGAAGCTTTGGCCGCCAAATCCGGGGTTGACCGTCATCACGCAGACAAGGTCGATCAGGTCCAGAAGCGGCGTGGCGGCCGCGACCGGTGTGCCGGGGTTCAGCGCCAGCCCGGCCTTGCAACCCGCGCCGCGAATGGCCTGCAGGGTGCGGTGAACATGCGGCCCGGCTTCGACATGGGCGGTGATGATGTCGGCGCCGGCGCCGGCGAAGGCGTCGATATAGGGGTCGACCGGGGCGATCATCAGATGCACGTCCATCACGGTTTTCACATGCGGGCGGATGGCCGCGCACATGGCCGGCCCAAAGGTGATATTGGGCACGAAATGGCCGTCCATCACGTCCACATGCACCCAGTCGGCGCCCTGCTGCTCTACCGCCCGGCATTCGGCCCCGAAGTTGGCGAAATCGGCAGCCAGAATGGATGGGGCGATCTTGATCGAGCGGTCGAATGTCATGGGGCCTCCGGGACGGCGAGTGAGCTTGCCATGGGCATAACGCGGCGGCGCGCGATGGACCAGAGCCGGCGCAACGCTTGCCAAGGCCGGCGGTCACGTGCGACGGTTCGGCTTTCGAACAGGAGCTGGGCAGCATGTCGGGCAAGGCCGGTGCCACACAATCCGCGGACGTTCACGCGCTGAAGGCGGCGCGCAACCCGGGCATGGCGCTGAACCTCGGCTGGGTGCGGGCGGCCACCGCCAACAGCTCGGCCATCGAACGCCGCGCCGCAACGCTGCCGGGGCGGCGGTCGGTCAAGAAGGACTGGCAGGCGGCCTGGTTGTGCCGGGCCGTGACCTGCATCGACCTGACGACTCTGTCGGGCGACGACACGCCGGGACGCGTGCGCCGGCTGTGCGCCAAGGCGGCGCGCCCGGTGCGCCGCGATATCCTTGACGCCATGGGCATGGCCCCGATCACGACGGGCGCGGTCTGTGTCTATCACGAGATGGTGGAAACGGCAGTTGCGGCGCTGGAGGGCACCGGCATTCCGGTGGCGGCGGTGTCCACGGGCTTTCCCGCCGGCCTGTCACCGTTCGGGCTGCGGCTGGCCGAAATCGGCGAAAGCGTCGCCGCGGGCGCGCGCGAGATCGACATCGTGATCTCGCGCCGGCACGTCCTGACCGGCAACTGGCAGGCGCTGTATGACGAGATGCGCGCCTTCCGCGATGCCTGCGGCCCGGCCCATGTCAAGGCGATCCTTGCCACGGGCGAGCTGGGCACCCTGCGCAACGTGGCGCGCGCGTCGCTGGTGTGCATGATGGCGGGCGCCGATTTCATCAAGACCTCGACCGGGAAGGAACCGGTCAACGCCACGCTGCCGGTGACGCTGACCATGATCCGCGCGATCCGGGCCTACGAGGCGGCCAGCGGCTGCCGGGTGGGCTACAAACCGGCGGGCGGCATATCGAAGGCCAAGGACGCGCTGAGTTATCTGGCGCTGATCAAGGACGAGCTGGGCGACGCCTGGCTGCGCCCGGAACTGTTCCGATTTGGCGCCTCGTCGCTGCTGGGCGATATCGAGCGGCAGCTGGAGCATCACGTGACCGGGCGCTACTCGGCCGCGTGGCGCCACCCGGTCGGGTGAAGCGCCGGATGGCCGGCGTGGGATTTCTGGATATTTGGACCAAGATGATAGCATGAACGTCTCCGAGATATTCGACAGCATGGCCTATGGCCCGGCCCCGGAAAGCAGTGCCGAGGCCATGGCGTGGCTGGATGGGCACGGGCGCCGGTTCGGGCCCTTCATCGACGGCGTTTTCGAGGCGCCCGGCGAGACATTTTCCAGCCGCAACCCGGCGAACGGCGAGCGGCTGGCTGACATCACCCAGTGCGGGGTTGACGATATCGACCGGGCCGTGGCGGCGGCGCGGGCGGCGCAGGCGGGGTGGGCAGCCGCCGGGGGCGCCGGGCGGGCGCGGGTGCTTTATGCGCTGGCCCGGCTGGTGCAGAAACAGTCGCGGCTGTTCGCGGTTGTGGAAACGCTGGACAACGGCAAGCCCATTCGCGAGGCGCGGGACATCGATATTCCGCTGGTGGCCCGGCATTTCTATTACCACGCCGGGATGGCGGCGCTGATGGAGGCCGAACTGCCCGACCGCCGGCCTGTGGGGGTTTGCGGGCAGATCGTGCCGTGGAATTTCCCGCTGTTGATGACGGCCTGGAAGGTTGCCCCGGCGCTGGCCATGGGCAACACGGTGGTTTTGAAGCCGGCCGAGTGGACGTCGCTGAGCGCGCTTTTGTTCGCAGATCTCGCGCGCGAGGCCGGTGTGCCGCCGGGCGTTCTGAACGTGGTCACCGGCGACGGGCGCACGGGCGCCGCGCTGGTCGAGGCCGATGTCGACAAGATCGCCTTTACCGGCTCGACCGGGGTTGGGCGCGCGATCCGCAAGGCCACGGCTGGCAGCGGCAAGGCGCTGACGCTGGAGCTGGGCGGCAAGTCGCCCTACATCGTGTTCGACGATGCCGACATCGACAGCGCGGTCGAGGGGCTGGTCGACGCGATCTGGTTCAACCAGGGCCAGGTGTGCTGTGCCGGGTCGCGGTTGCTGGTGCACGAGGCGGTGGCCGACGATTTCCACGCGCGGCTGGTGCGGCGCATGGGCGGGCTGCGGGTTGGTGATCCGCTGGACAAATGCATCGACATCGGCGCGATGGTTGATGCCGAACAGGTGGCGCGCGTGTCCGCGATGGTGGCGGCCAGCGGTGGCACGCTGCACCAGCCGGTGCCGGTGCCCGACAACGGCTGTTATTTTCCGCCCACCCTGATCACGGGGCTGTCGACGGCAGACCCGCTGATGCAGGAAGAGATATTCGGCCCGGTGCTGGTGTCGACGACATTCCGCACGCCGTCCGAGGCTGTCGCCCTGGCCAATGACAGCCGTTATGGCCTGGCGGCCACGGTCTGGACCGAGAATGTGAACCTGGCGCTGGACATGGCGCCAAAGCTGGCGGCCGGGGTGGTGTGGGTGAATGCCACCAACCTGTTCGATGCGGCGGCCGGATTTGGCGGCGTGCGCGAAAGCGGCTTTGGCCGTGAAGGCGGCTGGGAAGGGCTTTTTGCCTATACTCGTGACACGCGCGATGCCGCCCCGCTGGTGGCGGTCGCGCCGGCCCCTGCCCCGGCCGAGGCCAGGGCCCCGGCCATGGACCGCACCGCCAAGCTGTTCGTAGGCGGCAAGCAGGCGCGGCCCGACGGCGGCTATAGCCGGGCGGTCTGGTCCGGCGACGGGCGGCTGCTGGGGCATGCCGGGTTGGCCAACCGCAAGGATGTGCGCAACGCGGTCGAGGCGGCCACGGCTGCCGCTGGCTGGGCCCGCGCATCGGCGCATCTGCGGGCGCAGATCGTCTTTTACATCGCCGAGAACCTGTCAGCGCGGGCGGGCGAGTTCGCCGGCCGGCTGGACGACATGACCGGCTGCGGCGCCAAAAGCGCGGCGGCCGAGGTGGCGACCTGTATCGACCGGTTGTTCCGCTGGGCGGCCTGGGCCGACAAGAACGACGGCCGCGCCAAGGGCGTGCCGCTGCGTGGCATTGCGCTGGCCATGAACGAGCCTGTGGGCGTGATCGGCCAGTTCGCCGCCGACGAGGCGCCCCTGCTGGGCCTTGTATCGGCCATCGCGCCGGCCATCGCCATGGGCAACCGGGTGGTGTGCGTGGCGTCCGAGCCCTTCCCCCTGGGGGCGACCGATTTCTATCAGGTGCTGGAAACCTCGGACCTTCCGGCCGGTGTGGTCAACATCCTGACCGGCAGCCATGCCGAGCTGGCGCCGCATCTGGCCGGCCACGCCGGTGTTGACGCGGTGTGGAGCTTTTCCGCCAGCGATCTGTCGGCCACGATCGAGGCCGAGGCCGCCGGCAACCTCAAACGCAGCTGGGTCAACAATGGCCGGGCGCGCGACTGGATGTCCGATGACGGCGAGGGGCACGAATTCCTGCGGCAAGCGACCGAGACCAAGACCGTGTGGGTCCCTTACGGAGAGTGACATGACCGACCGGAATGCCGAACAACGAGATTTCTGGTCCACCGGGCCGGGCCGATACTGGGTGAGCCGGCAGGAAGACATGGATCTGCTGTTCCGGCCGATGACCGAGGCGCTGGACCGCGTGGTTGGTCCGCGCACGGGCATGGAGATTGTCGATATCGGTTGCGGCGCCGGCGGCACGTCGCTGCATTTTGCTGACCGGGTCGGGGCGTCGGGCCGGGTGACCGGGTTGGATATCTCGGCGCCTCTGGTGGAAAAATGCCGCCAGCGGGCGCGGGAACAGGGGCGCGGCAATGTCAGCTTCGTGCTGGGCGATGCGCAGGTTCACCCGTTTGCCGAAGGATCGGCCGACACGGTGGTGTCGCGCTTTGGCGTGATGTTCTTCGAAGATACCGGCGCGGCCTTTGCCAATCTTGCCCGGGCGCTGAAGCCCGGCGGGCGCATGGTATTCGCGACCTGGGCCGCCGGACCCAAGAACCCATGGTTCACCATGCCCCGCGACGCGATGATCGACTTTTTCGGCGACATGCCTGCTGTTGACCCCGACGCGCCCGGCCCGATGGCGCTGCGTGATGTCGACCGGGTTTGCGGCCTGCTGGCGGGTGCCGGCCTTGCCAATGTTTCGGGGCAGGAAATGTCGGTGCCGATCCATCATCCCGGCGGGCTGGAGGCGGCGCTGGACGTGCAGCGCGAGATTGGCCCCATTCAGCGGGCGATGGCCGACAGGGGTGCCTCGGTCGCGGATCGCGAAACCATCATCGACGGCCTGCGCGGGCGGTTCGCGGGTTTTGCCCACGACGGCGGCATCGACATTCCGGCCGCCATCAACATCTTTTCGGCGCACAGGCCCTAAGGGCGGTTCGCGTCAAACCTGAAACCCCCGACGCTGTCTGGCATCATGGACTTCAGCGCTGCGCGGGCCATGCCTGCTGGAACAAGTTGAACCCGAAACGGTGCAGGCGGCCCCTCTTGGGGGACAGCCCAGCCGGAACCGGGCGGGCTGCTCTGGCGGCCCGCTAGCCTTTCGGCTTGCCGCGCCAACTGTCCAGCCAGCGCGAGATGCGGCCGCGCTTTTCGTCGGCATAGGCATCGACGGCATCGATCTTTTCGCGCCCGCGGCCCAGAAGCGGGTCGATCGTGCGTTCGCGGAACTGCAACCAGATGCGGCGGATCGCCAGCACCACGATCAGCAGCGTCAGCAGGATCACACCGTTCAGCCACGGGATCAGGCGCACGTCGGGGCCTTCGACCCGCCTGATGCTGACCGCGTTGGGGTAGATCGAGAAGAACTCGCTGCGCCAGCCATAGTGGCGCAGTGCCACCCAGACCGGTGCGTCGCGGGTCGATACCATGTCGCTGGACTCGGCCTGCAGGTTCGAACTGTCCAGCTTGAAATACGGCGGCCAACCCCAGCCGGTGTCTTCGTTGCGGTAGACCACCGGTTTGCCATTGTCGCGGATGGTTTCGATGAACCGGATGTCGCGGTTGGTGACGGTGGCGTTGCCCACGTCCGGCGCTGCCCAGAACCAGCTGTTCTGGCCGATGTCGACGCGGCGCACCTCGGTGTTGACGACGCGCACGATATCGCGCTGGGGCAAGGTATAGTGCAGGAACAGCAGCACAACCAGCGCCACCAGCCCGTAGAATGTCCATTTGACGTAAGCCATCGCGGCCCCCTCAGCCGAAATTGGTGATCCAGATCACCGCGACGAATATGCAGAAGGGCACCACATAGACCGCGACGATCAGTTTTCGGCGGAACGAACCGTCATAGTCCGCCAGTCCCTGTTCCACATAGGCATCGCGGTCGCCGGTTTGACCCTCTTGCGCCCAGCGTTTTTCCAGTTTTTCCCGCCTGACGCTGCGGGAATAGAGGGAAACCACCCAGTAGACAGCGGTGAGAATGACGAAACCGAGCACGAACAGCCGCAGGATTTGAAAGAACATTGCTTACCTCCGCACCGCGCCCCAGGGCCCGACGCGGGCAATCATGCGCTCGGCCGGGGTGGGGGGCTTTTTCGTCGGCGCTCTTGGTGGCGGCGGTGGCGGCGCCATCGGCGGTTCGGCCCCGAACAGCGCCTCGCGTGCACCTGCCTTGTCGACAAGATACTCGCGTTCGAGAATATCCGCTACCGCCTGCCGGTGCGCATCGCCCCAGCCGGCATAGAGCCGATAGAACAGCGGCTTGTTGCAGATGAACAACTGGCGGAAATCCATCGGCCCAAGCTCGGACAGCAGCATGTTCACAAGGTCGCGGTCGTCGCCCCAGGCCCCGCGCAGAGTGTAGAAATAGGCCGGATGTTCCGACGAGATGCGCGGCCAGTCGCCCCCCGTCTCGACCCAGCGCAACAGGTCGGCCAGCCCGCGAAACTGGGCCGGCAGGGCCGCGCCCATCTGCCGGGCCAGCGCCCGCAGGTCGCGCCGCGACGCGCCCGACAAATCCAGCCCCGCCTGCGCCGCCGCCGTGACCAGCACGAAATCCATCTTCTGGCGCAGAATGGCGGCGCCGTCGGCGCCCCGGGCCCGCACGATGGGTTCGGCCAGATGATTCTCGGCCAGCATCCGCGCCAGAGAATTGGCATCGGCCAGCCCGATCACCGGCATCGTCACGTCGGGGTCGGCGGCAAAGACCTCGGGCGTTGCGGCCGCCACGAAGGGCTTGGTCGCGCGGTGAAACACATAGGCGCCGCCGAAATGCGCGGTCCAGAAATTGCCGTGTTCATAGCCGGTGGTCTTGAAGGCCACGGGGTTGCGCGTCACGTCGCCGGTGTGTTTGGCCAGCGTGATCATCTCGGCAATCAGCACATCGTCCCACCATGCGTCGGGCTCGGACCGGAACCGCTGGATCCTTTCCTGCAGCTTGTGCGCATCGGCCACATGCGCCTGTGTCGTGTCGGCCTCGATCTCGATGCGGCGAATGTCGAACAGGCGCGACGGCTGCGACATCTCGAACACCGAATTCAGCAATTCCCCGGCCAGCGCATCCTGCGTTGTCAGGGCAAACAGCGCCGCCTCGTTGGTGTCGATGAAATCCTGCAGGATCCAGCGCGAGGTTGAAAAGGCTTCGTTCAACAGCGGCGCCGCCTTTTGCGCCGTGGTCAACAAGATGAACTGCCGGTTGCAGCCGTTGGCGTTCAGATAAAGCTCATCCCCCAGCTCTTCACCGATCTCGGGGGAATAGCCCGAGATATCGACGTGAAAATCGGTCAGTGCCGTGCGCTTGCCGGTCAACTGTTCCAGCGCCCGGTTATAGCGATGCACCAGCGCCGGGCTTTCGACCGCCACCAGATTGGCGAACATCAGCCCCTTTTCGATCAGGCGTTGCATTCTACCACACCTTGTCCTTCCAACGCTTGGGTTGTGCCGCCACCGCCAGCACCATGACCGGGCCCCAGATCAGCGCCGACAAGGCACCAAGCCGCAGGAAATGCCGGGCCGAGCCTTCGGTGGCACCAAGAAGCTCCAGCACCCGAGGCGAAAGCCCGCTGTATGCGACAACGAAATAGGCGACGGCGACGCCAAACAGCACCAGCGCCGAAAGCGCCGCGTTGACCATCAGCCAGCCCGCGCCCTCGGGCAACAGGCGCGCCCAGCCGAAGGGCAGCGCAATGGCCAGAACCGCAAGGACAAGCGCGGGCAGGATCAGCGTGTTCATGAGGCCGGCCCTTGTGACAAGGGCCGCGAAGCCACCCCAGACTGTTCGGCCAGCATGAAGCCCGCGCACGGAACCAAGCCGAAGGCGCCGTGCGCGCGCCGGCCCGTTGCGGCGGGCTGGCGCGTGGCCGCCATTTGCGCATTCCGGCCGGTTGGTTCGGGAATGTCGCCATAAATCACACCGCCCGAACCGCGCAGCGCCGTGCCACGGGCCAGCGCCCGCACGGCTGGGGTTGCAAAGGCTTCAAGGCGGCTACCCATCGCGCCGCTCGCCATAGCGGCGCCGCGCCTCGTCCATGCGGCCCATATCGCGCACCGCGTTCTCGATCGCCGCCTCGTCGGACTTGTCGGCATAACGAAACTCACTGTCGGCATAGCGGTTGATCTCTTGCACCACCATGTCGACGGTGATGTCTTTGGTCAGCGCCCCGATCATGTCCAGCTTGCGCTCGTAGGGCTGGAACAGAAACAGCTCGGGGTCGTCCATCCATTCGTCGGGCAATTCCACGTCCAGCGCCCGCACCTTGACCGCATCGGTGATATTCTTGATCGCCCGGCCGGTGAACCGATTGTCGGCGGTCTGGATCGCCTTCAGATAGGTCCCCAGCCCGGCAATCGTGTCCAGCCGCCCCACGTCACGCTCGACCCGTTGCCACACCGCCAGCAACCCCTGTTCATGCGGTCGCCCATGGCTTTCATACGACGCCGCCACCGCCCGCTCGATCGCCTGAGCGGCAAAAAGGTCATGCTTGCCCAGCGGGATGTCGTGGCGCTTGCCCAGCAGCAACGCCAGAATGTCGATGTAATCCTCGCGGCTTTTCGGCCCGTCGACCAGAAACCGCGCCCCGGCCCGCTGGCGCAGGGCGTCGTCGACATTTTCGGGGTAGTTCGAGAACATGCCAAAGGTGCAGTTGCCGCGCACCACGGTGTTGGCGCCCGAAAACGCCTCCATCAGAACCGCCGTCACCTCTTGCTGCCCGGCCGAAGACTGGCGGTCGCCACGCTTGCCGGCGATCTGGTCGATATCGTCCACCGTGCCAAAGCCAATCACCGCCGGGTCCATCACGTTGGTGATAAAGGCCTTGGCGTTCTGCCCCGACTTGCCCTGATAACTGTCGATCTGGTCGATCGAGAAATTCTGGTAGCGAAACGGATAGCCCGCAACCTCGCAATAGCCGTTGATCAGCCCGGCCATCATCTGGATCAGCGTGGTCTTGCCGGTTCCCGGCATCCCGTCGCCCATGAAGGTGAATATGAACCCGCCCATCTCGGCAAAGGGGTTCAGCTTGCGGTCAAAGTCATAGGCCATCAGCATCTTGGCCAGCTTCATCGCCTGGTATTTGGCAATATGGTTGCCCACCACCTCGTTGGGCGCCTTGAACTGCATGGTCAGGGCACCGCCCCGGGCGCGGCGGCTGGGGGCAAAGCCCGAGATCGGGAAATCATCAGCCTCGACCCGCCAGCTTGCACCGGTAAAGGCCGCAAGCCGCGCCGCCGTGGCCGCCCTCAGCGCCACCCGTTCCGACAACTGTTCCGCAAAGGCCAGCAGCACCGGCACCAGCCGCCCGGCGTCAGCCCCGGCAAAGCTGGCAATGTCCTGGTCCAGCTCCCACAGGGCGCCGTTCAGCGCCAAAGGCGCATTCTCGGTCAGAACCTCCTCGACCTCACCAATCTCGGCCACGTCGCCGGTGGCAAGCGCGGCCAGCAGGAACCCGGCCGCGTTGGCAAAGACCGACAACACCACCAGCGCCTCGGCCTCCAGCAGCTCGCCGAACTCGGCGCGGCGCGCATCGGCCAGTCCGCCGGCCAGATTGTCCCGCTTCAGCGCGTCCAGCCCGGTGCGTTCGGCAAACCCCTCGCCAATCGCCAGCGCGATCGCCAGCGCGCGGCGCAGCCCGCGCAGGGCCGAGGCCTGCTCTGGCGCCGGAAGCGGATCGTCACCCAGCTCCTCGATCCGCGCCACCAGACGCACGCCCTCGGGGCGCGCCGTCGACCGCGTCACCAGCCCCGGCGTCGTCGACCGGAACGGCCGCGTGCGCCGGATGCCGGGCGAGCGTTCAGGCGCTGTGCCCTGCTTCGGCCGGGCAACGCGCGGCGTGTGGTCGAACCCCTCCAGCAGGGCCAGCGCCGCCGGGTAATGTTTGCGGATCGCCGCCTCGCTCAGTTCCATCTGCGCCATGGGTAGCGTCATCGTCTCATGTCCTCAGTAAACCAGCACCCGGCCCTTGTCCGAGACCACGAATTTCCGCACCGCGCGAAACCCCGGCGGGTCCGCCTCGGCCAGCGACTGATAGGGACGCTCGGGCAGAATCACCGCCCGCTCGGTCCGGGTCGCGCCGGTGTCGGCCCCGCGCCCGGAAAACGGGTCCAGCGCGAATATCTCGCGCTCCACATGTCCAAACAGCCCCTTGCGCTCGGTCTCGACCCGCTCGCTCTCCAGGTCTTCCACCGTCCAGGCCAACGCCCAATCCTCGCCGGCCGGCGCCTTGGCCGCCTCCAGCACCTGCCGGATCGGCCCGGTCTGCCGGGTGAAGGCCGACGAATACATCGGCCCCACATGCACCCGGCGCAGGCGCTTGGGATGCAGATCGTCAAAATCCGAGTCAAAGCCCTTGGCAATGGTCATCAGCTTCAGCCCGGTCAACGCCTGGGCCGCCAGATGCGCCTGCACGTCCGGCCAGCGCCCGGCATCGCCCGGCAGCGCGCGGCGCCCGCTGTCCTCGACCTCCATCATGTAAATCACCGGCAGGTTGACCTGGCTGTCATAAACCGCCCAATGCAGCAGATACCGCCGCCGGTCGCCCAGCCCGCTCAGCCACACCGCCAGCGGATCCAGCGCCGGCCAGAACAGGTCGCCCTCGGCCAGCGCGGCGTAATACATCCGCTGCGACATGGCGAACTGCAACCGCGTCGGCACCTGCTGGCGGGCAAGGATATCGTCCAGCATCGCCTCGATCAGCGCATCGTGGCTGTCCAGCCGCGCCAGATGCCGCTCGGCCTGGGCCGCGTCGGCGGCCATGGTCAATAACTCGCGATGCACCGGAAACCCGCTCTCGGTAACGTCGATGGCCAGCGAGCCGAAGAAGGTTCCCGTCTCGCGCCCCGTCAGCAGGTATTTCACCCCCAGCGCCGCGAAACTCCGCGCCAGCTTGCCGGTATAGGCGGCGATGACATCCAGCTCCAGCCGCGAAAAACTGCCCTCGCGCCGCATCTCGGCCGCCACCCGCCCCAGATGCGCGGTGATACGCTCGAACTTGGCGAAATAGCGCCGCGCGGCAAACCCGTCCGTCAGGCCAACCTGATCGCCGCCAACCGCAGGCTGGGTCACGTCCATCATCAGCGGCAACACCCTACTCTTGTCGGGAAATATCCCCGCCGGAGGCATCCGCCCCGATCCGCAGGGCACACCCCGCCCGGCAAGGCGTCGCGCCGCCACGGGCCGAAACCGGCGGGCGCGCAAGCGCACATCATGGCGTCAGCCGCCGTAAAGATTGCTGTCATGTTTCTCGACGATCGCCGCGAACCGCCGGGCAAAGCGTTCATCGGCCCTGGCCTTCTGTTCCAGCACCTCGCGGGCGAAAACCATCTGGTCGCCATGTTTTTCCAGCATGTCGGCCATCTGCTTGTTGGTCGCCGCACCGATCGCTGCCATCGAGGCCTGCGCCTCCTGGTCGGTCTTGACCCCGATCTCGTTGATGCGGTGGGCCACGTCCTGTTGCTGCGCCGTCTTCAGCGACTTGGTCAGCGCGTCATACAGCACCACCCGCTGCCGGGTATCGGTCTGCAGCTTGTTGATCAGCACCATCTGCGTCGCCGCCTGATTCTGCAGGCTGTCGACCCAGGTCTTGCCGGTCTCGATATAGCGTTCCAGCGTCTGGCTGCGGGCCAGCGCCACCTGCTCGGCCTGAACCTTTTCGTTGAAGGCGGTGTTCAGGGCCGCCAGTTGGCTTTCCAGCTTGGTGCGGGCGCCCGCGTCCTGTTCCACGGCAATCCTGTTTTCCAGCGCGATGATCTCGGGGTCCATGCCCTTGATCTCGTCGCGCAGCCGGCCCAGTTCGTCGACCGCCGCCTCGCGCTGGTCCAGCGTCTCGGTCAGGTTGGTCTCGATCCTGGCCTTCTGCTCGTTCAGCACGGCAAGCTGGCCGTCCAGCAACTGCACGATCACGTCCGACTTGGCGATCAGGTCCTGCAGCTTGTCATCGATGCTGGCGGCGCGGATGCGTTCGGCGCGCAGGCTTTCCGACTTGCCGCGCGAGAAGACGCCGACAAAGCTTTCCCAGCCGGTTTTCGACCGCATCTGGTCGAAATCCTGGGAAAAGCCTGACGTGACATCATCCAGCCCCATGATCAGCTCGGCAATATTGGCGTTCATCACCTCGGTATGGGCATGCACATCGTCCAGTGTCGCGTTCTCGATGTCGATGTCCGCCGTCTCGCCGTCGGCGATCCTGACGCGGGCCGCGTCGATCTTGCCGGCCAGTTCCGAAATCTTTGATTGTGTCTGCGCAACCTGCGCCTGGCTGTCGCGAATCTTCTGGTCGAAATCAGACATCAAGCCCCCCGTCTTTCAAATCTCTGGCCTCATATGGGCATTCCTGCCCCAACCTGCCACGGCTCGCCATACGATTTCCAGCCTTGCCGCAACACGGGCTTGCCGGTTCGCCGGCAAGGGCGCAGGATGGGTTCCATGGCAGACCATCATCACAAGCGCTTGAGAAAAGTCAATCTTGCCAGCGCGTTAAAGCGGTTCGCCAATCACTGGGACCCGCATGTCGTGGCCGATTACAACGACAACGAGGTCATGGTCGTGAAATTCGCCGGCGAATTTCCGTTTCACCGCCACGCGCACAGCGACGATTTCTTCCTGGTGCTCGAAGGCGAGATCACCATCGACGGCGAAAACGGCGATCAGATGCGGCTGGGTGCGGGCGAGCTGTGCGTGGTGCCCGCCGGCATGCTGCACCGGCCCCGCGCCGTGGCCGAGGCCCGTGTGCTGCTGATCGAACCGGCGGGCGAACCCAATACCGGCGACCCCGCCACCGCCGCCGCCAAGCCGAGGCTTGAATGACCCCGGGCCCCCGCAACCTGATCACCGACGTGCCGGGCCTGCGGGTGGGGCACGCAACCGACACGCGGCTGGCCTCGGGCGTCACGGTCGTGACCGCGGATGCCGCGTTTACCGCCGCCGTGCATGTCATGGGCGGCGCGCCCGGCAGCCGCGAAACCGACCTGCTGGCCCCTGCCAACCTTGTCGCCGGCGTCGATGCGCTGGTGTTGTCCGGCGGATCGGCCTTCGGGCTGGCGGCCGCCGATGGCGTCGCCACCGGGCTCAGGTCGGCGGGCCGGGGGTTCGCGGCGGCGGGGCACCTTGTGCCCATCGTGCCGGCCGCCATCCTGTTCGATCTGGCCATCGGCCAGACCGACTGGGCCGAAAACCCCTATCCGGCGCTGGGCCGCGCCGCGTTTGACACCGCGTCGGCCGGCTTCGGGCTGGGCTCGGTCGGGGCCGGCACCGGGGCCACCACCGCAACGATCAAGGGCGGGCTCGGGTCGGCCTCGGTCACGCTGGACGAGGGCGTCACGGTCGGGGCGCTGGTGGCGGCCAACCCGGTGGGCACGGTCTGCCATCCCGACAGCGGCCAGTTCTGGGCCGCACCGTTCGAGGCAGGGGCCGAATTCGGCGGCCGCGGCCTGCCGCCCCCCCCGGGCGAATTGCCAACCAAGCTGGGCGTGCCCATGCAGGCCACCACGATCGCCATCGTCGCGACCGACGCGGCGCTGGACAAGGCGCAGGCCCAGCGCCTGGCCATGGCCGCCCATGACGGCATGGCCCGCGCCATCCTGCCCAGCCACACCCCGTTTGACGGCGATCTGGTCTTTGCGCTGTCTACCGGCGGCCTGCCCGCCCCCGACCCGGCCGGCCTGATGATGCTGGGCCACGCGGCGGCGGTTTGCCTGTCGCGGGCCATTGCCCGCGGTGTCTTTGCCGCCAGCGCGCTGGATGCCGGCCCGCCAGTCTGGCAAGACCGTTATGGCTAGTGGATCGACCGAAACATTTGAATCCCGCCGCCGGGCGCCGGCTTGGATCATAACCCATTCAAATGTCTTGATAAGGTGATGCATGGTGAAAATACTGGTGGTTCGAGACGTCGGTTTCGATCCACCGCGACCGCGCGGGCGCAGAAATTCCTCGCCCCCAGCCCAAGAAAACCCCCGGCGCCTGCGTCTCATGATCAGATATGCGCATGACAACCAGCGATGAAGACCTGGCCCGCGCGGCAGCACGCGGCGACCGCGACGCCTTTTCGGCCCTGCTGGCCCGGCGCTACGACGGGCTGTTCGGCTTGTGCTTTCGGCTGACCGGCAACCGCGCCACGGCCGAGGACCTGACGCAAGACATCTGCCTGGCCCTGCCCGGCAAGCTGGCCGGGTTTCGCGGCGACGCCCGGGTCACCACGTGGCTGTATCGCATCGCCGTCAACGCCGCCCACGACCGGCGGCGCCGCGCCGCCACCGCCGCACGCGCCGCCCAAGGCTGGGGCGCGGTCGAGATCAACCGCCGCGCCGATGCGGCCGCCGCGCACGAGGCGCGCGACTGGCTGGCCCAGGCCATGGCCTGCCTGTCCGACGAATTGCGCGACACGCTGGCGCTGGTGACCGACGCGGGCCTGTCGCAGGCCGAAGCCGCCAGCGTGCTTGGGATCAGCCCCGGCACCGTTGCCTGGCGCATGAGCGAAATCAAACGGCGCCTTGCCGCCGTCAGGGAAGCCGAGGAGAGCGCATGACCGATCCGCTCGACCGTCTCACGCAGGAACTCGACGCCGCCACGCCCCGGCCTGACGCCGACACGCGCGCCACGCATCTGGCGCAAGCGCAGGAAATTTTCGACCGCGCCCAAGAATCCCGCGACCCCGCGCGTCTCAGTCATGACCGCCCAGCCAGGGCGGGGCTGACTGAAAGGGTTCGTGCCATGTTTGCCTCCATCGGAACACGCGGCGCCTTGGGCGCCACCACCGCCATCGTCGCCGTCGGGCTGGTAATGACCGTCCCCGACCTGCGCAACGCGCTGCTGCCGCCCGGGCCGTTGTCGGTATCCGAAACCCGGGTGCTGCCCGAGACCGAGGTGCTGCCAGCCACCGGCGCCGACGGCGCGGACAGTGCAGACAGTGCAGACAGTGGCGGCGACGATAGCACCGGCCTGTTGGCGGCCCGCCCGGTTGTAAAGGCAACCGACACCGCCGAGGCCGACCTTCGCCAGCGTGACCCGAACCGCGCCGCCGCGACGACATCGATCATCGCCGAACAGGCGCCGGCCGCCGCGCCCGACGCGGTCGTCGGTGGCGTGGCCGACGGCTTCGCCATGTCGGCGCCGGCCCCGCTGCCTTTGATCTTGGAGGCCGAGCCCTACCTTGCCCCGCCGCCCCGCGACACCGAGGCCTTTGCCAACGCCGACACCAACCCGCTGCGGATCGTCGCGGAACAGCCGGTGTCGACCTTTTCCGTCGATGTCGATACCGCCAGCTGGTCGGTCCTGCGGTCGTCGATCACCGCCGGCGCGCTGCCGCCGCCTGACGCCGTGCGCATCGAGGAAATGATCAACTATTTTCCTTACGACTATGCCGCGCCCGATGGCGACGGGGCGCCGTTCCGCGCCTCGGTTTCGGTGGCGGAAACGCCGTGGAACCCGGGCACCCAGCTTTTGCGGATCGGCTTGCAGGGGCAATTGCCCGCGGTCGCCGACCGGCCGCCGCTGAACCTTGTGTTTCTTGTCGACACCTCGGGCTCGATGCAGGGGCGCGACCGCTTGCCCCTGCTGATCCAGTCGCTGCGGCTGATGCTGCCGCAACTGACCGAGGCCGACGAGGTGGCGATCGTCACCTATGCCGGCAGCGCCGGCGTGGCGCTGCAACCGGTTGCCGGCACCGACCGCCGGGCCATCGACGCCGCCTTTTCGCGCCTGTCCGCAGGTGGGTCGACGGCCGGGGCGGCCGGCATCGAAACCGCCTATGCGCTTGCCGCCGACATGACGGCCGACGGCGAGGTTTCGCGCGTGATCCTTGCCACCGACGGCGACTTCAACGTCGGAATTTCCGACCCCGAGGCCCTGGAAGAGCTGATCGCCGACAAGCGCGACAGCGGCACATACCTGTCGGTTCTGGGCTTTGGCCGTGGCAATCTTGACGACGCGACGATGCAGGCGCTGGCCCAGAACGGCAACGGCCAGGCCGCCTATATCGACACGCTGAGCGAGGCGCAGAAAGTGCTGGTCGACCAGTTGACCGGCGCGCTGTTCCCCATTGCCGACGACGTGAAGATCCAGATCGAGTTCAATCCTGCCGCCGTCGCCGAATACCGGCTGATCGGTTACGAGACCCGGGCCCTGCGGCGCGAGGATTTCTCCAACGACAAGGTCGACGCGGGCGAAATCGGCGCCGGCCACCAGGTGACCGCACTGTACGAGATCACGCCCGTGGGGTCGGACGGGGTGCGCAATGCACCGCTGCGTTACGGCGACCAACAGGTGGTGGCGGGCGACGCGGCGGAACTGGCCTTCCTGCGGCTGCGCTGGAAACAGCCCGGCGCGGCGGCAAGCCAGTTGCAGGAAACGCCCATCGCCAACCGGCAGGGCCCGGCCGACGCCGACATGCGTTTTGCGGCCGCCGTTGCCGGCTTTGGGCAGATCCTGCGTGACGACGCCTATCTTGGCGACTGGGGCATCGACGACGCCATCGCTTTGGCCGCGAGCAGCAGCGGCGACGACCCGTTCGGGTATCGTCGCGAAGCCGTGAGCCTGATGCGGCTGGCCGGGTCGCTGATGCGCTGACCTTTTCGAGCAGTCGCGAAGACGAAGGGCGCGGCCTCTCCCCCGCGCCCTTCACCATTTGCGCGACCCCGCCGGGCCAGCGGCGGACCGGGGGATGCCGCGTCAACCTTCAAGATCTGCGCTTGATCCCGGCCTTCCCGCGCACGCTCACGATGTGGGACGATCGCAAGGACGGCACACCCGCCGTGCCAGCGGCGGACCGGGGTGTGCCGC
>CAYYMJ010000044.1:0-22730 GCA_964472855.1 uncultured Rhodobacterales bacterium | reverse complement strand
GCCGCGACCCGGCCGAGATTGTCGAGACCGAAGGCATGAAGCAGGTCACCGACACCGGCGCCATCGAGGCCGCGGTTGACGCGGTGATCGCCGCCAACCCGGCCCAGGTGGAAAAGGCGCAGGCCAACCCCAAGCTGGCCGGCTGGTTCGTCGGGCAGGTGATGAAGGCCACCGGCGGCAAGGCCAACCCCAAGGCCGTGAATGACCTCGTCAAGGCGCGCCTCGGGCTCTGACGCGCCCCGCGACCGCAACCGCCTGACCGCGCCTTCCACATTTTCGACCCGAAATCGCCCCGCTCCACCCCGGATCGGGCCGGTCTTGGGCGCAATTCCACCACAAGGCCGCGATAGTTTCCGAACCGGGTGGCGGATTGTCCCGGTCACGGCAACGCCGACAGGACACCGCCTGCGGAACTTGCGCGGAGGCCGTCCATGGCCACTTATGTCATCGTTCAAAGCGGCACGGCCTCGGCCCCGAACGAGATTGACGCCGGTTCGACCATTGCGGTTCAGGACGGCGATGTCTTCATCGTGGCCGCCGATGCCGACGACGACATCACCTTTCAGTCCGCCAGCGGCAGCGGCACCGATTTCAGCATCCGTTTCGACAGCGCGGGCAGCGGCGGCGACTATGACCTGCGGGTCGGCGAAAACCTGACCCCCGACATCACCGTGGCCGACGGGGTCGACATTTCCAATGTCGCCTTCCAGCTTGACGACGCCGACGCCTCGGTCATGACCGTGGGCGACGGCGCGACCATCAGCGCGGTCGCGGGGTCGGACAGCGGGGCCGACCGACTGAGCTTTGGCGACGCTGTTACCGTCAGCGGCAAGATCGACACCGACGGCGGTGACGACGTGGTGATCATCGGCGACGACAGCACCTATGACGCGATCGACCTCGGCGACGGCGACAACAGCCTGAGCGCCGGTGACGACAATGACTTCGACGAGATCAGTTCGGGCGACGGCGCCGACACGCTGGTGTTTGGCGACTGGAACACGATCTCTGAACTGGCCACCGGTGGCGCGGCCGACCATGTGACCGTCGGGCTGCTCGACACCGACGCGGCGATGGAGTTCACGCTGGCCGACGGGTCCGGTTCAGACGGCGGCGAAGACGGCGACAACCACAGCGACGACGGCGAAGACGGCGACAACCACAGCGACGACCACAGCGGCGGCGACACGCTGCAAATCAGCCTTGACCCCGGCGACGTGGCGGCCTTCGAAAGCCTGCTGAGCGCCGAAAGTTATGGGCCGCTGACGGGCGCCGACTGGGCGGCGTCGGGCAGCACCGACAATGCCATGAACTGGGGCAATATCGCCTTCAACAATGTCGAGATGGTGCGCGCCCTGTGCTTTGCCGCCGGCACCCGCATTCTGACCCCGTCCGGCCAACGCCCGGTGGAAAGCCTGCGCAGGGGCGACGTGGTGACCGCGCGCGACGGCGGGTTGCAGCCGATCGTCTGGATCGGGCATCGCCGGGCGCCGGCGCGCCGCCACCTGGCCCCGGTGCGCATCCGGGCCGGGACGCTGGGCAATGCCCGCGACCTGTGGCTCAGCCCGCAGCACCGGGTTCTGCTGCGCGGCGCGGCGCTGGAAATGGCGTTTGGCGTGCCCGAGGCGCTGGCGCCCGCGGTGGCGCTGGTCAACGGCGCCACAATCACTCGCGCACCGCGGGCGCAGATCGACTATTACCATATCCTGCTCGACCGCCACGACATCCTGTTCGCCGAAGGCGCGCCCTGCGAAAGCTTTTACCCGTCGGCCGAGGGGCTGGTCTCGCTGGGCCCGAGCGGCGCGGCCGAGGTGCGGGCCCTGTTCCCGGAACTTGCCGCCAACCCGGCCGCCTATGGCCCCGACGCCCGCTATCCGCTGCGCGGTTACGAGGCCGAGCTTGCTGGCCGGTTGCTGCGGCTCGACGCTGCAGACACCGACCAACCCGCGACGCTTGCCGCCGGATTCTGATACGGCGCTTGGCCCGTCGCCGCCCGCTTGCTAGGCTCTGCCCAACGCATTTCGGGAGGCATGAATGGCACTGCTCAAGATCCTGCATTTTCTGGCCCTGGCGGTGGGAATCGGCGGCGGTATCGCCAATGGCATCGTGGTGGCAACGGCATCGGCCAACGACCCGGCGCTGGTCGGCGCCATCCGCAGCCGCATCGGGCGTGCCGGCTTTGTCGCGCTGATCACTTTGTGGATCACCGGCGTGTGGATGGCGTTTGCCGGCGGCTATGCCGACAGCGGCATGGGGTTCTGGTTCTGGGCCAAGATGTTCTTTGTCCTGGTGATGACGGCCTGTTCCCTGACCATCCAGATCACCATGCGCCGCCCCTCGCCCGAGGCCGCCGCCCGTGCGCGCGCGCAGACGCTGTCCAAGGTCATCCTGGCTTGCGCCATCCTGGCGGTCGTCTGCGCCGTGATCGAATTCCGCTGACGCCCGGCAACTGCCCCTTCAACACCGGCCGCCGGGTTGATATGCTCGCAGCCCGTGACTGTTGAGAGGCGTTGGCATGGCATTCTACGAATATCTGGTCGTCCCGGCGCCAAGGCAGGGGCAGAAAATCCGCGGGGTCAAGGGCAAGGAAATGCGCTTTGCCCATGCCCTGTCGGACATCATCAACGCGCAGGCAGCCGAGGGCTGGGAATACCTGCGTGCCGAAAGCCTGCCGGTCGACCAGCGCTCGGGCATGTTCTCGGCCCGCACCGAAACGATGCAATGCCTGTTGGTGTTCCGACGCGAGCTGTCGGCCGACATGACCGGCCATGACGATGCCCTGCCAATTGCCGAACAGGCAGCAACCCCCGAAGAACTGGCCCGCGATCTGGCCCAGTCCAGCGAACAGCCCTCGGGGCTGGCGGCGATCCGCAAATCGCTGGGCCGGGTTCCGGGGCTGGGCGGCGGCGGCCTTGGGCGCGCACGCGGGCGCGGTCGCGGCAACGACCGAGCCGTGCCCAGCTTGTCACGCGACCCCGACTGAACCGGGCCACGGCCAGGGCCGATACCGACCGGCTTCATTGTTCGTCAAATACTTCGGGGGGAAAGGCATTTGCCGCAAATGCCTTGGGGGGCAGAGCCCCCCTCCCTGCGCGCCGCCGGCAGGCGGCGCAACCACATGGGCTCAGCCCGATATGTGCAGCGCCAGCGCATGAATGCGCCCCGTCAGGGCGTCGCCCAGCGCCGCAAACACCGCCCGATGCCGCTGCAGGCGTGACATGTCGGCAAATTCCGGCGCCGAAATGGTTACCCGAAAATGCGACTGCCCACCTTCACGATAGCCCGCGTGCCCCCGATGCTGTTCACTTTCATCCACGATTTCAAGCGCATGGGGCGAAAAAGCCGCCTGCAACCGGGCTTCTATCTCGTCAGCTGTCCGCATTTTTTTGCCTTTCTCCCCTTTCGTTCCACGCACCAACCTCTAAACTCTCGGGTCCGAAGTAAAAAGGCGGGGATCTATGGCCAAGAATGATCCGTTTGGATTCGACCTCAGGGTCACCTCATCCAAGAAAAAGAAAAGCCCGCGCGGCAAGCGCGGCATGTCCGGCGCCTTCGAAACATCGCGGCGGGCCTGTGAACATCCCGGTTGTGAAGAGCAGGGCCAGTATCGCGCGCCGCGGTCGCCGGACCACCTCGACGAGTATCTGTGGTTCTGCAAGGACCACGTTCGCGAATACAACCTCAAGTGGAACTTCTTCGACGGCTCGACCGAAGAGGAATTCGAGGAACAGGTCAGCAAGGACCGGGTCTGGGGCCGCGAAACCAAACCCTTCGGGCGCCCGACCGAAGAACAGCGCGCCTGGAGCCGCCTTGGCGTGGACGACCCGCATCAGGTGCTGGGCGACAACGCCACGCGCAACCCGGGCCGCGCCAACGGGGCCGGCCGCAAGCTGCCCCCGACCGAGCGCCGGGCGCTCGACATCCTCGATGCCCGCGATTCCATGTCCAAATCCGACATCCGCAAGGCCTACAAGGCCCTGATCAAGGTGCTGCATCCCGACATGAACGGCGGCGACCGCGGTCACGAGGAACAGCTGCAAGAGGTCGTCTGGGCCTGGGACCAGATCAAGGAAAGCCGGAACTTCCGCTAAGGGCCGGCCCGCCCCGGTGTCGACCCTTGAAACCGGCATGATTATGGGGCACGACGCGGGCAACTGCGGACTGCGCCGCAGCACGACGCCGACAACTGCGGACTGCGCCGCAGCACGCCCCAGGAAGGAAAGCGCCATGGCCGACGGGTCCATCGACATCAACGCCAAGCCCACCGAGGCGATCTCGGTTCGCGAGGTTTTCGGCATCGATTCCGGGATGGTGGTCAAGGGCTTTGCCGATGCCTCGGACCGCGTGCCTTTGGTCGACCCGACCTACAAGTTCGACCCCGACACCACGCTGGCGATCCTTGCAGGCTTCAGCCACAACCGCCGGCTTATCATTCAGGGCTATCATGGCACCGGCAAGTCGACCCATATCGAGCAGGTTGCCGCCCGGCTGAACTGGCCCTGCGTGCGGGTCAACCTTGACAGCCACATCAGCCGGATCGACCTGATCGGCAAGGACGCGATCAAGCTGCGCGACGGCAAGCAGATCACCGAGTTTCAGGAGGGCATCCTGCCGTGGGCCCTGCGCAACCCCACCGCCATTGTCTTCGACGAATACGACGCCGGCCGCGCCGACGTGATGTTCGTGATCCAGCGGGTGCTGGAAGTTGACGGCAAGCTGACGCTGCTGGACCAGAACGAGATCATCACGCCCCACCCCTATTTCCGGCTGTTCGCGACCTCGAACACGGTCGGGCTGGGCGACACGACCGGGCTTTATCACGGCACCCAGCAGATCAACCAGGGCCAGATGGACCGCTGGTCGATGGTGGCGACGCTGAACTATCTCAGCCACGACGCCGAGACACAGATCGTTCTGTCCAAGGCGCCGACCTTCAACACCGAAAACGGCCGCAAGATCATCGGCCAGATGGTCACCGTCGCCGACCTGACGCGCACCGCCTTCATGAATGGCGACCTGTCCACGGTCATGTCACCGCGCACGGTCATTGCCTGGGCCCAGAACACGACCATCTTCGACGATATCGGCTATGCCTTCCGGCTGACGTTCCTCAACAAATGTGACGAGCTCGAGCGCGAGACCGTGGCCGAATTCTACCAGCGCTGCTTTGCCGAGGAACTGCCCGAAAGCGCCGCCAGCACTGCCATGCGCTAGGGGATCGACCGAAACGTTCGACCCCCGCCGCCGGGCGAAGGCTTGGATCATAAGCCGTTCAAATATTTAGACAAGTTTATGCATAGTGAAATGCTGGCGCCTCGAAACGTCAGATTCGATCCACTGGTTGGCGCCACCCCGTCCGGGGACGGCTTTGCGCGTGATTGCCATGGCCGGACCGCCCGGAGTTGGGTGAGGGGATGGACCGACAAGGTTCCGGTCATGCTCCGGGCGGTCCGGCTGGCGAACCCGTGGCGCCACAAAACGGGCCACGTCGGTTCAAAGGCGGTGATGGGCCGCCCACCGATCAGGCTAGCGAAGCCGCGCGGCCCGCGCCAACTGGCATTTCCTGCAGGCACCCGGCGCGCAGCATGGCGGCAATGCCGGTGCGGCTTTGCGCTTGCCATTTTGGCCCGGGACGGTGATTTATCGGTTATGAACAAACTCGCGCCCACCCCGCTCGCCCCTTTACGTGTGACGCTTGCCGCGTGCCTGATGTCGCTGTCCGCCGCCCTGCCGTCGGCGGCGCAGGTTCCCGACACGCTGGTCGCGGAAATCGAGGCCGGGGCCACCACGTCGGCCGCACTGGGGCGGTGCGCCGGGCTTTATGTGTCGCTGCTGGAATGGGGCGGCGAGGCGCGGCTGGGCGACGACACCTCGAACGCCATCAGGGACGCGGTTTCGACCCTCCGCAAGGCCGCGACCGAGATCCGCATGAACGAGGCCAACGAGAAAAAGCGCCACGCCGAAACCGCCATCGACGCGCGCGTCCGTGACACCGCCGACGTGTATCTCAAACATTTCACGGCGCTCTACACCGACCAGCCCGAAGGTTTTGACCAGGATGCGCTGTTGCAGGCGGACGCGACGGCCTGTCAGCAGATCATGGGCAACTGAGTGAACAAATCCGTCGAAAACCCGGCCGATCCCTTCAAGAAGGCGCTTGGCGAGGCCACCAAGGTCATGGCCAACGACCCGGACCTAGGGGTGAGCTTCTCGGTCGACCCGCCCGGCATGACCGCCGACGCCGTCCGCCTGCCGCAGGTCAGCCGGCGCATGAGCCGGGAAGAGGTGATCCTTGCCCGGGGAACGGCCGACAGCTTTGCCCTGCGTCGGCGGCATCACGACGGGGCAACCTACAGCCGCTATGTCCCCGAAGGCCAGATGGCGCGCGATCTCTACGAAGCGATGGAAAATGCCCGCTGCGAAGCGGTTGGCGCCCGCGACATGCCAGGCACGCTGGACAATATCGACGCGCGCATCTCGAACGAGGCGCTGCGCAAGGGCTATGACCAGATCACCCGGGCCGCCGAGGCGCCCTTGTCGGTGGCGGCGGGCTATCTCATCCGGCATCTGGCCACCGGCCGCGACCTGCCCGACGCCGCCGCCAACGTGATGGAGCTGTGGCGCGGCTTCATCGAGGATCAGGCCGGCACCACGCTGGAAAACCTTGATGACACCCTGACCGACCAGGCGGCCTTTGCCCGGTTTACCCGCCAGATCATCGAAGATCTGGGCTATGGCGACCAACTGGGCGACGACCCCGACGAAGAGCCCGACCAGTTCGACGACGACGCCCCCGACGAGGCGCAGGACGACCCCGACAGCGCCGGCAACGACGACGAGCAAAGCGACGACGCCGATGCCTCGCCCGAACAAAGCCAGGACCAGACCCAGGACGCCGCCGACGCGCAAGTGACCATGGATGACATGGCCGACGCGGAATTTGGCGACGAGGCGGAAATGCCCGACGGCGAGGCGCCGCTTGAACCGCCGCCGCCGCTGCCCTTTTCCGAGGCCGACCCGAACTATACGGTTTTCGACGCCGCCCATGACGAGGAAATCCACGCACAGGATCTGGCCGAACCGCCGGAACTGGAGCGTCTGCGCGCCTATCTCGACCAGCAGCTTGAACCGCTGAAGGGCGCGGTGTCGCGGCTGGCCAACAAGTTGCAGCGCCGGCTGCAGGCCCAGCAGAACCGCAGTTGGGAATTTGACCGCGAAGAGGGTATTCTTGACGCCGGGCGACTGGCGCGCGTGGTGGCCAACCCGACCACGCCGCTAAGCTTCAAGGTCGAAAAGGACACCGACTTTCGCGACACGGTGGTGACGCTGCTGCTGGACAACTCGGGCTCGATGCGGGGGCGGCCGATCTCGATCGCCGCCATCTGCGCCGATGTGCTGGCGCGCACGCTGGAACGCTGCCATGTGAAGGTGGAAATCCTCGGCTTTACCACCCGGGCCTGGAAGGGCGGGCAGGCGCGCGAAAGGTGGCTGGCCGAGGGGCGGCCGCAAATGCCCGGGCGCCTGAACGACCTGCGCCACATCGTCTATAAATCCGCCGACGCCCCCTGGCGCCGTGCGCGGTCCAACCTTGGTCTGATGATGAAAGAGGGCCTGCTGAAGGAAAACATCGACGGCGAGGCGCTGGAATGGGCCCATCGCCGCGTGGCGGGCCGGCCCGAGGCTCGCAAGATCCTGATGGTGATATCCGATGGTGCGCCGGTCGACGACAGCACGCTGTCGGTGAACGCCGCCAACTTTCTGGAAAAGCATTTGCGCGACGTGATTGCCATGGTTGGCCGGCGCAAGATGGTCGAGCTGATAGCCATCGGTATCGGCCATGACGTGACGCGCTATTACGATCGGGCGGTCACGATAACCGATGTCGAACAACTGGCCGGCGCCATTACCGAACAACTGGCCAGCCTGTTTGACAGCGATCCACGAGCGATTGCGCGGCTGAACGGGGTCAGGCGCGTGTCATAACAAAAAGATTGCGGGGATATGAAAGCGACACGGGAACCAACAGCCGTCGCACAAGGCCCGAGGGGGGCGCCAGAGGCGCCGGGTCTTCAGGAATTCAACGATCTTGCCCGGCCCGAACAGGGCCGGCCGCGCGTGCAAAAGCTGCGCGCAGAGATGGCCGACGACGGGCTTGACGCCTTTCTGGTGCCGCGTGGCGACGCGCATCAGGGGGAATATGTAGCCCCCAGCGACGAACGGCTTGCCTGGCTGACGGGGTTTACCGGCTCGGCCGGTTTCGCGGCGGTGCTGACCGACCGCGCCGCCGTGTTCGCCGACGGCCGCTATACCATCCAGTTGCGCGCCCAGATCGACCCGCAGGTGTTCGAGCCCGTCGACTGGCCCGGCACACTGTTGTCGAACTGGCTGTGCGATGCGCTGTCGCCGGGAGATCTGGTTGGCTTTGATCCCTGGCTGCACACGGTCAGCGAGATCGAGGACATGCGCGAAAAGCTGTCGGCCTGCCAGGTCGAGATGACCGAATCCCTGAACCTGATTGACCGGATCTGGCCCGACCGTCCCGGTCGGCCCACCGCGCCGGTCACCGGCTGGCCGATCGAACTGGCCGGGCAGGCGCATCGCGCCAAACGCGACAGCATCGCCGCCGATATGGTGCGCGAGGGCCACAAGGCAACGGTTCTGACCCTGACCGATTCGGTCGCATGGCTGTTGAACATTCGCGGCGGCGACGTGCCGCGCACGCCGGTCGCGCTGGCGTTCGCGATCCTTTACAACTCGGGGCGGGCCGAGCTTTTCGTCGACCCCGCCAAGACCGAGGGGCTTGAGGCGCATCTTGGGCCCAACGTGAAGGTGGTGCATCCCGACCAGTTCGAAGAGGCCCTGCGTCAGCTTGAGGGTCCGGTGTGCATCGACCCGGCCCGCGCGCCGCACGAGGTCGCACGCATCCTGGCCGAGGCCCGAACCGAGATCGTGCGCCAGCCCGACCCGGTGATCGCCCGCAAGGCGGTCAAGAACGCGGCCGAAATCGCCGCCACCACCGACGCGCATCTGCGTGACGGCGTGGCGATGTGCCGGTTCCTGCGCTGGCTGGACCGCAACACCGAAACCATGTCGGGCACCGCGCCGCTGACCGAGATCGACGTCGTGCAGGCGCTGGAAGGGTTCCGGCATGGCACCGGCGAATTGCGCGATGTCTCGTTCGACACGATCGCCGGGGCCGGGCCCAACGGCGCCATCGTGCATTACCGGGTCACCGACAACACCAACCGCGCGCTGGCCCGGGGCGAATTGTTGCTGGTCGACAGCGGCGGGCAGTATCTTGACGGCACCACCGACGTGACCCGAACCATGGCCATCGGCCAGCCCTCGGCCGAGCATCGGGCCTGTTTCACCCGGGTTCTGCAGGGCATGATCGCCGTCTGCCGCACCCGGTTCCCGCGCGGACTGACAGGGCGCGACCTGGACGCGCTGGCCCGCGCGCCGCTGTGGAATGCCGGTCAGGATTACGACCATGGCACCGGCCACGGGGTTGGCGTCTACCTGTCGGTGCACGAGGGCCCGCAAGGGATCAGCCGCAAGAACATGGTGCCGCTGGAACCCGGAATGATCATCTCGGACGAGCCTGGCTATTACCGGGCCGGCGCCTTCGGGATTCGCATCGAGAATCTGGTACTGGTCGAAGAAGCGCCCGAGCTTGACAGCGCCGATACACGCGACATGTTAAGCTTCAGAACGCTGACCCTGGTGCCCATCGACCGCAGGCTGATCAACACGGCGATGCTGTCCAATGGCGAGACCGAGTGGCTGAACGGGTATCACGATCTGGTCCGCAAGCGGCTGACCCCGCTTCTGGGCGACGAAACAGCCGGATGGCTGGCCAAGGTGACGCGCCCGATCTGATGCGCTGAAACCGGGCCGCCGCAACCTGAAGGAGCCGACACATGGCCCGCGACTATATCACCATCTCGACGTCCGACGACACTTGGGTCGTGCGGGCCGGCGGCGCCGTGATCGCCGAAAGTCAGGCCGCGCTGGTCCTGCAAGAGGGCGACTATCCGCCCGTGACCTATTTCCCGCGCGCCGACGTGGCGATGTCGTTGCTGGAAAGGACCGACCTTTCGACCCATTGCCCGCACAAGGGCGACGCCAGCTATTATTCGGTGTCCGGCGAAAGCTTTACCCAGACCAACGCGGTATGGACCTATGAAAGCCCGCTGGACGCGGCAGCCGCCGTCCGCGACCACCTTGCCTTTGCCCAAAGCGACGATCTGCTGGTCGAACGCCTGTAATCAGCCGGGGCGGGTGGCGTCACGAATGCTCTTCCGCCGCCGTGGCGGCCAGCGCCCGGTTATAGGCGCGCAAGGCGTCGACGTGGAACAGGGCGCCCAGAATCTCGGGCGCCTCGCCCGGCGCGCCCATGGCGACCACCGCCAGATAGGGGCGGCCGTGTTCTTCGAACATCGGCAGCGCCGCCTCAAGCGTGGCGTTGCCGTCGATCATGTGGCCGGCCTCGATCGCTTGCCACACCGCCTCGGACGGGGCGGCGTCGGGGTGGTCGGGCCCGCGCATCACGTTGGACACCCGGAACATCGACAAGAGATAGGCCTGTGGACCGGCGGCAAGATGGATGTTGCGCCGTTCCAGCTGGGTCAGGAAAAAACTTCGGTCGACCAGGCGCGCCGCAAGGGCGGTTGAAATGGACACCGACACCAGCACCGCCAGCCCGGTCTGCCAGTCGCCGGTCAACTCGAAGATGATCAGCGCGGTCGAAATCGGCGCCCCCAGCACCGCCGCCGCAACCGCGCCCATGCCGGCCAGCGCATACAGCGTCTCGGACCCCGACACATTGGGGAAGATGCCGGTTGCAATCAGCCCAAAGGCCAGGCCGACCAGCGACCCCAGCATCAGCGACGGCGAAAATACCCCGCCCCCCATGCGGCCGCCCATGGTGACAGCAACCGCCGCGACCTTGAGCACCGCCAGAACCAGGGCCTCGTGCAGGATCAGTTGCCCGGTCAGCGCGTTCGACGTGGTCTCATAGCCGGTGCCGATCATCTGCGGGAACCATATGGCCAGGGCCCCCAGCAACAGCCCCGCCGCCGCCGGCCGCAGATAGCGCGGAACGCCCAGCCGGTCCTGAACCCTGTTGCCCACATTGTCGGCCAGAAAGATCGCCCGCATCAGCACAACGGCCACAAGGCCGCAGATCACCCCAAGCATCAGGAAGGCCGGCAGTTCGACGTAAAACGACAGCCCGCCTTCCCGGACCAGCATGAACTCGGTCACGCCGCCAAATTCGAGCCGGTTGATCACCGTGCCCGCGACCGAGGCGATGGCAATGGGCGCAAAGGCATGCACCGCGAAATGGCGCAGCACCACCTCGAGCGCAAAGATCGCCCCGGCGATGGGGGCGTTGAAGCTGGCCGAGACGGCGGCAGCAACGGCACACCCCAGCAGGTCGCGCCCGGTGATGCCGTCGGCCTGCAGCCGGGCGCTGACCCAACTGGCAATGACCCCTGCGAAATGCACCACCGGCCCCTCGCGCCCCGTCGACCCGCCCGTTGACAGGGTAATGAACGAGGCCGCGACCGAAGCCAGCCCCGCCCGGCCCTCGACCCGGCCATCATGCAGCGCCGCGCCCTCGATCACGTCGGCGACCGAGCGCACGCGGCCATCGGGCGTGAAGCGGTCAAGGATCAGCCCCACCACCAGCCCGCCGATAACCGGGATCGCCAGCACCCAGAACCATGGCAGCGTCTGGACAAGGCTGTTCAGCGTGGCAATGTCGTCGGTGCCGTAAAGCAGCGTTTGCAGCGCCTCTATCCCCTTGCGGAAAAACAGGGCCGCCGTGCCGCCGGCAATGCCCACCAGCAAGGCGATGAACCAGAATTGCAGCTGGCTGGGGCCGCGCCGCTGGATGACCTGCCAGCCTTGGCGGCAGGCGGTCACGACCTCGGTCATCTGTTCGGCAAGAATTCCCCGCCCCGGGTTGGCCATCGGTCAGCCTTGCTTGCGGGCCCTCGTCGCGCGGCGCGCCCAGCCCGCGTGGCCCGCGCCGCCCTAGGCCCCCGTGGATAACGTGAAGGCGGACGCGGGAAAAGCCTTCATTGCACGGGTTTGCGGGCCCTTGGCGCGGCCCCAGCGCGTTTCGCGTTTCACTCGGGTCAGGGGGCATCGCCCGGCGCGCCTTGAAATCCGTGATTTCAGGCGGCGTTGGGTGGCCGAGGGTCCGGCGCGAAACGCTTCGGCAGGTGGCTAGCCGCCCAACAGGGCGGCAGCGGCGGCGCGGGCCTCGGGCGTCACCACGTCGCCCGACAGCATGCGCGCGATCTCGTCCACCCGCGCGGCCGGCGCCAGCGCCACCACGCTGGACCGCGTCTCGCCGCCCGACACCGCCTTTTCGACCCGCCAGTGATGCTGCCCCAGCGCCGCCACCTGCGGCGAATGGGTGACCACCAGTATCTGCGCCTCGGCCGCCAGTGCCGACAGGCGCCGCCCCACCGCATCGGCGGTGGCGCCGCCGACCCCACGGTCGATCTCGTCGAATATCATCGTCAGGCCGCTGTCGCCCCGGGTCAGGCAGACCTTCAGCGCCAGCAGAAACCGGCTGAGCTCGCCCCCCGAGGCCACCTTGTTCAGCGCGCCAGACGGGGCACCGGGGTTGGTGGCTACCGTAAAGGTAACCACGTCGCGACCTTCGGGGCCCGGGTCGGCCACGGTCAGGCTGGTGGTGAAGACCGCCCGCTCCATCCGCAGGGGCGCCAGTTCGGCCGACATCTGCGCGTCAAGCTCGGCCGCCGCCGCCTTGCGCGCCCTGGTCAGCGCCAGCGCCGCCCGGTCATAGCCGGCCTCGGCCTGCGCGACCGCCTCTTGCAGTCGGGCCAGATCCTGTGTGCCCGCGTCCAGTTGCGACAGACGGGCGCGCAGCACCACGGCATGTTCCGTCAGGGCGGCCGCCGGGACATCATGTTTGCGGGCCAGCGCGCGATAGGCGAACAGGCGTTCTTCGGCGTGTTCCAGCGCCGCCTCGTCATAGTCAAGGCTGCGCAGAAAGTCGCCGACGCCCTGTTCGGCCTCGGCCAGCGCATCCAGCGCCCGGGCCAGAGCCGCCAACGGTTCGTCAAGATCGCCGTTCGCGTCAGCAACGGCCGCGTCCAGCCAGCGCTGGGCGTCCAGCAGCGGCGCTTCGCCCCCGGCAAGGCCCAGCGCATCGTGGGCGCGCGCGATATCCTTGCGAATGCGCTCGGCCGCCTGCATGCGCCGCCGCTCGGCGTCCAGCCGGTCTTCTTCGCCACGCTCGGGGGCAAAATCGTCGATCTCGGCCACGGCGTGGCGCAGAAACTCTTCTTCCTGTCGCAGGCTTTCCAGCGCCGCCTGCGCCGCCGCCAGATCGCGCCGCGCCGCCGCCGCCGCGCGCCAGGCATCGCGCACCGCCCCCGTTGGCGCGCCCGCGAAACTGTCCAGCAACTGGCGATGCCCACGCGCGTTCAACAAACCCCGGTCGTCATGCTGGCCGTGCAATTCCACCAGCGTCTCGGACAGGCGGCGCAGAACCTCGCCGCTGCAGCGGCGGTCGTTGACAAAGGATGTCTTGCGCCCGTCGCGGCTGTTGGTGCGCCGCAGCACCAGTTCGCCGGTGTTGCCCAGACCGGCCTGGTCCAGAATGGCGCGGGCCGGGTGGTCGGCGTCCAGTTCGAACCACGCCGAAACCTCGCCGTTGTCGGCGCCCTGCCGCACCAGATCGGCGCGCCCGCGCCAGCCCAGCACGAACCCCAGCGCATCCAGCAAGATCGACTTGCCGGCCCCGGTTTCGCCGGTCAGCACGTTCAGACCGGGCTGGAAATCAAGCTGCAAACGCTCGATCAGCAGCATGTCCCGGATGTCGAGGCCGCAAAGCATGGGCTGGCGTGGCCTGTCTCAGGCCGCGCCGGGGCTCACAGCCATTCGCCCTTGATAACCTGGCGATAAACGGCGCGCAGCCAGTTGTCGCCCGCGGGTTCAAGGGTCAGGCCGCGTCCGGTCAAAAGCGCAAAGCTGTCCTGATACCAGTTGGTCGAGGCATAGTTGTGCCCCAGAATGGCGCCGGCGGTGCGGGCTTCGTCTTCGAGGCCCAGCGAAAGATAGCTTTCCACCAGCCTGTGCAGCGCCTCGGCGGTGTGGCTGGTGGTCTGAAAATCTTCGACCACAACCCGGAACCGGTTGATCGCCGCTGAATAATGCCCGCGCTTGAGGTAATAGCGCCCGATCTCCATTTCCTTGCCGGCCAGATGGTCAAAGGCCAGATCGAATTTCAGAATCGACGAACGGGCATATTCGCTGTCGGGATAGCGCTCGATCACCGCGCGCAGCGCCTGCAACGCCTGAAAGGTCAGCCCCTGGTCGCGGCCGACATCGTCGATCTGATCGTAATAGCTGAGCGCCAGCAGATACTGGGCGTAGGCCGCGTCATCCTCGGCGGGATAGAAATCGATATAGCGCTGGGCGCTGGCACGGCTGTTTTCATAGTCTTCGTCGCGGTGATAGCTGTAGGCCTGCATGATCAGCGCGCGGCGTGCCCAGTCGGAATAGGGGTAAAGACGCTCGACCTCGCCAAAGAACTTGGCGGCCTCGGTCGGCTTTTCGTCCGCAAGCTGGAACTCGGCCTTCTTGTAGATTTCCTCGGCCGAAAAGCTTTCAAGCGGCGCATCGCGGCTGCCCAGAGCGTCGCCACAGGCGGACAAAAGCAACAGCGACACCACCGCCAGCGGGGCGGCAAGCCGGAATCGTGACCTCAAGATCGGTTCTGCGCGCATCTGACCCCCGGGAATGCCGCTGGCAAGGATAATCGAATCCCACCGAACGGGCAGTTCGAGCCTTGAATTAGCACATAACTTTTCGGGGCAAAACGCCTTTACAGCGATTTCAGAGACCGGGTCTCAGTGCAACGTCGGGGCGTGCGCGCGGTTCAGCCCGACACCGGGCAGCCGCGCCGTGACGGCGGCATCGCAGGTTTCCATCCGAAAGGCGCCCGGGGTCGCGAAAAGCTGGCGCAACAACTGGTTGGTCAGCGCATGTCCGGCCCGGTGGCCGGTATAGCGCGCCAGCATCGGCGCACCCGCCAGCGCCAGATCTCCCAACGCGTCCAGCATCTTGTGGCGCACGGCTTCGTCGGCATGGCGCAGCCCGCCGGGGCTGAGCACGCGCGGCCCGTCGATGACCACCGCGTTTTCCAGCGTCCCGCCCAGCGCCAGCCCGTTGGCCCGCATGGTGTCGACGTCGCAACTGCGGCAGAAGGTGCGGCTGTCGCACAGTTCGTGCACGAAACTGCCGTTGGCCATATTCAGGCGCTTTTCCTGCCGCCCGATCGCGGCATCGTCAAAGTCGATCTGAAAGTCGATCTCAAGCTCGTCCGCCGGGTCAAGCCGCGCCCAGGCCGCGCCGCTTTGCACCGTGACCGGACGCAACACCCGAATGGCGCGCACCTGCCGGCCCTGCCGTCTCAGCCCGCGCCCAAGGATGCCCGACACAAAAGGCGCGGCCGATCCGTCAAGAATCGGCACTTCCGGCCCGTCGATTTCGATCAGGGCGTTATGCAGCCCACAGCCCGAAAGCGCCGCCATCAGATGTTCGACCGTCGACACCGATGCGCCGGCCGCGTTTTCCAGCCGGGTGCAAAGCTGCGACTGGGCCACGCAATCCCAGCGGGCCGGGATCAGGGCGTCGGTGCTGTCAAGATCACAGCGGCGGAACCAGACGCCATATTCGGCCGCAACCGGCCGAAGGACGGCACGGGCGGGTTTTCCGCTGTGCAATCCGACGCCATTGAAGGCGACAGGCGACTTGATCGTCGTTTGCATGTTGCTCCGCAGCCAGCTTGTCGCGCCCGCCCCAACGAGCCGCGACCATCCCCAAGGTCTGACAATGGCCTAACGGGAACAGAGGGTTATCCACAACTCAAAGATTGCAACTGACTGAAACATGCGCCCGCAGGCCGTGCGGAATCCCGCCGGATACACAAGATGTTGTAAGATTCCGTGAACGCAGACCAATTCAGGCCGGCGGATGCCGGCCCAAATCGCAGAGAATGTGACCGCTCAGTTGGCCTGACGCCGCAGGAAGGCGGGAATCTCGATACGCTCCTGCTCGGCCGACAGTTCGGGATCGTCGTCATAGACATTGTGCGCACGGGGCTGTTGCCGGCGCAGTTGCGGCTCGGCCGCCGGGCGCGTTTCGGGTGCCTGATCGCCCGGACCGCCGGTCATGCGGCCGATCAGCGAATTGATGCCAAAGCGCGGACGCTCGGTCTGTGGCTCCAACCGCTCGACATTGCCGCGCCGGGCCGGCGCACCACCTGGTTGCGGCGCGTTCGGCACCTTCTGCACGGCGGCGCGCAGGCGCGCCAGCGCCTCGGGCGACGGCGTGCCGGGGGCCGGCGCGCGGGGCGCAACAAAGTCGTCGCGGAACGGTTCGGCTTCCAGACTTTCGGCCTGTGCGGCCGGGGCCGGCCGATAGGCTGGCGGCGGCAGGTCGTCAAAGCGGCTGTCGTCGGCGAACAGGTCTTCGGCCTGTTCCTCGGCGGCGGCAACCTGCGGGTCGAGATCGTCGAAAAAGTCCGGGTCGGGGCCGGTGACCGCCGCTTCGTCAAACGACGGCGCGGCAAACTCGGGCGCGGCGGCGGCGCTGGGGGCGTGGCCGGCACCCGCCATCGACCGGCGCGGCATCGGCGGCGCCTGTTCCACCACCGAGGCATCGATACCGGTGGCAACCACACTGACGCGCATGCGCCCGTCCAGCGTTTCATCAAGGGTCGAGCCAACGATGATGTTGGCATCGGGGTCGACCTTTTCGCGGATGGCGTTGGCGGCCTCGTCCAGTTCGAACAGCGTCAGGTCATGGCCGCCGGTGATGTTGATCAGCACGCCCTTGGCACCGTTCAGGCTGATTTCGTCCAGCAGCGGGTTGGCGATGGCCTTTTCCGCGGCGGCGCGGGCGCGATCTTCGCCCTCGGCCTCGCCGGTGCCCATCATGGCCTTGCCCATCTCGTCCATGACCGCGCGCACGTCGGCGAAATCGAGGTTGATCAGCCCCGGGCGCACCATCAGGTCGGTCACGCCCTTGACGCCCTGATACAGCACGTCGTCGGCCATGGCGAAGGCTTCGGTAAAGGTGGTCTTTTCGTTGGCCAGCCGGAACAGGTTCTGGTTGGGGATGATGATCAGCGTGTCGACCATCTTTTGCAGCGCGTCGACGCCGTCTTCAGCCTGGCGCATGCGCTTGCCGCCTTCGAACTGGAAGGGCTTGGTCACCACGCCGACCGTCAGCACCCCCAGTTCGCGCGCCGCCTGCGCGATGATCGGCGCGGCCCCGGTGCCGGTGCCTCCGCCCATGCCGGCGGTGATAAAGCACATATGCGCCCCGGCAAGATGGTTGACGATTTCCTCGATGGTCTCTTCCGCGGCGGCCGCGCCAACCGAGGGCCGCGCCCCCGCACCCAGACCTTCGGTGACCTTCACGCCCATCTGGATCTTGGTTTGCGATGTCGACTGGGCAAGCGCCTGAGCGTCGGTATTCGCAACGACGAAATCGACCCCGTCAAGATGCTGCTCGATCATGTTGTTGACGGCGTTGCCGCCAGCGCCGCCAACACCGAAAACCGTGATACGCGGCTTCAGGTCTGCCGGCTTGGGCATCATCAGATTCAGAGTCATCGTTGTGTCCGCCTGTATTTCCAATTGTGCTTGGTCGACCCGCCTCTGCGTAGGGCGGCTTGCTCGTGCCTGTGGAAAACCTACAGGCTTGCCGCTGCCGCGTCACTCAAAAAACGGGCAGAGCACACAAAATGTGGTGATTTCCCGGCGAAACGCCGCCAAGCCTTGGTAGGTTTCGCCCGGTTTCCGCCCCCCGGGCCACCGGACACGCGCGCGCCGTCCCGGTGCCGGTCGGCGGCATTCGGTGTGGCGCCCGGCCGTCGGTGAACGCCGCTGACGGCCCGGCGGCGGGCGCCGGCCGGGCGGCGCGGTGCCGCGCGCGGCTACCAGTTGTCCTTGAACCAGCGCACCGCACGGCGCAGCGACCGCACCGGATAGGCGTTGGCGGGGATGTCGAAATCCCACCATTCGTCCTGCGGATGGGCCGCGAACAGGCACAGGCCGACGGCGGCGGAAAACCCCGCGCCCGAGGCCGCCTGCGGCAGCCCCTGCACCCGCATCGGGCGGCCGATGCGCACCTGTTGCCCCAAGATGCGCGGCGCCAGCGCGTCAAGCCCCGGCAACTGGCTGTTGCCGCCGGTCAGCACGATCTGCTGGCTGGGCAGCGAATCGAACCCGGCCACGTCCAGCCGGGCGCGCACATCTTCCAGAATCTCCTCGACCCGGGGGCGGATGATGCCGATCAGCTCGGCCCGGCTGACGGCGCGGCGATCAAGCTCCCAGTCGCCGGTTTCGCCACCCAGCTCGATCATGTCGCGGTCGTCCATCGAGGTCGCCATCAGCCCGCCGTGAATGGTCTTGATACGCTCGGCCGTGGCGGTGGGAACCTGCAGCGCCTTTGATATGTCGGCCGTCACATGGTCGCCGCCCATGCCCAGGCTGTCGGCATAGATCATGTGTTTCTTGATGAAGATCGACAGCCCCGTGGTGCCGCCGCCCATGTCGATGCAGGCGGCCCCCAGTTCCTGTTCATCCTCGACCAGGCTGGAAACGCCGCTGGCATAGGCGGACGACGCCAGCCCGGCCAGTTCCAGATCGCAGCGCTTCACGCATTGCAGGACGTTGGCGATGACGCTGCCGTCGATGGTCAGAATATGCATGTCGCAGGACAGCCGGTTGCCGATCTGGCCCAGCGGGTCGGCCATGCCGGTGCGGTGGTCGATGGCGAAATTCACCGGCTGGGCGTGCAGCACCTCGCGGCCGGCGCCATAGTCGGGCGCGTCGGTGGCCGCCATTACCCGGGCCACGTCATGTTTGTCGATCGCCGCGCCGTCAAGGTCGACCGACCCGGCCAGCCCGTAAGACCGCGGCCCGCCGCCCGAGATGCAGGCGATCACGTGATCGACACGCAGGCCGGCCATCTTCTGGGCCGCCTGCACGGCGGTGCGGATGCCGCGCTCGGTCTCTTGCATCGAATCGACGCGCCCGAACCGAACCCCGCGCGACCGCGTGGTGGCCGCGCCGATCACCCGGTATTCGCTTTGCCCCGCCAGCGACCCCACGCCGTCGCCGTCGATGGGGCGGTCGGCGCCGTCAAAGCGCAGCACCAGGCAGGCGATCTTGGCGCTTCCGACATCCAGAATGGCGATCACGCCACGCTGCATCGCGGCCCTGCGCATGGCGCGCATGGCGCGCTGACTTTGGTAAAGGGCGGTCATTGGCTTGCTCTTGTCTGTTCGATGTCGCGGATGTGGCGCAACTCACCGGTCGCGGGTGCGGCCAAAAGGATGGTCGGGCGCACGGGATTGCGCATGTCCACATGCACGATGTCCCGGGCGAGAATGTCCTGGGCCCGGTCCAGCGCCAGAACCTGCTCGAGCGCCGGTATCGGGTCACTCTCGGGCAAAAGGATGCGCTGGTCGCGGTCAAGCACAAGGTCCCAGCGGCGGTTGCCAACCCGGGTCAACCCGCGCAGGCGCGGACGCACCGGCCCGGCCGCCGCCATGATCGCCAGCGCTTCGGGCACCGCTTGATTGGCGCCCTCACCGGCGATCAGCGGCAGATCGGGGCGGTCGACCCGCGCCGCGACCGCGGTCACGCGAAAGCCGTCGCCGTCCAAAAGCTCGATCCCGTCGCGTTCGCGCCAGACCACAAGCGGAAGCCGCTCGACCACCGAAACCTGCAGCACGCCGCCGGTCACGATCTGCAGCGCGGCGGCGGCAACCGGATCAAGGCCGGCCACGGATTTCTGCATCACCGGCAGGTCGAGATCGAATGACGAAACCGGGAAGTCGACCGGCAGGATCTCGCGTATATCCTGTGTCAGTTCGGCCGAGGCACCCTCGATCACCATGGCATGCACCATGAATTCGGGCCGGTTCTGAACCGAGCGCTGAATCTCGTCGACCCAGTCGGCCATGCTCTGGCGCCGCTCGACATCGGAAAACAGCGCCATCCCCAACAGCAGCGCCGCCCCGGCCGGCAGCCCGGTGCGCAGGAACAGCCGGAAAAGCGGCGTCAGATACAGCCGCTGCGCCCGATAGGCCAGCCGCGACGGGGCCGGGTCGCGCCCGGCGGGACGTTCGGCCCTTAGCGTTCGCATCCGGCATCCTTCACGATCCAGCGGCAAAGGGCGCCAAAGCCGATGCCGCAATGCGCGGCCTGTTCCGGGGCCAGCGACGTGGGCGTCATTCCGGGCTGGGTGTTGGTTTCCAGCAGGATCAGGCCGTCGACGCCGCGCGCCTCGTCCCAGCGGAAATCGGTGCGGCTGAGCCCACGGCAGCCCAGCGCGTCATGGGCGCGGCGGGCATAGTCAAGGCAGGCCGCCTGCACCTCGGGCGGGATGTCGGCCGGAACCACATGGCGCGAGCCGCCGGCGCGATATTTGGCGTCATAGTCATACCAGCCGGTTGTCAGGATATCGGTGACCGCCAGCGCCCGGTCGCCCAGGACCGAGCTTGTCAGTTCGCGCCCCGGGGCAAAGCGTTCGACCATCACGGTATCGGGCATCTCGGGGCCCAGTTGCGGCGGGCCGTTCGACGCCGCGCGCACAAGATAGACGCCAACCGACGACCCTTCGTTGACCGGTTTGACCACATAGGGCGGGTCCATCACATGCGCCTTGCGCACCTCGGCCGCCTTGGCCAGTCGCGACGCCACCACCGGCAGACCGGCCTTGCGAAAGGCGTCTTTCGACCGCTCCTTGTCCATGGCCATCGCCGACGACAGCACCCCCGAATGGGTATAGGCGATGCCCATCCATTCCAGCATGCCCTGCACGCAGCCATCTTCGCCCCAGCGCCCGTGCAGCGCATTGAAGGCAATGTCGGGGGAAATGTCGGCAAGGCGCGCGCAAAGATCGGGGCCGGCGTCGACCTCGACCACGTCATACCCCTCGTCCCGCAGTGCGGCCGCGCATTCGCGCCCCGAGGACAGCGACACCTCGCGCTCAGCCGAGGGGCCGCCCATCAATACCGCAACTGTCGGGGCTGTCCTGCTCGACTTGCCCGCCACTGGTGCCTCGTCCGCCCGTTTTCGGGCCTGTTCTTATGGTTTCGGGGCCGGTTCACCGACCCGCATGATCTCCCACTCTAGCGATATTCCAGCGCTTTGGAATACTTTATCACGCACCTCCTCGCCCAAACCTTCCAGATCGGCGGCCGAGGCGCCGCCTGCGTTGACCAGAAAGTTCGAATGCTTGGGCGACATGATGGCGCCGCCCCGCGTCGCGCCGCGCATGCCGGCCTGATCGATCAGCTTCCAGGCCTTCAGATCATGGACATCGTCGTCGCGCCCGGTCGATGAAAACCCGGCCGGATTGCGAAAGGTCGACCCTGCCGAGCGTTCGCGGGTCGGCTGGCTGGCGTCGCGGCGGGCCAACTGGTCGGCCATGCGCCCGGCAAGTTCCTGCGCATCGGCGCGCGGACCCTCAAAGGTGGCACCGGTCAGCACCCACCCGGCCGGCAGGGTCGAGCGGCGATACCCAAGCTCAAGCTCGGCGGGCGTCAGCGTCACTTGCCTGCCGTCGCGGGTGATGGCGGTGGCCGACAACAGGTGATCGGCGACATAGCTGCCATAGCAGCCGGCATTCATGCGCACCGCGCCGCCAATGGCCCCGGGGATGGTGCGCAGGAACGTCAGGTCGACCCCGGCCTCGGCCGCGCGGCGCGCAACATGGGCATCCAGCGCCGCCGCGCCCGCCGTCACGCGCCCGCCATCCACCGTGATCGCGTTAAAGCCACGGCCCAGCCGGATGACAACGGCGCGCAAGCCGCCGTCGCGCACGATCAGGTTCGACCCGACCCCCATGGGAAACACCGCGATGTCCGGGTCCAGCCCGGCCAGAAAATCGCCGAGGTCGGCGCTGTCGGCCGGCTGGAACAACCAGTCGGCCGGGCCGCCGACCCTGAGCCATGTCAGCTCGGCCATGGGCTGTTGCGGCGTCAGCCGCCCGCGTGGCGTGGGCAGGGTGGTCATTGTCGCGGCGACCTGATGCTAGCGTGGCTGGCTGCGCACAAGGTCAGCCGCCCAGCGCGCCAGGAAATAGACCGGCCAGCGCAGCACCGATGCCCCCGCCGCCAGCGCCAGCAGCCCGATCCACGGGCCGTTCTGGTAGGTCACATATCCCACCAGCGGCACACCCAGCGCGATCAGGCCATAGGCCTGCGGCCAGTGGCTGCGCCGCGATGGCACCATCGCCAGCACGTTGGCGAGGACCAGCCAGATACAGGCCAGGATCAGGGATATACTCATGCGCGCTTTACCTTTCTGACGATATGGCGGGCCAGATGCCACAGCGGCCGCCGGAACATCGAGCCAAAGGCCGCGACGGCCAGCATCGCGACCCAGGCCCCGTAAGCCTGACCCAGCAGGATTATCAGCACCGGCGCCGCGACCAGCAAGCCCAGCCCGGGATAGATTTGCCATCGCATGGGCAGAAATGCGGTCGCGGTGGCGGCCAGCACCCACAGGCAGCCCAGAATCAGAAGCGTGCTCATGCCAGTGCTCCGGTCATGGCGGTCAGCGTGGCCGAAACGGTGCCGGCCAGCACGACGCCAGGCCCCGCGACCGCCTCTGACGCGTTCGCGCCACGGCCCAGCGACACCAAGGCGGCCCTGCCCACGC
>CAYYMJ010000043.1:0-22902 GCA_964472855.1 uncultured Rhodobacterales bacterium | reverse complement strand
GGGCCGACGATCTGCGAAATGTCGAGGACGGTTTCCTGCGCTCGCGCGGGCTGGGCGCGCGACTGGTCCCGCCCCTGTCGCTGGTCAGCGACGCGCAAGGCATCTACTACGACCCCGGATCGCCCAGCGATCTCGAAGACCTGATCGCCGCATCGGTCAACCTGCCCGAGGCCGAGCTTGCCCGCGCCCGCGACCTGGCGCGGCGGCTGGTGCGCGACGGGCTCAGCAAATACAATCTGGGCGCCGCCCCGCCGCCAAGGCTTCCCGCGGGCCACCGCATACTCGTGCCCGGACAGGTCGAAGACGATGCCTCGATCCTGCGCGGTTGCCCGACGGTGCGCACCAATCTCGACCTCTTGCAGCACGCGCGCCACGCCAATCCCCGGGCCGTGATCGTCTACAAGCCGCACCCGGATGTCGAAGCCGGGCTGCGCAAGGGCGCGCTTGCGCCCGCCGACCTGCACCATCTGGCCGATGTGGTCGCCAACGCCAGCGACCCGGCGGCGCTGATCGCCGCCTGCGATGCGATCTGGACCATGACTTCCCTTCTGGGGTTCGAGGCGCTGATGCGCGACAAGCCGGTCACCTGCCTTGGCATGCCGTTCTACGCCGGCTGGGGCCTGACCCGCGACCACAACGCCCCGCCACCGCGCCGCCGCCCCGGACCAACCCTTGACGGGCTGATCCACGCCGCACTGATCGGCTATCCGCGCTACCGCGACCCGGTCTCGGGCCTGCCCTGCCCGCCCGAGGTGATCGCCGAGCGGCTGGCAACTGACACCATCCCCCTGCCCGGCCCCGGCAACCGGCTGCTGTCACGGCTGCAAGGGCTTCTTGCCAGCCAGTCCGCGCTCTGGCGCTGATCCGGCTTCATTGTTCCCAAAATACTTCGGGGGGCGCGGGGGGCAGCGCCCCCCGCCTTTCGCGCCGCGCACCGCGCGGCGCAATCAGGCCCGACCCCAATACTGCACGACATCGCCACCAGCGCGCGCGCAGCGCACAAGCCGGAAACGCGGTGCCCCGTCCAGCCGGTCGAGCCCCAGCGCGCCGATGGCCGGCTGCCCTTCGGCCCCAAGGGTCAGCCCGCCGCTGAACAGCACCAGCCGGTCGACCAGCCCGGCCTGCAAAAGCGAGGCCGCGAACTGGCCTCCACCCTCACAGAGCACGCGGGTCAGCCCGCGGCGTCCCAGCGCGGCGACAATGGCAGCCGGGTCAAGCTGGCCGCCGCGGGCCACCGCCACCGGGACAAGGCGCGCGCCGCGCTCGGCCCAGCCCTCGGCCACGCCGGGCCGCACATCGCCGGGCCTGTCGCCATGCAGCAACCACAGCGGCCCGGCCGCGCCGGCCAGCCGCCCGCCATCGGACAGGTTCAGCCCCCGCGAGGCGACGATGCGCGTCGGTTGGAGGACGTCACCAAAGCCGCGCACCGTCAGTTCGGGGTCGTCGGCGCGGGCCGTGCCCCCGCCCACCATGACCGCGTCGTGATCCAGACGCATGCCATGCACCAGCCGGCGCGACTGCGGCCCGGTGATCCAGCGGCTTTCGCCGGTGGCGGTGGCAATGCGCCCGTCAAGACTGGCGGCCAGCTTCAGCGTGACCATGGGCCGCGCGTCACGCATCAGGGTCAGAAAGCCGCGATGGTCTTCGCCCGCCTCGGCTGCGCCAACGCCTTCGGTCACCGCGATGCCAGCGGCCCGCAGCCTGCGCAGCCCCGCACCGGCGACCAGCGGATTGGGATCGCCTGCCGCAACCACCACCCGGGCCACCGACGCCGCGATCAGCGCGTCCGCGCAGGGCGGCGTATTGCCATGATGGGCGCAGGGTTCCAGCGTGACGTAAACGGTGGCCCCGCGCGCCAGATCGCCGGCCTGATCCAGCGCCACCCGCTCGGCGTGGCGCATGGTCACCCTGTCCGAGCGTCCGCGCCCCACCACGCGGCCACCGCGCACGATGACGCAACCGACCGACGGCCAGGGCGCGACCTGCCCAAGCCCGCGCCGCCCCAGCGCCAGCGCATGGGCCATGAAGCGGGCGTCGTGGCGCGTCACTCGTCGGGCGGGGTCTGGGGGCGCAACTCGGCGACGAAACGATCGAAATCGTCGGCCGCCTGGAAATTCTTGTAGACGCTGGCGAACCGCACGTAGGCCACCGTGTCGATCCGGGCGAGGCTTTCCATCACGATCTCGCCGATGATCTTGGACTTGATGTCGGTTTCGCCCATGCTTTCCAGCCGGCGCACGATGCCCGAGATCATCTGGTCCATGCGTTCGGGTTCGACCGGGCGCTTTTGCAGTGCGATCCGGATCGAACGCTCCAGCTTGTCACGGTCGAATTCCTCGCGCCGACCGTTGGATTTGATCACCACCAGATCGCGCAGTTGCACGCGCTCGTAGGTGGTAAAACGACCGCCACAGGCCGGGCAGAAGCGCCGCCTGCGAATGGCGACATTGTCTTCGGCAGGACGCGAATCCTTCACCTGAGTGTCGATATTTCCACAAAACGGGCAACGCATCGCCTGTCCCTCGCCCCTGTCCGTCGGTTATCCACAGGCACTATAGGACAGCACCCAGCCTTTGGGTAGGCCCGAATTGCCGCCGCTATATCGTGGGTTGGCGATGCGGTGGCGCACCGTTCCAGCCGGCGCAACCTGCCGTCTGGCGGGACAAATGTTCGAAATCTGCAATAATTGACCACATGCCTGGCCAAGCCGGCGGAATTGTGCAGGAATGTCCAGAATTCCGGGGATTTGCCTGCGGCTGGCCGGGCGGCGGGGGCGCTGCCCCCTGCACCCCCCGGGATATTTCAGCCAAGATGATGGCTGAGGGGTCAGCCGAAGATGCGGTCGCCCTGCTGGTCGATCAACTGGCGCGCCTTGGCGAGCGAAGCTTCGACGGCGGTGTCTTTTGCGCCGTAGGTGTCGGCGCGGATCATCAGGTGACTGCGGGTTTCGCCGGCGATCTGTTTTTCGATGCGGGCACCGATCCGGAAGCCGCCGGGTTCCTTGGCGGGTTCGGGGAAGATTTTGTAGTCATTGTAGGTTTCGGGCTGGGCCGGGGCCGGGGCGGCGCGCTGGCCTTTGAACAGTTTCTTGAACAGCGCCATGATTTCAGCCCCCCGGTTGCGATTGGTCGAAGATAGCGCCCGGTTGCTGCGGGGTGAAGCCCTTGGATCGCCGGGCGACGCGATTGGCCCCGGCCGGATGAGGCGCGACCGGCACATGATGGGCATTCACGCCCATCCCGCCCGCCATTCTGCCGAGGCTGGCTACTGGTCGAGGAAGCTTCTGAGTTTGCGCGAACGGCTGGGATGCTTGAGCTTTCTCAGGGCCTTGGCCTCGATCTGGCGGATGCGTTCGCGGGTGACGCTGAATTGCTGGCCGACCTCTTCCAGTGTGTGGTCGGTGTTCATGCCAATACCGAAACGCATGCGCAGCACCCGTTCTTCGCGCGGCGTCAGCGAGGCGAGAACCCGGGTTGTGGTTTCCTTCAGGTTTTCCTGGATGGCGCTGTCCAGCGGCAGGACGGCATTCTTGTCTTCGATGAAGTCGCCAAGCTGGCTGTCTTCCTCGTCGCCGATGGGGGTTTCCAGCGAAATCGGTTCCTTGGCGATCTTCATCACCTTGCGGACCTTTTCCAGCGGCATCTGCAGCTTTTCGGCCAGTTCCTCGGGCGTGGGCTCGCGGCCGATTTCGTGCAGCATCTGGCGGCCGGTGCGCACCAGTTTGTTGATGGTTTCGATCATATGCACCGGGATGCGGATGGTGCGGGCCTGGTCGGCGATGGACCGGGTGATGGCCTGACGGATCCACCATGTGGCATAGGTCGAGAACTTATAGCCGCGGCGGTATTCGAACTTGTCGACCGCTTTCATCAGCCCGATATTGCCTTCCTGGATGAGATCAAGGAATTGCAGGCCGCGGTTGGTGTATTTCTTGGCGATGGAAATCACCAGGCGCAGGTTGGCCTCGACCATTTCCTTCTTGGCCTGGCGGGCCTCCTTTTCGCCCTTTTGCACCTGGTTCACGATGCGGCGAAATTCGCTGATGTCGACGCCGACATAGGTGCCGACCTGGGCCATTTCGCCACGAAGCTCTTCGATCTTGGCGGTGGACCGTTCCAACAGCGCATGCCAGCCGCGGCCCGGCTTTTCCGCCATGCGGTCGAGCCAAGTGGGGTCAAGCTCGGACCCGCGGTAGGCCTCGATGAACTCGCGGCGGTTGATGCGGGCCTGGTCGGCCAGCTTCACCATGTTCGAATCGATCGACATGACGCGGCGGTTGATGCCGTAAAGCTGGTCGATCAGCGCCTCGATCCGGTTGTTGTGCAGGTGCAGTTCGTTGACCAGTTCGACAATTTCCGAGCGCAGTTTCTGATAGGCCGCTTCGGACCGGGCCGAGAAGCTGTCGTCTTCGTTCAGGGTCGCGGACATGCGCAGGTCCTGCATGTCGGCAAGTTGCGCATAGTCGGTCGCGATGCGGTCCAGCGTTTCCAGCACACGCGGTTTCAGCGCCGCTTCCATCGCGGCCAGCGACATGTTGGCCTGATCGTCCTCGTCATCGTCATCGTCGGCCTTGGCGATCGGGTTGCCGTCGGCGTCATACTCGGGCTCGTCTTCCTTCTTGGGCTGGGCCGTTGCGTCGACGGCGACGGTTTCGACCACCGGTTCGTCGCTGTCGTCGCCGTCTTCGCCCATCTGGTGGCCAAAGGTGGTTTCAAGGTCGATCACCTCGCGCAGGAGGATATCCTCGGACAGCAGTTCGTCGCGCCAGATGGTGATGGCCTGAAAGGTCAGCGGGCTTTCGCAAAGGCCCGCGATCATGGTGTTGCGGCCGGCCTCGATCCGTTTGGCGATGGCGATCTCGCCCTCACGGCTGAGCAGTTCGACCGAGCCCATTTCGCGCAGATACATGCGCACCGGGTCGTCGGTGCGGTCGAGCTTTTCCTGTTCGGTCGTGGCAACCGTGACTTCGCGGCTGCTCGAAGCCTCGACAAGTTCGGTCGACTTCTGCTCGGTCTCTTCGGCTTCGTCGTCCTCGATGACGTTGATGCCCATTTCCGACAGCATCGACATCACGTCTTCGATCTGTTCGGACGACACCTGTTCCGGGGGCAGAACCTGGTTCAACTGGTCATAGGTGATATAGCCACGCTCGCGCGCCTCGGCGATCATCTTCTTCACGGCCGTCTGGCTCATGTCGAGCATGGCGTCGCCGTCCTGGTCCTGTTGCTTGCGGTCGTCGGTGTCTTTCGCGGCCATGTTGCACCCTTTCCGGAGTGACTGATTCGGTCACTGATTCGCCCTTGCTGATTCGTTTACCCCGAATCAACGTCGTCTGCATCCGTCTAGAATCGGTTTCTTAACCCAGTGTTCACGCGTTGTCCGCGTCGGGTCCGGCGTTGTCATCTAGGCCGATGCGGCTGAGAAGCGAATCGAGCGATTCGCGTTCGGCCCTGCTGATGCGGGCACCGTTGGCGGCGGTCTCGAACTCGGTCTGGGCACCCCGCGGGCGGGCGGCGCGGGCCATCGCCTCGGCCGCCTGCGCCAACCGCCATGTAAGCCCCTCGTCGCTGCGGTCGTCAAAATCTGCCAGCGCCTCTTCCAGTTCGTGACGGGCCCCGCCCAAAGCCACCAGCTTGTCAAACTCGCCCTCAAGGCACATGGCCGCAAAGGCCGGATCGCCGGGGTCGCGCAGGGCGGGGGAAACGCGCAGATGGGGTGACGACATCAGCCTGTCAAGAAGGCCGGCCCCCAGATCTTCACGCACCGCGGCGCCAAGATCGTCGGCGGCGCCATTGCGCAGGATGGAGTCGCGCAGGGTGGCGGCGTCGCGATCGCTGAAATCGGCCCGCTCCAGCGCGCTTTCAAAACGCGGCAACAGGCGGGGAAACTTGAGCACGATGGCCAGAATGACCACTTCGCGCAGCTTTTCGGCGTTGCGCCCGGCATCGGCCTGGGCCAGCGCGCTGGTGCGGGTTTCGGCCATGGCCAACGGGGCGTCGCCCGGGCGCTGGCGCCCACGCCCCGCCATGCGCTGGCCGCGAAACGCCTGCCATTTCAGCTGCCGCAGATCGTCGTCATAATGGCGACGCAGGCCCGGATCGGTGATCTGCCCGGTGGCCCGGGTCAGCGCCCTGTCCAGCGCCGCCTTGCGTTCGGGGCTGTCAAACTGCCGGCCATCGGTCTCGCGCCGCCACAACAGCCGCACCAGCGGTTCGGCGGCGTCCAGCAGCGCATGCATCGCGTCGCGCCCGCCGGCGCGGATCAGGTCGTCGGGGTCCTGCCCTTCCGGCAGCAGGCAAAAGCGCAGCGAGCGTTCCGGGCCGATCAGCGGCAGCGCAAGGTCCACCAGCCGCATTGCGGCGCGCAGGCCGGCCGCGTCGCCGTCAAGCGCCACGATGGGTTCGGGGTGCAGGCGCCACATCAATTGCAGTTGATCGGGCGTGATGGCGGTGCCGAGTGGCGCCACCGCCGCATCAAACCCGGCCTTGCCCAGCGCGATGACGTCCATATAGCCCTCGGACACGATCAGGGGGCTGTCGGGGCCGGCCGCAGCGCGGGCGGGGCCGATGTTATACAGCGTGCGCCCCTTGTCGAAGACCGGCGTTTCCGGCGAGTTGAGGTATTTGGCCTTGTCGCCGGGGTCCATCGCCCGGCCGCCAAACGCAATCGCGCGGCCGCGGGCGTCGCGAATGGGAAACATGATGCGGTTGCGAAAGCGGTCGTAAGGGTCGCCGCCGCGTGTGGAGTCCAGCGCCAGCCCGGCCGCGATCACGTCCTTGCCGGACACGCCCTTGCCGGTCAGATGCTGGAACAGGCCGGCGCGGGGGGCAAAGCCGATGCCCCAGCGGTCCTGGTCGGCCGGCGAAAGGCCGCGGCGTTCGAGATAGGCGCGCGCCTCGGCCCCGGCACTGGTGGCCAGTTGCAGGCGGCACCATTTGACCGCCTCTTCCATGACACCGACCAGCCCTTCGACCTGGCGGGCCCGGGCCTCGGCCTGGGGGTCGGCGGCGGGCATCTGCATGCCGGCTTCGCGCGCCAGCATCTCGATGGCGGCCATGAAGTCCAGATTGTCGGTTTCCTGGACAAAGCCGATGGCGTCGCCCTTGGCCTGGCATCCGAAGCAGTAATAAAAGCCCTTGCGGTCGTCGATGTGGAAGCTGGCGGTCTTTTCCTCGTGAAACGGGCATGGGGCCCACCAGTCGCCCTTGCCCGGCTGGCTTTTGCGGCGGTCCCAGCTGACCTTGCGGCTGACCACGTGATGCAGGCTGGTGCGGCTGCGAAGTTCGTCAAGGAAACCGGGGGGGAGTCGCATGGGCGCGATTATCGGGTCGCCCAACCGGCTTGGCAACGCGATTGACGCGCCGGCGCGATGCACTAGCCTGATCCGATGCGCTGGTGGATCCTGTTCGTTCTGTTTGTGGCCCGCATGGCGATGGCCTTCCAGTTCGCGTCGGTCGGGGCGACGGGGCCGCTGTATGAACAGGCCTTTGGGTTGTCGGCGGCGCGGCTTGGCTTTCTGATCGGGTTGTATTTCCTGCCCGGCGTCGTCGTGGCCCTGCCGGGCGGCGGGCTGGGGGCGCGGTTTGGCGACAAGCGCGTTCTGCTGGCCGGGTTGCTGCTGATGACGCTGGGCGGTGGCGCCGCGGCCGTGTTCGACGTCTGGAGCGTTCAGGTCGCCGCTCGGGTCGTGGCCGGCGCCGGCGCGGTGCTGTTGAACGTGGTGATGACCAAGATGGTGGCCGACTGGTTCGCCGGCCGCGAGATCGGCACCGCGATGGCGGTTTTCGTCAATTCCTATCCGGCCGGGATCGCCGTCGCGCTGTTCGGCCTGCCGGTCATCGCGACCTTCGCCGGATTGCAGGCGGCGACCATGGCGGTTGCGGTCTTTGCGCTGGCCGGGCTGGCGCTGGTGGCCCTGTTCTACGGCGACCCGCCCGGTGCCCCGGCGGCCGCGTCAAGGCCCGCCCGACCCATGCCGCGTGGTCTGGCCCTTGCGGCGGTAATCGCGGCGGGGCTTGGCTGGGGCATCTTCAACGGCGCCTTTTCGATGTTCTTCAACTTCGGGCCCGCCAACCTGGTCGAGCGCGGGCACGACCTGGTCAGCGCCGGGACCCTGACCTCGGCCATGATCTGGCTGGTGATGGCGGCGGGCATTCTTGGCGGCATCCTGAACGACCTGACCGGACGACCGCTGACCATCTATGTTTCGGCCTCGCTGCTGTCGATCGGCGGGCTTGTGGCCTTTCCGGTGGCCGACAATCTGCCCCTGGTGATCGCAGTGCTGGGTGTCGGGTTCGGCCTGCCCACCAGCATCTACATGGTGGTGGGCACGCGCGGTCTGGCGGGGTCTGAGCGGGCCTTGGGCATGGGAGTATTCTACACCACCTATTTCCTTGTATTCATGGTCATTCCCTATATCGCCGGCGCCATGATCGATGCCAGCGGAACCACGGCGTCGGCCTTTCGCCTGGCGGCGGGTCTGATGGTTCTGGCCATGGCCAGCGTTGGGGTGGCGCTGTGGCTGCAACGGTTGCGGACAAGGCGAACATCGGCCTGAGGCGCGCGTGCGGCGGGCATGGGCAAGGGGGCCTTGCCCCCTCTGCGCCCCGGTGGGGCGCATTCACCCCCAGGATATTGGTCCCAAGATGATGGGGCGGGTGGCGCCCTGGGCGGTGGCGGTGGCCGGTGCGACCGGCCCCGTGCCCGGACCTAACCCCTGCGGGCCGCCACGTGGCGCATGGCACGGGCGAAATCGTGGATCGCGGTGCCGGTCATCGAGCGGAACAGCAGAATGAGGAACCGGTCCTGGCCCGTCCGGGTGAGCGAGCCTGTCATGTGACCCACCAGCGTGCGGGCGGTGCGGCCCGTGGCAAAGGATCCGGCGCGCAGGTCGACCGGGCAGAGCCGGGCCATGACATCGCCGGCCCCGGCGCCTGACAGGTCGAGCGACACCCAGCCGTCGGTCTGGTCGGCAACCGCCGCTCCGGCCGGTGCCGCCACCGCGCCCCAGATCAGCGCCTGGCCGGGGCCGAACCAGATGGACCGGACGTCACCCTTGGCCAGGCTCGCACCCGCGGCGGGAAGGCCGACGCCGTGGGTTTGTTTCAGCGCCTCTGACACCGCCGCGGACTGCCCGTTGAAGGGGGCCACCCAGGTGATGGCCCCTGGCTGAAGCTCGGCCAGGCGGGTGGCGCCGATCTCGATCGGCAACGCCCCGTTGGCGGCGGTCTGGGTGTGCAGGTCAACCACGGACGCGCCCTCCGGCCGGGTCGAGGAACACCGGATCGCAGACCTCGACCGCGACGGTGCTGCCGCGAAGGCCATCGCGCAGGGACAGGGTGTCGCCAATGCGCCCGCGCCCGCCCTTCACGAAGCCCTGCCCGATCGACGCCCCCAGCACCGGCGAAAAGCCGGCGGACGTGACATAGCCAAGGTCATTGGCCGGGCTGGTGTCGGACCCTTCGGCGAACAGGTGCCCGCCGGCGGTAATCTGACCGGCGCGCGCCCGCAGGCCCACCATGCGGGCGCGATCGTCGGCCACCAGCCCCGGGCGCGCGGCCATGGTCTTGCCGATGCAGTCCTTGTCCGGCGCGATCATCCGCTGCAGCCCCATGTCGGCCATGGTGATGCGGCCATGCAGTTCGGCATGGGTGGGGAAGCCCTTTTCAAGGCGCATCACGTTCAGCGCCTCCATCCCGTAGGGCCCGCCGCCATGGGCGCCGGCCTGGGCCAGCAGCAGGCGGAACAGCGCATCGCCAAAGCGTGCCGGCACGGCGATTTCATAGCCATGTTCGCCCGAGAAAGAGATGCGGAACAGGCGGCCCGAAACGCCTTCGACCGTGACCGGGCACCAGCCCATATAGGGGATGACCGCGTTGTCGAGTGGCTGGGTCAGCAGGCTGTTCAGCACCGCGCGCGCCTTCGGGCCGGCCACGGCGAACTGGGCCCACTGCTCGGTCACCGACACAAAGCGCAGGTCCCATCCGGGCCTGAGGCCCTGATGCACGAAATCCATGTGCACCATCACCTGCCCGGCGGCGGCGGTGGTCGTGGTCAGAAGATAGTGTTCGGGGCCAAGGCAGGTGACGGTGCCGTCGTCCATGATGTGGCCGTCTTCGCGCAGCATGACGCCGTATCGCACCCGCCCGGGCTTTAGCGACGACATGCGGTTGGTGTAGAGAAAGTCGAGAAAGCGGGCCGCGTCAGGCCCCTGCACGTCGATCTTGCCAAGGGTCGACACGTCGGCGACGCCGACGCTGTCGCGCACCATCAGCACCTCGCGGTCGCAGGCCTCGCGCCACGTCGCCGCGCCCGGGCGCGGGAAATACGCCGGGCGATACCACAAGCCGGCCTCGACCATCGGCGCGCCAAGCGCGACCGTCGCCTGGTGCGAGGTCATCAGGCGCTGCGGCGCGAAGCCGTCGCCGCTGCCGCCGGCGCCCATGGCCGCGATGGCAACAGGCGAGAACGGCGGCCGGAATGTCGTTGTCCCGGTCTCGGGGATGGTGCGCCCGGTCACATCGGCCAGCACCGCCAGCGCGAGGACGTTCGAGCTTTTGCCCTGATCGGGTGACATGCCTTGCGTGGTATAGCGCTTCATATGCTCGACCGAGCGATAGTTTTCCCGCGCGGCCAGTTCCACATCCTTGACGGTGACGTCGTTTTGCAGGTCAAGCCACGCGCGGCCCTTGCCCGGAACGCGCCACAAGGCTTCGGGGATTGCGGTGGCGTCCGAGGCGGCGGGCAAGCTGACCCGTGGCTGTTTCAGGCCCAGCGCCTTGATCGCCGCCTTGGCGGCATCTCGCCCCGAGGCAAGGCAGGCCGCGGTTGAAAAGGCGCCGCTGGCCGCGCCGGCGGCGGTCAGGCCCGGCACCGCGCCCGGTTTGGGCACAAAGGCGGCAAGGCTGTCGTCCCAGTCGGGCCGCGCGCCGTGGTGGCAGGTCAGGTGCAGGCTGGGGTTCCAGCCGCCGGCCACGGCAAGACAGTCGGCCGGGATGGCGTGGCTCTTGCCGCCCGAGGTGACGGTGATCCCGGCCAGCCCGATGCGGCCTTCGGTTGCGGTCACCCGGCCACCGGGGTGGAAGGCGACCGGCAGGTCACAGGTGGCATCGGCGCGGCTGTCGATCAGCGCGCTGACCGGCACCCCGGCGTTCACCATGTCGCGGGCGGTGCGGTGCCCGTCGTCATTGTTGCAGAATATCGCCACCCGCTGACCGGCCACCACGCCAAAACGATGCAGGAAACTGCGCGCGGCCGAGGCCAGCATGACACCGGGGCGGTCGTTGTCGGGAAAGGCGATCGCCCGCTCGAGCGCGCCGGCGGCCAGCACCGCCTGTTTCGCGGCAATGCGCCAGAAGCATTCGGTAGGCAGATCGCCCGGTTCGGCCAGATGCGCCGACACCCGTTCCAGCGCCGCGTAGGTGCCGGTGTCATAGGCGCCGGTCACCGTGGTGCGGGTCATGATGCGCAGGTTGGGCATGGCGCGCAGCGCGGCCTCGGTGGCGGCAACCCAGGCCAGCGCCGGTTTGCCGGCGATATCCTCGGCCTCGCCGCCCAGCGCGCCGCCAAGCTCAGGGCGCTCGTCGGCCAGGATCACGTCGGCCCCGGCCTTGGCCGCCGTCAGGGCCGCCATCAGCCCGGCCGGGCCAGCGCCGATCACCAGCAGGTCGCAATGGGCAAAGGCCTTTTCCGCCGCATCCTCGGCCGGTTTGCCCGACAGTGCGCCCAGGCCGGCCGCACGCCGGATCGCCGGTTCGTAAAGCTTTTCCCAGAAGCTTCGCGGCCACATGAAGGTCTTGTAATAAAACCCCGCCGGCATGAAACGCGCCAGCCGGTCGTTCACGCCCATCAGGTCATTTTCCAGCGTCGGCCAGCGGTTCTGGCTGCGCGCGGCAAGGCCTTCGTAAAGCTCTTGCATCGTGGCGCGAACGTTGGGGATCTGGCCGCCGCGTCGACCGGTGGTGACCAGCGCGCTGGGCTCGGCCGAAAAATCGGAAAACACGCCCCGCGGGCGGTGATACTTGAAGCTGCGCCCCATCAGCCGGATGCCGTTGGCCAGCAGGGCCGAGGCCAGCGTGTCGCCGGCAAAGCCGCTGAACCGGCGCTTGTCGAAGGTAAAGCTGATGGGCCGGTCGCGGTCGATCCGGCCGTTGTCGGGCATTCTCATGATCTGCCCTCGCCGGCCAGCGACACCGCAAGGACCCGGTGCGTGGTGGTGTCGCGCTCCGCCACCAGCCAGGCCGCGCATCCACCCGAGTGATACCAAAGCTCGCGCGTCGGCCCGGCCGGGTTGTCACGGATATGCAGGTAGGCGTCCCAGGCCTCGGCCCCGGCGTCGGGGTCGGGCCGGTCAAGCCAGGTGGCGGCGCCGCGATAGGTGAATTCGCGCAGGTCGCGCTCGCCGCAGTGGGGACAGGTCAGTCGCATCTCTTGGCCCTCAGTGCAGGTTGTGCTGGCTGCCGGTGCCTTCTTCGTCCATCAGCCCGGCGCCGGTGCGGAACCGGTCGAGCCGAAAGCGTTCGGCGGTCGGGTGCGGGCGGTCCTGGGCCAGAAGGTGGGCAAAGGCGAACCCCGAGGCCGGCACCGCCTTGAACCCGCCATAGCACCAGCCGCAATTCAGGTAGAGCCCGTCGATATGGGTGTGGTCGATGATGGGCGAGCCGTCGGGCGACATGTCCATGATGCCGCCCCATGACCGCAGCACGCGGGCATGGCCGATGGCCGGCATCAGGGTCATGGCCGCTTCCATCACATGTTCCATTTGCGGCAGGTTCCCTCGCGCCGCGTAAGAGGCGTAGAAATCGAGATCGCCGCCAAACACCAGCCCGCCCTTGTCGGACTGGCTGATATAGAAATGGCCCATGCCGAAACTGACGACATTGTCGACGATGGGCTTCAGCCCCTCGGTGACAAAGGCCTGCAAAACGTGGCTTTCGATGGGCACGCGCATACCCGCCATGGCGGCCACCTGGCTGGTGCGCCCGGCGGCGGTCAGGCCGATCTTTCTGGCGCGGATCGCCCCGCGAGAGGTCTGGACACCGACAACGCGCCCGCCCTCGATATCGATGCCCGTGACCTCGCAATTCTGGATCAGGTCGACGCCGCGCCGGTCGGCGCCCCGGGCATAGCCCCAAGCCACCGCGTCGTGACGCGCCGTGCCACCGCGCCGGTGCAGCAGCCCGCCATAGACCGGGAACCGCCCGTTGGCGGGGTCGATCAGCGGCACCAGCCGGCGCACATCGGCCGGGCTGAGCAGTTGCGCGTCATCGCCTTGGGTCAGCATCGCGTTCCCGCGCCGCACGGCGGCGTCGCGCTGTCCGTCCGAGTGGAACAGGGCGATGATCCCGCGCTGGGAATGCATGACGTTGAAATTCAGCTCGGCTTCCAGCCCTTCCCACAGCCGCAGCGAATGGCTGTAGAACTCGGAATTGCCGGGCAGCATGTAGTTGGCGCGCACGATGGTGGTGTTGCGCCCGACATTGCCGCCGCCGAGATAGCCGCGTTCAAGCACGGCCACGTTGGTGATGCCATGCTGCGAAGCAAGGTAATAGGCGGTCGACAGCCCGTGGCCGCCGCCGCCGATGATGATGACGTCATAGTCCGGCCGCGGTTCGGGGTCGCGCCAGACCGGGCGCCAGCCCTTGTGGCCGGTCAGCCCTTCTTTCAACAGTCTCAGGGCCGAATAAGCCATGACCTTCCCCACCGTCGCGTCATGTCATCATTCGCACAACCGCGCGGGCAATCAACCCTTCCAAAACCGGGCGTCCGCCGTGTCAGAGCCCCATGGCGCGATAGCTTGCCGCCACCCGCTCGATCGCCACGACATAGGCCGCCATGCGCAGATCGCCGACATCGTCGCGCGACCGCCAGACATCGCGCATGGCGTGATAAGCGCCGCGCATGGTGTCGTCGAGCCCCGAGCGCACAAGCTCTAACTCGCCCGCGCCGCGCAGGTAACGCTCCTTGAAACCGGGCGACAGGGTCCAGGCATCGCCGGCGTCGTGGGACATTTTTTCAAGCTCGTCCACGATCAGTTCGTGCCGGGTCTCTTCCTGACGCCTTTGCAGGCGGCCAAAGCGGATGTGGCTGAGGTTCTTGACCCACTCGAAATAGCTGACAGTCACGCCGCCCGCGTTGGCATAAAGGTCGGGAATGACGATGATGCCACGGTTGCGCAGGATCTCGTCGGCCTCGGCGGTGATCGGGCCGTTCGCGGCCTCGATGATCAGCCGCGCCCGCACATCGTCGGCGTTGCCAAGGTGAATGACCCCTTCCACGGCGGCCGGCACCAGGATGTCGCATTCCTCGGTCAGCACCTTGGTCCCGTCGGGAACATGGGTGCCGTGCGGATAGCCCGAAACGCCGCCATGGTTGCCGATCCACGACGCCAGCATCTCGATATCGATGCCACCGGGGTCGACAATGGCGCCGTCGCGTTCGACCACGCCGATGATCAGCGACCCGTCTTCTTGCGACAGGAACTTGGCGGCGTGGTATCCCACGTTGCCCAGACCCTGAACGATGACCCGCTTGCCGTCGAGCGAGCCGTCAAGCTGCGCTTCGGCCACGTCATCGGGATTTCGGAAGAACTCGCGCAGGGCATACTGCACGCCACGGCCCGTGGCCTCGGTCCGGCCCTGAATGCCGCCGGCATGGGGCGGCTTGCCGGTCACGCAGGCCTTGGCGTTGATGTCGGTGGTGTTCATGCGCCGATACTGGTCGGCGATCCACGCCATCTCGCGCTCGCCCGTGCCCATGTCGGGGGCGGGCACGTTCTGGCTGGGGTGGATCAGGTCGCGCTTGGCCAGTTCATAGGCAAAGCGCCGCGTGATCTGCTCAAGCTCGTATTCCTCGTATTCGCGGGGGTCGATGCACAGGCCCCCTTTCGAGCCGCCAAACGGCGCCTCGACCAGCGCGCATTTATAGGTCATCAGGGCGGCCAGCGCCTCGACCTCGTCCTGGTTGACGCTCATCGCAAAGCGAATGCCGCCCTTGACCGGCTCCATATGTTCGGAATGAACCGAACGATATCCGGTAAAGGTGGTAATGCCGCCGCGCAGTCGCACGCCAAACCGCACCGTATAGGTCGAATTGCAAACCCTGATCTTTTCTTCCAGCCCCGGGCCCAGGTCCATATGGGCCACGGCGCGGTTGAACATCAGGTTGACCGAGTCGCGAAAACTCCGGCGTCCACTTCCCGAGGCATCCGGCATTCAAAACTCCCATGGCTGTGTCATTCATCCGGTCAAACGGGCCGGTACGGCAGATAGATACGGTCGAGGCTATAGAATGTGCCAAAAAATGACAGCGCCGCGACACATCGGTGTCGGCAAGGCGCGTAACGTCAGTTGCCGTGCAAGGTCAAGCAGCGTCAGCGCTCGGCCAGGCGTTTGGATATCAGTTCGGCCATGAACTTGCCGTCCGAGGCCGGGGTGACGCCGCCCACGGCGACAAGTTTCCCGATGCTCCACCACAGACCCGGGGCCCAGCCGCGGCCCGGCGCCCGCACCAGTTTGAGCATGAAGCCGTTCGACGGCTTGAAGGCGAAGGCGCCACGATCGACCGAAACGATGTCGTCGAACGGCGCCAGCATCCGGCCGCTGCGCAACCGCAGCCCGTCCTCGGTCAGGTCCACCGCGTCCTGCGTGGCCACCCAGAAGCGTTGCGCAAGGTAAAGCGAACCGCCGCCGATGCCGAAAAAGATCACCTTGCCGAAGAAATCGCTGGCGGTGGTGAGACCCAGCCAGATCAGCAGCAGCGCCAGCGTGACCATGATGATCGCGCCGACAACCCGCTTGGCCGGCGAAGCGCGCAGCGAAAACACCTGCCCGTCGTCAAGATCGTCATCGTCCATTGCTGCCCCGCGAGCGCGCTTTGCATTGCCGTTGCGCGACCATAGTCCGGTGCCGGCGCGGCGCAAGCGCTTGTGACCGGCAGGCATGCGCGACTATGCTTTGGCAGCGGCAATTCCGGCGGGTCGATGCACAAAGCCTTGTTGATAGTCTCCCTGTTTGTCGGGGCCTGCGCCGCGCTGCCGGACACCGGCGTTCCGCTGCCGGTTGCGCAGACCCGGTCGCCCTATCCGCCACTGATCCCGATGACGCGTATCCTGCAGGCGGCGGCGCCCGCCGGTCCGGCCCTGCTGGGGCTGGCCGGGACCGAACTGCAACTGGCCCGGCTGCGGGAAAAGGCGCGCATCCTGCGGGGCGCGGCCAACAGCGAAAGCGACATCGACGCCATGCGGATGGCCCTGGCACGGCTGGTGCCCTGACAGGGCGGCGCATCGCGTTGCCGTTGTGAAACAAACAGGCTAGACCGGCGCCGGCAGGCGCTGGACAGACAGGAAGTCGCAGGGACATGAACACACCGCTTCGTTTGGGAATCGCGGGGCTGGGCACCGTCGGTGTCGGACTTCTGAAGATCGTGGCCAGCCAGGGCGACCGCCTTGCGCGGCGCACCGGCCAGACGATCGAGGTGACCGCCGTGTCCGCCCGCACCCGCGACAAGGATCGCGGCGTCGATATTTCCGCCTTTGCATGGGAAGACGACCCCGTGGCGCTGGCCCGGCGCGACGATGTCGACATTTTCGTCGAACTGATGGGCGGCGCCGACGGGCCGGCCAAGGCCGCGACCGAGGCGGCGATTGCCGCCGGCAAGGACGTGGTGACCGCCAACAAGGCCATGCTGGCCCTGCATGGCCATGAACTGGCACAGGCCGCCGAAACCGCTGGCCGGGTCATCCGCTTTGAAGCCGCCGTCGCCGGCGCCATCCCCTGCGTCAAGGCGCTGACCGAAGGGCTGGCCGGAAACGAGATGCAGCGCGTGCTGGGCGTCATGAACGGCACCTGCAACTATATCCTGACCCGGATGCAGAGCGCCGGGCTAAGCTATGACGAGGTGTTCGCCGAGGCCGAGGCGCTGGGCTATCTCGAAGCCGACCCGACACTGGATGTCGGCGGCATCGACGCCGGCCACAAACTGGCGCTGCTGGCCTCGATCGCCTTCGGCACGCGGGTCAATTTCGCCGGTGTGCACCTGGAAGGGATCGAGCGTGTCACCATCGACGATATCGAGCAGGCGGCAGACATGGGGTTTCGCGTCAAGCTGCTGGGCGTCGCGCAACTGACCGGGCGTGGGCTGGAACAGCGGATGACCCCATGCCTGGTGCCCGCCAATTCGCCGCTGGGACGGCTGGAAAACGCCACCAACATGGTGGTTCTGGAAGGCGACAGCGCCGGGCAGATCGTGCTGCAGGGTGCCGGGGCCGGGCAAGGCCCCACCGCCAGCGCCGTGATGTCCGATATCGCCGACATCGCCCGCGGCACCCGGCTGACGACATTCGGGCAGCCGGCGGCCAGCCTGGTCGCCACCCGCGCCGCCGCGGCGTCGACCACGGCGCCCTATTATCTGCGCCTGCAGTTGCAGGACAAACCCGGCGCGCTGGCCCGGATCGCGGCGGTTCTGGGAGAAGAGGGCATTTCGATCAACCGCATGCGCCAGTATGGGCACGAGGCGCCCCAGGCACCGGTTCTGATCGTGACGCACAAGACCTCGCGCGCGGCGCTCGACGCCGCTTGCGCGAATATGGACGCCACCGGCGTTCTTGTCGGCGACCCGGTCGCCATTCGCATCGAAAGCGTCTGACCGGCGCTTTGACCACTGTCCCCAAGGGTCCGCGAACCGGCCCGGGCGAAAAAAGGAAGCACTGATATGGCCGCCGCCGAATTCCACGATCGCATGTTGTCGCTGGGCCTTGCCCGCGTGTCCGAGGCCGCGGCCCTCGCCTCGGCCGACCTGATCGGGCGCGGCGACGAAAAGGGCGCCGACCAGGTGGCGGTGAACGCCATGCGCGACCAGCTGAACAAGCTCGACATCGCCGGCGTTGTCGTCATCGGTGAAGGCGAACGCGACGAAGCGCCGATGCTGTTTATCGGCGAAGAGGTCGGCACCGGCAACGGCCCGGCCGTCGACATCGCGCTGGACCCGCTGGAAGGCACCACGCTGACCGCCATGGACATGCCCAACGCGCTGACCGTCATCGCCATGGGTCCGCGCGGCTCGATGCTGCACGCGCCCGATGTCTATATGGACAAGCTGGCCATCGGCCCCGGCTTTCGCACCGGCGTGGTGACCATGGACATGAGCCCGTCGGAAAGGGTTTCGACGCTGGCCTCGGCCAAGGGATGTTCCACCAACGACATCACCGTCTGCGTGCTGGACCGCGACCGCCATGTCGACATGATCGCCGAGTTGCGCACCACCGGCGCGGCGATCCGGCTGATCACCGATGGCGACGTGGCCGCCGTGATCCACTGCGCCGAACCGTCGACCGGCATCGACATGTACATGGGCGCAGGCGGCGCCCCCGAAGGCGTGCTGGCCGCGGCGGCGCTGAAATGCATGGGCGGGCAGATGTTCGGTCGCCTCACCTTTCGTAACGACGACGAACGCGGCCGCGCCGCCAAGGCCGGGATCAAGAACCTCAACCGGGTCTATACCCGCGACGACCTGGTCACCGGCGACGTGATCTTCGCGGCCACCGGGGTCACCGACGGCTCGATCCTGCACGGGATCAAGCGCGAGCCCGGCTTCCTGACCGCCGAGACCATCCTGATGCGGTCGAAAACCGGATCGGTCCGCCGGATGAGCTATCGCAACCCGGTGTGATCTGACCACACAGGCCCCACTGGCGACTCGCCAACACCTGACATATGGTGGCGTTCCATGGGGGCTGCACAAAATATTGAGTTTTCGCCCACGCGGGCGTTTCTTGACGTCGACAGTTCGCTGACCGGGCGACGCTGGCGCGCGCCCGACCCCGCACGCATGCGCGCGGCCGAGGCGCTGGCCCAATCCTCGGGCCGCCCGCTGGCGCTGTGCTCGCTTCTGGCCCGCGCCGGTGTGCCGGCCCCCGAGGTGGCGGCCTACCTTGCCCCGTCGTTGCGCGACCTGCTGCCCGACCCGCGCGGCCTGCGCGATGTCGAAACCGCCGCCCAACGCCTGAACCGCGCGGTGGCCGGGCGCGAGCGCATCGCCATATTTGCCGACTATGACGTCGACGGCGGAGCCTCGGCCGCGCTGCTGCTGGGCTGGCTGGCGGCGCGCGGGCAGGACGCCACCCTGTATGTGCCCGACCGCATCGACGAAGGCTATGGCCCCAACGACGCCGCGATGGCCCGGCTGGGCGCCGGCCACGGGCTGATCGTCTGCGTCGACTGCGGCACGCTCAGCCATGGGCCGGTCGCGGCGGCGGGGCCGGCCGACGTCATCGTGCTGGACCATCACCTTGGCGGCGAAACGCTGCCCCCCGCCATGGCCGTGGTGAACCCCAACCGGCAAGACGAAAACGGCGAGCTTGGCCACCTTTGCGCCGCCGCTGTCGTGTTCCTTGTGCTGGTCGAGGCCAACCGGCAACTGCGCGACGCCGGGCAGACCGGACCCGACCTCATGTCGATGCTCGACCTCGTGGCGCTGGCAACCGTCGCCGACGTGGCCCCGCTGACCGGCGTCAACCGGGCCTTCGTGCGGCAGGGGCTGAAGGTGATGGCCCGGCGCCAACGCCCGGGGCTGGTGGCGCTGGCCGATGCCGCCGGGCTGGACGCAGCGCCCGCCAGCCATCACCTGGGCTTCGTTCTGGGGCCGCGCATCAACGCCGGCGGCCGCGTGGGCGCCGCCGACCTTGGCGCCCGCCTGCTGGCCACCGCCGACCTGTCCGAAGCGGCGGCACTGGCCCAGCGGCTGGAACAGCTGAACGCCCAGCGGCGCGAGGTGGAAACCGCCGTGCGCCACGCCGCGCTGGCACAGGCCGAGGCGCGAGGCCTGCAGGCGCCGCTGGTCTGGGCCGCCGGCGAGGGCTGGCACCCCGGCGTGGTGGGCATCGTCGCCGCGCGCCTGAAAGAAGCCGCCAACCGCCCCGCAATCGTCATCGGCATCGACAACGGGGTCGCCAAGGGCTCGGGGCGGTCGGTGTCGGGCATCGACCTTGGCGCCAGCATCCAGCGGCTGGCGGCCGAGGGGCTGATCGAAAAGGGCGGCGGCCACAAGATGGCGGCCGGGCTGACCCTGGGCCAGGACCAGATCGAACCGGCCATGGCCCGGCTGTCGGAACTGCTGGAAAAACAGGGCGCGCACCGGCTGGGCAACGGCGAATTGGCCCTGGACGGGCTGTTGATGACCGCCGCCGCCACCACCGATCTGATCGAGATGCTCGACATCGCCGGCCCGTTCGGCGCCGGCGCGCCCGCGCCGCGCTATGCCTTTGCCGCACAACGAATTTCCTCGGCCCGGCCAGTGGGCGACGGGCACCTGAAACTGACGCTGGGCGACGGCACCGGCCCGGCGCTGGACGCCATCGCCTTCAACGTCGGCGGCACCGAGTTGGGCGACGCGCTGACCCGCCACGGCGGCGCCGCTTTCCACGTTGCCGGGCGGCTGGAACTGAACCACTGGCGCGGCCGCACCCGCCCCCAACTGCGCCTGGAAGATGCCGCGCGGGCCTGAAACGCGCGGTCCGAGAATTTCCGCTTGCCACGCCACCAAGCTTTGCCTAGATACCCCCACGCACGCCAGATGGCCCGTTCGTCTATCGGTTAGGACGCCAGGTTTTCAACCTGGAAAGAGGGGTTCGACTCCCCTACGGGCTACCACCCTGCTCGCCAGAATCTCCGCCAATGCCCGGAAATTCGGTATTTGCCCACCGCCATCCCGCATAAAATCGCCCACAGAAACCACGGCTACAGCGGATTTTCCCGGCTTTGGCCACCGGATGCAGCCATTTGATCTCTGCACCCAAACCACATTGGCCCAGCGGCGGCCCCAGCGGCGGGCCCAGAGAACCCATCCTCATATGACACTTGTCCAGCAGGCAGGCGCGGCCCGCCCAACCGGTCGCGCCCGGCGCGCTGCTGCTGGCCAGTCACGGGCCGGTCGTCGCTGAAACAACCCTGCCCATCGCGGCCCACGCCACCAAGGATCTGGACGAAACCGCCAGGCTGCTCCCAGCGCCGCGCGGCATGCACACGCGGCCGCCGGCCAGAGCACTGACCGCGACCCTCGCTCCCCAAACCGGAATACCGAAGGCCCCGGTGTTCGCCGTCGACGTTCGTATCCATCCCGCGCATCTCGGCGCCTGCGTGCCGCCAACGCAGGCGCCCGCCGTCACGTCCTCGATCCGGGCCACAACCGCCAGGCACGGCAACAGTATTCCCCTGCGAGATCCACCAAAACCGCCCCGGCCGCGACGCCCATATGACAGGCGACCACGCCGCCAGCTTCAATGCCGCCATCGCCGATATGGCAACCAGCAAACAGACGCACCTGCCCCACAACAGCCGGGCGCCGGCGCTCCAATCATCATCATGGCAAAAATATCCCCGCCGGAGGCACCGGCGCGGGCGACGCCCGCGCCAACCTGAAACCGTGCGGGCCCGCAGGGTCCGCTCCGTTGTCCTATCGCTGCCGGCGCAAGCCGCGGGCAAAGGCGCGGATATCCTCCAGCAGCAACTGCGGCTCTTCCATCGCCGCGAAATGGCCGCCGCGCGGCATCTCGGTCCAGTGCGTGACGTTGTAGATGCGCTCGGCATAGCTGCGCGGCGGCCAGCGCAGCATCTCGGCGGGAAAGACCGCGCAACCGGTCGGCACCTCGACCCGGCGGCCTTCGGGCGACAGGACGCGCCCGCCCTCTTCCCGGCGGCCATAGTAAATCCACGAGGCGGTGTTGAAGCAGCGCGTGGCGATATAGATCATGATGTTGGTCAGCAACGCATCCTTGGAATGCGCGTCCTCGATCCGGCCGACCGCGACGTCGGACCAGTCGTGGAACTTCTCTACCAGCCAGGCCGCAATCCCCACGGGGCTGTCCATCATGGCATAGCTCAGCGTCTGCGGGCGCGTGGCCTGCTGGGTGCGATAGCCGTTCTGCATGATCTGGTCGCGGTCGAATTGCGCCGCCCAGGCGGTCTCGTCCGGCGTCTGCGGGCCGTCGGGATGGCGCATGGTCAGCACGTTGATATGGATCGCCCGGCAGGCGCTGGCATGGTCATAGCCCAGCCACGAACAGATCGCGCCGCCCCAGTCGCCGCCCTGGGCGAGATAGCTGTCAAACCCCAGCCCCTCGGTCATCAGCGCATTCAGCACGCCGGCCATCTTGCGCGGCCCGTATGGGCGCGGCGGACGCCCGGAAAAGGCAAAGCCCGGCAGCGACGGCACGACCACGGTAAAGGCGTCGCGGGCATCGCCTCCAAACCGCTCGGGGTGGGCCAGCGGCGCGATCAGGTCGTAAAACTCGGCAACCGAGCCCGGCCAGCCATGGCTGATCATCAACGGCATCGGGTCGGGGCCGCTGCCCTGTTCATGGATGAAATGCATGTCGATCCCGTCAACCGGCACGACATGGTTGCCAAACCCGTTGATCCGGGCCTCTTGCGCGCGCCAGTCAAAGTCACTGACCCAATAGGCGCAAAGCTCCTTCAGATAGTCCATGTTGGTGCCATAGTCCCAGCCGCCGTCGTCGGGCATCTCGTGCCAGTCAAAGCCGGCAACCCGGGACAATATCTCGTCCAGCCGCGCCTGCGGCAGATGGAAATTGAAGGGGCGAACCTTCGGGTTCGCGAATATCGCGTCATTCACCGGCTTGATCCTGCTGTCGGCCCAAAGCGCCGGGCCCGCGCCCTGATCGGACCGCCTTGCTCGGCAAATGTCCAGAGGCAGCGGCGCCAGTACCCCGGATCAAGGCCCGCGAAGGTTGCCCAGACGCGCGAACCCGCCGCCCCCTGACCGCGTGGCTGACAGCGCCACGGCCCGCTCGGGCGAGCTGGGGCGGGCCGGTCGGCATAAGCGATCAGTCCGGCCAGCCCGCCGGTATGGACAGGGCACACCGGCGCCGGCCCGAGTGGCGTGGCTGAC
>CAYYMJ010000042.1:19068-23585 GCA_964472855.1 uncultured Rhodobacterales bacterium | reverse complement strand
GGTGTCGCCCCGTCCCGGGCGCTCACGGTTTCGCCCCGAGGCCGGGCACTCACGATGTCTCCCCGTGGCCGGGCGCTCACGGTGTCGCCTCGCGGCCGGGCACTCACGGCGTCGCCCCGGGCAGGGCACCGCCGACGCGCACGGCGGCCACCGATTGCGCGCGGCCGGTCTTGTCGTCGGTCTCGACAAACACCCCGGCCAGCGTCGCCTCGCCCCGCGCGGGCTGGAACCGCCCGCCGCTCATCCCGGTCACGAACCGGCGCATGGGCTCGGCCGGGTCCATGCCGATGACCGAATGATAATCGCCGCACATCCCGGCATCGGACAAACAGGCGGTGCCATCGCGGATCATCGCGTCGGCGGTCGGCACATGCGTGTGGGTGCCAACGACCAGGCTGGCGCGCCCGGCGCAGAAATGGCCCATCGCCATCTTTTCGCTGGTGGCCTCGCAATGCATGTCGACGACCGCCGCCTGCACCTGCTTGCCAAGGGGCAGCCGGTTCAGCACCGCATCGACGGCCGAAAACGGATCGTCGAAGGGCCGCTTCATGAACACCTGCCCCAGAACCTGCGCCACCAGTATCTTGCGCCCGCCCCCGGCGTCGAACACGCGCGCGCCGCGCCCCGGCGCCGCCTTCGAGAAGTTCAGCGGCCGGATGATCCGCGGCTCTTGATCGGCAAAGGGCATCATGTCGCGCTGATCAAAGGCGTGGTCGCCCAGCGTCACCACATCGGCCCCGGCCTCGAACAGGCCGCGGGCGTGGGCCGCCGACAAACCGGCGCCATTGGTGGCGTTTTCGCCGTTGACGATCACGAAATCCAGTTGCCAGTCGGCGCGCAGACCGCTCAGGCGTTGGGCCAGCGCCGACCGGCCGGCCCGCCCGACCACATCCCCCAGAAACAATATCCGCATCCGCGCCCCTGCTTTGCCACCGGTGGCAAACCAATTGATGCGGCTTGCCGCCCGGTGAATGGTGAAGCGCAGTGATGGCGCTGATGCAACGGGGCGTCAAGCCGCGCCACCCCGGGCCGTCACCCGGTGAAGGTCACGATACCACGCTCGGTCACGATCATGTCCAGCGGCTGATCGGTCGGCTCCAGCGGCAAACACTCGGCCTGTTGATCGGCATAGGCAAAGCCCGCCGCCAGCACCGCACCGCGGGCGCGCAGACCTTCCAGCGTGCGGTCGTAAAAGCCGCCGCCATAGCCCAGCCGCCCGCCGCTGGCATCGAAGGCCACCAGCGGCAGGATCACGATCTCGGGCGTGATCCAGTCGCCCGTTGCCGGCACCCGGGCGCCAAAGGGGCCGGGGACCATCGGGGCATCGGGGGTCCACTGCCGGAACCGCAGCGGCTGACCGGCGGCCTCGATCACCGGCACGGCAACCAGGCCATGCGCTGCCGCCTCGGCCATGGCCGGCAGGGGGTCAATCTCGGTCCGGATGGGCATGAAACCGGCCACGGGCACGCCGCGAAACCCGGCCAGCAGCGCCGAAAGATGCCCGGCCGTGCCAGTCCCGCGCAGGGCCGCGTGCGCCACTTTGCGCCGCTGGAACGCGGCCGTGCGCGCCGCCGCCTTGTCCGTCTCGATCGTCATAGCAACACCACCGACGCCAGCCCCAGAAAAGCAAAGAAACCAATCACATCGGTCACTGTCGTCACGAAGGCGCCCGATGCCAGCGCCGGGTCGACCCCGGCCCTTTCCAGCGCCAGCGGCACCAGCGTGCCGGCCAGCCCGGCCACCACCATGTTGATGATCATCGCCGCGCCGATCACCAGCCCCAGCATCGCGGTCCCGAACCACAGATAGCCGACGCCCCCCATGAGAACCGCAAACACCACGCCGTTCAACAGCCCCGCGACCACCTCGCGCCGGATCACCCGCCAGGCGTTCGACCCGGTCAGGTCGCGCGTTGCCAGCGCCCGCACCGCCACGGTCAGCGTCTGGGTGCCGGCGTTGCCGCCCATCGACGCGACGATGGGCATCAGAACCGCCAACGCCACCACCGCCCCGATGATCTGTTCGAACTGCGCGATCACCAGCGAGGCAAGGATGGCGGTCACCAGATTGACGAACAGCCACGGAAACCGCCGCCGGGCAATATCCAGCGTGCGGTCGGTGATATCCTCGTCGCCGACACCGGCCAGGCGCAGGATGTCTTCTTCATGCTCTTCGTCCAGCACCGCCATGGCGTCGTCGATGGTGATGACCCCCACCAGCCGCCCGTCATGGTCGACCACCGGCGCCGAAATCAGGTGATACTGGTTGAAGGCATAGGCGATGTCGCCCTCGTCCTCGTCCATCACGAAGCTGCGAAAGCTGTCCTCGGCGATATCGGCCAGTCGCACCTCGCGCCGCGACGACATCAGCTTGCCCAGCGTGACATAGCCCTCGGGCTTCATGCGCGGGTCGACCAGGATGACGTGATAGAACTGCTCGGGCAGCTCTGCCTGCCCGCGCAGGAAATCGATGGCATGACCGACGGTCCAGTGCCGCGGCGTCACCACGAATTCGCGCTGCATAAGGCGACCGGCGGAAAACTCGGGCAGGCTCAGCGCCTGTTCCACCGCAACCCGGTCGGGGGCTTCGAGTATGTCGAGGATCGCCTCTTGCGTCGGCGTCTCCAGATCCTCGATCAGGTCGACCACGTCGTCGGATTCCAGATCGCGGACCGCCTCGGACAGGATGTCGGGCGCCAGCGCGCCGATCACCTCTTCGCGCAGCCCCTCGGACAGTTCCGACAGGATTTCGCCGTCAAAGGCGCGCCCGTACAGCCGAACCAGCCCCTGGCGTTCGTCGCCGCCGATCTGCTCGATCAGGTCGGCGATGTCGGCCGCATGCAGGTCGTCCAGCAGCGCGGCCAGCCTGGCCGCGTCGCCCACCTCGACCGCGTCACGCACGTCGGCAATGGTGCGCCGGTCCAGCGCATAGACGTCGCCGTCGCGTTCGCCCGGGTCCTGAACGGTCATGTCGGGGTCTGTCATCGCGCACCTCCCTGCCGCCGCCGGCGCCAAACACCCGCGTCAGCCGGCGCGGGGGTGATGCAGGGTTTGATTTTCCGCGGCGACAAGGTCAAGTGTTGGTCAGCGGCAAGAGGCGACTTCATGTCAGAACTGATCCTTGGTCAGACACTTTCCTTTCACGGCGACCCGTTCGATGCGCCGCCACCGGACAGCGCCGGCCACGAAACCCACGGGGCGGTGCTGGTCGATGACGGCATGATCCGCGCGGTCGGGCCGGCCGACCGCCTGCGCGCCGCCCATCCCGGCGCGACGGTGACCGACATGGGCGACGCCCTGCTGCTGCCGGGCTTTGTCGATGCCCATGTCCACTATCCCCAGACCGCAATCATCGCCAGTTGGGGCAAACGGCTGCTTGACTGGCTGAACAGCTATACCTTCCCCGAAGAGGCCCGCTTTGGCGACCCCGATCATGCCGCCGCCATCGCCGCGCGCTATTTCGATCTGGCGCTGGCCCACGGCACCACCAGCATGGCCAGCTATGCCACCATCCACCCCGCCAGCGTCGACGCCTTCTTCGCCGAGGCCGGCCGCCGCGGCCTGCGCGCCATGGCGGGCAAGACCTGCATGGACCGCAACTGCCCGGAAAACCTGCGCGACAGCCCCCGGTCGGCCTATGACGACAGCAAGGCGCTGGCTGACAAATGGCACGGGCGCGGGCGGCTGGGCTATGTCATCACGCCGCGTTTTTCGCCTACCTCGACCCCGGAACAGCTGGCCGCGCTGGGCGCATTGGCCGCCGAGCGGCCCGACCTGGCCGTCCAGACCCATCTGTCGGAACAGACCGACGAAATCGCCTGGGTGCGTTCGCTTTACCCGCAGGCGCGCGACTATCTCGACACCTACGAAGCCCATGGCCTGCTGACCCCCCGCACCCTGTTTGGCCACGCCATTCACCTTGAACCGCGCGAAACCGCCCGGCTGGCCGAGGTGGGCGCCGCGCTGGTTCACTGCCCGACCTCGAACAGTTTCATCGGCTCGGGCCTGTTCGACATGGCCGCCCGCAAGGCCGAGGGCCAGCGCGTCGGGCTGGCCACCGACACCGGCGGCGGATCGTCCTTTTCGATGCTGCGCACCATGGCCGCGGCTTATGAAATCGGGCAACTGTCGGGCACGGCGCTGCATCCGGCGCAATTGCTGTGGCTTGCCACGGCGGGCAGCGCCGAAACCTTGGGCTGGGGCGACCGGATCGGCAGGCTGGCCAGCGGTCACGAGGCCGACATCATCGCGCTTGACCTCACATCGACCCCGGTGATCGCCCAGCGCCACGCCCGGGCCAGCGACATCTGGGAAGCGGTCTTTCCCACCATCATGATGGGCGACGACCGGGCGATTTCCGCCGTCTGGATCGCCGGAGCGCGCGTGGCGCAATAGGCGTCTCTGGCCGGCCAACCGCATGGTGTGAACGCACAGGCGTCAAAGGCGGCCCCCCGGTCGCCGGTGCCAGCCATTGGCGTTGCAATGGCGCTGGGACGCGCGCCCTCGCGCGGCGCACGC
>CAYYMJ010000042.1:12415-18968 GCA_964472855.1 uncultured Rhodobacterales bacterium | reverse complement strand
CGCGCGGCGCACGCGCCCAAGGCGTTTCGCGTCAGACCCAAGCCACCCGACGCTGCCTGAAATCGTCGAATTCAACGGGTCAGGGGATGTCTGGTGGATCGAGTCGAGCGCCATCCGCCCCTAGCCGGCGGGAAACCCCGGGTGCAGGCAGATCAGCGTCGGGACCGGCGCCGCCAGCGCCGTATCCACCGCCCGCGCCAGATCGGCCCGGGTCGCAGGCTCGGCGGCGCGGGCCCCATAGGCGCGGGCCAGCGCCGGAAACTGCGGGTTGTGCGGGCGCACCTGTCGGGGGGTCATCTGCGCCGACACCATGCTGGCCGCGATCTCGCCCAGACCGTCATTGTCCCACAGGATGACCGGCAAGGGCAGGCCAAGCTCGACCGCCGTGGCCAGTTCGGGCAGCGTGTATTGCAGGCCATAGTCACCGGCGATGGCGACAACCGGGCGCTGGCCGGCGCCCAGCTTGCCGCCGATGGCAGCCGGCAGCGCATAGCCCAGCGTGCCAAAGCCGCTGGGGTGGTGCCACTGCCCCGGCGCCGGCATGTCCCACAATTCCTTGGCGGCATAGGCAAGCTGGGTCATGTCGGAAAATATCATCGTGTCTGGCGGCAGCGCCGCGCGCAAGGCGTCGACGACCGGGGCGATGCCCGGACGCTCGGCCGCGATTTCGGCCCGCCAGCGGGCGCGGGCCGCCGCCACTTCGTCCGCCGTCCAGCCGCCGCCACCCTGCCCCGGCCCGGCCCGGGCCAGCAGCGCACCCAGCAAGGCCGGCGCGTCGGCCGGCATCCGCAGCGTGGCGCCATGGCGGTCGGCCAGAACCACGGGATCGGTATCGATGCGCACCAGCGGCGCGCGATGGCCCAGTTCTGACCGCCACAGGTCGACCTCGGCCAGCTCGGTGCCCACGGCGACCAACAGATCGGCGGTTGCAATCATGTCGGCTGACCCCGGCCGGGCCAGGAACGGCCCGAAATGCAGGGGGGCGGCGTCCGGGACCAGCCCGCGCCCGGCATAGGTGCTGAACGAGGCCGCCCCGAACCGCGCCACCACCCCGGCACAGTCGCCGCCAATGGCGCCGCCGCCAAAGATGAACAGCGGGCGGCGGGCGGCGGCCAGCAACGCCAGCAGCGGGCCCACATCGGCCTGCGCCCGCGCGTCCGCCGGGTCGGGCCGCGCGGGCGGCGGCGGGGCCATCGCCGCCAGCGCCGCGATCGGCACCTGCACATGCTTGGGGCGTGGGCGCCGGGTGCGAAACTCGGCCAGCGCCCGGTCGATCAGGGCAAACGCCGCCTGCGCCGTCCGCGCCTCGTGCGACCAGTCGCACACCGTCGCGGCAGCGGCCCGCTGGTCGCGCATCTGGTGCAGTTGCCCCTGCACCGCGCTCGCCTCGTCAAGACAGGACGAGATCACCAGCAGCGGCACACTGTCTGACCAGGCCTGCCCCATCGGTGTCATGATGTTCGTCACCCCGGGCCCCGAGATCACAAAGGCCACCCCCGGGCGCCCGGTCGCGCGGGCATAGCCATCGGCCATGAAACCGGCCCCCTGCTCGTGTCGCGCCAGCACATGGGTGATCCCGGCGTCGTCGATGCCGCGATACAGTTCGATGTTGTGCACGCCCGGAATGCCGAACACCGTGTCGACACCGCGCTGCTGCAACATGCGGGAAATCTGCACCCCCAGCGGGCGATGTTCGGCCATCAGGTCCTCCAGAACGCGCGGGTGAACAGCACGTAGACCGCCATCAGTTCCAGCCGCCCCAGCAGCATGCCGAAGATCAGCAACCATTTGGCGATGTCGTTCAGCCCGCTGAAATTGCCGACGGGCCCAATCTCGGGGCCCAGTCCCGGGCCGATATTGGCCACCGCCGTCGCAGCACCCGACACCGCCGTGACAAGGTCGAGCCCGGTCATCGACAACAGCACCGACATGACGCCGATGGTGACCACGAACAGCACAAAGAACGCCATGACCGAGCTTAGCACCTCGTCCGACACTTTCCGGCCCTCGAAACGGGCGGCGAAGAGGCCGTTGGGCGAATGGATTCGGCGGACCTGTGCCACGACCGCCGACAGCAGGATCTGATAGCGGAATATCTTGGCCGAACAGCAGGTCGACCCGGCGCAGCCGCCCACCAGCCCGATGAAGAAGAACAGCACCATCGCGAAGGCGCCCCAGGCCTGATAGTCCACGCTTGAGTATCCGGTGCCCGACATGATCGAGGCCACGTTGAAGACGATCTCTTCCAGCGGCGGGCGCGCATCGCCGACATGATTTGCCGTGGCGATGGTCAACAGCGCGGCCACCAGCAGGATCGCGCCGCCAAAGGCGTGGATTTGCGGGTCGCGCAACAGCGGCCGCGCCGTTCCCGCGACCAGTTGGACAAAACGCACGAACGGCAGGCTGGCGAGGATCATGAAGACGCTGGCGGCAATCTCGGGTGTGCCCTTGAATGCCCCGAACGAGGCGTCGGTGGTCGAGAATCCGCCGGTCGACACCGTGGTCAGCGCATGGTTGACCGCCTCGAATCCCGGCAGGCCCAGCGCGAAATAGATGACCGCGCACGCCACCGTCAGGGCGACATAGATCACGGTGATCTGCCGGGCGATGGCGGCCGCGTGCGGCAGGATCTTGCCGCGCGTGTCAAAGCTTTCGGTGCGGAAAATCTGCATGCCGCCGATGCGCAGTTCCGGCATGAACACCATTGCAACCACGATGATGCCGATGCCGCCGAACCAGTTCAACATCGACCGCCACAGCAACAAGCCGCGCGGCAGATCGTCGAGCCCTGAGATTACCGTCGACCCGGTGGTTGTCAGGCCCGACATGGCCTCGAAAAAGGCATCGGTCGGGGTGGCCTGGGTTGCGCCGAAAAACAGCGGCAAACCCCCAAATACCGGCAACGCCACCCACACTCCGGTGGTCAGCAGGAAAATCTGCCGCGTCGACAACCGCTCGCCCACGCCGCCCGCCGACGCCAGCGCCACCATGCCGCCGATGAACACGGTCAGCACCATCGACGAAAAGAAGGCCGGCCACTGCCCCGAGCCGTCGACAAGCTCCAGCGTCAGGGGCACGGCCATGGCCGCCCCAAGGACTGCGACAAGCAGGCCAATGACATATCCAATGGGTCGCAGGTCCATCATCGGCCCGAGGCTTGGCCCCACCGCGTCAGGGTGTCAAGCCATCGGACCCGCCGCATAGGCGCGGGCGCGCTGGGCATCGGTCAGGAAATGCGGGCTGGCCACCGGCGCGCCGTCGGCATGGAAGAACAGGTTGCGCCGCTGGCGCCCGGTCAGCCGGTCGTAAAGCGCACGGGCAGCGGCGTGGCGTCTGGCCCGCGCCGCGCTGCCAACGCCATCGTCGACCGGGCCGGTTGCGCCGGCCGTGTTGACCTGCATCCTGACCGGCCCCAGCGCGCCGCGGTCGGCGACACCGGCCAGAACCACCCCCGAAAAGGCGAATTTGGCGGTGGGCAGGGTGTTGGCCAGCGGTGTGCCGCAGCAGTCGGCATACCAGCGCAGGGGGCCCGGCGCGCGGCTCATCCGCAGGCACGCCAGCCGGTCGCCGCCGCGCAAGACCGTCAGGCGGCTGGGAACGGTCTGGAATATGGCCGTCCCGCCGGCACGGTCCAGCGTTTCCAAGACCCCAAGGTGGCGGGCATAGGCCTGGCAGTCGGTGCAATAACAGGCCAGATGCGTGCCCCAGCGCAGCGCGACGTCAACCGCGACCGTGCCGCAGGCGCAGGACCATTGCACCGATTTCGCCATTGGTCTGGCCTTTCATTGCCTGCCGGATCGCTGCCCGCCGGGCCGCTGTCTGGGCGAGGCGGCGCCGACCGGTCAGCCCACGTGGATCAGGGTCGGAAACAGCCGTGGGTCAAGATTGGTGGCCTCGAAGGTCGGGCCCTCGCTCAGCACGCTGATGGCATCGTGGCTGTGCAGGCTTTCCTGGTGGCTTGCCACGACGCGATAATCTCCGACCCGCGCATCGGCACTCAGCGCCCGCGAAAACAGCCGCGCCGCGTCTTCCACAAAGATCGGGTTGGCCGCGTTCAGTTCGGCAAAGGCCTGCTCATCCTCGCGCTTGACCATCACCTGGGTTTCGGTGGGCACGGCGTGGCGGCACATCTCGACGATATCCTCGAACCACAGCCGCCCGTGATCGCCCTTCATCACCGCCGAAATCCGCGCGACCGAGCGCTGGGAATGCGGCGTCGCCAACTGGCCGCGCACCCGTCTGGCATGTTCGCTCAGCTCCAGCGAGCAGGGGCAGGTCGAGCTGTAGACATAGTCGAGATGCACGATCCGCAACCGTTCGCCCGCGTGTTCGACCAGTTCCAGCGCCACGTCGTAATACTGGAACCCCTCCAGCCCCGACCGCAGGCTTTGCACCTTCATCGGAAAGCGGAAATGCATCTGCAGGCGCGCATCGGCGCTGCCCAGATCGGCCTTGTAGTCGTTCAGGGCGTCTTCCATCACCCCAAGGCTGAAGGTCGATTCCGCGTGCCGGTAAAAGCTGCGCATGATGCGCGACATGTTGATGCCCTTCAGCTCGGCCTCAAGGCTGACGGTGCCGGTGACGCTGGTTTCCAGCGTGATCGGGCCGTCGTCGCGGGTTTGATAGCGGATCGGCAGCCGGAAATTCGAGATGCCCACATGCTGGATGCGGCGCCGCGCGCCGCGGATCAGGCTGTGCGGCGCATTCTGCAGGTCGGGCAGACCGGCGCGATAGGCATCGTCGGCGTGGAAATCGGCCGGATAATCGCGGCTGAGATCGGGATAGTTCGCCACCGCCCGCCCGGGCAGCAGCCGCGCGATCGCCGGGTCAAGCTGGGCGATCTCGGTCTCGGTCGCCGAGGCCGCCCAGGCGCGCAAGGTATCCAGCGCGCTTACGGCCTCGTCCCGCTCGGGCGGGGGCGGAAACTGGGGCGGGCGGATGTTCATGGGCGCGTCCTCCTTGACACGGCGTGCAACCGAAATAGGGCAATGCGCCGGCTTTTTCCACTCAAAGCGTCTCGCGCTGACCCTTTGACCGGCCAGCGCTGCCTGAAATCATGGGTATCAGCGCGACAGGCGATGCCGCCCGAGATCAGGGCGAACGCGAAACGCTGATATGGCCGGGTCTCAGCCTTGGGATGCGGCCAGTGCGCCCCGGAAATCGGCAATCAGATCGTCCTGATCCTCGATCCCGCAACTGATGCGCAAAAGCCCCGGGGTGATGCCCAGGCCAAGGCGCTGCTGTTCGCTCAGGCGCTGGTGCGTGGTGGTGGCCGGGTGGGTGGCGATGCTTTTGGCGTCGCCGAGATTGTTCGAGATCACGCAGATCTTCATGGCGTTCAGAAAGCGGAAGGCGCCGGCCTGACCGCCCCGGACATCGACCGAGAACACCGTGCCGCCGGCCCCCATGTCGCGCATGGCCAGCCCATGCTGCGGGTGATCGGCCAACCCGGGATAGATCACCCGTTCGGCCCGCGGGTCGCCCTGCAGCGCCCGTGCCACCGCCAGCGCGTTGGCGGCCTGGGCGCGAACCCTCAGATCCAGCGTCTCGAGCCCCTTCAGCAGCACCCAGGCGTTGAACGGGCTCATCGCGCCGCCGGTATGCTTGATATAGGGCTCCAGCGTCTTGCGAATGAACTGCCGGCTGCCCAGCACCACGCCGCCCAGACAGCGGCCCTGCCCGTCGATATGCTTGGTGGCGGAATACACCACCACGTCGGCGCCCAGCGACAGTGCCTTGGAAAAGACCGGCGTCGCGAAGACATTGTCGACGATCACGGTGGCGCCGACTGCATGCGCAATCTCGGCAACCGCGCCCAGGTCGATGATCTCCAGCGTCGGGTTCGACACGGTTTCAAGGAACACCGCCTTGGTGTCGGGGCGCATGGCCGCGCGCCAGCCATCAAGATCGGTGCCGTCGACAAAGGTGACCTCGACGCCAAAGCGGGTCAGAACATCTTCGAGGATGTACAGACACGACCCGAACAGCGCCCGTGCGCTGACCACATGGTCGCCGGCCTTCAGCAGGCTGGTCAGCGCGGCGTTGACCGCCGCCATGCCGCTGGCGGTGGCAAAGGCGTCTTCGGCCCCTTCCAGCCCGGCGATCCGTTCTTCGAACATGCGCACGGTCGGGTTGCCATAGCGGGCATAGATGAATTCGTCGTCACCGCTTTTGATAAAGCGTGCCTCGGCCGCTTCGGCGGTGTCATAGACAAAGCCCTGGGTCAGGAACAGCGCTTCGCTGACCTCGCCATACTGACTGCGGCGGATGCCGCCGTGCACCAGTTTTGTCCGGGTGTTCCAGTCGTCCATATCGGGCGCCCCTTTCGCAACAAAGCCCCCACCGTTCGCAGACGTCGGGGGCCTTTCGGGCGACCCAACCTCTTTAGCGGCATGTTTAACGTGGCCCGCAATCCGGTGTACAAATCGCCACGGTATCGGCTTTATGCCGGCCCCGCCCCGGCGTCAAGCGGCGCGCCAGCGCCACGCGGTTGCCCGCGCGGGCTTGGTCGATCGACACGACATGCAACCGCGCCGCGAGATCGCCCAAGGCC
>CAYYMJ010000042.1:0-12315 GCA_964472855.1 uncultured Rhodobacterales bacterium | reverse complement strand
GTCTGGAAAAACCCGGCATGGGCCATGAAGAAGATGAACACCGACGCCGGCAGCCCGAATGTCTTGAAGCTGACCCAGGCATCGGTGGACATGCTGCGCCAGATCAGCTCGTTCAGGACGGCGAGCGCCAGGAAAAAGGCCGCCACCCGCCAGGTCAGCTTGCGCCAGCCATCATCGCTTAGCGGCAGGGCGTCGGACAGCACGAAGCTGAGCCATGATTTCCCGCGCAACAGCCCGAACAGCAGCGTCCCGCCGAAGATAAGGTAGATGAAGGTGGGCTTCATCTTGAAGAAGCGTTCGTCGTTCAGCCAGATGGTCAGACCGCCAAACACGATCACCAGCACCAGCGTCACAAGCTGCATCTTCGAAAGCTTGCCGGTCAGCCGCCAGATCAGGAAAGTGGTCAGCGCCAGCAGAGGAATGAAGCAGGCCGTGACCAAGATGAACCCGGAATATTCGTTGCCGGCAATCGTGAACACGCGGTCGCGCATCAGGATATAGCCCGCGAAAAACAGCAGGATCGGCCCCAGATCCAGTGCCGTCTTCAGCCCCGGTGAAATGCTCTTGTCGCTCATGGTCCTGCTCCTTATCCGCCCCGGTCTACTATCACCGCTCCAGCCGCGATCAAGGCCATCAGGCCCAGCCGCCGTGGGCCGACACGTTCGCCCAGCATGATCCAGCCGATCAGGGCCGCGAAAACCGTGCTGGTCTCGCGCAGGACCGCTGCCTCGCCCACCTTGTCCAGCCGCGTCGCCAGCATGATCGAGCCAAAGCTGCCAAAGGCGATCAGCGCGCCCAAAAGCCCGCGCAGCCCCAGCGCGGCCAGCGGCGGCGGGTCATCCATCCGCCGCCATCGCAGCAGCGCGATCACCGGAAAGTCCAGCGCCGTGATCAGGAAGAACCAGGCCAGAAAGGTGAAAGGGTTACCCACGGCACGAATGCCATAGGCGTCCCACGTGGTGTAAAGCGCCACCAGCGCGCCGGTGGCCACCGCCAGCCACAACGCCGGCACCAATGTGTCGCGCCCGATCTCGACATGCACCAGGTTATAGGCCGCCAGCCCGAATATCCCGGCCAGCAGCACGGCCACGCCCAGCCATTGCACGGGCGCGAAACTTTCCCCGAATATCGCCCAGGCACCCAGCACCGCGAACAACGGGCCGGTGCCGCGCACCACCGGGTAGACAACGGTAAAGGCGGCCCGCGAATAGGTCAGCGCCATGCCGAGCTTGTAGACGAAATGGATGCCCAGCGCCCCGAACAGGATCAGCCAGACATTGCCCGTGGGCCAGGGCACCACGAACAGCGCCACCGGCGCGCTGAGCAGCGCCAGCCACACATCGACCGCACCGCGTGTCAGCCACGGATCGAACCGCCCCTTTTGCAAGGCCCCGAACACCGCGTGCAGAAAGGCCGCGGCCAGCGCCAGCATCGTGGCCACCGTGCCGCCCGTGGGCGTGCCCTCGATCGACAGCAACCAGTCGGTCACGCCGCCGCCGCCCGGCCGTGAGTATTGCCCGCCGCGCCCCGCCGCCGGGCGCCGGACGCGGGCTTCACCGGCCCAGCCCGGTCAGCGCAGCGGCGAATTCCTCGGAGTCGAACGGGGCCAGATCGTCGATCTGTTCGCCCACGCCGATGGCGTGGATCGGCAACCCGAAACGGTCGGCCAGCGCCACCAGCACGCCGCCCTTGGCCGTGCCGTCAAGCTTGGTCATCACCAGCCCCGACACGTCGGCAAGCTTCTGGAAGGTTTCGACCTGGCTCAGCGCGTTCTGCCCGGTGGTGGCGTCCAGCACCAGCAGCGTGTTGTGCGGCGCCGAGGGGTCTTTCTTGCGGATCACCCGCACGATCTTGGCCAGCTCTTCCATCAGGTCCTGGCGGTTGTGCAACCGGCCGGCGGTGTCGATCATCAGCAGATCGGCACCGTTGCGTTCAGCCTCGGTCATCGCGTCGAAGGCCAGACTGGCCGGGTCCGAACCCGGCGGCGCGGTCATCACCGGCACGCCGGCCCGGTCGCCCCAGACCTGCAACTGTTCGACCGCGGCGGCCCGGAACGTGTCGCCCGCCGCGATGACCACCGACTTGCCGGCGGCCCGGAACTGGCTGGCCAGCTTGCCGATGGTCGTGGTCTTGCCCGACCCGTTGACCCCGACCACCAGCACCACCTGCGGGCGCGACGGATAGATCGGCAGCGGCTGGGCCACCGGCTGCATGATCGCGGCAATCTCGCGGGCCAGGATACCCTTGATCTCGGTCGCCGAGACGCGCTTGCCCATGCGGCCCTCGGCCAGCCGCGCGGTGACCCGCAGCGACGTGTCCACGCCCATGTCCGAAGCGATCAGCAGATCTTCCAGCTGTTCGAGCATGTCGTCATCCAGCGCCCGCCGCGCCCCGGCGGCATCGTCGCGCCCCAGCAGCCGGCCCAACAGCCCCGGTGTGGGCCGGGTAGTGCCGCTATTCGGGGCCGGCGTTATGGGCGCGCCTTCGGGGGCCGGAACGCGACCGTCGTCGCGGGCCCCGGCACCGCCGGGAGGCGGCGCAAGTTCAACGGCCGGGCCCGGCGCATCGGGCGACGCCGCCTGAGCAGTGGCCTCGCCGTCGGGCGCGCCGCCTTCGTCGACGATCGCGTCAAGCCCTTCTTCGAGCTTCGAGGAAGACCGCGTCAGCCGATCCCGCAATTTCCTGAAAAACGACATGCCTGCCCCGTGTCGGCCCCCGCGTCGGCGATTTGCTTTCACCTAATGTCGCCGCACCCGGAAGGGAAGCGCCGGTTGACGGCCCGGAAACACTTTGTCCCGAAAACTGGCGAATATCCCGCGCCCGCAAAAGGTTAACATCCGGTGACAGGGAGACCGCGTTTGCTGAAGGACCGTCATCTCTTCCCGCTGGCGACGCTGCTGCCGGTGCCGCTGATTGCGCTGGCCGCGCTGCTGGGCGGCGCGTGGCCGCTGGCGGCACTGGCCAGCGTGACCGCGCTGGTGGCCGGGATGGACCGCCTGCTTGCCCGGTTCGACCAGCCCGAAGCCGAGTTTCCCGCCGGCACCGGGTTGTCGGTTGGCCTGGCGCTGTTGCATTTTCCGCTGCTGGCGCTGGTGGTCGCGGCGCTGGCGGGGGGCTGGCTGTCGGCCGCCAATTCGGTTGCCCTGTTCGTGGCGGCGGGTCTGTGGATCGGTCAGGTCGGCAATGCCAACGGGCACGAGTTGATCCACCGGTCTGACAAGCGCCTGTTCCGGCTGGGAAAATGGGTCTTCATCTCGCTGGGCTTCGGTCATCACGCCACCGCACATCCACAGATTCATCACCGTTTCGTGGCCACGCCCAACGACCCCAACAGCGCCCAGCTGGGCGAAAGCTTTTACGCTTTCGCGCCCCGGGCCTGGGCCGGGTCATGGTCGGCGGGCTGGGAGATCGAGCTTGCGCACCTGCGCCAGATCCACGGCCGCCCGCCCCGCTGGCGCCATCCCTACGGCGAATATATCGCCGGCGCGCTGGGGTTGGTCGCCGTGGTCCTGGTTGTCGGTGGTCTGGCGGCGGTGGCGATCTACGTGGCGCTGGCGCTTTATGCACAGGCGCAGTTGTTGCTGTCGGACTATGTCCAGCACTACGGGCTGATCCGCCGCGATTTCGGGCGCGGCCGGCTTGAACCGGTGGGCGACCGCCACAGCTGGAACGCGCCGCACCCCTGGTCCAGCCGCATGATGATGCATGCGCCCCGACATTCCGACCATCACGCCCACCCGACCCGCGAATTTCAGGACCTGCGCCTGCCCGCCGCCGGCGTTGCGCCGACCCTGCCCCATGCTCTGCCGGTCATGGCTGTGATCGCGCTTTGGCCGCGCGCCTGGCGGCGTCTGATGGACCATCGCGCCGCAGAATGGCAACTGCGGCCCCCGGTCCTGCGCGCGGTCGCCTGAGGCGCTGGCCTCGGGCCCGGCCTTGTGCCACCCTTACGGCCATGCGCCCGTTTCTCTTGCCCCTGTCCCTGCCCCTGTGCCTGATACTCTCGGCCCCGGCGCAGGCCGCCCAGACGCTGGACGCCGCCGGGTTCCGGGCCGAGGTGGAAGGCCAGACCATCTGGTTCGCGCAGGACGGAACCGAATATGGCGCCGAATACTATATCGGGCGCGACCGTGTCTGGTGGTCGTTTCTTGACGGCAACTGCCTGACCGGGCGCTGGTTCCAGGATGGCGATGCCTTGTGTTTTCTCTACAATGACAGTGAACGACCGCAGTGCTGGCGCTTTTCCCTCGGCCCCGGCGGGCTGAGCGCCGAAAGCACCGACGCCGCCAACCCGGTCACGATCCGCGAAACCCGCCGCAGCGACGAACCGCTTTATTGCCGCGGGCCCGCGGTCGGATCGTAGGGAACGATTTTTCGACGAAAAATCGGCAGGGCGCCGCGGTCGTTGCGTTTCGGTGCGAGCCGGAAACGCCCATCGTCGCCCGAAATCGTGGCGTTCAAACGCGCCAGGCATGCCTGCCGGATCAAGCCAGGCGCGAAACGCTCTAGAACAGATCGCCCTGGTCGGGCGCGTCGCGGTCCGATTGCTTGCGGCGCGGGCCGGCGCCCATGGCCAGCGTGCCGTCGCGGAACTGGATGCGCAGGCGCCGTTCCCTTTCGGCCGCGACGCGGGTGGTGACCACGCCGTCGTCGCCGTGCACCACGGCATAGCCCCGCGCCAGCGTCGCCTCGTATCCCAGTGTCAGCCGCAGCCGGTCCGTGGCCGCCAGCCTTTCGCCCAGGCGCGCCACGATGCGGCCCATTCCCGGTGCCAGCCGCGACGCAAGCCCGGCCAGCGCCCGGGTGCCGTCATCGATCTGCTGGCGCGGCCGCCGGTCCGAGACCCGGGCCGCCAGCCTGTCGAACCGTTCCCGCGCCTGCACCTGCCCGCGCCCCAGCGCCGGCCCAAGCCGTGCCGCCAGCCCCGACAGCCGCGCGACACCGGCCGACACCTGCCCCGACAGGACCGCGGGCCGCAGCACCGCCGCCAGCCGGTCCAGCCGTGCCCGCCGCGCCGCGGTCAGGTCGGCGCCGGCCCGCAACAGCCGATCAGTCGCGCGGTCCAGTCGCTGAGCGGCATCGCCAGTCAGCGCCGCCGGGCGCGGCAGCGCGCGCGACAGGTCGGCCAGTCGCTGGCGGCGCAGGGCAATCGCCTGCCCGGTGGCCCGGGTCAGGCGCGCGCCCTGTGCATCGACATTGGCAAGCAGCTCCATGCGCACCGGCACCGCGATCTCGGCGGCGGCAGTGGGCGTCGGCGCGCGGCGGTCGGCCACATGGTCGATCAGGGTGGTGTCGGTCTCGTGCCCGACCGCCGATATCAGCGGGATCGTGCTGTCGGCCGCGGCGCGGGCGACGATTTCCTCGTTGAAGCCCCAGAGATCCTCGATCGAGCCGCCACCGCGCGCCACGATCAGCAGGTCGGGGCGCGGCAGCGCACCGCTGGGGGTGAGCGCATTGAACCCGCGAATGGCCGCCGCCACCTCGGGCGCGCAGGCCTTGCCCTGCACCGCCACCGGCCACACCAGCACCTTGCGGGGAAAGCGTTCGCGCAGCCGGTGCAGGATGTCGCGAATGACCGCGCCCGAAGGCGAGGTGACGACGCCGATCACCTCGGGCAGAAACGGCAGCGGCTGTTTGCGCTCGGGTGCGAACAGCCCCTCGGCCTGCAGCGCCTGCTTGCGCTTTTCCAGCATGGCCATCAACGCGCCCACGCCGGCGGGGCGCACGTCATCGGCGTTCAGCTGGTATTTCGATTGCGAGCCAAAGGTTGTCATGCGCCCGGTCGCGACAACCTCCATCCCCTCTTCCGGTCGCGCGGTCAGCGACGCGACCTGGCCCTTCCAGGCCACGGCGGCCAGCACCGAGCGGTCGTCCTTGAGGTCAAAGTACAGGTGCCCCGACCGGGCCACGAACACGCGGCCCACCTCGCCACGCACGCGGACCCGGCCAAATTCGCCCTCGATCACGCGGCGCACGGCGCCCGCCATTTCAGAGACCGAAAACTCGGGTTCGTTCAGGCCGGGAACGGGGTCGTCGAAAAGGTCAGACATCAGGTCGTCTTGCCGCGGGTCATGGCCCAGCTTAGACAAGCCGCGACGCAAGGAAAAGCGGGGACGGCACGTGAATATTCTGATCCTTGGCAGTGGCGGGCGCGAACACAGCCTTGCCTGGGCCGTGATGCAGAACCCCAAATGCGACCGGCTGATTGCGGCGCCTGGCAACGCCGGGATCGCCCGCATCGCCGAATGCGCGGACCTCGACATCGCCAACGGTGGCGCGGTGGCTGAATTCGCGGTGGCCAACGCGGTCGGTCTGGTGATCATCGGGCCCGAGGCACCGCTGGCCGCCGGCGTTGCCGACCGCCTGCGCGAAGCCGGGATCGCCGTATTCGGGCCATCGGCGGCGGCGGCCCGGCTTGAAGCCTCGAAAAGCTTTACCAAGGAAATCTGCGACGCCGCCGGCGCCCCCACGGCGGCCTGGGCCCGCTTTGACGATGCCGCGGCCGCCATCGCGCATGTGCGCGCCCAAGGCGCGCCGATCGTTGTCAAGGCCGATGGGCTTGCCGCCGGCAAGGGCGTGGTCGTGGCCGAAACCGTGGACCAGGCCATTGCCGCCGTCACGTCGATGTTCGACGGCCTGCATGGCGACGCCGGCGCCAGCGTGGTGGTCGAGGAATTCATGGCTGGGCAAGAGGCGTCGTTCTTCGTGCTGTGCGATGGCGAGGACGCGGTGGCCATCGGCACGGCCCAGGATCACAAGCGCGTCGGCCAGGGCGATACCGGCCCCAACACCGGCGGCATGGGCGCCTATTCACCGGCACCGGTTCTGACGCAAGCGCTGCAGGATCAGGTCATGGCAGACATCGTGCGCCCGACGCTGGCCGAAATGGCCCGCCGGGGCACGCCGTTCAGCGGTGTGCTTTATGCCGGCCTGATGATCGCCGACGGCCGGGCGCAGCTGGTGGAATACAACGTGCGCTTCGGCGACCCCGAATGCCAGGTGCTGATGATGCGGCTCGGGGCACAGGCGCTGGACCTTGTGCAGGCCTGCGCCGAGGGCCGCCTGTCGCAGGTCGCGCCAACATGGGCCGACGACCATGCGCTGACCGTTGTCCTTGCGGCAAATGGCTATCCCGGCGGCCATGCAAGGGGCGAGGTCATCGGCGGTCTGGACGCTTTGCCCGAGGACAGCTTCCAAATGTGTTTTCACGCCGGCACGAGGGGGGCCGCTGGCGCCACCCTATCCGCCGGCGGCCGGGTGCTGAACGCCACCGCCCGGGGGGCGACGCTGCAACAGGCACGCGACCGCGCCTATGCGCTGGCCGGGGCGGTCGACTGGCCGGGCGGGTTCTATCGTCGCGACATCGGCTGGCGGGCGCTGTAGGGGCGCCGTGATCGCAAGGCGGTTTGCGGCAATTTCAATCGGCTCGCGGGCAGCCCCGGCATAGGCTCAGACGAGGGCCGAGGTGTCGGCGCCGCCATCGCCGCGCCGATGTGGCCGCAACGGGCGGGTGCTGAACGCCACCGCCCGGGGGGCGACGCTGCAACAGGCACGCGACCGCGCCTATGCGCTGGCCGGGGCGGTCGACTGGCCGGGCGGGTTCTATCGTCGCGACATCGGCTGGCGGGCACTCTAGGGTCCTGCCCATCATCTTGGCAAAAATATCCCGGGGTGAATGCGCGGAAACCGCGCAGAGGGGCAGCGCCCCCGGCATGTCTTTTTCAAAAAACTGGCCCGGTCGGACCCCACGCCAGATCAAGGCCAGACAGCGACCGCGACAGCCCGCAGAAGCTTCAGTCAGCGCAGCCAATGGCGGCGGCAAAGCCGGCCGGCCCGGCGTGGGGCCCGAGGTCGTGCGCGGTCAGGCGGCCACTGTCCAGCCTCACAGCGATCAGGCGCTGCCATTTGGTGTCGGTGACGATCATTTCGGCCCAACCGAGGCGGCGGCGGGCGGTCTGTCGTGGCAAGCCCGGACGATCCGGCGAGGACCGTGGCTCCACATCAGATGGGAGCCGACGCAGCGAGCGCTGAGGTGGTCGCGACACGGCGTCGACGGGTCAGTTGGCGCAGGCCATGGCGGCGGCAAAGCTGGCCGGTCCGGCGTGGGGCCCGAGGTCGTGCGCGGTCAGGCGGCCATTGTCCAGCGTGACGGCGATCAGGCGCCGCCAGTCGGTATCGGTGACGATCATTTCAGCCCGCCCGCCGCAATGGCGGATGCCGCCCGAGATCTCGCGGTCGCCGATCCGGTGGTTGGTCAGCCCGGTGGCCGAGGCGACCTCGACCAGCGCGCCGGCCTCAAGCCGCCAGACCCGCAGGGTGCGCGCCAGATGCGGGCGGTCGATATAGGCAATCTCGGTCTGGCCGTCGCCGTCAAGATCGTCGGCGCCCACCACGGCCAGCCAGCGAAACCGCCGCCCGATGAAGGGCGTCGCCGCAATCAGGCCAGTGTCGTCGTAGATGGCCAGCCGCGCCCCGCGCGCGCGGTCGCTTTCCACCACCACCGCCTCGCGGTCGCCATCGTTGTCGACATCGGCCAGGCGAGGCACGGTATCTTCGAAGACCCGGGTCTCGGGCAGCACCAGCCGCACGCGGCGCCCCGCCGCGGTGGTCACCACCAGGGTGCCATGTTCGATCGTGTCCCCCAAGGCGCCATGGGGATAGCGTGTCGTCGGGTCGGCATAGCTGGCCCCGGTCAGCCCGCCGGCGGTGGCCGGAGCGGCCAGCGCGATCAGCAGGGCAGCCAGGGCCCGGCGCATCAGATCTGCTGTTCGGGCATCTGCACGACCAGTCCGTCCAGCGCGTCCGACACTTTCAGCTGGCAGGTCAGCCGCGAGCGGGCTGGATCGGGCTCGTAAGCGAAATCGAGCATGTCCTCTTCCATCGCCTCCTTGCCGGGAAGCTTGCCGACCCAGTCTTCGGCCACGTAGACGTGGCAGGTCGAACAGGCGCAGGCGCCGCCGCAGTCGGCCTCGATCCCGGGGATGCCGTTGTCGCGCGCGCCTTCCATGACCGTCAAGCCATTGGGCACCTCGACGACATGCTGGGTCCCGTTGTGTTCGATGTAGGTTATTCTTGCCATTTCGCGTGCCTCGAAAATCTGTCCGAAATTGATCTAGATCCCATTGTCGTGGATGACCAGCCGGAATTATGGACCCGGGATCTCAACAAGTGGTGCAAGGCCCTGGCCGGAATCGCGACAATTGGTGCGTGCCGCGCCCGAACGGCCGGAATCCCGGCCGGGTGCGGGGTGCCGGTGCGGGCGGCACCGGTGGCTCTGTGGCGCCGTGGCCGGGACCGGCTTGGCGCCGGCCGGAAAATGTTCCATATATGTTCTCATGAGCGATTTTGGCCCACCGCGAAACACCTGGCCGCGGCCGCCGGCCTGCCTGCGGTGCGGCGACCTTGACCGCCCGCCGGCCGGGGCGCGGGTGGCGGTGGCCGGGCTGGTCCTGGTGCGGCAGCGGCCGGGCACCGCCAAGGGGGTGATCTTTGTCACGCTCGAGGATGAAACGGGCATCTGCAATGTCGTGGTGTGGCGCAAGATGTACGAGAAATTCCGCCGGGCCGTCATTTCCGGACGCTGCCTGAAGATCACCGGCCGCATCCAGCGCGAGGCCGGGGTCACGCATCTGATCGCCGAACAGGTGGACGACATCAGCCATATGCTGGACGACCTGTTGCGCGGCGACCCCGCCGGCGCGCCGGCCTGAGCACGGGGCTTTCCCGCCGCCGGGCCAGCGGCTAGGTTGCACCCAAAGGGCAAAGACCCACGGGAGCCGGGCAGAATGGTTCTGAGATCGACACTGACCCTGTCAGCACTGCTGGCACTGGCGGCCTGCGAAAACGCCGGCCCGCCAGCCGTGGCACGTTTCGACGAACCCGCCCTGACCGCCACCCCCGATGTCATTCCCGATGGTGCGGCCCCCGGCGCCTGCTATGGCCGCGACGAAACCCCGGCCACGGTTGAAACGGTGACCGAGCATGTGCTGGTGCAGCCGCCCGAGATCGGGGCCGGCGGCAACATCCTGCGACCGGCCATCTATCGCACCGTGACCCGGCAGACGATCATCGACGAGCGCAAGGACATCTGGTTCGAGACCCCCTGTCCCGCGTTGATGACCACCGAGTTTGTCACGTCGCTGCAACGGGCGCTGAAGGTGCGCGGCCACTATCGGGGCCCCGTGACCGGGACCGTCAATGCCGCGACCCGCCGCGCGGTGCGCGCCTTTCAGCTGACCTGGGGGCTGAACAGTCCGGTTCTGTCCATCGCCGCCGCCAAGCGGCTGGGCCTGGTGGTTTATGACCGGGCCGAGGCGGTCGCGGCCGGCTGACGCCGGCCGAAATCGAGCGCGGCTGGCGCCGCGCGCGCCGTTTCTTCGCCGCCCTGCGGGCGGCGCGGGCCTCTGGCGGGGATATTTTTGCCAAGATGATGGGCCCGACAAGAAAAAGGGCAGCCCGAAAGCTGCCCCCTTGATTGTTGTGGCGGATCGGGTCAGCCCTGATCGACCGGCAGCGCCACGAAGCGCGGTTCGCCGGCGCGGCGCACCAGAAGCAGGATCGACTTGCGCCCGGCGTCGCGGGCGGCCTGGATCCGTTGCTCCAGTTCGGCCGGGGTGGTGACCGGCTGCTGGCCGGCCTCGGTGATCACGTCGCCTTCGCGCATGCTTTTGTCGAAGGCGTCGCTGGCGGGTTCGATCGCGGTGATGACCAGGCCATCGGTGCCGGCGGGGATGCTGAACTGTTCGCGCAGCGCGTCGGTGACGCCGGAGACGGTCAGCCCCATGACATTGCCCTGGAGAGGCTCGGAGCGGTTGACCACGACCGGGATCGCGGCTTCGGCGTCTTCGCGGCGGCCAAGCGTGACCCGCAGGGTTGTCGAGGCGTTGTCGCGCCACACCACCACCCGCACCGTCTTGCCGATTTCGGAGTTGCCGACGATGGTGACGAGGTCACGGGTATCGGCGACATCCTGGCCGTCGAAGGACACGATCACGTCACCGGGCAGCATGCCGGCGTCCATGGCCGGGCCTTCGGGGATATCGGTGACCAGGGCGCCGGCGGCCTGGGCCAGCCCGATGCTTTCGGCGATATCCGCCGACACGTCCTGGATGCGCACGCCCAGCCAGCCGCGGCGGGTTTCGCCGTAGGTCTGAAGCTGGTCGACCACGCGCGCGACCACGTTGGAGGACATCGAGAAGCCGATGCCGATCGAGCCGCCGTTGGGTGACAGGATGGCCGTGTTCACGCCGATCACGTTACCGTCCATGTTGAACAGCGGGCCGCCCGAGTTGCCGCGGTTGATGGCGGCGTCGGTCTGGATGAAATCGTCATAGGCACCCGACAGGGCCCGGTTGCGGGCCGAGATGATGCCCACCGACACCGAGAAGCCCTGGCCAAGCGGGTTGCCCATGGCCATGACCCAGTCGCCGACGCGGGCGGTATCGCTGTCGCCGAACCGGACGAAGGGCAGCGGTTCGGACGGCTCGACCTTGAGTAGCGCGATATCGGTCTTGGCGTCGATCCCGACCACGGTGGCGGGCAATTCGCCGCCTTCGAAAAACTCGATCGAGATTTCGTCGGCGCCGTCGATGACGTGATTGTTGGTGACGATGAAGCCGTCTTCGGACACGATGAAGCCCGAGCCCAGTGCCTGGCTGCGGCGTGGCGCCTGTTGCTGCGGGCCGTTGCGATCCATGAAGTCGCGGAAGAAATCCTCGAAAGGCGAGCCTTCGGGCACCACCGGTGCGGGGCCGCTGCGGGCCGCGATGGTGGTCGAGGTGGTGATATTCACCACCGACGGGCTGACGTTTTCGGCGAGGTCGGCAAAACTGCCGGGCCGGCCCTGGGCGAAGGATGCGGTGGTCTGGGCCATCGACAGGGCCAAAGCGACCAGAACCGCGCCCGCGGCCCGGGCGCTGCGTGCATGAATAAGCGAGGTTGCCTGCATCTGTTCTCCAAACTCCTCTGCTGGATTGTTCGACCGATTGCCGGTCACGGGGCTAGACATGTATCCGTTTTGCCGCACGGCAAGTTGCCGGGCTGCGGCAAAAACTCACGTCGGCGTGAACGCGCCGTTGGGGGTGCGCGCGGTCAACTGCCCGCCGACCGGGCCAGCCAGACCAGAACCACGCCCAGCGCCAGTGCGCCCAGACCAAGAAGGCGGCGCTGGTCCAGCGGCATGCGGGCGAGGAAGTCGAGCACATCCTCGATACGCGAAGGGGCCAGCGCGATGGCCAGCCCCTCCAGACACAGAACCAGCCCGAGGGCCAGAACGATGGCGCCGATCATTGCGACGGCGCGGTTGCGTCGTCGGCC
>CAYYMJ010000041.1:0-26178 GCA_964472855.1 uncultured Rhodobacterales bacterium | reverse complement strand
GCAGGGCCACCGCGTCTTCGGCCAGGATGACGGCCACGGGGCCGCGGGCCAGATAGGTCCGGCCCCGGCGCAGAAAGTCGTCAAGATCGCTGTATTGCATCCGGCCTCCCCGGTTGGGCCAGTGCCACGCCCGGTGCGAGATTCCCATGAAGCCGCCCGGATTGGCAAGCGTTGCGGGCGCCGGGCGAAATGGCTATAGCGTTGCGCGTTAAACTTGGGCCACCCTGCGCGCCCTGAAGTCACGGATTTCAGCGCGCTGGGTGGTTCCTTCTGGATCATGCCGAACGCGAAACGCTGTAGATGTCGCGCGCCCGCCCGGACAATCGGATCGACCCCATGGACAATGCCCGCAAGCTTTTCATCAAGACCTATGGTTGCCAGATGAACGTGTATGACAGCGAACGCATGGCCGAGGCACTGGCGCCGCAGGGCTATGCGGTCACCGATACGCCCGACGATGCCGACCTGATTTTGCTGAACACCTGCCATATCCGCGAAAAGGCGGCCGAAAAGGTCTATTCCGAGTTGGGGCGTTTCAAGCCGCTCAAGGCGGCGCGGCCCGATCTGAAGATTGGTGTGGCCGGCTGCGTGGCTCAGGCGGAGGGGGCCGAGATCGTCGCCCGCCAGCCCATGGTCGACCTTGTGGTCGGGCCGCAAAGCTATCACCGCCTGCCCGAACTGCTGGACATGGCGCGCGATGGCCGGCGGGCCCTGGACACCGAGTTTCCACAAGAGGACAAGTTCGCGCATCTGGGCCGGCGCCAGCGGGCCGGGCAGGGGCCGACCGCCTTTCTGACCGTGCAAGAGGGGTGCGACAAGTTCTGTGCCTTCTGCGTGGTTCCCTATACCCGGGGTGCCGAGGCCAGCCGTCCGGCGGCGCGGGTGCTGGACGAGGCGCGCGCGCTGGCCGGGCAGGGGGTGCGCGAGATCACCCTGCTGGGGCAGAATGTGAACGCCTATCACGGCGCCGGGCCCGATGGTGGCGACTGGTCGCTGGCCCGGCTGATCCGGGCCTTGGCGGATATCGCGGGGCTGGAGCGGCTGCGCTATACCACGTCGCACCCCAATGACATGGCCGACGACCTGATTGCCGCGCATGGCGAGGTCGCTCAGCTGATGCCTTACCTGCATCTGCCGGTGCAATCGGGCAGCGACCGGGTGCTGAAGGCGATGAACCGCAAGCATGACGCGGCGGGCTACCTGGCGCTGATCGCGCGTGTTCGGGCCGCGCGGCCCGATATTCTGATTTCGGGCGATTTCATCGTCGGTTTCCCGGGCGAGACCGAGGCCGATTTCCAGGGCACGCTGCGCCTGGTCGAGGCGGTGGGTTATGGCCAGTGCTACAGCTTCAAATACTCGCCACGCCCGGGGACGCCGGCGGCGGAACGCGCCCTTGTCGACCCGGCCGAGGCCGACGACCGCCTGCAGCGGCTGCAGGCGCTGTTGACGCGGCAGCAGCAAGAAGTTCAGGCGTCGATGGTCGGGCGCCGCACCGAGATACTGGTCGAGCGGCCGGGGCGGCTGGAGGGTCAGATGACCGGCAAGACCCCGTGGCTGCACGCCGCGCATGTCACGGCGCCGGGCATTTGCGTCGGTGACCTTGTGGCGGTCGAGATCACCGAATCTCTGCCAAATTCGCTGATCGCGCGGCCGATCTGAGGCAAAACCCCGGGATTACCCCCAATATATAGACAGACCGCCGGCAGAACCTCCATTGTTTCCGCATCGTGAACAAGATGGGGCAGAAATTTGTTCACAACCCCCTAAATGTTGGTAAACTGCGCCCACTGAATTCTGGGGACGCGCCGGCCGCTGCCAATTGGCCCGCGCAGGGAAACACTGAAGGAGACAGCGGTGGGCGTCACGATATCCAACGCGATCCGTGCGATGCTTGGCAGCGCCGGACTGGCGATGCTGTTCAGCCTGTTCGCCGGTCAGGCCGCCGCGCAGGCCAGCTATGTGCCGACGATCTGGGTTGATCCCGACGGTTGCGAGCACTGGGTGATGGACGACGGCTGGGAGGGGTATATGACCCCCCATGTCAACCGGCAGGGCATCCCGGTTTGTCACCGTGGCAACACATGCGCGGTGATGAATTCGGACACCCTGTTCGCCACCGACAGCTATCGCGTCAGATCCGCCGGCCGGTCGGCGCTGCAGAGCTTTTTCCAGGACGCCGGCGCCACCAGCTATATCATCGTCGGCCACACCGACAGCCGCGCCAGCGACGCCTATAACATGCGCCTGTCGCTGAACCGGGCCAATTCGGTCGCCGCCATCGCGCAGAGCGTGGGCGCGCGCATCGCCGACGTGCGCGGCTATGGCGAACGCATGCCCACGGCATCCAACGCCACCGCCGCCGGCATGGCGAAGAACCGCCGCGTCGAAATCATCTGCATTCGCTGAGGGGCGCGATCATGAAACCAGCCAAGGCCATCCTGCTGCTTGCCATCGCGACCGCCACATCTGGGTGTCTGGCCGACAAGCAGAACAAGACCGTGGACCGCTGGGTCGACAGCAAACATCTCAGCCAGCTTGTCGCCGGCATCTGGATCGACCCGACCGGTTGCGACCACTGGATCATCGACGACGGGATCGAGGGGTATCTGTCCCAGCGGCTTGACCCCTATGGCAAGCCGGTCTGCTCGGGCGCGGGCGAACCCGGCACCGCCGTGGGCCCCTTCAACAAGGGCACGCCCATCGCCGACCCGGTCTGATACAGTCTGACACGGAAAATGGGCCACCCCGGCATTCCCGGGGGCGGCCCATTTTCTTGTGGCGTCGGCCAGGCTCAGAAAAGGGCGTCGTACTCCGTTTGCAACAGCGCGGGATCGTGCCGAAACACCGGGCGGCTGCCCGGCGCGGCGGTATTCTCGAAATACTGGATCTGATAAAATCCGTTGCCTGTGACCAGGTCGAGGTCGCCGTCGCCGTCTACGTCGGCAAATACCGGGTCTGACCGGGCGCCGACGCTGATGCCTTCGAACGGATTGCCGATGTTCCAGGCGACGAAATCGCCGCTGTCGCCGAATGTTCCGTTGCGAAAGGCTTCGAACCGGCCGTCGCGGGTGCCGGTCACAAGGTCGAGGTCGCCGTCGGCATCGAGGTCGATGAAGGTGGGCGTGCTGCCGCCGTTGACGGATATGTTGGCAAACGGGTCCCGCCCGGTCCAGGCCGCGAAGGTGCCGCGCGATGCGTCGTCGCCATTGCGATAGGCCAGAAATTCGCCAGAGGCGTTGCCGATGACCAGGTCAAGATCGCCGTCGCCGTCGAGGTCGACAAAGGCGGGATCGATTGCGGTGCCATAGTTGTCGACCTGCCCGAAGGGATAGGCGCGCGCCTGGGCCGTGAAGTCTCCGGATGTGCCGGTGCCGCCGTTGCGATACGCGCTCAGGCCGTGATCGCGGCTGCCCAGCACCAGGTCCATGTCGCCATCGCCGTCAAGGTCGATGAATTCCGGCGTCGCCATCAGTTCGCTCTGGATGCCGGCCATCGGGTCGCCGTCGCCCCACAGGGCAAAGTCGCCGCTGGTGCCGTCGCCGCCGTTGCGAAATGACACGACCGCGCCGTTGACCGTGCCCATGACAAGGTCAAGATCGCCGTCGCCGTCGAGATCGGCAAACGCCGGCGCCAGCACGCCCCAGAAACCGGGGTCCGCCAGTTCGGTGCCCCCCGACATGGTCAGTTGGGGCGCCAGTTCCGGGCCCGCGCCTGCATCGCCGCCAAAGACGAAGCCGTCCGCCTGAACAATCGGCGCCAGAGCGGGGGCGTCCATGGTGGCCGGGGCGGTGTCGGGGTTGGCGGCGTTGGCCGGCGGCGCGATGTCCACCGGGCCGCCCCCGGCATCGCGGCTGTCTGCCCTGATGTCTGTTGCTCCGGCGCCATGTTCGGGCGCCGGCTGGTCGAAATCGAATCTGGTCTGAATGCCAAAATTCTTGTCGTTCAAATGGGCGCCCATGACGTGACCTCCTTCGCGTCCAATCGTGCTGTCCAATTGCGCGGCTTTCCTTGGCGCGGTTGCGAATATTCCGGTAAAATTACCACAAAGCGGCATTTTCCGTCTACGCATTCCGCTAATGTATATGAATTGTTAATCTTTCTGGCCCAGCGGACCCGAATCAACGGGCCTGATTCGATGCCGTTGTCGCCGGGCCCAAGCGCTCGGGAAAATGTTCCGGGCCGGTCGATCCAGCCGGTTGAATGCGCCGCAACGCCGCGCGCCGTGCCTTGCACAGCCGCACGTCTGCGGGCACCATGGCCACGACGCAACCCGCGATGCAGGAGAGCCTTTGGCCATTAGCGCGCTGACCACCCCGCCATTTCCCGAGGACGTGCAGGAAACGCTTCTGGAATTTCCCGACAACCGGCTTCTGATCGAGCTTTGCGGTGAATTCGACCGCAACCTTGCACAAATCGAACAACGCCTTGGCGTGCAGATCCTGCGGCGCGGCAATATCGTTGCCGTGATCGGCGAAACCGACAGTCGCACAAAGGCGATCGAGGTCTTGCGCGCGCTTTATGAACGGCTGGAGGGCGGGCGCGGGCTGGACGATGGCGCCATCGACGCCGAGATCCGCATGGACCCGGGCACGGGCAACGGCACCGGCACGCGCAACGGTGACCAGATGGAGCTGTTTCGCGGCGGCAAGCTGGAAATCAAGACCCGCAAGAAAACCGTCGAACCGCGCACCGACGCGCAAAAGGCCTATGTCCAGTCGCTGTTCGCCAACCAACTGGCCTTTGGCATCGGCCCGGCCGGGACGGGCAAGACCTATCTGGCCGTGGCCGTGGGCGTGAACATGTTCCTTGGCGGGCATGTGGAACGCATCATCCTCAGCCGCCCGGCGGTCGAGGCCGGCGAACGTCTGGGTTTCCTGCCCGGCGACATGAAGGACAAGGTCGATCCCTACATGCAGCCGCTTTACGACGCGCTGAACGATTTTCTGCCCGGCAAGCAGATGGCCAAGCTGATCGAGGACAAGAAGATCGAGATTGCGCCGCTGGCCTTCATGCGCGGGCGCACGCTGTCGCGGGCCTTTGTGGTGCTGGACGAGGCGCAGAATGCCACCGCGATGCAGATGAAGATGTTCCTGACCCGGCTGGGCGAAGGCAGCCGCATGGTGGTGACCGGCGACCGCAGCCAGGTTGACCTGCCGCGCGGCGTGGCTTCGGGCCTGTCCGACGCCGAAAGGCTGCTGACATCGGTCGACGCCATCGGTTTCAACTATTTCACGGCCAGGGATGTCGTGCGCCACCCGCTGGTGGCGGCGATCATCGAAGCCTATGACCGCGACGGCCCCGCCTGATGCACTGGCAGCCTGACGACCCGCAACTGGCGGCCGAAATCGCCCGGCTGCATGACGCGGCGCGGGCATCCGACGCCGCGCGGGCCGAACGTGGCGGCTTTGAACCCGGCGAGGATGTCGACGATCTGGTGCGGCTCGGCTCGGAATATCTGGCGTTGTCGCCCGACGAGGCCGAGCTGGTCTATGTCGTGGCCCGGGCGATGGGCGCGCGCAATATCGTCGAGTTCGGCGCGTCGTTCGGGGTCAGCACGCTGTATCTGGCAGCAGCGGCGCGGGCCAACGGCGGCCAAGTGACCACGACCGAGGTTCACCCGCGCAAATGCGCCGCCCTGCGCGACACGCTGAACCGGGCCGGCGTGGCCGATATCGTCACGCTTCTGGAAGGCGATGCGCGCGAAACGCTGGCGTCGGTCGGCGGGCCGGTCGATCTGTTGCTGCTGGACGGCTGGAAAGGCATGTATACCGAAGTGCTGGACCTTGTCGGCCCGCGAATGCCGGTCGGCGGGCTGGTGATTGCCGACAACCTGAACCATGTCGCGGCCGGGCCCTATGTGCGGCGCATGCGTCCCGGCGGCGGCTGGCTGATGCAGCGCCGGGGCGCCATGGGCCTTAGCCTGAAGCTGGCCTGATGCCCGTGACGCCACAGGTCGACACCGTGATCGAAGACCGGCGCTGGCAGGATGCCGGCCTTGCCCCGCTGGCCGGTCAGGCAGTGGGCGCGGTTCTGCGGCACATGGGCATTGCCGCCACGGCCGAGGTTGTGGTCATGGGCTGCAACAACCGGCGCATCGCGGCGCTGAACGCCGGTTTTCGCGGCAAGCCGGTGCCCACCAATGTGCTGTCATGGCCGGCCGAGGCGCTGGGCCCCGACCAGCCCGGCGGGCAGCCGCACCCGCCTTTGGGCGACGAACTGGGCGATATTGCCATTGCGTGGGAAACCTGCGCGGCCGAGGCCGCCGCCGCCGCCAGGCCCATGGCGGCCCATATCCGCCACCTGATCGTGCATGCGACCCTGCATCTGTTGGGTTATGATCACGAAACCGATGCAGATGCGGCCCTGATGGAGGGGCTCGAGGTGGAAATTCTTGGCAATCTTGGGGATCCGTCCCCATATTAGCGGCAACCGGGGCCGCGAGCGCCTCATCACGATGGAAGGGACGATGGTCGACGTGACCGAAGGGTCGTCTGGGGCAGCGCATCGCGCGCAACTTATCGAACAGCCTGACATGCCGCCCAGGGGCGGCTTTCTCAAACGAATTGCCGATGCCTTCGGTTCCGCCCAGCCGGGCGACGGGGCCGAGGTTGAAACCGTCGTGGGGCTGGCTCCGGCGGCGCCTGAACGCGCGGCCATGTCCAACCTGCGCCGCCTGCGGGTCGAGGACGTGGCCATCCCGGCTGTCGAGATCGTCTCGGTTCCCGAGGACATCGCCAAGGACAAGCTGGTCTCGGTCTTCCGCGAAAGCGGTCTGTCGCGCCTGCCGGTCTACCGCGAAACGCTGGACCATCCGCTTGGCTTGATTCACATGAAAGATTTCGCGCTGCAGCACGGCTTTAACGGCGACCAGCCGGATTTCAATTTTGAACCACTGCTGCGCCCACTGCTTTTCGTGCCGCCGTCGATGCCGCTCAGCGTCCTGTTGCAGCGCATGCAAAGCGAGCGGCGGCACATGGCGCTGGTGATCGACGAATATGGCGGGGTCGACGGGCTGCTGACCATCGAGGACCTGATCGAGCAGGTGGTCGGCGAGATCGAGGACGAGCATGACAGCGCCGACGAAGAGCTGTGGACCCGCGAGCCCGGCGGCTCGTATCTGGCGCTCGCGCGCACGCCGCTGGACGAATTCGAGGCCGAGATCGGCCTGAAGCTGGTCGATGCCCAGGACGAGGAAGAGATCGACACGCTGGGCGGCGTGTTGTTTGTGCTGTGCGGGCGGGTGCCCACCCGGGGCGAGGTCATTCCCCACCCCTCGGGCGCCGAGTTCGAGATCCTCGACGCCGATCCCCGGCGGATCAAGCGGTTGCGCGTGTGCCTGCCCAAGGGCGGCTGAGGTGACGGCCACGTCGCTGTGGCGCCGGCTGGACGGCGCGTCGCGGCGGGCGCGGGCCCTGTTGTGCCTGCTGTCCGGGGCCTTGGCAGGGCTGGGGCATGTGCCCTTTTCGCTGCTGCCGCTGTCGCTGGCCGGCTTTGCCCTGATGTTCCTGCTGCTGGCGGGCGCCGATGACTGGCGCCGCGCGGCGCGGGTGGGGTTTCTGGCGGGGCTGGGCTATTTCACCGTGGCGCTGCACTGGCTGGTCGAACCCTTTCTGGTCGACGCCGCCCGGCAGGGATGGATGGCGCCCTTTGCCCTGTTCGCCATGGTGGCGGGGCTGTCGCTGTTCTGGGGCGCGGCTTTCGCGGCGGCGCGGCGTGCGGCGCTGGCCCGCAACGGGCTGGCGCTGGCGCTGGCATGGGCGGCGGCGCTGGCGCTGGCCGAACTGGCGCGCGGCAAGCTTGCCGGTGGCTTTCCTTGGGCCATGCCGGCCTATGTGTTCAGCGAAACCCCGGCGATACGTATCGCGGCCCTGACGGGTCCATATGGGCTGACCGCGCTGGCCCTGTTGCTGACCGGGCTGGCCGCCGCCTTTGTGCGGGGCGGCAGGCCGCTGCGGTTGCTGGCGCTGATCGTGCCCTTGGGCGTGCCGCTGGCGGCGGGGTGGCTGCTGGACCGGCCCGACCCCGTGGCCGCCGATGCGCCGCTGGTGCGGCTGGTGCAGCCCAACGCGCCGCAAGACAAGAAATGGCACCCCGACTTTGCCCACGGCTTTTTCGACCGGCAGGTCGCCTTTACCGCCGCTGCCGCCGACAACCGGCCCGACCTTGTGATCTGGCCCGAAACCGCGGTGCCGTGGCGGCTGACCCCGGGCCATCCGGCGCTGGCGCAGATCGCCGAGGCCGCCGCCGGCGTGCGGGTGGTGGTGGGCGGCGTGCGCCCCGAGGGGGCGGTGAAATACAACAGTGCCGCCGTGATCGGGGCCGGCGGCCACATCGACGCGCTTTACGACAAGCACCATCTCGTGCCCTTCGGCGAGTTTATTCCCGCCGGCGGCCTGGCCACGCTGGTCGGCCTGCCCAGCTATGCCCGCGCAGACGGCTATGGGTTTTCCCCCGGTCCCGGCCCGGCGCTGCTGCATCTCGGGGGCCTTGGGCGGGCGCTGCCACTGATCTGTTACGAGGCCATCTTTCCCCGCGATGTGCGCACGGCGCCAGCGCGGCCCGACTGGCTGCTGGCGATGACCAACGACGCCTGGTTCGGCACCTTCTCGGGGCCCTACCAGCACCTGGCGCAGGCGCGGTTCCGCGCCGTGGAAACGGGGCTGCCCATGGTGCGGGTGGCCAATACCGGCGTGTCGGCGATGATCGATCCCGGCGGACGGATCACGGCCATGCTGCCGCTGGGTGTCGCCGGTTACCTTGACGCGCGCCTGCCGGCGGCGCGCCCGCCCACGCCCTATGCGCGCAGCGGCGAGTGGCCGTGGCTGGCGCTTTTTCTGGCGACTTTCGTTGCGGTATTCGCGACCCGGCGCCGAAAAGTCGATTGATTCCCGGCGCCCGCATGCGTAACGCAGTCGGGACCCCCCGTTGCAACGGCTTCCTGGCGCGACGGGCTATATTGCAATGGAGCGTCTTCATGAGCCGTCAGAATTATGTTTTCACCTCGGAATCGGTGTCCGAGGGCCATCCCGACAAGGTTTGCGATCGGATTTCCGACGCCGTCCTTGACGCCCTGATCAGCGAAGAACCCGAGGCCCGCGTCGCCTGCGAGACCTTTGCCACTACCAACCAGGTCGTCATCGGCGGCGAAGTCGGGCTGTCCGACAAGGCCAAGCTCAAGGAATACATGGGCCGGATCGAGCAGATCGCCCGCGACTGCATCCGCGACATCGGTTATGAACAGGACAAGTTCCACTGGAACACCTGCAATGTCTCGAATTTCCTGCACGAACAGTCGGCCCATATCGCCCAAGGGGTCGATGCGGGTTCGAACAAGGACGAAGGCGCGGGCGATCAGGGCATCATGTTCGGCTATGCCACCCTTGAAACGCCCGAGTTGATGCCGGCCCCGATCCAGTATTCCCATGCCATCCTGCGCCGTCTGGCCGAGGTGCGGAAATCGGGGGCCGAGCCGGCGCTGCGCCCTGACGCCAAGTCGCAGCTGACGCTGCGCTATGAAGACGGCAAGCCGGTCGAGGTGACCTCGATCGTGCTGTCGACCCAGCATGCCAGCGAAGACCAGGGCTCGGACATGATCCGCGCCGTGGTCGAGCCGCATATCCGTGACGTTCTGCCGGCCGAATGGATCACCGAAAACACGCAATGGTGGGTCAACCCGACCGGCACCTTCGTGATCGGCGGCCCAGATGGCGACGCCGGCCTGACCGGGCGCAAGATCATCGTCGATACCTATGGCGGCGCCGCGCCGCACGGCGGCGGCGCCTTTTCCGGCAAGGACCCGACCAAGGTGGACCGTTCGGCCGCCTATGCCGCGCGTTATCTGGCCAAGAATGTCGTCGCCGCCGGCATGGCCGAACGCTGCACGATTCAGCTGAGCTATGCTATCGGCGTGTCCAAGCCCCTGTCGATTTATGCCGATACCCACGGCACCGGCCAGGTTGACGCCGTCGCGATCGAGGCGGCGATTCCGCAGGTGATGGACCTGTCGCCGCGCGGCATCCGCGAGCATCTGTCGCTGAACCGCCCGATCTATAGCCGCACCTCGGCCTATGGGCATTTCGGCCGCGCACCCGAGGCCGACGGCGGTTTCAGCTGGGAGCGGACCGATCTGGTCGACGCCCTGAAAAAGGCGGTCTGAGCCATGGGCCGGCGCCTGACCCCGGTTCTGCTGGCGCTGGCCGGCGTCCTGCTGGCGGCGGGGCAGGCGGTGGCGGCGGAAAAGTTCCGCGTCAAGGGCGCGACCGTGATTTACGACACCGACGGTCCGGGCATTCCGCTGGCCGAGGCCGGCATCGACCGCGGCGACATTGACGCGCTGGTCAAGCTGCTGCGCGCCAATCCCGGCATCACCACGCTGCGGCTGAACAGCGAGGGCGGCGACTATTTCACCGCCTTCGACATGGCCGGCGTGCTGATCGACTTTGAACTGGATACCGAGGTGCTGGGCGAATGTTCCAGCGCCTGCGCCTATGTGTTCATGGGCGGCACCGACCGGCGGCTGGTGCGCGGCGGGCGCATCGGCTTTCACCAGACCTCCTGGAGCCCCGAGGGCGCGCGCGATTATTTCGACAGCCTCGCCAAGGACGAAGGCTGGGCCAACCCGTTCGACTTTGTGTCCTGGGTCTACGAAGATACCCAGACCGAGATTTACGAGCGGCTGATCTTCATGACCGGGCGCGGCGTCAGCTCTGACTTTGCCATCGAATCGCTGAAGGCGAGCACCGATGACATGTGGTATCCCTATCGCGCGCGGCTGCTGGCGGCGGGCGTGCTGACCGAATAACCGGCCCGGCCCATGAGCGACCACCACCCATCCGGGGCGCCCTGGCGCAATATCTATGGCCGCCGCCGCGGCAAGACGCTGCGCGACAGCCAGCGGGTCTGTCTTGACGAGGACCTGGCCGCGCTGTCTCCGGGCCCGGTGAGTTGGGACGAAAACCCCGACCGCCGGCCGCTGGACATCGCGGCGCGCTTTGGCGACCGGCCGCTGTGGCTGGAAATCGGTTTTGGCGGCGGCGAACATCTGGTGCATCAGGCCGCCGCCAATCCCGGCGTGGCGCTGATTGGGTGCGAACCCTTTGTCAACGGTGTGGCCATGGCGCTGGGCGCCATCCGCCGGGCGGGTGTGTCGAACGTGGCCATCCACCCCGACGACGCGCGCGACCTGTTCGACGTCTTGCCGACGGGGGCGATCGAGCGGGCGTTTCTGCTGTATCCAGACCCCTGGCCCAAGGCGCGCCACCACCGGCGCCGTTTTGTCACGCCCGACCATCTGAGCGCGCTGGCCCGGGTCATGGCGCCGGGCGCCGAGCTGCGGGTGGCCACCGACATTCCCGACTATGTGCGCCAGACGCTGGAACAGGTGCCGCGCCACGGCTTTGACTGGACAGCGCGCCGCGCCGCCGACTGGCGCCGGCCCTGGGACGACTGGATTTCGACGCGATACGAGCACAAAGCGCTGCGCGAAGGTCGCCAGCCGCATTATCTGACCTTCATTCGCCGCTGAGTTGCGCCGCGCTTCGCGCGTCGCGGTGGGCAGGCGGCGCGTGCCCGCGCCACCCGCCCGAGTGGATATTTTCAGACAGAAGTAGGGTCGGGTAGCCGCCAATTTGCGCCAGACTGGCGCCGCGACGGCGTTTTGCGTTTAACTTGTTGTCGAGGTCTTGGTCTGACGCGTTGAAATCCCGGGTTTCAGGCAGCGTCGGGTGGTTCAGGTCTTAGGCGAAATGCCATGAATTGAGGTCGTCGTCATGCCCCGCTTGCGCATCACCAACTGTCACATCCACACCTTTACCCGGGCCCATGTGCCGAAGAACTATCCGCATCCGGCGGTGAATATCTTCAAGTCGTGGCCGCCGCTGGTCCGGGGGATATCGTGGCTGCTGAAGCTGTTCGGGCAGGAAGCGCTGGCCGAAACCGTTGATCGGCTGTTGCGGTTTCAGCAGGCTGGCGCTGTGGCGCGCCAGCGCACGGTGTTCGAGGCCATCCGCCGGCAGTATCCCGACAACACGCGCTTTGTGGTGCTGCCGATGGACATGGAATTCATCGGCCACGGGCCCACGCAGGCCACGCTGGCGCAGCAGCATGACGAACTGGCCGCGCTGGCCGGTGACGACGACTTTCGCGGCCGGGTCATTGCCTTTACCAGCGTCCACCCCGACCGGCCGGGGGCGGCGGACGAGGTGTTTCGGGCCATCGACGACCTGGGGTTCCGGGGGCTGAAGCTGTATCCGCGCCTTGGCTTTCCGCCCGACCATCCGCTGTTGATGGACAAGGTCTACCCGATGCTGCAGGCGCGCGGCCTGCCAGTGATGAGCCATTGTTCCCGCGGCGGTGTGCGGGGCCGGCATGTGACGCGGAGTGACGCCGATGCCTGGACCGACCCGGCGGCCTTTGTTCCGGTGTTGGAACGGTTTCCCGATCTGCGGGTGTGTCTGGCCCATTTCGGCGGCGCCGCCGACTGGCGGGCCTATGTCGACGAGGGCATCGATCCGCGGGATCCGCAGGCGCGGGCCGCGAACTGGCAGGTGGCCATCCGCGACATGATCACCTCGGGCGCCTATCCCAACCTGTGGACCGACATCAGCTATACGCTGTTCCATTTCGACGACAACATTCCCTTTCTCAAGCTGTTCCTGGGCGGTGCCGACGCGGGCAAGGCCGAGTTGTTGCGCGCCCGGGTGCTGTTTGGCTCGGACTTTTACATGACGCGGCAGGAAAAGCTGTCCGAGCGTGCGGTGTGCTTTCGGTTGCGCAACGCGCTGGGCGAGGATGTGTTCCGCCAGATTGCCGAGACGAACCCCGAGATCTGGCTGGGCGAGCGCGCGGCGGTCTGAGCCGGTGCGCGCCCGGCGTGGACAGTCGATGTGACGCGCGCTAACAGGTCGCGAGCAGCAATTGACGAGCATCAGCCCCATGTCCGCACACGGCCCCGCAACGCCCATGACCTCGCGCCCTTCGGGCCCGCTGACCGGCGTGGCCAGGGTGCCCGGCGACAAGTCGATCAGCCACCGGTCGCTGATCCTTGGGGCGCTGAGCGTGGGCGAGACCCGGATCACCGGGCTTCTGGAGGGCGACGACGTGCTGGACACCGGCCGGGCCATGCGCGCCTTTGGCGCCGAGGTCACGAACCATGGCGGCGGCGAGTGGAGCGTGCATGGTCTGGGCACCGGTGGCTTTGGCGAGCCCGAGGATGTGATCGACTGTGGCAATTCCGGCACCGGGGCGCGGCTGATCATGGGGGCGATGGCGACCTCGCCCATCGTGGCGACCTTTACCGGTGACGCGTCGCTGCGCGCGCGGCCGATGGCGCGGGTCACCGACCCGATCGCGCTGTTCGGGGCCGAGGCGCACGGGCGCGCGGGCGGGCGGCTGCCGATGACGATCTGCGGGGCGCGCAACCCGGTGCCGGTGGAATACCGGGTGCCGGTGCCGTCGGCGCAGGTCAAGTCGGCGGTGTTGCTGGCCGGGCTGAACGCGCCGGGCCAGACCGTGGTGATCGAACAAGAGGCCACCCGCGACCACACCGAGCGGATGCTGGCCGGCTTTGGCGCCAGCATCGTGACCGAGGTTACCGCCGAAGGCCGCGTCATCACCCTGACCGGCCAGCCGGAACTGCGGCCGCAGACCATTGCCGTGCCCCGCGACCCGTCGTCGGCGGCTTTCCCGGTTTGCGCGGCGCTGATCACCGAAGGGTCCGACGTGCTGGTGCCCAATATCGGGCTGAACCCCACCCGCGCCGGGCTGTATACCACCTTGCAGGAGATGGGGGCCGATCTGGCTTTCGAGAACCCGCGCGAAGAGGGCGGCGAGCCGGTGGCCGACCTGCGGGCGCGCTTTTCGCCCGATATGACCGGGATCGAGGTTCCGCCCGCACGCGCGGCCTCGATGATCGACGAATACCCGGTGCTGTCGGTGGTTGCCGCGTTTGCCGAGGGCAAGACCCACATGCCCGGCGTGCGCGAGTTGCGCGTCAAGGAATGCGACCGCATCGACGCCATGGCGCAGGGCCTGCGCGCCAACGGCGTGACGGTGGCCGAGGGCGAGGATTGGTGGACCGTTCACGGGATGGGGGCCCGCGGGGTGCCCGGGGGCGGCCTGGCCGAGGCCCGGCTGGACCATCGCATCGCCATGTCGTTTCTGGTGCTGGGGATGGGCGCGCAAAAGGCGGTCAGCGTCGACGATGCCGGACCGATCGCCACCAGCTTTCCGATCTTCGAAGACCTGATGGCCCGGCTGGGTGCGGGTCTGGTGCGCAGCAATCGTTAAGAGGGGGCGGCGAATGGCGTTTACCGTGGCCATCGACGGGCCGGCGGCCAGCGGCAAGGGCACGATTTCACGTGCTGTGGCGCGGCGGTTCGGTCTGGCGCATCTGGACACCGGGTTGCTGTATCGTGCTGTTGGCAAGAAGGTGGCCGAGGGCGCCGACCCGGTCGAGGCCGCGCGCGCCCTGGTGGCTGCCGATCTTGACGCACCCGATCTGCGCGGCGACGAGGTGGCTCAGGCCGCCAGCCGCGTGGCGGTGATTGCCGGGGTGCGCGGCGCGCTGTTCGACTTTCAGCGCGCCTTTGCCCGGCGCGACGGCGGCGCGGTGCTGGATGGCCGCGACATCGGCACGGTGATCTGCCCCGAGGCCGACGTGAAACTGTTCATAACCGCCAGCCCCGCGGCGCGGGCGGCGCGGCGCCTGGCCGAGTTGACCGCGCGTGGAGTCGAGACCAGCGCGGCGGCGGTCATGGCCGACCTTCTGCGCCGCGACGAACGTGACCGGTCGCGCGACGCCGCGCCGCTGGAACGGGCGGCCGACGCGATCCTGATCGACACCTCGGACATGAGCATCGAGGCGGCGATTGCGGCCGCATCGGCGCATGTGGCGGCGCCGGGCGGCAATTGACGTGGCGCTGTGCTTGGTTCACGGCGGCGCATTTGATCTTTTGCAACCGGCCGGCGCGGCCGCCCCGACCCGAGCGGAGACCGGACAATGCATTTCAGAACCATGGGCCGTGATGGACCGTTGATTTCCAGCATCGGCGTTGGCGCCATGTCGTTTTCCGACATGTACGGCCCCACGACCGAGGCCGAAAGCCATGCCATCCTGGGCGCCGCGCTGGAACTGGGGGTCACCCATATCGACACCGCCAATGTCTATGGCATGGGCAAGTCCGAGGCCGCCATCGGCAGCTTTCTGAAGGCCAACCCCGACGCCCGCGACCGGTTTCACATTGCCACCAAGGCCGCGATCACCCGCGATGCCGAGGGCAGGCGCTGTTTCAGCAACGCGCCCGAGCATCTGGAGGCGGAACTTGACGGCAGTCTGCGGCGCATGGGCGTCGACCATGTCGACCTGTTCTATGTTCACCGTCGCGAGGCGGCGCGGCCCATCGAAGAGGTGACGGAGACGCTGGCCCGGCTGAAGCAGAGCGGCAAGATCGGCGGCTTCGGGTTTTCCGAGATCTCGCCGGCCTCGCTGCGGCGGGCACAGGCGGTGGCGCCGGTCACGGCCGTGCAGTCGGAGTATAACCTGGGCGTGCGCTCGCCCGAGCTGGGGCTGGTGCAGGCTTGCGCCGAACTGGGCACGGCGCTGGTGGCCTTTTCCCCGCTGGGCCGGTCGTTGCTGACCGACCGCCCGATGACGGCCGACCGGCTGGACGGGATCGGATTTCTCAAGACCAACCCGCGCTTCGTGGAGCCGGATTTCGGGTTCAACATTGCCGAGACCGACAAGCTGCGGGCGCTGGCGGCCGACTATGGCGAACCGGCGGCGGCGCTGGCCATTGCGTGGCTTCTGGCCAGGGGCGCGCATATCGTCCCGATCCCCGGCACACGGTCGGTTGCGCATTTGCGCGAATGTGTCCGGGGCGGGCAAATCCGGCTGAGCGACGACGATGTTGCCCGGATCGAAGCGGCGCTGCCGGTGGGCTGGGCCCATGGCGACCGCTATTCCGCGGCGCAGTGGATCGGGCCGGAGCGTTATTGTTGAGGGTTGGCCGATGAACCCGGCGAAATCCATCGAGATATTCGCGTTCTATCTGTTCGCGCTGGGGCTGGGTATTGTGTTTCAGCCGGCGTTGTTGTGGTCGCTGATCCTGCTGCCGCCGCCTCAGGGCGATGCGGTGCTGTTTCTCGGGTTCGTGGTTCTGCTTTTGGGCTTTTACTATCTCGCGATGGCGCGGTCCGGGGTGACGGTGTTTTTCCGGGTGACGGTGTGGGGCCGGGCCGCGATTTTTCTGGCCACGCTGGCCTGGGTGGTCCTGGGCGGGCTGGCGGCCAACTATCTTGTTCTGCTGGCCGTGGATCTGGCCGGCGCGATCTGGACCCTGGCCGCCCTGCGGCGCGCCTGACGCCGGGGTTGCGCCGCGCTGGCGCGCGTCGCGGTGGGGCAAAGGGGGGCTCTGCCCCCCGGCGGCAGATGCGGGGCGGGGCGGCCGGCCCCGCGCGGGTGTCCCGCGCGGCGGCATCCCCCCCCGGGATATTTGCGCCTAGATGATGGGGCTGGCGGGTGTATCTGTGGTCAGGGTGCCGGGCTGGCCCCGGGTCGCCCCGATTGCGACCGGTGCGGCGGCCAAAGGCCGGCGGCCCCTTGCGGCGAAGGGATTTGCTGGCTATAGACCCTGCGTCGACAAGGGCGGAATACGCTGCGAGGCAAGAGGACGAGCGGGGTCGGGAAATACCGGCCCTCTTTGCTTTGCGGACCGTCTGACCAACGAAACCCCAAGACCGGCGGAGACAACCGCGCGGCCAGATAAAACGCAAAGAGGACATGTAACTTTTGGCTAACGCAACCATGGAGGAATTCGAAGCCCTCCTGAATGAAAGCTTCGAGATCGACACGCCGAACGAAGGCAGTGTCGTCAAGGGCAAGGTCATCGCCATCGAGGCGGGGCAAGCCATCATCGACGTCGGCTACAAGATGGAAGGCCGGGTCGAGCTCAAGGAATTCGCCAACCCCGGCGAGGCGCCCGAGATCGAGGTCGGCGACGAGGTCGAGGTTTACCTGCGCGCGGCGGAAAACGCCCGCGGCGAGGCTGTCATCAGCCGGGAAATGGCCCGCCGTGAAGAGGCCTGGGACCGGCTTGAAAAGGCCTATGCTCAGGAAAACCGCGTGGAAGGTGCCATCTTTGGCCGAGTCAAGGGCGGCTTTACCGTCGATCTGGGCGGTGCCGTGGCCTTTCTGCCCGGCAGCCAGGTCGATGTGCGCCCGGTGCGCGACGCCGGCCCGCTGATGGGGCTGAAGCAGCCTTTCCAGATCCTCAAAATGGACCGCCGCCGCGGCAATATCGTCGTGTCGCGCCGTGCCATTCTGGAGGAAAGCCGTGCCGAGCAGCGCGCCGAGGTCATCAGCAAGCTGACCGAGGGCGATGCTGTCGACGGCGTGGTCAAGAACATCACCGAATACGGCGCTTTCGTCGATCTTGGCGGTGTCGATGGCCTGTTGCACGTCACCGACATGGCCTGGCGTCGTGTCAACCACCCGTCGGAGATTCTGGCGATTGGCGAGACCGTCAAGGTTCAGGTCATCAAGATCAACAAGGAGACCCACCGTATCAGCCTGGGCATGAAGCAGCTGCAGGACGATCCGTGGGATTCGGTCGAGGCCAAATTCCCGCTGGATTCGGTGCATACCGGGCGCGTGACCAACATCACCGACTATGGTGCCTTCGTCGAGCTTGAGCCCGGTGTCGAGGGGCTGGTGCATGTCAGCGAGATGTCCTGGACCAAGAAGAACGTCCATCCCGGCAAGATCGTTTCGACCAGCCAGGAAGTGGAAGTCATGGTTCTGGAGATCGACACCATCAAGCGCCGCGTGTCGCTGGGCCTGAAGCAGACCATGCGCAACCCGTGGGAAGTGTTCGCCGAAACCTATCCGGTCGGCACCCCGGTCGAGGGCGAGGTCAAGAACATCACCGAATTCGGTCTGTTCATCGGGCTCGACAACGACATCGACGGCATGGTTCACCTTTCGGACCTGAGCTGGGAGATGCGTGGCGAAGAGGCCATTGCCAGCTATCGCAAGGGCGATGTCGTCAAGGCCGTCGTTACCGAGGTCGACGTCGACAAGGAGCGGATCTCGCTTTCGGTCAAGGCGCTGGACGACAGCTTTACCGAGGCCGTCGAAGGTGTGCGCCGCGGGTCGGTCATCACGGTTGCGGTGTCGGCGATCGAGGATGGCGGGATCGAGGTGGAATACGAGGGCGCCAAGTCCTTCATCCGCCGGTCCGACCTGTCGCGTGACCGATCTGAACAGCGCCCCGAGCGTTTTCAGGTTGGTGACAAGGTCGACGTGCGCGTCACCAACGTCGACTCGAAGACCCGGCGTCTGGGCCTGTCGATCAAGGCCCGCGAGATCGCCGAAGAGAAAGAGGCCGTGCAGCAGTATGGCAGCTCGGAATCCGGTGCCTCGCTGGGCGACATCCTTGGGGCGGCGCTGAAAGGCGACGACTGACCACCACGAGGTCGCGAACATCGAAAGGCCCGCGAATTTCGCGGGCCTTTCTGATTTCGGGTGTTGTTCCGGGCGGCATCGAATCGGGGTAACCGGCGGTGCATCTGGCGGGCCGGCGGGCATGCGCGAATTTCCGCCGGGTCGGGAAAATGCGCGGAATCAGCCGCCAATTGGCGAATGACGTTGCCACCTTGCGCTTTCGCGGATCGAAAAAACTGCCTATGGTCAGAGCATTGCGGAATGTCTGCCAACTGCCGCCAGGACCACCGGGGAGGAATCGAATGATCAGATCTGAGCTTGTTCAGAAGATCGCCGAAGAGAACCCGCATCTTTACCAGCGCGACGTCGAGCGGATCGTGAACACGATCTTCGAAGAAGTGATCGGCGCCATGGCCCGGGGCGACCGGGTGGAACTGCGCGGCTTCGGGGCCTTTTCCGTGAAACAGCGCGACGCCCGCGTGGGCCGCAACCCGCGCACCGGCGCATCGGTTCAGGTCGAGGAAAAGCACGTTCCGTTTTTCAAGACCGGCAAGCTCTTGCGGGACAGGCTGAACGGCAACTAGATAAGCGTCATGATCCGTTATCTTCGTTACGCCTTCCTGGCGCTGCTGGCGCTTGTTCTCATCACCCTGGCCATGGCCAATCGCGGCGGCGTGACCCTGCGGCTGTTGCCGCCGGATATGGCCGGGTTCCTTGGCTATAGCTGGGAGCTGACGCTGCCGCTGTTTCTGGTGATTTTCGCCGGCATTCTGGCCGGTGTGCTGATCGGGTTCGTCTGGGAATGGTTCCGCGAGCACAAGCATCGGGCCGAGGCGCGCCGCGCCAGGGCCGAGAAAGAGGAATTGCAGCGCGAGGTCGGGCGCCTGCGCGTGCCGCAAAGCCCGGGGCAGGGCGACGACGTTCTGGCGCTGCTCGACCCCAGCGATAGCGCGCGCTAGATGCCGCGCGCACGGGTCAAGATTTGCGGTCTGCGCGACAAGGCCGGTTTGCGCGCCGCGGTCGATGGCGGTGCGGCCTATGTGGGCTTTGTCTTTTACCCGCGCTCGCCCCGCCACGTGGGAACCGATCTGGCGGCCGGGCTGGCCGGCGAGGTGCCGGCGGGCCTGTGCAAGGTGGCGCTGACGGTGGATGCCAGCGACGATGACCTGGTGGCCATTCTGGACCGGGTGCCCATCGACATGCTGCAGCTTCACGGGCGCGAAACCCCACAGCGGGTGGCGGAACTGCGCGGCCGGTTCGGTCTGCCGGTGATGAAGGCGGTTGGCCTGCGCGACGCCGGCGATCTGGACGCGCTGGGCGCCTATGCCGGGGTGGCCGACCAGTTGCTGGTGGATGCGCGGCCGCCCGCGGGGCAGGCGCTGCCGGGCGGCAACGGCGTGGCGTTTGACTGGAAACTGATCGCCGGGCGCCGCTGGGCCGTGCCGTGGATGCTGGCGGGCGGGCTGACCCCGGACAACGTGGCCGAGGCGGTGCGCCTGACCGGGGCACGGCAGGTCGATGTCTCGTCCGGGGTCGAAAGCGCGCCGGGGGTCAAGGACCCGGCGGCCATCGCCCGGTTTCTTGAAGCGGTCTGAGGTGCCTGGAATGACGCGAACCTGCCATCTTCATCTGGGCATGAACAAAACCGGCTCGTCCTCGATCCAGCGAACGTTTGCCGACTACGCGGACCCGAAACTGCGCTATGCCAAGCTTGGCCAACCCAATCACAGCAAGGCAATGGTTCTGGCACTGGGCGACAGGTTGCCTGTCGGTCTCGCCGAAGGCATCGACGCGGGCGGGGAAAAGGCCGCCAGGGCGGCGGCGATCCGGCTGCTCGGGAACGAGCTGTCCAAGGACGACAGGGACATCATAATCTCGGGTGAAGGGCTGTCGAACCTGGGCCGGTTCGGGGCGGTCCCCAGGTTGGTGGCGTTTCTGCGGGCCGCGGGGCTGGAACCGCGCTGCCTGGCCTATGTGCGCGCGCCCGGCGGGTTTGTCTCAAGCGTCTTTCAGCAAATCGTTCGTGAGTCGGCCGCGCCGGCGGTCGAGAATTTGTGGCCCAAATACCAAAAACGGTTCGGTCCCTGGATCAGGGAACTCGGGGTTGACGGTGTTTCACTGGTTCCCTTCGAGCGTGACAATTTCGCCGCCGGCGATCTGCTGTCGGATTTCGCGAACCGGCTTGGGCTGGACCCTGACTATGTCGCGCCGAATGCCGTTCGCTGGAACGACAGCCTGACGGCCGAGGCGACGGCCCTGATCTTTGTGCTTCGCCAGCGTGTCGGCCGGCGTGGGGCCGATCGCAAGAAAGCCAACGGCAAGCTCGTTACCCTGCTGAGAAGATTTGGCCAGAACAAGTTCGGGTTCAGCCGCGATTGTCTTGCCGGGATTCTGCAGGACAACCGGGCCGACCTCGACTGGATCGAAGACAAGATGGGGTCGGCATTCGCTGTTCCGGACAAGGTTGACGGTCTTGCCTTTGACGGGACCGATGACCTGGCCGACTATGCGCATTCTCTGGGGGATCGACTGGCAGACTTCCTCGAAGACGTGTTCGCCTCGGACTTTGGCGCCCGCGGTGATCCGGTGGGTGCGCTTGAGCGGCTTGAGGCGCATTTTCAGGACAAAATCCAAGCTTCTGCTGGCCAGCAGGGCTGAGCGGTTCACCAATGATCCTGTTGGTATAGAATGATTCTGACCGGCCCAGAGGGACACCCGATGATTGTTTTTGTGATGCTGGTGCGAGGCGTCGATGTCAGGTCGGTTGCCGGAAGCGCGCGGTCGGCGGTGAACCTGGGATGGCTTCGCTGTTGCGTGCGGCGGTCGGGCCGGGCGCGATGACGCGAACCTGCCACCTTCATCTGGGCATGAACAAGGCCGGCAGCACGGCGGTTCAGAGCGCGTTTCGCGACTATGCCGACCCGCGCACCCGTTATCTCAAGTTGGTTCGAGCCAATCACACGCCTGCCTTGATCTCGATCTTTTGCGAACCCGAGCGGCGCGATGCCTGGTTTCGCGGCGTGGGCGACCGGTTCGAGCGCGCCAGTCTTGCGCAACTGGAAGAGGAGGTCACGCGGGATCGGCGCGATCTGATCGTGTCCGGCGAGGGGTTTCCGCAGTATCTGAACCGTGCCGAGATTGGCGCGATGACGACGTATCTGGCCGGGCATTTCGACCGGCTGTCCGGGCTGGTTTATGTCCGCGAGCCGAAATCCTATATGCGCAGCCTGCTGCAGCAGCGGGTCAAGTCGGGCAGGACCGGGCTGGACATGGCCGAGTTGCTGCCGCGCTATCGCCGCCGTTTCCGCCGCTGGGATCGGGGGCTGGGTGCCGCCCGGATCAGCTATGTCCATTTTGGCCGTGACAGCCTGGCCGGCGGGGACGTGCGCCGCGATTTCGCCGACCGGCTGGGCCTGCACTGGGACGGCGACGAAGCCGACGAGGTCAACCCGTCGCTGTCACTGGAAGCCTTCGCGGTTCTCTATCGCTACCGGCAGTTTCAGGATGCCAGCGGCGATGTCCGCCACGGACGGCGGGACACGCCGCACTGGATGTTCCAGTTCGGCAGCCGGCGGTTCGAGCTGGACGAGGCGCTGATGGCCCCGGCCCTGGCGAGTGCCGAGGACGATATCGCCTGGGTCGAGGGGCGGATGGGCCGGAGCTTTGCGCCGTCGCGCCCCGCCGATGGCGTGGCCACCATTGCGACCGAGGACGACATCGCGGCCGTGGCGGCGGACGCGTTGCCGGCGTTCCGCGACTGGGTGGCATCTTTTCCGCGGCTGTCGCGTCCCCGCGCTCAGCTGGCCGAGATCGCAGCGGCAATCGGTCAGAGCGTATCGCGTTCAACCTGATGCACGAGGCATCGCCCGGCGCGTTGATGCCGGGATTTCAGGCAGCGGCGGATGAGATTGAGTGCGCGTCGCTTTGGCGGTCAGGGTTTGCGCCGCGCTGTCGCGCGTCGCGGGGGCAAGGGGGCGCTGCCCCCTCTGCGCGGGCGGCCCGCGCATTCACCCCCGAGGTATTTTCAAAGCCGGAGAAGGGCTGTGTTACAGCGATTCGCGTTTTACGTGATCGGGGGAGGCATCGCCTGACGCGTTGATGCCATGATTTCGGGCAACATCGGGTGGCTGAGGATTGACGCGAGGCGCTGTGGCGCGGGGCTTTCTCTGGCCGCCGGCGCGAAACTCGTTCTCTCTGCCGGCGTCTTGTTCTAGAAGGCGCTGGCAGGACCGCGGAGGGCAACGGATGTCGGACGATCTTTTCAACAGCTTCATGACCGGCCCCGACGAGCAGGGGCGTTTTGGCCGGTTTGGCGGCCGTTTTGTCAGCGAAACGCTGATGCCGCTGATCCTGGACCTCGAGGCGCGGTACGAGCATGCCAAGACCGACGACAGTTTCTGGGCCGAGATGGAGTTTCTGTGGAAGCATTATGTCGGGCGACCCAGCCCGCTGTATTTCGCCGAGCGCCTGACCGGGCATCTGGGCGGCGCCAAGGTTTACATGAAGCGGGACGAGCTGAACCACACCGGGGCGCACAAGATCAACAATGTGCTGGGCCAGATCATCCTGGCCCGCCGCATGGGCAAGAGCCGCATCATCGCCGAAACCGGGGCCGGCCAGCACGGCGTGGCCACCGCGACGGTCTGCGCCAAGTTCGGGCTGAAATGCGTGGTCTATATGGGCGCCCATGACGTTGAGCGGCAAAAGCCCAACGTGTTTCGCATGCGCCTGTTGGGGGCCGAGGTGGTGCCGGTGACCAGCGGGCGCGGCACGTTGAAGGATGCGATGAACGACGCGCTGCGCGACTGGGTGACCAACGTGCGCGACACCTTCTATTGCATCGGCACGGTGGCCGGGCCGCATCCTTATCCGGCCATGGTGCGCGATTTCCAGTCCATCATCGGCAAGGAGGCCAAGGCCCAGATGCACGAGGCCGAGGGCCGTTTGCCCGACACGCTGGTTGCCGCCATCGGTGGCGGGTCGAATGCCATGGGGTTGTTCTATCCGTTCCTCGACGACGAGAGCGTGAACATCATCGGGGTCGAAGCCGGCGGCAAGGGTGTGAACGCCAGGATGGAACATTGCGCGTCGCTGACCGGCGGGCGTCCGGGGGTTCTGCATGGCAACCGCACCTATTTGTTGCAGGACGGCGACGGGCAGATCCTGGAGGGGTTCTCGATTTCGGCCGGGCTCGACTATCCCGGGATCGGGCCCGAGCATTCGTGGCTGCATGAGACAGGGCGTGCCCGTTATGTGGCGATCACCGATGCCGAGGCGCTGGAGGCGTTCCAGTTGTGTTGCGCCACCGAAGGGATCATCCCGGCGCTTGAGCCCAGCCATGCCCTGGCGCATGTCATGAAGATTGCGCCCGACCTGCCGTCTGACCATATCATCTGCATGAACATGTGCGGTCGCGGCGACAAGGACGTGTTCGCCGTGGCCCGGCACCTGGGCTTTGAAATGGACGGCGAATAGCGGCATAAACCTGAGTTTATGCGCGTTTCACCAGGGTTTATTCCTGCCGGCCTAAACCTGCCGCTAATAGAGGGCAGGCAGTCGCCGTGCTCTTTCGGTGACATCGGTGCCGCTGGCGGCCCCGGCCCGGAAAGAGGATGACCCATGAAACGCAGATTTGCACTGACCGTGACCACGGCCATGTTCCTTGGAACCAGCGCCTGGGCCGACGCCTTTACCGACCAGATCGTCACCAACCTTCAGCAGCTTGGTTACACCTATATCGAGGTCAAGGACGGGCCGACGCAGGTCAAGGTCGAGGCCGTCCAGGGCGGCCAGAAGATCGAGTTGGTGTTTGACCGCTCGACCGGCGCGATCCTGAAGCAGCAAGTCGGGCGGTCGAGCTTTGCCGACCGCAACAAGAGCGGCGTCGAAGTTGACCAGACCAACCGCGTATTTGTCGACGGCAGCGATGACGACAGCGTTTCAGGTGGATTTGGCACCAGCGACGACGACGACGACGGTTCGGGCGGCCGGTCGGGCGGCGGCACGTCGGATGATGACGATGACAGCGGATCGGGCGGCGGCGGCTCGTCGGACGATGACCGCAGTTCGGGCGGCAGCTCGGGCGGCAGCAGCTCGGACGACAATGACGGTTCGGGCGGCGGGTCGTCGGACGATGACGACAGCAGCGGCGACCGTTCCGGCAAGCGCAAGGGCCGCGGCAACTAGAGACACGAGCAGCGGCTGAGTCCCTATCCCCGCAAACTCAGTCGTGCGCGGCACCGGGCCCCTCCCGGTGCCGCAACAATTAGGTTAGGTATGATGCCATGAACTGGAAAGCCTACGTCCTCGCACCGGTGTTCGCCATGTCCCTGGCGATGCCGGCTGCGGCCGACCCGCTGACCGACCGGATCATCCAACTGCTGGTTCAGCAGGGTTACAACCAGTTTCAGGTCACCCGGACCTGGCTGGGCAGGGTGCGGATTGTCGCCGAAGGCGCGGGGCGTGACCGCGAGCTGGTCTTCAACCCGCGCACCGGTGAGGTGCTGCGCGACAGCTTGTGGCTGGTTGCCGAACAGGGCGACGGCACGGATCAGGGCGCGCCGATCGTCGTGGATGTCACGGTGACGGGCGGCTCGGGAAATTCTGGTTCTGACGGAGGTAGCTCCGATGACAATAGCGGCGACAACGAAACTTCGGACAGCAGCGGTTCGGGCGGAAGCAGCGGCAGCGGAAGCAGCGGCTCCGGTGGCTCGGATGATTCTGGTGGCTCGGACGACGGCGGAAGTTCGGGCAGCGGCAGCGGATCGGGCAGCGGTTCCGGCAGCAGCGGCGGATCGGGTTCGGACGACAGCGACGACGACAGCTCGGGCAGCGGTTCCGGCGGCGGCAGCGGTTCAGGAAGCGGTTCAGGGAGCGGATCGGGCTCGGACGACAGCGACGACGACAGCTCAGGCAGTGGATCGGGCAGCGGATCGGGCGGCGGCGACGACGACAGCTCGGGCAGTGGATCGGGTTCGGACGACGATGACGACGATAACTCGGGCAGCGGCAGCGGCGGCGGGTCGGGCGACAGCAGCGACGACGAACGCGACGACCGTGAAGACGAGCGCGACGACCGCAAGGACAACCGCGACGACAATAAGGACCAACGCGAAGACCGGAATGACAACTAAGCGGGGCAAAGGGCAGGGATTTCGTATTCGGCCGGGCGCAATTGCGCTTGGCCTTGTTCTGCTGCTTCAGGCCGGCGCGACGTTTTTCTTCCTCTCCGACATTCTGGTCAACATTCTGGGCATCAGGACCACCCCGATTGCCTGGCAGATGCGCGAGCTTCTGGAAATCGGTGCCGGGCTGGGGCTGTTGACCGGGTTCGTTCTGGGCGCGTTTCTGTTGCGCCATGCCGTGACACGGTCACGCCGGGCCGAAGACGCGCTGCGCGCTGCGTCGGGCGCCTTCATGGAAGTTCTTGAAGAGCGGTTTGGCGAATGGAGCCTGACCCGGGCCGAGCGTGACGTGGCGCTGTTCTCGATCAAGGGGCTCAGCCTTTCCGAGATCGCGGCCATGCGCAACACGTCCGAGGGCACGGTCAAGGCGCAGACCAACGCGATCTATCGCAAGGCCGGCGTGTCGGGGCGCCCGCAGCTTTTGAGCCTGTTCATCGACGAATTGATGGACCCCGACGGCCCCACCAACTGACCCGGATGACAAACAGCGGTAACGGCCTGCCCGCCACCCAGGGGTGATGGTCTGCCTCGCCAGGGGGGTGGTGGCCTGCCTCG
>CAYYMJ010000040.1:7083-26546 GCA_964472855.1 uncultured Rhodobacterales bacterium | reverse complement strand
CGATCCGCCAGCAGGAAATTCGCGACAACGCGCGCGGAGGTTAGGGGACCGGCGGCCATGGCTGCGATTGCGGTGTCCGAGGTCACTCGAACTCCATGATCACCTCGTCCACGGCCAGGCTGTCGCCCGGGCCGGCGTTTATTCTGGATACCACGGCCTTCTTTTCGGCGCGCAGGATGTTTTCCATCTTCATGGCCTCGACCGTGCACAGCGCCTGGCCTTCCTGCACTTCCTGCCCTTCTTCCACGGCGACCGACACGATCAGGCCGGGCATGGGGCACAACAGCAACCGCGACGTGTCGGGCGGCAGCTTTTCCGGCATCAGGGCGGCCAGTTCGGCCTGGCGCGTGGTCAGCACCTGCACTTTCAGGTCGGCGCCGCGCGTGCGGATGCGATAGCCGCCGGTGGCGCGAGACACCTTCAGGATCAGAACCGTGCCGTCGACGTCGATCTGCCCCAGCTTTTGCCCCGGCACCCAGTCCGAGGCGACGCGGTGGCTGGTGCCATCAGCGAAACCGACCGTGGTGCCCATCTGGTCGGCGTCCAGCGTCACGGGAAACCGTTCTCCGCCCGCCAGAACCACCCAGTCGGTGCCAACCTTGCGTTCGTGATTGTCCATGCGGCCCGAAACCCGGGTGCGGCGGATCTCGGCGACGCGGAACATCGCGGCGGCGGCGGCGGCAACGCGGCGCAGATCGGCGGCCGGCAGCGTGGCGCCTTCGAAGCCGTCGGGATATTCCTCGGCGATGAAGGCGGTGGTGATGTCGCCCGACACGAAACGCGGATGGTCCATCACCGCCGACAGGAATGGCAGATTGTGGCCGATGCCTTCCAGCTCGAACCTGTCCAGCGCGGCGCGCATGGCCGCGATCGCCGAGGCCCGGTCGGGGCCCCATGTGCACAGCTTGGCAATCATCGGGTCGTAATACATCGAGATCTCGCCGCCCTCGAAGACGCCGGTATCGTTGCGCACCGCCGTGGCCCCGCGCGGCGCACTGCCCTGCCATTTGCCATTGTCCGACAGCGGGCCGGCGGCAATTTCGGCCGGCGGACGATAGCGGGCCAGCCGCCCGATCGAGGGCAGAAAGCCGCGATAGGGGTCTTCGGCGTAAAGGCGGCTTTCGACCGCCCAGCCCGTCAGGACAACGTCGTCCTGAGTGATCGACAGCTTTTCGCCATTGGCCACGCGGATCATCTGTTCGACCAGATCGACGCCGGTGATCAGCTCGGTCACCGGGTGTTCCACCTGCAGGCGCGTGTTCATTTCGAGGAAGTAAAAGTTGCGCGCCCCGTCGACGATGAATTCCACCGTGCCGGCGCTGGCATAGCCCACCGCCTTGGCCAGCGCGACCGCCTGTTCGCCCATCGCCTTGCGGGTAGGCGCGTCGAGAAAGGGCGAGGGCGCCTCTTCGATGACCTTCTGGTTGCGGCGCTGGATCGAGCATTCGCGCTCGCCCAGATAGACGCCGTTGCCATGGGCGTCGCACAGCACCTGAATTTCGATATGCCGGGGCTGGGTGACGAATTTCTCGATGAAGATGCGGTCGTCGCCAAAGCTGGCCGCGGCCTCGTTTCTGGACGACACGAACCCTTCGCGGGTTTCCGCGTCGTTCCACGCCACGCGCATGCCCTTGCCGCCGCCGCCGGCACTGGCCTTGATCATCACCGGATAGCCGACCTGCTGCGCGATCTTCACCGCCTCGTCGCCATCTTCGATCAGGCCCATATAGCCCGGCACCGTGGACACGCCCGCCTCTTGGGCGATCTTTTTCGAGGTGATCTTGTCGCCCATGGCCTCGATCGCGCCGACGGGCGGGCCGATGAAGGCCACGTCCTCGGCCCGCAGAGCCTCGGCGAATTTCGGGTTTTCCGATAGAAAGCCATAGCCGGGATGCACCGCCTCGGCGCCGCTTTGGCGGACGGCGTCCATCACCTTGTCGATGACGATGTAAGACTGGTTTGCCGGCGGCGGCCCAACAGGAATGGCCTCGTCGGCCATTTTCACGTGCAGGGCCTGCGCGTCGGCGTCGGAATAGACAGCCACGGTGCGGATCCCCATGCGCTGCGCCGACTTGATGACGCGGCAGGCAATCTCGCCCCGGTTGGCAATCAGAATCTTCTTGAACATGCGTAACCCCTTCGCCGGCCGGCTTTGCCGCACGTTCTGCGAAGTTTTCTGCCCGCCGCGCAAGCCCCCACAGGCGCCCAACCGCCTGACCGTGCGCGAATGACGCGCGTTTGCGCTATCGCTGCGTCAGTAGCAGAGATCGGGGACCAGATCGTCGCACAGGGCGCCGGCGATACCGCCGACGAAGGCGCCGGTGACCATATTGTTGCTGGTCGCCAGCGCGGCCACCGCACCCACCGCCGCGCCGGTGCCCGAACGTTCAAGATCGGTCGAGCCACAGGCCGACAGGGCAACCAGCGATGCGAAAAGGATGGAAATTGTCTTGGGCATGTTGATGCCTCCTCTGCTCGTTGTTTTGCGGCCTTTGTGGCGTATCGGGCCCAACCGGGCAAGCCCTCCGCCGCCCGCTGCGGGGGCATCCGGACAAGAAGAGGGCGGCCGATGGGGATCGGACCGCCAGTCTGGGGAAGGATAGCAATTGTTAACGTCACGCAGGGGCCGCTTATGTTGCCGCCCCCGGGGACGGTCATCGACCCTGCACGCCGCCGGCGCAACGCCCGGCCCGGGTCTGCGCCCCGGTCAGCCGTTTTCTGCACGTTCCGGCCAAAACGGTCGGCAGGGAAACGCCCGGCAAAACCGCACGCGGGCCAGATCGGCGGGAAGCTGCACATCAGACAAAGCGGTCGGCGGTCGGGCGCCGGCCAGACGGGCGTTGCCGCAAACCGCGCCGCGGGGTCAGCCGGCGGCTAGTCGGGCAGAACCGGGCGGTGTTGAAGCAGCGGCATAACCTCGGCCATTTCCGGCCCGCGCGCGCGGCCGGTCACCGCAACGCGCAGCGGCATGAACAGCGCCCGGCCCTTGCGGCCGCTGTCGGCCTTGACCCGGGCTGTCCAGTCGGCCCAGATGCCCGGCCCATAGGGCGGCGGCGGCAGTTGCGCCAGCGCCGACGCGGCAAAGGCCCGGTCGTCGGCATCCAGATCAACTGTGCCGGGGCCGTCGCGCAGGACCTGCCACCAGCCCTTGATGTCGTCCAGGGTGGCGATGTTTTCGCGCACCAGCGACCAGAAGGGCGCGGCAATCTCGGCAGGCACGCCAAGGGCGTCGATCCGGGCGGCGACCGCGTCGAAGGGCCGGGCTGCCAGCACGCGCGCCGTCAGCGGCCCAAGGTCGGCTTCGTCAAACTTGGTGGGCGCGGCGCCGAAACGGGTGATGTCGAACCCGGCGATCAGTTCGTCATGGCTGCCTCGCAGCGTCACCGGGTCGGACGACCCCAGCCGCGCCATGTGGCTGAGCAGGGCCATCGGCTCGACCCCCGCGGCGCGCATGTCGCGCAACGACAGCGTGCCCAGCCGCTTGGACAGCGCCTCGCCCTGCGGGCCGGTCAGCAGCGAATGGTGGGCAAAGCGCGGCAGCGCCCCGTCCAGCGTGCGGATGATCTGGATCTGGGTGGCGGTGTTGGTGACATGGTCGCCGCCGCGCACGATATCGGTGACGCCGAACTCGGTGTCATCGACCACGCTGGCGAGGGTGTACAGAAACTGGCCGTCGCCACGGATCAGCACGGGGTCCGACAGGCTGGCGGCGTCGATCGACACATCGCCAAGGATGCCGTCGGTCCATTCGATGCGCTGGTGATCCAGCTTGAAGCGCCACACACCATCGCCACGCGCGGCGCGCAGGGCGTCCTTCTGATCCTGCGACAGCGACAGGGCAGCGCGGTCATAGACCGGCGGGCGGCCCATGTTCAGCAGCTTCTTGCGCTTGAGATCCAGCTCGGTCGGGGTCTCGAACGCTTCGTAAAAGCGGCCCATGCCGCGCAGCCGGTCGGCGGCGGCGTGATAATGCTCCAGCCGGTCGGATTGCCGCTCGACCCGGTCCCAGCCAAGGCCGAGCCAGTCGAGATCTTCCATGATCGCGTCGGCGTATTCCTGGCGCGACCGCTCGGGGTCGGTATCGTCGAGACGCAGGATGAACGTGCCGCCGGCGGCCCGGGCGATCAGCCAGTTGAACAGGGCGGTGCGCAGGTTGCCGATGTGCAGAAAGCCGGTCGGCGATGGGGCAAAGCGGGTGGTCGTCACGGGGCATCTCCTTCGGCGTGCCCCATGTCACAGCCGCTGTGGCTTGTCCACCGGCGCCCGGTCAGGACGGGGCGACAGGCCAGCGGGCCCGAAGCTGGGACAGGCCGTGGTGCAGCAGTTCGTCCAGAGCCGTGGGGTCAAGGTCGTCGAGCTTGTTGAAATACAGGCAGGCCGACCCGACCCGGAATTTGCCCAGCCGGGCAAGGATATCGTCGGCGCTGTCATAGCCGGTCAGGACATACAGCACCATGTTGGCCTTGCGCGGCGAAAACCCCAGCGCGCACATGTCGCCCTGGCGGCCGCTGTCATAGATATAATGATAGCTGCCATAGCCAATGATCGACGGCCCCCACATCTGCGGCCGCCAGCCGGTGACGCGCTGCATGATCTCGTCAAGTTGCCGCGCGTCCTGCCGGCGGCGCGGGGGCGCGACCGCGTCGATGAAGGCACCGACGTCGGCACCTGTGGGGCGGGTCTTGCTGGCGGACATGGGCGCGTTTCCGGTTGTGGGCTTTCACCAGCTTGGTCGCGCTGCCATATCAGGTCAATGACCGATGACCCCTGCCCCGACGCGGTTGCGCCCGACCTTGACCATATCCACCGGCTGGCGGTTCTGGCGCGCGACCGGCTGCCCCCGCCCTTTGACGACATCGCGCGCGGCGTGGCGCTGCGGGTCGAGGATTTCGCCTCCGACCAGCAGACCGAGGCGCTGGACATCGACGATGCCTTCGCGCTGTCGGGCCTTTACGAAGGGGTTCCGCTGTCGGAAAAATCGGTGATGGACCAGCCGCACGCGCCCGACATGATCTGGCTGTTCCGCCGGCCGTTGCTGGACGAATGGGCGGCGCGGGGCAACGTCGGGCTGGCCGAGCTTGTGGCCCATGTCTTCGTGCATGAACTGGCGCATCACCTTGGCTGGAGCGACGCCGACATCGCCGCAATCGACCGCTGGTGGGAATAGCCCGCCGGCACGGCGCGATGTTGGCGCTAACAATTTTGACTTGCCACCCACCGGCAAAACCGGTCATGGAAGGCGGGATACCCCGAGGTTTCCATGCGCGCCCATATCCTGACCATCACCTTGAACCCGACGGTCGACTTTTCGACCTCGACCGGTGAAATCATCCCCGAGCTGAAGCTGCGCTGCACCGAGCCGCAGATCGACCCCGGCGGCGGCGGCATCAACGTGGCGCGGGCGATCCGCCTGCTGGGCGGGCAGGCGGTGGCGCTGATCGCCATCGGCGGCTCGATCGGGGCGCAGCTTTTGCAGCGGTTGTCTCACGAAGGCGTGCCCACGGTGGCCTTTCAGGGCCCGGGCGAGACGCGCCAGTCCTTTTCGGTCATCGACCAGTCGAACGGGCAGCAGGTGCGCTTTGTCATGCCGGGCCCGGCGTGGCGCGAAAGCGACGTTCTGCGCGCGCTCGATTCCATCGACCAGGCCACGGGCGGCGGCACGCTTGTGGTCCTGTCGGGCAGCCAGCCGCCCGGGGTGGCCAAGGATTTCCCGTCGATTTTGGCGCAGCATGTCTCGGGGCGTCAGGCGCGACTGATCGTCGACACCTCGGGCCCTGCCCTCATGCATCTGGCCGAGGCCGAGCATGACGCCGTCTTCGTGCTGCGCATGGACGACGCCGAGGCCGAGGAACTGGCCGGCCGCGCCCTGCCCACGGTCGAAGATACCGCCGCCTTCGCCAGCAAGATGGTGGCGCGCGGCATCGCCCGCAACGTCATCGTTGCCCGGGGCGCAGACGGTTCGGTTCTGACCAACGCCGAGGCCAGCTGGCATTCGGTGGCACCCAAGGTGCCGGTGCTGTCCAAGGTCGGCGCCGGCGACAGTTTCGTTGGCGCGCTGACGCTGGGGCTGGCCGAACACCGTCCGATCGAGGAATGCTTGCGCTTTGGCGTCGCGGCGGCCTCGAACGCGGTAATGACCGAGGCCACGCGCCTGTGCGACGCCGAAACCACGGCGCGGATCGTGAAGGACACGACGCTCAGGAAGCTATAAGCGCCGCTGTCATCTGCGACAGCGCCGCCTTTTGCCGGCCGCTAGCGTCGAAATTCTCGGGCATCAGCCAGCGCTGTGTGGCGTCGCGGACCGCCGGCCATTCGCTGTCCAGGATCGAGAACCACGCGGTATCGCGGTTGCGATCCTTCACGACCGCCGCCTGACGGTGAATGCCCTCGGGCCGAAAGCCCAGGCGCACGGCGGCCCGGCACGAGGCGGCATTGGCCGCGTCGCATTTCCATTCAAGCCGACGATAGCCTTGATCGAAGGCGCGCGCGGCCAGCAGGTAAACGGCCTCGGTCGCGGCGGGGGTGCGCACAAGGTCGCGGCCAAAGTGGATATGCCCGATCTCGATGGTGCCGACCGGCGGATTGATCCTGAGATAGCTCAGCACGCCGACAGGGCGGCCGTTCGTCAGCACGCTGAACATCTGCACGCCGGTGGGCAGAAAACCCGCGCCCCAGGCGGCAACCGCGCAGGCATCGTCAAAGGGGCCATAGGGCAGATAGGTAAAACCGTCGCTGTCCCAAGCGGCTTGCAACGCCGGGGCATGGGCGGGCGCGATGGGCGCAATGCCGCACCACGTGCCGGTGGCCGGCGCCAGCGGTGGCGACGGCGGCGGCGACCAGTTCAGGCGGCTCTGGGGTGTCATGACTGGTCCCTCCAGCGGTTCACGATCGGATAGCGGCGGTCCAGCCAGAAGGCACGGTCGGTCAGGCGGGCGCCGGGCGCGGACTGAAAGCGTTTGTATTCGCTGAGATAGATCAGATGCTCGATACGCTTGACCGTGTCACGGTCAAACCCCATCGCCACGATCTCGGCGACCGAGGCGTCGCGGTCGACCAGTTGTTCCAGAATGGGATCGAGCACCTCGTAGGGGGGCAGCGAATCGGCGTCTTTCTGGTTCTCGCGCAACTCGGCTGTCGGCGGCTTGTCGATGACCGGCTGGGGAATGACCGCGCCCGGCGGGCCCTTCATCCAGTCGCGGTGGTTGGCATTGCGCCAGCGGCAGGTTTCGAACACCCGCGTCTTGTAGAGATCCTTGATCGGGTTATAGCCGCCGGCCATGTCGCCATAGATGGTGGCATAGCCGACCGCGACCTCGGACTTGTTGCCGGTGGTCAGCAGCATTTCGCCGAACTTGTTGGACAGGGCCATCAGGGCCACACCGCGCAGGCGCGACTGGATGTTTTCCTCGGCCAGCCCGGGGTCGCACCCGTCAAACAGCGCGGCCAGCGATGCGTTGACCGCCGCCACCGGCTCGCGGATCGACACGGTGTCCAGCCGCGTGCCCAGCCGCCGGGCGGTATCTCGGGCGTCCTGCAGCGAGGCGTCCGAGGTAAAGCGCGACGGCAGCATCACGCAGCGCACCTTGTCCGGGCCCAGCGCGTCGGCGGCGATGGTGGCGACCAGCGCGCTGTCGATGCCGCCCGAGAGCCCCAGCAGCACCTTGCCGAAGCCGGTCTTGCCGCAATAGTCGCGCAACGCCTCGACCATACAGCGATAGTCCTGCTCCCAGACATCGGGCAGGGGCGCGATGTCGCCGGTTTCGGCCCGCCAGCCGTCATCGGTGCGCACAAAATCAACGCATGTCAGCACGCTGTCGAACACCGGCAGGCGCCGGGCCAGCCGCCCGCCCGGGTTCAGCACGAACGAGCCGCCGTCGAATGTCTGATCGTCCTGACCGCCAACCATGTTGAGATAGACCAGCGGCAGGCCGGTCTGAACGCTGCGCGTCACCATGTTGTTCAGGCGCCGGTCGAACTTGTCGCGGCAATAGGGGGACCCGTTGACCATCAGCAACAGCTCGGCCCCGGTTTCGACCAGCGCCTCGCAGACGTCGTCGTGCCAGGCGTCCTCGCAGATCGGGATGCCGATCCGCAGCGGCCCCACCCGGCAAGGCCCGGCAATGGGGCCCGCAGTGAACAGGCGACGTTCGTCGAAAACGGTGGAGTTGGGCAGTTCGTGCTTGAGCAGGGTGGTCGTGACCTTGCCGCCGGCGCAGACATGATAGGCGTTGAACAGATGCGTGCCGTCCCAGTGCGGCCCGCCGATGCCCAGCGCCGGACCGTCGGCGCAATCGCGCGCCAGAGCCGCGACAGCGTCGGCCGCCGCGCGCAGGAAGGCGGGCTTCAACACCAGGTCCTGCAATTGATAGCCGGTGATGAACATTTCGGGCAGCGCCAGCATCTGCGCCCCCCGGTCCCGCGCCTCGGCCCAGGCGTCGCGCGCCAGCGCCGCGTTTCCGGCGATGTCGCCCACCGTCGGGTTGAGCTGGGCCAGGGCCAGGCGAAATCTTTCGGGCATGGTCTTTTCCTTGTCTTTGCCCGGAATTATCAGATGCATCGGCAATGGAAAGCGCGACGTGGCAAAAAGCGTTGCGGGCCACTGGGGGCGGGGCTAGGTTATCTTGCAAGCAACCGCGCGCCGGCGCGCTGCAGGATATGGGGGACAAGGTGCAGACTTCACTGGCAATTCCGGCTGCGTCGCGGCGGCTTCTTCTGGGAACCGTTGCCGCGCTGGCCTTGGCGGGCGCGGGCTGGGCCCAGCAAACCGACGACGTCGTCACCAAGCAATATGAAGATGGCGGTGTCTACGAGGGCACATTCAAGGACGGGCTTCAGCACGGGCAAGGCACCTATCGGCTGCCCAACGGCTATGAATACCAGGGCGAATGGGTCGAAGGCGAAATACGCGGCCAGGGCACGGCGCGCTTTCCCAACGGGTCGGTCTATGTCGGGGCCTTCGCCAAGGGCAAACCCGAGGGCCAGGGCAAGATCACCTTTGCCGATGGCGGCACCTACGAAGGCGACTGGGTCGACGGCAAGATCGATGGCCAGGGCGTCGCGGTCTATGCCAACGGCGTGCGCTATGAGGGCGGCTTTCGCAACGCCAGCCACCACGGGCTGGGCCGCATGGTCAGCCCGTCGGGCTATGTCTATGACGGCAACTGGGTCGGCGGGGTCAAGGAAGGCCAGGGTGCGATCACCTATCCCGACGGTGCGGTCTACGAAGGCGACATGGTCGCCGGCGTGCGCCAGGGCAACGGCACGCTGACCATGCCCGACGGGCTGACCTATGTGGGCGCGTGGAGCGACGGGCAGATCAACGGCACCGGCGTGCTGACCCAGCCCAACGGCGATGTCTATGCGGGCACGCTGGTCAATGGCGAGCGTCAGGGCGACGGCAAGGTCACCTATGAGAATGGCGATGTCTACGAGGGCCAGTTCGTGGCCGACCGGCGCGAGGGCCAGGGTGTGTTTGCCGGTGAAGACGGCTATCGTTACGAAGGCAGTTGGGTTGCCGGCCGGATCGAGGGTGAAGGCACCGTCACCTATCCCGATGGCTCGGTCTATGTCGGGCAGTTTCGCCACGACCTGGCCGACGGCATCGGCAAGATCACCTATCCCGATGGCAACACCTATGACGGGCAATGGTCCGGCGGTGTCATCGACGGCGAGGGGATCGCCACCTATGCCAACGGTCTGGTCTATGAAGGCGGCTTTCGCAACGCCCGCAACCATGGCACGGGCACCATGACCTTCCCCGACGGCTATAGCTATACCGGCGACTGGGCCGACGGGCAGCGCCACGGCCAGGGCCGCGCGGTTTATGCCGACGGCACGAGCTATGAGGGCGGTTTCGTCAATGGCAAGCGCGAGGGCACGGGCACCATCGTGATGCCGGACGGCTTTACCTATACCGGCGCGTGGGCCGGCGGCGAGATCGAGGGCCGGGGTGAGGCCACCTATTCCAACGGCGATATCTATGAAGGCGAGTTTGTCGGCGGCAAGCGTCAGGGGCAGGGCACGATCCGCTATGCCTCGGGGCAGGAAGCCACCGGAACCTGGAACGACGGCGCCCTGACCGAGGGCACGGCAACGTCGGGCGGCGCCGGCAACTGAGCCTGTGGCGCCGCCTGTCGGCGGCGCCGGGGCCAAGGGGGGCGCTGCCCCCCTCTGCGCTGGCGCGCATTCACCCCCCGGGATATTTGACCCAAGCTGATACGTTGGGCGGTTCCTGCCGAGTTTTGCGTGGGCGGGGACGTATCAGCGGACGCGCTGGATGTCGGGCAGCGTCGGGTGATGCGGGTTCAGAGTGAACCTTATCAGAAATCTGCGGCCTTGGCCGAGCGTTCGATCAGTTCGGTGCGGATGCGTTCTTCCACGTATGACACCGGGATGGTGTCGATGGTGACCAGCCCGCGCACCGTCAGAACCGGCACGGTGGGGTTTGCATACATCCGCGTGTTGCGGATCTGTTCGCGGCCGCGAAAGCGTTTCATGATCCGGGACGGCAGGTGGGCGCTGGGGGTTTCGCGGTTTTGCAGCGTGCCGGCAAGGGCGCGGCCGAAGGGGGTGTCGGTATCGTCGAGCAGATGCTGCGCTTCGGCCGGAAGGCGTTCGTGGATATACCAGTTGTCGGCATCCAGAAGCGGCGCGTCACCGCGCCGCAGCGTGATGAACCGGTGGCGGACGGTTTCATCCTCTTGCGGTTTCAGCCATTCGACCCCCTGCAGCGGCAATTCGCGGCTGCCCGAGCTTTCGTGCAGGTCGGCCCGAAGCTCGCCCTCGCCGATATCGCGCACTTCGCACCAGACCTGCAGGGCCGCGGTGACGCTGAAGGTGGTCAGCAGCGTTTCGCAAAGATGCAGGATCACCTGATCATAGTCAGAACCCAATTGGACCAATCCTTTGCTGTCGGCGGGAAATATCTGAAATTTGGTCATTTTAAGCACCTCGGAATGGGTTGGGTCAATTGCCAACGCGGCGGCAGGCGGCGGGGCCTTTTCGGCGGCGATTCGGGCCAAAGCATGCCGGCCCGGCGCCGATTTCCTGCCGATCATTTCCGTCTTTTCTTTTTGCGGCGCCCGATTATACTCGGGCCCCATGTCCAAGCGTGCGCATACGCCCAGAAACGCCCTTGCGGGTCTGCTTCTTCTTAGTCGCCTCTGAGCGTGCCTTTTTCGGCGCGACCGCTCAGGGGTGGACCAGCGCCGACGCAAACAAGGGACACACAGGACAATCACATCATGACGACCAATGAAAACGACGCAAATCGCGTCCTGATTTTCGACACGACCCTGCGCGACGGCGAACAGTCGCCCGGGGCCACCATGACCCACGCCGAGAAGGTGGAAATCGCCGCCATGCTGGACGGGATGGGTGTGGACATCATCGAAGCGGGCTTTCCCATCGCATCGGAGGGCGATTTCGAGGCTGTCAGCGCCATCGCGCAAGCGGCCGAGAACGCGGTGATCTGCGGGCTGGCGCGGGCCAATCTGCGGGATATCGACCGCTGCTGGGAGGCGGTGAAGCACGCGCGGCGGCCGCGCATTCACACCTTTATCGGCACATCCCCGCTGCACCGGGCCATTCCCAACCTGACCCAGGACGAGATGGCCGACCGCATTCACGAAACGGTGACCCATGCCCGCAACCTGTGCGACAACGTGCAGTGGTCGCCCATGGACGCGACCCGGACCGAGTGGGATTATCTGTGCCGGGTTGTCGGGATTGCCATCGCGGCGGGCGCGACGACCATCAATGTTCCCGACACCGTGGGCTATACCGCGCCGCGGGAAAGTGCCGACCTGATCCGCCGCCTGATCGAGGTGGTGCCGGGGGCGCGCGACGTGGTTTTCGCGACCCATTGCCACAATGACCTGGGCATGGCGACCGCCAATGCGCTGGCCGCGGTCGAAGGCGGGGCGCGCCAGATCGAATGCACGGTCAATGGCCTGGGCGAGCGTGCGGGCAACACGGCGCTGGAAGAGGTCGTGATGGCTCTGCGGGTGCGCAATGACATCATGCCGTTTTCCACCGGCGTCGACAGTCGCAGGATCATGGCGGTCAGCCGCCGGGTGGCGACGGTGTCGGGCTTTGCGGTGCAGTTCAACAAGGCCATCGTCGGCAAGAATGCCTTTGCCCATGAAAGCGGCATTCACCAGGACGGCATGCTGAAAAACGCCGAAACCTTCGAGATCATGCGCCCCGAGGATGTGGGGTTGAAGGAAACCTCGATCGTGATGGGCAAGCATTCGGGCCGGGCGGCGCTGCGGTCGAAGCTGAAAGAGCTGGGGTATGAGCTGGCCGACAACCAGCTGAACGACGTGTTCGTGCGTTTCAAGGCGCTGGCCGACCGCAAGAAAGAGGTCTACGACGACGATCTCGATGCGCTGATGCGCGACCAGGTCGCGACCGGTGCCGACGATCACATGTCGGTCAAGTTCCTGCGGGTCATCTGCGGCACCGAGGCGCCGCAATCCGCCGACCTGATCGTGACTGTCGATGGCACGGACCATCAGGTGACAGCCACCGGCGACGGGCCGGTCGACGCGGCCTTCAATGCCGTCAAGCAGGTGTTTCCGCATCAGGCGAGGTTGGAACTGTATCAGGTTCACGCCGTGACGCAGGGCACCGATGCGCAGGCCACGGTCAGCGTGCGTCTGGAAGAGGACGGGCGGTTCGTGACCGGTCAGTCGGCGGATACCGACACGGTCGTCGCCTCGACCAAGGCCTATGTTCAGGCGCTGAACCGGCTGGTCGTGCGCCGCCGGATGTCGGCGCCCGACGCCGACGTCAAGACGGTCAGCTACAAGGACGCCGGCTAGGCCACCTGCCCTCCGCGCGCGGCGCGGGGGGCATTCCCCATCCGAATGTTTCGCATGCGTCCACCGCATGGCGGCGGGGCGCAGGTGGAAAATCTTCGCGGCTGGCGGTTCTTCGACAAGATTCCACTTATTTGGATTCGTGGCGAAAATTCGGTAATGACGCTTGCCGTCAATATCACTTTTCGAACATACTGGCGCATCCGGCCACGGGTGAAACGCGGCACGCGCCGCGCTGCCCGATCAAAATGCCGCCGCGCCGCACTTGCCCCTTTCGCGGCCATGCGTGTAATGGCTTGCGACCCCAGAGCCGGAGAGTCGCCCCGGCCAGAACAACAGGATGCAACATGTCGAGCCTATCCGGACTCTTGTCGTCTGACATGGCGATCGACCTCGGCACGGCGAACACGCTGGTCTATGTCAAAAGCCGCGGCATCATCCTGAACGAGCCCTCGGTCGTGGCCTATCACACCAAGGGCGGACGCAAGGAAGTGCTGGCGGTGGGCGAGGATGCCAAGCTGATGCTGGGCCGCACCCCAGGTTCGATTGATGCAATTCGGCCGATGCGCGAAGGGGTGATCGCCGACTTTGACGTCGCCGAAGAGATGATCAAGCATTTCATCCGCAAGGTGCACAAGCGCACGACATTCTCGAAACCCAAGGTCATTGTCTGCGTTCCCCACGGCGCGACGCCGGTGGAAAAACGCGCCATTCGCCAGTCGGTCCTGTCGGCCGGTGCCCGACGCGCCGGGCTGATCGCCGAGCCGATTGCGGCCGCCATCGGGGCCGGCATGCCCATAACCGACCCCACCGGGTCGATGGTGGTGGATATCGGTGGCGGCACCACCGAGGTGGCCGTGCTCAGCCTTGCCGACATCGTCTATGCCCGCTCGGTCCGGGTCGGGGGCGACCGGATGGACGAGGCCATCATCAACTATTTGCGCCGCCAGCAGAACCTGTTGATCGGTGAAAGCACGGCCGAACGCATCAAGACCACCATCGGCAGCGCGCGCATGCCCGACGATGGGCGCGGCGCAGCCCTGCAAATCCGCGGCCGCGACCTTCTGAACGGCGTGCCCAAGGAGACCGAGATCAACCAGGCCCAGATTGCCGAGGCGCTGGCCGAACCGGTGCAGGCTATCTGCGAAGCCGTCATGACCGCGCTAGAGGCGACCCCGCCCGATCTGGCCGCCGACATCGTCGACCGCGGCGTGATGCTGACCGGGGGCGGCGCGCTGCTGGGCGATCTTGATCTGGCGCTGCGCGAACAGACGGGGCTGGCCATTTCGGTGGCCGACGAGTCACTCAATTGTGTGGCGCTGGGCACGGGCAAGGCGCTCGAATATGAAAAACAGCTCCGGCATGTCATAGATTATGACAGCTGACGCCGCCTGACGGTGTCGAAGGGTCAGACCACGAGGTTGCGCCGTGCACGACCACAGAACAGGATCGAACTATTCCAGACCGGTGCGCCGGGTGCTGGTGGGTGGTCTGATCCTGATCTTCTTTGCCATCTTTCTGGTCTGGCGCATCGACAGCCCCCGCGCCGAGCGCGCGCGCGCCCAAATCGTCGACCGGGTCGTGCCGTCGTTCGACTGGGCGCTGCGCCCGGTCACCCGGGTGGCCAACATGGTCGAAGACTTTCAAAGCTATGCCCGCATCTACGAGCAGAATCAGGAACTGCGGCGCGAATTGCAGCAGATGAAGGCGTGGAAAGAGGCGGCGCTGCAGCTTGAGCAGGAAAACGCCAAGCTGCTGGACCTCAACCGCGTGCGGCTGGACCCGGCGCTGACCCATGTCACCGGCGTGGTGCTGGCCGACAGCGGCTCGCCCTTCCGGCAGTCGGTTCTGCTGAATATCGGTGCCCGCGACGGCCTGCGCGACGGCTGGGCCACCACCGACGGGCTGGGGCTGGTGGGCCGGGTTTCCGGGGTTGGCAACAACTCGGCCCGGGTCGTGCTGTTGACCGACAGCGCCAGCCGGATACCGGTGACCATTCAGCCGTCGGGACAAGGCGCCATTCTCAGCGGCGACAACTCGTCGCTGCCGGTGATCGAGTTTCTCGAGGTCGCCGACGCCGTGCGCCCGGGCGACCGGGTGATCAGTTCGGGCGATGGCGGGGTCTTTCCCGCCGGCCTGCTGGTCGGGCATATCGCCCTTGGCGCCGGCGGACGCCTGCGGGTCAGGCTGGCGGCCGACTACGAGCGGCTTGAGTTTCTGCGCGTGCTGCGCGCCATCGAGGAAGAACGTGTCACCGGCAGCGGCGATGTCGTGCCGCGCCCGCCCGAGGCCCAGACACCGCAGGTCGACGAGGTCGGCGAATGATCAATCCGGTCACGCTTCAGCGGTGGCTTTACCGGCTGTTGTTCGTGGCGATCTGCGGCGCCGTGATCTTTGGCCGTCTGTTGCCGGTGCACTTTACCCACCGCCAGATCCCCGGGCCCGATCTGGTGCTGCTGTTCACCTTTGCCTGGGTGCTGCGCCGCCCTGACTATGTGCCCTTCCCCGTTGTCGCCCTGGTCCTGATCGCCACGGACATCCTGTTTTCCCGCGCCGTCGGGCTGGGGGCCGGGTTGGGGCTGGTGGCGGTGGAATTCTTGCGCTCGCGCGAGTCGTTGTGGCGCGACCTGCCTGTCACGGCCGAGTTTGCGATGGTGGCACTGGTGCTGCTGATGTATACCTTGGGCACGGCTGCCATTCACGGTATTTTTGTGGTGGACCAGCCGCCGTTCGGCAAAAGGCTCTTGCAACTGACGATCACCCTCATCAGCTATCCGCTGGTCGTCGCCCTGTCGCGCTATGGGCTGGGTGTCTCCAAGACCGCGCCCGGCGAGGTTGACGCCTTGGGGCACCGGTTGTGAGGCGGTCGCCCAAGGATACCGACACCAGCGTCCGTGTGATGACGCGGCGTGCGCTGGTGCTGGGCGGAACCCAGTTGGCGTTGATCGGCACGCTGGCCTTCCGCATGCGGCAGCTTCAGATCGAGCAGGCCGACGAATTTCGGCTGCTGGCCGACGAAAACCGCATCAACGTGCGGCTGATCGCGCCCGAACGCGGCCTTGTCTTTGACCGCAACGGCGCGACGCTGGCCGAGAACACGCGCACCTATCGCATCGTCGTGGTGCGCGAGGATGCCGGCGATGTCGATGCGGTCGTCGCCCGGTTGCGGCAGGTCATCGCCATCGACGATGACGAGGTGACGCGGGCCTTGCGCGAAATCCGCCGGCGCAGCCCCTTTGTTCCGGTGACCCTGACCGACCGGCGCACATGGGATGACGTGGCCGCCGTTGCCGTCAACGCCCCGGCGCTGCCTGGCGTCTTCCCCGAGGTCGGCCTGACCCGCAACTATCCTTTCGGCGCCGACTTTGCCCATATCGTGGGATATGTCGGCCCGGTCAGCGATTATGATCTGCAACGTATCGAAGACCCCGACCCGCTGCTGCAGATACCCAAGTTCCAGCTCGGCAAGACCGGGGTGGAAAACAAGCTGGAGCGCGAACTGCGCGGGCAGGCCGGCAGCAAGCGCATCGAGGTCAACGCCGCCGGCCGCGCCATGCGCGAGCTTAGCCGTCGCGAAGGCAGTCCCGGCAAGAACCTGCAACTGTCCATCGACCGTGGCCTGCAGAATTTCGTTCAGGCGCGGCTGGCCCCGGCCCTGTCGGCGGCCGCCGTCGTCATGGATCCGTCCAACGGCGACCTGCTGGCCGTGGGCTCGGCCCCGACATTCGACCCCAACAAGTTCGTGCGCGGCATTTCAACCGCCGACTATGCGCTTCTGACCGACAACCCCTATCGGCCCCTGTCGAACAAGGCGGTTCAGGGCGCCTATCCGCCGGGGTCGACCTTCAAGATGATGGTCACGCTGGCGGCGCTGCAGGCCGAAGAGATCACGCCCGACGAAACCATCTATTGTCCGGGCTTCATCGAGCTTGGCAATCGCCGCTTTCACTGCTGGAAGCGCGGCGGCCACGGCCATACGAACCTGAACAAATCGCTGCAGCAATCCTGCGACGTCTATTACTACGAGCTTGCGCAAAGGGTTGGAATCGAACGCATTGCCGCGGTGGCCCGTCAGTTTGGCCTGGGGCAGAAATTCAATCTGCCGCTGTCGGCCATCTCGCGCGGGATCATGCCCGACAAGGCCTGGAAACAGCGACGCTTTGATCAGGACTGGCTGGTCGGCGACAGCCTGAACGCGGCCATCGGGCAGGGCTTTGTCCTGACGTCGCCGCTGCAACTTGCCGTCATGTCCGCGCGCCTGGCCAGCGGCACCGCGATCGTGCCGCGGCTGATCCGCTCGGTCGACGGGGTCGAACAGCCGGTTCAGGGCGCCGACAAGCTGGACCTCAACGAAAACCACCTCAGGCTGGTGCGGGCCGGCATGGGCGCGGTGATGAACACCGATCGCGGCACCGCCTTTCGCTCGCGCGTCCTTGGTGACGATCACATGGCCGGCAAGACCGGCACCAGCCAGGTGCGCGGCATCACCATGGCCGAGCGCGAGGCCGGCATCACCAAGAACGCCGACCGCGAATGGGAAAATCGCGACCATGCGCTGTTTGTCGGCTACGCGCCGGAAACCCGGCCGCGCTTTGCGGTCTCGGTCGTGGTCGAACATGGCGGCGGCGGGTCGTCGGCCGCGGCGCCCATCGCCCGCGACATCCTGCTTTATGCCCTGAACGGCGGCCTGCCCCCGCTTGACGCCTACCCGGCCCGGCAGCGCCGCCAGGCCGAAGAGATGCTGCGCTCGCTGCAACTCGACCCCAGCGCGCACCGGCCCATCGGGACCGACCGCGCATGAGCTATCTCGAATATCAGCTGAAGACCGTCCCCACCGGCTGGCGCAAGATCTTCTATCTCAACTGGCCGTTGGTCGTGCTGCTGATCGCCACGGCCTGCGTCGGGTTCCTGATGCTGTACAGCGTGGCCGGTGGCGATCTGTCGCGCTGGGCCGAGCCGCAGATGAAACGCTTTGCCCTCGGCCTGACGGCGATGTTCGTCGTTGCCATGATCCCCATCTGGTTCTGGCGCGGCATCGCGGTGGTGGCCTATGCGGGCTCGGTCCTGCTGCTGTTGCTGGTCGAGTTTGTCGGCGCCACCGGCATGGGCGCGCAGCGCTGGATCGACCTTGGCTTCATGCGGCTGCAACCGTCCGAGCTGACCAAAATCACGCTGGTGCTGGTCCTTGCGGCCTATTACGACTGGCTGGACATCGGAAAAACCTCGCGCCCGCAATGGGTTGCGGTGCCTCTGCTGCTGATCCTGCTGCCGACCTACCTTGTGCTGCGCCAGCCCGACCTGGGCACGGCGATCCTGCTGGTCGCGGGGGGCGGCATCGTGATGTTTCTGGCTGGTGTCAGCTGGTGGTATTTCGGCGCGGTGATCATGTCGACCGTGGCCGCTGTCTGGGCGGTGTTTGCCAGCCGCGCCACGGATTGGCAGCTGCTGAAAGACTATCAATACCGCCGCATCGACACCTTCCTCGACCCGTCAAGCGACCCGCTGGGGGCGGGGTATCACATCACCCAATCCATGATCGCGCTCGGCTCGGGCGGCTGGACCGGGCGCGGCTTCATGCAGGGCACGCAATCGCGGCTGAATTTCCTGCCCGAAAAACAGACCGACTTCATCTTTACCACCCTGGCCGAAGAGTTCGGCTTTATCGGCGGCATCAGCCTGCTGGGCCTTTATGGCCTGATCATCCTGTTCTGCGTCGTCTCGGCGCTGGGCAACCGCGACCGCTTCGGATCGCTCCTGACATTGGGGGTGGCGGCGACGTTCTTCCTGTTTTTCGCCGTGAACATGCTGATGGTGATGGGGCTGGCGCCGGTGGTTGGCGTCCCGCTGCCGCTGGTCAGCTACGGCGGATCGGCCATGCTGGTGCTGCTGGGGGCCTTCGGACTGGCCCAGTCGGCGCATGTGCACAGGCCGCGCGGGCGATGATGATCAAGGTCCTGTTCGCCGCCCCCGACGACAAGTGGGACGTCTATCGCGCCCCCCTGACGCGGGCCTGCGCCGCTGCCGGCCTGTCGGTCGATATCGCGCGCGACCATGCGCCGGGCTGCGTGGATTACATCGTCTATGCCCCGCGCGGCGCCCCGCTTGAATTTCGCCGGTTCACCCGCGCCCGCGCCGTTCTGTGCCTGTGGGCCGGGGTCGAGACGATCATCGACAACCCCGACCTGACACAACCGGTGGCGCGCATGGTCGATGATGGCATGACCGAGGGCATGGTAGAATATGTCACCGGCCATGTTCTGCGCCATCACCTGGGAATGGATCGCGACATCACCCGAACCGACCGCCGCTGGCAGCCACACACGCCACCACTGGCCCGCAACCGCACCGTGGGCATCCTCGGCCTCGGGGCGCTGGGCGCTGCCTGCGCCGCGGCGCTGGCGGGGCTGAACTTCCGCGTCCTCGGCTGGAGCCGGCGGCAAAAACACTTCGCCGGCGTCACCTGCTTCGCCGGCGACGACGGGCTGGCGCGCCTGCTCGAACAGGCCCAGATCCTGTGCCTGCTGCTGCCACTTACGGCGTCCACGGAAAACCTCCTCGACCGGCGCAACCTCGCACGATTGCCCAGAGGCGCCGTGATCATCAATCCCGCCCGCGGCCCGATGATCGACGACGACGCGCTGC
>CAYYMJ010000040.1:2859-6983 GCA_964472855.1 uncultured Rhodobacterales bacterium | reverse complement strand
GGCGCCGTGATCATCAATCCCGCCCGCGGCCCGATGATCGACGACGACGCGCTGCTCGACGCGCTCGCCACCGGCCAGATCGCCCACGCCACGCTCGATGTGTTCCGGCACGAACCGCTGCCCCCCCAACACCCCTTCTGGCAACACCCGGGCATCACCGTGACCCCGCATATCGCCTCGGAAACCCGGGCCGAAACCGCCGCGCAGGTCGTGGCCGAAAACATCCGCCGGGCCGAAGCCGGCGCGGACCTGCTGCATCTGGTTGACCGCGCCGCCGGCTACTGACGCCGTCCCCTGCTACTTCTGTCGGGAAATATCCCCGGGGTGAATGCGCGCCAGCGCAGAGGGGGCAGCGCCCCCAGGACCACGCGCAGGCGGCAATCTCTAGCGCAGCCGAGGCGGTTTGTCCGGGTCCATGCCGCGGGCCGCCGGACTGGCCACTTTCGCCGGCGCCGCAACCGGCGCGGGAATGTCGATGACATGGGCTGCATCCATCAAGGGCGCCAGCAGCGGGTCGGCCGGGTCGAGATAGGCAATATCCAGCGTCGGCGCCGCGTCACCGTTAAATGCCAGCGCTTCGTTGATGGCCCCGGCCAGCGCCGGCTCGGCCCCGGGACGCGCACCGACGATGGCCAGAAACGCGCCGCTGTCGCCGTCCTCGAATTCCGCCCCGGCCAGCAAGGCCCGCTCGGCAAGCCCCGGCGCGCCCGCCAGCTTGCGCGTCAGCGCCGCGACCGCCCCGGCCGCCAGGGCCGGCGGCCCGAACCGCACGGGCCGGCGCAGGTGTTCGGTCGCGCGCTGGTCCAGAAGCTCGGCGAACCAGCGCAATTCAGCGGCGCTCAGCAACAGTTCGGCGTCGCTGCCCAGGTTCAGCCCCAGCCCGGTCCCCGACGCCGCCAGCATCCCCGCCAGCGCCCGCCCGGACAGGGCCGCATAAGGCACCGGCCGGCCAGCAAAGCCCGCCAGCTTGTCATCGCTGTCAAACGCCAGCACCACCGACCCGCCCTCCAGCGCAAAGACCGTCGGCGACAGTTGCGCGCCGTCAGGCTCGTGGTCGAGCATCAGGATGCATTCACTTTCCGCCAGCGCCTCGAACAATCCCAGCCGGGCCGCGGTGTCGTCGGGCGCGGCCAGCAGGCGCACGGCGGCGTGTTCAAGTTTCGAGGTCATCGCGTATCTCCTGCACCCGGCGGCGCAAGGCCGGCTCCAGTTCGGCCCCGAACCAGCCATTGCGCTTCTGCCAGCCGTTATTGCGCCAGCTTGGATGAGGCAAGGGGATGACATCGGCCCAATGGTCGCGCCAGCGGCCCACGGCGCCGGTAACCGCGCCACCAGCGCCCAGGTGCCGGCGCTGAGCCAGGGCGCCGACAGCTATCGTCAGGGGCGGCGGCGGCGGTTCGGCCAGCAGGGCGGCGGCAGCGGGTCCGCACCCCTTCCGTCATGGCCGGGATAGCAAAAGGCCATGGGCGCGGTCGCCATGAACCGCCGATCATGAAAGGCCCCTGCGGCCCGGCCCGGCCAGTTGCGCAACCGGTCGCCCGACGGCTCGGCACCGGGCCGCCCGGCCCACCGCACACGCAGCCCCGGCGCCTGCCCCGCCGCCGCGATCGGCGCCCCCGCCCGCGCCCCGGCCCACCGGGCGCGGCTGATGGGCGGCGGTGGTCGGGGCGACGCGGCCGGCACAAATGCGGCAGCGGGCAATCTGGTCGGCGATACCCGGCATGGCCGGCGGACCAGCCTGCCCGGGGCGAGGCCGCAACGGTGCTTGCATCGTTTCTAGATTTCGATAGATATAGAAACATGAAAATGGAATCACCCCCCGACCACCCGCTTGAAGTCGTCGCATCGGCCTTTGCGGCGCTGGGCAGCGAACAGCGGCTTGCGGTGCTGAAGACCCTGGTCCGCGCCGGCGAGGCGGGGCTGAGCATTGGCGAGTTGGGCGCGCGCTGCGGCGTCACCGGATCGACCCTGACCCATCACATGCGCATCCTCACCGGCGCCGGCCTGACGCGGCAGGTAAAGTCGGGGCGGCAGGTCATCTGCGTCGCGGCCTCGTATCACGAGGTGCGGGCCCTGTCGGAGTATCTGTTGCGCGAATGCTGCGCCGACACCCCCCATTCGGATCACCACCATGACTGACCTGCACCTTGCCCCGGGCGGCAAATTCGCCCGGCCCGCCGACTGGCCCTGGTCGTGGATCGTGATCGCCGCCATCCCGCTGGGCCTGCTGCTGTTCGACCGCGCCCAGTTGCACCCTACCCTGACCTTCGCGGCGGGGGCCTTTGGCAACACCCTGCCCTTCATCCTGTTCGCGGTTCTCGCGGTGGCGTATCTCAAGGCCAGCGGCACGGAATCGCTGCTGGCGCGCGCCTTCGAGGGCCGCGAGGTCCGGATGATCCTGCTCGCCGCCCTGCTGGGCGGGCTGTCGCCCTTCTGTTCGTGCGAGGTCATTCCCTTCATCGCCGCGATGCTGGCGGTGGGCGCGCCGCTTTCGGCGGTCATGGCCTTCTGGCTGGCCTCGCCCCTGATGGACCCGGCGATGTTTGCCATCACAGCCGGAACGCTGGGCACAGGCTTTGCCGTGGCCAAGACGCTGGCGGCGGTGGCCATCGGGCTTATGGGCGGCTTTACCGTCAGAACCTTCGCGGCGTCGCCGGTGTTTGCCGACCCGCTGAAACAGCGCCCTGCCAGGCACGGCTGTTGCAGCAGCACGCCATTCGGCGGCGCCCCGGTCTGGCAGTTCTGGCGCGACACGGCGCGGCGCAAGACCTTTGGCGACACCGCGCGCGACAACGCGCTGTTTCTGGGCAAGTGGCTGCTGCTGGCCTACCTGATCGAAGCTCTGATGCTGCACTACACACCCGCCGACTGGGTCGCGTCGATCCTGGGTGGCGACGGCCTGCGCCCCATCCTGCTGGGAGCGGTCGTCGGCGCGCCGGCCTATCTGAACGGTTATGCCGCCGTGCCGATGGTTGATGCGCTGTTGACGCAGGGCATGAGCAACGGCGCCGCCATGTCATTCGTGATCGCGGGGGGCATCAGCTGCATACCTGCCGCCGTGGCTGTCTGGGCCCTGGTCAAGCCGCGCGTCTTTGCCGCCTATCTGGGAATCGCCATGACCGGCGCGGTTTTGGCGGGTCTTGTCTGGAATATGATCGCCTGACAGGCCGCGACGGTTGCCCTTGGCGCTGGGCTGACCTAATTCACCTCAGAATTCGTGAACCTTGGGGGGAGTCGTCGGGCATGTATCGCGTCTGGAATTTCGTGACCAACTATTCGCTGTTGCTGATCGCCGGCGCGCTGATCGCGCTGGTCTGGGCAAACATCGATGCGCATGCCTATCACCATTTCGCCGAATATCCGTTGCTGTTCAACAACCTGATCGGCGCCGACATCAACTATTGGGCCCAGTCCTATGGCGAGGGGGCGGCTCATTTCGAATATGGCGACGTCTCGAAGGTGCTGAGCCTGCATTATCTGGTCAACGATGTGCTGATGGCGTTCTTTTTCGCCATCGCGGCCAAGGAAGTCTGGGAAGCCGTGATCCTGAAGAACGGCTCGCTCAGGGGGCGCAAGGCGGCGACGCCGCTGGTGGCCACCGCCGGTGGCATGTTCGGCCCGGTCGCGGTTTACCTTGGCCTGGCGCTGTTTCTCGGATCCGACGTGTTCGACGCGGTGTCGCGCGGCTGGGCCATTCCGACCGCTACCGACATCGCCTTTTCCTATCTCGTGGGGCGTGTGGTGTTCGGGGCCGGGCACCCGGCGGTGCGCTTTCTGCTGCTGCTGGCCATTGCCGACGATGCCGCCGGCCTGATCATTCTTGCGGTGTTTTACCCGTCGGGCGACCTGGCGCCGGAATGGCTGTTGCTGTCGCTGGCCGCCGCGGTCACCGTGTTTTTGCTGTTCAACCATCTGCCGCGCCGGATGGACCGGGGCAACCAGTTGCGCCCATTGTCGAGCTGGATCCGCAGCAACCTCGGCTTCTGGCCCTATGCGATTGCCGGTGCGCTCAGCTGGTACGGCTTTCAGGAAAGCGGCCTGCACCCGGCGCTGGGCCTGCTGCCGATCGTGCCGGCCATCCCCCATGCCGACCGCGCCTTCGGCATCTTCAGCGAGGCCGAGCG
>CAYYMJ010000040.1:0-2759 GCA_964472855.1 uncultured Rhodobacterales bacterium | reverse complement strand
GACCTGTTCGTGGTCGGCTGCGTCGCGGCCATCGGCTTTACCGTGTCGCTGTTCGTGGCCTCGGTCGCCTTCCCGGGCGGTCCGGTGCAGGATGCCGCCAAGATGGGGGCCCTGTTCAGCTTTGCCGCCGCCATCGTCGCGATTGCCGCCGGCACGCTGACAAGGGTGCAGAAACAACCCGGCTAGGGCCGAAAAACGCTGCAAATGCCCAGCAAAGCCTTGCCTGACGGCGGCAGTATTGGCCATACTGCCGCCTCAAAGGTCTGTTACGCACGAGATTAACCAAAACAGGGTAGCCGTGCGACCCAGCACAGGCCATCGGGCAGGCACAGGCAGATGATCGAGTTCAACAGCGTCAGCAAGGCGTTCTGGACGGGCAAGCAGCACAAGGTCATTCTGGATCGCGCGTCGTTCCGGGTTGAGCTGGGCAATTCGCTTGGCATTCTGGCCCCCAATGGCACCGGCAAGACGACGCTGATCAACATGATGGCCGGGCTGGAACGGCCCGACGACGGCGAGATCCGCCGCACCAGCCGGATATCGTTTCCGCTGGGCTTCATGGGTGGGGTCATCCCGCGGCTGTCGGGGGCCGAAAACGCACGCTTCATCGCCAAGCTTTACGGCCTTGACCCCGACTATCTGGAAGCCTTCTGCCGCTGGTTGTGCGGGCTGAACGAATATATGGACATGCCGGTCGGCACCTATTCGTCGGGCATGCGCGCCCGGCTCAGCTTTGCGCTGCTTCTGGCGCTGGACTTCGACATCTATCTGATTGACGAAGGCATGCCCGCCACCACCGATGTCAAGTTCAACGCCCGGGCCGGCGCGATCTTGCGTGAGAAACTGCACGAGGCCACGATCGTCGTGGTTTCGCACCAGGCCGACGTTCTTGAAAAATTCTGTCGCTCGGCGGCGGTCCTGACACACGGGCAACTGCAAATGTTCGACACCCTCGAAGAGGCGAAGCGTCTTTATGACTACGAAACCCAGAACTAAGAAGTTTCGCATCCGCCGTTCGGCGCCGCTGTCAGACGACAGTATGCCCTTTGCCGAGGTCACGCTGCCCGAGGCCGGAAACGCGACGCCGGCCCCCGCCGCGGCCGGCCTGTCGCCGGCCCGGCCCGTGGCGACAGACACAGACACCGGCGGATCGGACAAGGCCATCACCGATGTCCGGCGCGAGGGCCTGACAGGGCGCCAACTGCGCATGGCGCGCCGGCTGGCCCAGAAACATGGGCTGGCCCCGACCAGCGACTATGACGCCGTGCGCCAGCTTCGCAATCGTGGCATCGACCCGTTCGACCGCGCCAATGTTCTGGACCTGGTGATGCCCGACGCCCGCGGCGGCGAAACCGGTGCCGAAAGCGACCAGCGCATCCAGCTGCCGCAAACCATCCCGCGCCAGCAGGTGCCGTCGACCCAGGTCAACCCGCCCGATCCCCTGGGCGACCGGGTGCGCCAGATCGAGGACATCCAGCGCGATATTTCACGCCGCCGACGCCGCAAGTCGGTGCTGCTTACGGTGCGGCTGGCCTTCTTCGTGGCCCTGCCGACGGCGCTGGCCTATTGGTATTTCGCCTTCGTGGCGACGCCGATGTATGCGACCAAGTCCGAATTTGTCATCCAGCAGGCCGAACCGGCGACAGCGGGCGGCCTGGGCGGGCTGTTTTCCGGCACCAGCTTTGCCACCAGCCAGGATTCGATCACCGTTCAAAGCTATCTGACATCGCGCGACGCCATGTTGCGGCTGGATTCAGAGCTGGGCTTCAAATCCCACTTCTCCGATCCTGCTATCGACCCGATCCAGCGGCTGCCAGTCGATGCGACCAACGAAGCCGCCTACAAGATTTACCAGAACAACGTCGAAATCGGCTATGACCCGACCGAGGGCATCATCAAGATGGAGGTTGTCGCCGCCGACCCCGCGATCAGCGCCCAATGGTCCCGCCGCCTGATCACCTATGCCGAGCAACAGGTCGACAGCCTGACCGAGCGGCTGCGCGACGACCAGATGTCGGGGGCGCGCGAAAGCTTTCAGGTGTCCGAGACCAAGATGATGGACGCGCAGGCGCGGGTGCTGAACCTGCAGGAAGAACTGGGCGTGCTTGACCCGACCGCGGAAAGTGGCGGGCTGATGGCCCAGATCACCAGCTTTGAGACCCAGCTTCAGGAAAAGCGGTTGCAGTTGCAGCAACTTCTGGACAACCGCCGGCCCAACCAGGCGCGGGTCGACGGGGTGACCGGCGACATCACGCGGCTTGAGCAACTGATTTCCCAGATGCGGTCGCAACTGACAGTGGGCAGCGGCGACGCCGCCTCGCTGGCAAGTGTGACCGGCGAATTGCGGCTGGCCGAGGTCGACCTTCAGACCCGCACGCTGATCATGCAGCAGGCGCTGCAACAGCTTGAAACCGCCCGGATCGAGGCCAATCGGCAGGTGCGTTATCTGTCGCTGGGCGTGACGCCGGTGGCGCCCGACGAACCCACCTATCCGCGCGTGTTCGAGAACACGGTTCTCAGCTTTCTGGTGTTCGCGGGCATTTATCTGATGGTGTCACTGACCGCCTCGATCCTGCGCGAACAGGTGTCGACCTGACCCGCCGGCACGGGCGCGTTCGGGCCCGCAAAACTTGTCATCCGGGGCTTGAAGCGGCCCCGATCCACGCGTAATAGGCTGCCAGCGTTGGGGTGTAGCCAAGTGGTAAGGCAGCAGTTTTTGGTACTGTGTATCGTAGGTTCGAATCCTACCACCCCAGCCA
>CAYYMJ010000039.1:0-27424 GCA_964472855.1 uncultured Rhodobacterales bacterium | reverse complement strand
CCTTGAACCGGCGCTGGGTCTTGTTGATCACGTAGACGCGGCCCTTGCGGCGCACAACGCGACAATCGCGATGGCGGTTCTTGAGCGAGCGCAGCGAGTTGCGGACTTTCATGTGCCCCTTCTCCTCGGTCGTCTCGGGCCGCCATGGCGGGCCCTGGGGTTGCTGTTGTGACCGGACAGGCCGGCCGCTGGATGGTGGGCGGTACTGGGATCGAACCAGTGACCCCTACGATGTCAACGTAGTGCTCTACCGCTGAGCTAACCGCCCGGTTGGGCCGGGCCGGAATTGCCGGTCAAACCCGAAAACGTGACGACGCGGGAAGATCCCGCGCCGGTCGGCCAGCGTATAAAAGGAGTCGCGCGGCGGTTCAAGGGCTTTTGGAGCCTCGGGGAATCCGCCATAGTTCGCCGCAGGAGGACCCGCGGATGCCGAAGGCCAGCCATCGCCTGATTCTGCCCCAACGGGTAGACACCAGCGTGGTATTTGCCTCGCCGCATTCGGGGCGGCAATACCCGCGGAGCTTTCTGGCGCGGGCAATGCTGGGGCACCTGGCGGTGCGGTCGTCAGAAGATGCCTTTGTCGACCGGCTGTTCGACGCCGCCACCGCCCGGGGTGCCCCGCTGCTGCTGGCCGACGCGCCGCGCGCCTTTGTCGATCTCAACCGCGCCGCGACCGAGCTTGATCCGTCCCTGATCGAGGGCGTGCGCCGGGCACCGAACAATCCGCGCGTCACCTCGGGGCTGGGGGTCATCCCGCGGGTGGTGTCGAACGGGCGCCCGATCTATCGCGGCAAGATACCGCTGGCCGAGGCCGAGGCCCGCATCGCGGATTGCTGGCACCCGTATCACACGGCGCTGCAGGGCCTGCTGGATGACGCGCGGCGGACCTTTCGGCAGGCGATCCTGATCGACTGTCATTCGATGCCGCACGAGGCCATCGAGAATGTGGGCACAGGGTTCGGCAGGCGCCCCGACGTGGTGCTGGGCGACCGGTTCGGCGCCGCGGCGGCGCCATGGGTCACCTCGGCAGTGCAGGACGCCTTCCAGCGCGCCGGCCTGCGGGTGGCGCGCAACGCCCCCTTTGCCGGCGCCTATATCACTCAGCATTACGGCCGGCCGTCGCGGCGCCAGCATGTGGTGCAGGTCGAACTGGACCGGGCGCTTTACATGGACGAGACGACGATCGAGCCCACGGCCGATTTCGCCGCCTTCAAGCGGCTGATCGACGGCGTGGTTGCCGAACTGGCCGACATTGGCCGCGCCAGCCCGGCGCTGCCGGTGGCCGCGGAATAGGCGGACGGGCGCGGAGCAGGCCGGATGCGCGATCGTGCGGGCAGGTGCGCGCGGCGCCGGGACTTGACAGTGAACCGCGAGGGGCCAAGATCGCCGGGTTATTTCCTGCCACCCGGGCCTGCGTCCGGCACGGCGGCCCAATGGATGAACCCATGATCGACATGTCAACTGCGGCCCCGGCGGTCGGTGCGGCCTTTGTGGCGTCGGTGGTCGAGGTCGTCGAAGCCTTTACCATCATCCTTGCCGTCGCCACGCTGCGCGGCTGGCGACCCGCGCTGTGGGGCACCGGGGCGGCGCTGGCGGTGCTGGCGGCCATCGTGCTGACGCTGGGGCCGCTGCTGGACCGGGTGCCGCTGCATCTGCTGCAACTGGTGGTTGGCGTGCTGCTGCTGCTGTTCGGGATGGGCTGGCTGCGCAAGGCGGCCCTGCGCGCGGCCGGTGTGTTGCCCCTGCATGACGAGACGGCGATCTTCGCGCGTGAAACCGCGCAGATCGGCCGCGACGACGCGCGCGGCCGTTCGGGGGACTGGATTGCCGGCATCGCGGCCTTCAAGGCGGTGTTGCTGGAAGGGCTGGAGGTTGTGTTCATCGTTATCGCCGTCGGCGCCGGGCGTGGCCTGATCTGGCCGGCCGGGCTGGGCGCGCTGGCGGCCTGCCTGGTGGTGCTGGCGATCGGGGCGATGCTGCGCAAGCCGTTGGCGCAGGTGCCCGAGAACACGCTGAAATTCGGTGTCGGGGTGATGCTGTCGGCCTTTGGTGTCTTCTGGACCGGTGAGGGCCTGGGTATCGAATGGCCCGGGGCCGACCTGGCGCTGTTCGGCTTTGCGGCGCTGTTTCTGGGCGCGGGCCTGCTGGCGGCGCGGCTGGCCCGGGCCGGACGCGGGGTGGCCGCGTCATGAGCCTGTTGCGCGAGATACTGTCCGAGCTTTTCGGCATGTTCGTGGCCGACATCCGCCTGACCGGCGCGGTGTTGGTGGTGGTGGCCGCCGCCGCGCTGCTGGCCGGGGCGGGGACCGGTGGAGCGATGGCCGGGGCGGTTTTGCTGGTGGGTAATCTGGTCGTGCTGGTGGCGGCGGTTATCCTGGGCGCCCGGCGCTGAGGGTTTGCGCCGCCCGCTGGGCGTCGCCGGGGACAGGGGGCGCTGCCCCCTCTGCGCGGTGCCCGCACATTCACCCCCGGGATATTTCGACCAAGCTGATCGGGGCGGTCAGGGGGCTGGATCGGGCCCGATACGGACCAGTTGTTTGCCGAAATTGCCGCCGTCGAGCAGCTTCAGGAAGGCGGCCGGCGCGTTTTCGAGACCTTCGGCAACGGTTTCGCGGTAGCTGATCTGTCCGTCGCGGACCATGGGACCGACGTCGGCCAGAAACGCGGGGAAGCGCTGGAAATGGTCGAAGATGATAAAGCCCTCGACGCGCAGGCGGTGGGTGAGGATGCGGCGCCAGACCTGTGGCAGCGGCAGCGCCTGATCGAGATTGCGGCCCGAATACCAGGCGATCATGCCGCAGAGCGCGATGCGAGCATTCACGTTCATGTTGGGCAGGACGGCTGACAGGGTCTTGCCGCCGACGTTTTCGAAATAGCCGTCGATGCCATTGGGCGCCGCGTCGCGCAGGCGGGCGCCAAGGGCGGCGGCGTCGCTGTCGCGATGGTCGAGGCAGGCGTCATAGCCCAGCTTGTCGGTGGCGTAGGCGCATTTGTCGGCGCCGCCGGCGACGCCGATCACGTTGAGGCCGCGGGCGCGGGCCAGTTGCCCGGCCAGCGAGCCCACCGCGCCGGTGGCCGCCGACACCACCAGGGTTTCGCCGGACTGCATGCGCAGGATATCGTTCAGCCCCACCCAGGCGGTCAGACCGGGCATGCCGAGAACGCCCAGCGCGGTCTGGATCGGGGCGAGAGCGGGGTCGAGCCGGCGCAGCGCGTTTGCCGGCAGGACACCGTGGGTTGTCCAGCCGAACTGGCCGGTGACGATGTCGCCCGGGGCAAAGCGGTCGTCGGCGCTGGTCATGACCTCGGCCACCGCGCCGCCTTCCATCACCGCATCCAGCGCCACGGGCGACGCATAGGATTTGGCGTCGTCCATGCGGCCGCGCATGTAGGGGTCGAGCGACAGCCAGATGACCCGGGCCAGCACTTCGCCGCTGGCCGGGGTGGGCAGGGGCTGGGTTTCCAGCCGGAAACAGGCCGGGGTTGGCGTGCCGCTGGGCCGTTCGGCTAGGACGATGCTGTGTCTTGGTCCGGTCATGGGGTGGTCCTTTCGCCGTGGTGTGCGGCCGTTTGGGGCTTTGGGTTTCCGTCTAGGCCATTGGACGGGCGACGGCCATGGGCGCGGGCGGGCGGGCGCGCAGGCCATCGCCGATTTCGCGCATCAGCGCCGCGACCGGCGCGGGCAGCGCGGCGCGGGGGCTGCGGGCCACGAAGGTGAGGCCGGGTGGCGGCGGGAACACATCGTCGATCACGCGCATGTCCGGGGTCACGTGCAGTCCGTTCAGCAGCGCCACCCCCAGCCCGGCCCTGACCGCCGACCGGATGCCGGCGGCGCTGGGGCATTCCAGCACGGTCTGGAACCGATGTCCCCGGGCCTGACCTTCGGCCAGCCCCCATTTGCGGTAAAAGCAGTTGCGGTCGAAGGACAGGAAGGGCACCGGCGCTGCGGGGTCGAGCGCGAAGTCGGCGGCGGCGACCCAGTGCAGGGTGTCGTCGAACAGCCGCCGGTCGCCCGGGGCAACCTGAGACGTGAAGACCTGACACACGGCAAGGTCGAGCGCGCCCGACGCCAGCCATGACTGCACCGTCAGGCTTTGGGCCGTGCGGATGCGCACCCCCACGCCTGGGTAGAGCCGGGCAAAGCGGCCGAGGATGCGGGCGATATCGCTGGTGGCGGTATCCTCGGTTATGCCAAGGCGGATCGCGCCGTTCAGGGGCTTCTTGCCAAGGTCGGCCAGCGCCTCGTCATGCAGGGCGGTCAGGCGCCGGGCATAGTCGTTCAGCCGGCGCCCGGCCTCGGTAAACAGGGGCGCCCCGGGGCGGCGGGCCAGCAGCTGGCAGTCGAGCGTCTGTTCAAGCCGGCGGATCTTGTGACTGACAGCCGATTGCGACAGCCCCAGTAGCGCGGCGGCGCGGGTCACGCCGCCGCTGTCGGCGATGGCCTGCAGGGCGCGCAGGGCGTCGATGTCGAGTCGCTCGGACAGGTTTGCCTCCGATCATGACAGATATGGCTGGATGCATGCCAATCATTCACTTGTGTCATATGATACCCCGAGGCTATGACCGGCGAAAGAGCAAAGCGGACGCCGGGCCGGGCCGGGAAAGAGGAGACGGACATGAGGCTGAGCGACTTCAAGGTGCTGACATTCGATGTCTATGGAACGCTGATCGACTGGGAAAGCGGCATGGTCGCGGCGCTGAGGCCGCTGACCGACCGGGTGGACCGCGCGCTGACCCGTGACGAGATCTTGCAGGCCCATGCCTTTCAGGAATCGACCGCCCAGCGCTGGACCCCGGCCCGCAAATACAGCGACCTTCTGCCCGTGGTCTATCGCCGGCTGGCCGAGGAATGGGGCATCGCCGTCAGTTGGGAGGAATGCCAGGCCTACGGGCTTTCGGTGCGCCAGTGGCCAGCCTTCGACGACAGCCGCGCGGCGCTGGCCTATCTGCAACGGCATTTCCGGCTGGCGGTGCTGACCAACACCGACAACCAGAGTTTTCAGGGCTCGAACGCCCGGCTGGGGGTGGCGTTCGACGCGGTCTATACGGCCGAGGATGTGGGCAGCTACAAGCCGTCAGACCGCAATTTCGACTATATGCTGCAGGCGCTGGCCCGGCTGGGCGTCGAAAAACACCAGATCCTGCACACGGCCGAAAGCATGTTTCACGATCATGCCCCGGCCAACCGCCACGGGTTGCGCAATTGCTGGATCTACCGCCGGCACGGCAAGGACGGGTTCGGCGCCACCATGAACCCCGGCGACATGCCGGCCTGTGACTTTCGCTTTGACAGCATGGCCGATCTGGTGGCCGCGCACCGGGCCGAACTGGCGGCGGGCTGAGCCGGAAAAAAGGACCCGGCCTCGGTGATGGCGGGGTCTGGTGGATCGACCGAAACATTTGAATCCCGCCGCCGGGCGCGGGCTTTGACCATAAACCATTCAAATGTTTTGATTAGTTGATGCATAGTGAAAATACTGGTGGCTCGAAACGTCAGATTCGATCCACCCACGTCGTGCCGTGGCGGACCACAGGCACCGACGGTATGGCTGATCACTGCATCTCGGACCGGATTTGCTGGCGCAGGATGTCGATGGGCACGTCGCGGCCGTCGCGGCGGAACGACCAATAGGTCCAGCCGTTGCACGAGGGCGCGCCTTCAAGCGCCGCGCCGACCTGATGGATCGAGCCGGTCACGTCATCGGCCACCAGCGTGCCGTCGACCCGCACCTTGGCCTGTTGCCCGCGCGCGTTGCGCAGCATTTCGCCCGGCCGCAACAGCTTGCGTTCGACCAGCTGGCCAAAAGGCACCCGCGGCTCGGCCCGCTTCGAGGTTGCGGTCAGCAGCGACGTGCTGTCATAGGCGCGCACCCGTGCCAGCCGCTTTTCGGCGACAGCAATATAGGCGTCTTCGCGTTCGATGCCGATGAAATTGCGGCCCAGCATCCGGGCCACGGCGCCGGTGGTGCCGGTGCCGAAGAACGGGTCAAGCACGACGTCGCCCTTGTTGGTGGTGGCCAGGATCACCCGGTGCAGCAGGCTTTCGGGCTTTTGCGTGGGGTGCGCCTTGTTGCCGTCGGCATCCTTCAGCCGTTCGTGCCCGGTGCACAGCGGCAGCATCCAGTCGCTGCGCATCTGCACCCCTTCGTTCAGCGCCTTCAGCGCCTCGTAGTTGAAGGTGTATTTCGCGCCCTCTGACCGGCTGGCCCAGATCAGCGTTTCATGAGCGTTGGTCAGCCGTTTGCCACGGAAATTCGGCATCGGGTTGGATTTGCGCCAGATCACGTCGTTCAGGATCCAATACCCAAGGTCCTGCATCGTCGCGCCGACGCGAAAGATGTTGTGATACGAGCCGATGACCCAGATCGCGCCGCCGGGTTTGAGGACGCGCCGCGCCTCGGCCAGCCAGTCGCGGGTAAAGCGGTCATAGGCGGCGAAGGTGTCGAACTGGTCCCAGGCATCGTCGACCGCGTCGACCTTGGAATTGTCGGGGCGGTGCAGCGTGCCCTTCAGTTGCAGGTTATAGGGCGGATCGGCAAACACCAGGTCGACCGACGCATCGGGCAGGCCACGCATCGCCGCGACACAGTCGCCGCGCAGGATCTCGTTTAGCGAAAGCGCCTTGGCGCCGCTGTTGGTCATCTTTGTCTCTGCCTCTGTCCCCGCGCCTTTTCCGGCGCTTCGGTTGGTTGGACCGAAGATGAGTCAAAGGTGATTCGCGGTCAATTATTTTTTTGAATCAAGCGCTTGGCCGCCGACGCACAACAGAGGCGACCTGTCACAACATGTTGCGGATGGGGGCGAAGCTGCGCCTATGATGTGGGGTTATCCCCAAAGCCTGAATGGCAGCAATATGGCCTTTTGTGGGGTATCCGGCGTTTTTGACCCAGCCATAGCCCGGGCACTGTTGCGCCAAATCCACCATCATCGCATCGCGCGCCGTCTTGGCCAGGATCGACGCGGCGGCGATCGACACCGACAGCGCGTCGCCCTTGACGATGGCCTCGGCCGGGCAGTCCAGCGCCTTGGGAACAAGGTTGCCGTCGATCAGGGCAACGCTGGGCACCTGCCCCAGCCCGCCGATGGCGCGGACCATGGCCAGATGCGACGCTTGCAGGATGTTCAGCCGGTCGATCTCGGCCACCGTGGCCGATGCCACCGACCATGCCACCGCCATTTCGCGGATGTCGCGGGCCAGCGCTTCCCGCCGCCCCGCGGTCAGCTTTTTCGAATCGTTCAACCCCCGGGGCATGCGCCGGGTGTTCAGTACCACGGCGGCGGCAACGACCGGGCCGGCCAGCGGGCCGCGCCCGGCCTCGTCAACCCCGGCAATCACCCGGTGCCCGGCCTTGCGGGCCCGACGCTCGAAATCGGTGGTGGGGCCAGGGATCGGACGCTGCGACATGGCGCAGACATACCGGGGCCTGCGCGGCGGGCAAGCGGCCGCCCACGAAAAAGGGGCAGAAGACCGAAGCCTTCTGCCCCAAAATGCGACGCGGGTGGAGATGTGCGGGATGGGATCCCGCGCCGCAGCTCGTCAGGAGCGGGCCCCGCAGGGCCCGCCCCGGCCTCATTCGGGTGTCAGATGGTCCAGCCGTTCTGGCGCAGGCACGGCAGGGAGAAGACCGTGCGGTTGCGGCCAAAGGCGCGGACAGTGCGCTGACAGCTGTTCGGAAGGCGGTTGGTATAGCTGAAATTGGCCCGGTTCAGGCAATGCAGGCCCACGACCTCGAGGGGATTGTTGCGGTAGGACACGTAGTCGCGGCAGTCGCGCGGCAGCACTTTCCAGCGCACCACCTGCACCTGCGTGGTGTTGCTGGTCTGCGCGTTGCTCAGCGCCGACCCGATGATGAACAGCAAGGTGGCCCCGGCGATGACCTTGCCAAGATCGTTGCTGTTGGCCTGTGCCGGCGTCGCGGCCATGGGGGTAACGGCCAGGACAAGGGCCAGAAGCGGGGCGGTCAGGGTCTTGAGCATCGTGCATCTCCTAGAAATCTGGGGGCCGGGGCAAGGTGCCCGGTCGGGATGGCTGCACGCTGGCCCCGACAGCGAAAGTCAGGCAATATCGGGCGTCGGTTATCGAATAGCGGCTGCCGGATCGGCCGATGTTATTGAAAATCAGGGCACTGCCAGGGAAGGGTCGGGACATGAACAAGCAGCAAAGGCGAAAGCTCATGAATTGCGGACTGCTGTCCATTGCCGCGCTGTGCCTGTCGCTGACCATGCCGGCCCCTGCCGCGCAGGCAGGATGCTATGCCGACTACAAGGCCAAGCGCGACCGCCCGCTGCGGCTGCATTACGGCGTGATGGCCCTGCCGGATGTCGCCTGCCGCCGCCCGGAAGCGGCCGCCCGCCTGATTCGCCGCCGTCTGGCCGACAACGGCTGGACACTGCTGACCGTCCTGTCCACCTTTGACGAATCGGGACTGGGCGCGAGGCGGGAAAATGCAGCAGGGAATTTCCTCCGCTACTGACACGCGGAAGACCACGCAGCGCGTCATCGTCTTTGGTATCGCCGCCATCGTCGCCATCCTTGGGTTGGCGGCGGTGCTGCTGTTTCTCAACCTGCCGGACGCCAACGCCTTCAACGCCCGGGTCGAACGCATCTTTACCGAAAACGATGCCCTGACCGGCACGGGCGAGGTGCGGCTGCTAGAGGTTCTCGCCCAGTCCGGCACCGCCTTTTCCGATGTTCTGACCTCTTACCGCGTGATCATCTTCGTGCTGTTGATCTTCGCGACCGCCCTGCTGATCGCGTCGCTGGTGTTTCTTGTCACCATCATCATGCTGAACCGGCGCATCGGCGAGATTGCCCGCGCCGGCATCCAGGTGGCGTCGCTGCAGATCGACCGGGCGCAGAATGCCGTGCTGCTGAACGACATGGAATTCAAGCTGACGCCAGCGGCGCTGGAAACCCTGTCGGTGCTGGCCGAGGCGCGGATGGACAACGAGGTTCTGTCCGGCGCCGAGATCGAGGCCACGATTTCCGGCCGCAACGCCGCCGACTGCGACGAAGCCGCCGGCGCCACGCGGATCAAACGGCTGCGCGACGCACTGGGCAACCAGATGGTCAGCGAACTGCTGGTGCGCAACATCGCCCGGCGCGGCTATGTTCTGGCCATCGACAAGGACGTGATTCGCATCGCCTGACGGCCAACAAAGCCCTGTTCCTGCGCGGCAGCATTCGCTAATTGTCCGCCACCCTTCCCGGATGCCTTGTTCATGCCTCGCGTTACCATCGTCATTCCCGCCAAGAACGAAGCCGGCAACATCGGCCCGCTGGTGCGTGGCATCCACCAAAACTGCCAGGCCGACGCGCCCGAGATCATCGTCGTCGACGACGCCAGCACCGACGGCACCGCGGCCGAGGTGGCCGCCGTCGCCGCCCAGCTTGCCGGTGTGCGGTTGCTGCAACACCCGCGCTCGGCCGGTCAAAGCGCGGCGGTGCATTCCGGCGTGCTGGCCGCCACCGCCCCGGTCTGCGCCACGCTTGACGGCGACGGGCAGAACCCGCCCACGGAATTGCCCGGCCTTTACGCGCCGCTGATCGCACCTGATGCCGACCCGCTGCTGGGTCTGGTCGCCGGCCAGCGGGTCAAGCGCCAGGACAGCTGGTCGAAAAAGATCGCCTCGCGGCTGGCCAACCGGCTGCGGGTGACGCTGCTGAACGACGGCACCCGCGACACCGGGTGCGGGCTGAAGGCCTTTCGCCGCGACGCCTTCCTTGCCCTGCCCTATTTCAACCACATGCACCGCTATCTGCCGGCCCTGTTCGTGCGCGACGGCTGGCGGGTGGCCCATGTCGACGTGCGCCACCAGGCGCGCGAACACGGGCGGTCGAATTATTCCAATTTCGGCCGCGCGCTTGCCGGTGTGGTCGATCTGGCCGGGGTGGTGTGGCTGATGCGCCGGCGCAAGACGGCCCATGCGTCGGAACCCGCCCGCGCCACACCGGGAGAAGCCCAATGAAAGAAACGTTGTTCGCCGCGCTCGGCGTCTCGGGCTGGCCCGAGTTCTATTGGGTCGCCTTCGGCCTGTTCGGCCAACTGATGTTCATGGGCCGCTTCCTCGTGCAATGGATCGCCTCCGAGCGGGCCCGCCAATCGATCATCCCGATCTATTTCTGGTATTTCTCGATCGGCGGCGGGCTGATTCTGTTCACCTACGCCGTCTACCGCGGTGATCCTGTGTTCATCCTTGGCCAGTCGCTGGGAATCGTGATCTACAGCCGCAACCTGTGGCTGATCCACGTCAACAAGAAGCGCGACGACAACCCCATCTAGCGGATCGACCGAAACATTTGAATCCCGCCGCCGGGCGAAGATTTTGATCATAAACCATTCAAATGTTTCGATAAGTTGATGCATAGGGAAAATACTGGCGGCTCGAAACGTCAGGTTCGATCCACTGGCTCGCCATGGCCCGGCCTTGCCGCCGCCGTGTGGTTCGTTGCCGCAATCACCGCCGCGCGCGTGGTCATGCTGGCCCTGTCCCAAACCGACCTGTGGGTAGACGAAGCGCAATACTGGCTGTGGGGCCAGCATCCGGCGTTCGGCTATTCCTCGAAACCGCCGCTGATCGGCTGGGTGATCGGGGCGGTCACGGCGGTACTGGGCGACAGCCCCTTCGCCATCCGCCTGCCCGGGCCCTTCCTTCACGGCGCCACGGCGCTCTTGCTGGGCCGGCTGGCCCAAGACCTGTTCCGGGGACGCGCCGGGCTGTGGACAACCATCGGCTATGTCACCCTGCCGATGACGGCGCTGGGCAGCCTCCTGATCTCGACCGACACCATCCTGGCCCCGTTTCTTGCCGCCGGCCTGCTGTGGTGGATGCGCGCCGCCGCCGGGGCCGGCGCCCGGGCCGCAGCCCTGTCCGGCGCGCTGGTCGGGCTGGCGGTCCTCGGCAAATATTCCGCGCTGTTCTTCTGGCCGGGCGCGCTGGTGCTGGCGCTGGCATCGCCCGCCGCCCGCCCAACGGCACGCAACTGGGCCGTGGCGCTGGCGGCCTTCGCGGCGGTCGTCGCGCCCAACCTCGCCTGGAACCTGTCCCACGACATGGCAACCCTCAGCCACACCCTTGACAATGCCGGCTGGCTGCAAAGTGGCATCAGCCTCGACTGGACGGGCGCTCTCGGCTTTCTCGCCACGCAACTGGCCGTCATGGGGCCCATCCTGTTCCCACTGCTCCTGCTCCTGCCCTTCCGCCACCCCGACCCCGGACAGCGTGCCATGCTGACCTTCTGCATGCTGGTGCTGGCGGCCATCACAGGGCAGGCGTTGCTGTCGGTGGCCTACGGCAACTGGGCTGTCACGGCCTATCTGTCGGGCTCGGTCGCCCTGCTGCCATGGCTGGCGCTGCGCGCACCGCGCCTCTACTGGGCCTCGGTCGCGGTCAACGGCACCCTCTGCCTCGCCGTCCCGCTGCTGTCGCTGTTCCCCGCCGCCCTCTCCGATGCAAAGGGCCAGCCACTGCTGCAGCGCTATCTCGGCCGCGCCGCCATGGCCCGGGCCATCCTGACCCGCGCGCACGAGGCCGGGGCCAGCGCCATCGTCATCGACGGACGCGGCCTTGCCGCCGCCCTGTTCCACGAAGGGCGCAACAGCAACATCCGCCTTTACGCCCTTGCCCCGTCCGGCGCGCCGGCCAGCTATTACGAACTCACCTTCCCGGCCCCGGAAAACCCCGCCGGCCGGGTTCTTGCCGTCACGCGCGGTGCCCCCCTGCCCTGCGCCACCGACGCGCGGGCCCTTGACGTGGCCGGCACCGCTTGGGCCCGCACGCACGTCTATCTTCAGGGCTATTGCACCGCCGGGGCAGAAGACCCCTGATCCCCATCATCTTGGCAAAAATATCCATGTCGGGCGCTCTCGGTGCCCCGTGCGACACGCGGGCAGAGGCGCCCTCAGGCCGGCCCGTGGCTGCGGTCATAGCCATTGGGCGCCGGTGTCACATGATCCGCCCGCGCCACGGCACCCGGATCCCAGACCTCGACCAGCAGCGGATGGCAGGCGGCACGGTCCGAGGAATGGGTGGCCGAACAGTCACCCCCCGGACAGGCGCTCAGCCCCACCAGCAGATCGACCTCGGCCAGAAACTCGATATGGTCCCCGGGCCGCACCGGGCTGGCTTTCATGAAATACTGGCCGGTGTCGCGGGTGAAGCCGGTGCACATGAAGACATTCATCACGTCATGCACATGCGGCTCGGCCTCGGCTCGGCTCAGGCCGGTATGGGCGGCCAGCGCCCGGGTCAGGTTGGAATGACAGCAATAGTGATAGTCGCCGCCGGTCAGCAACCGCCCGGTATAGGGGTCGCAGCGGGTGCCGATCACATCGTGCACCGCGCCGCCGAAAGCGTCGAACCCATACCAGTCAAGCGTGTCGTCGGTCACGGTGGCCAGCGGGCGCAGGTTGGGAAAGCGTGACCACAGCCGGTCACCGGTCGACAGATGCGTGCCATGCAGGGCGCGGGTCTTGCCGGAATAGAAGCCTTCGCTCAGGTCATGCCGGTTCCAGACATTCAGATCGCCAACCTGCGGCCCCTCGACCGAAACGATGCGAAAGAACGCGCCCGCCGGGACCTCGATACAGCGGGCGTCGCGCGGCGGAACGGTGATTTCGTCGGTCTTCCGTGCAAGGGCGCGGCGCGGCGCCAACTGGCCCAGCCGCGGGTCGGGCAGGGTTTCGGGGTCGTAACAGATGACCGGGGCAATGCCCCGGCGCCGGTCGGCATCGGCGGGGGCAGCATGGCGGGGCGTGTCGGGTTTCATGGGCGGCTCCGGTGGCTTGGGGCCATAGTTGCCGCGCGGGCCGGAATTTCAAGGGGCCGCCGGCGCCGGGTCCGTGATCAGAGGCGCCGCATCACCCGCTCCGATGCCGCGGCACAAGCACAGCCTGTCCGCGCACCCCGCGAGACCAGCAGGCGCACCACCCCGCCCAACGCGGTGCCGTCGCAGCAAACCGGTGCCGTCGCAGCAACCCGCGCGGCGCCCTAGTGGATCGAATCTGACGTTTCGAGCCACCAGCATTTTCACTATGCATCAACTAATCAAAACATTTGAATGGTTTATGGTCAAAGCCTGCACCCGGCGGCGGGATTCAAATGTTTCGGTCGATCCCCTAGCCCTTGACGGCCCCTTCGCTCAGCCCCGAGACCAGATATTTCTGGGCGATCAGGAACACCACGGTGATCGGCACGCCCGACAGGATGGCGGCGGCAGCGAAATCGCCCCACAGATACTTGAACTCGTTCAGATACAGACGCGACCCCACCGCCAGCGTCATCTGGTTTTCCGAGCGGATCAGGACCGAGGCATAGGGATAGTCGTTCACCACGCCGATGAAGACCAGAACGAACACCACCGCGATGATCGGCACCGCCAGCGGCAGAAAAATGTGGCGGAAAGTCTGCCACGGCGTCGCCCCGTCGATCGCCGCCGCCTTGTCCAGGGCGCTGTCGACGCTGTCGAAATAACCCTTGATGGTCCAGATATGCAGCGTGATGCCCGACAGGTAGACCAGCACCAGCGCCAGGTGGCTGTCGATGCCCAGCCATGGCGTCACTTCGCCCAGCGCGTCGAAGATGGCATACAGCGCCACCAGCGCCAGCGTGGTGGGAAACATCTGCAGAATCAGCAGGCCGTCCAGCAGCCCCGCGCGCCCCGAAAAACGGATGCGCGAAAAGGCATAGGCCGAAATCGTCGCCAGCGTCACCACACCCGCACCGGCGATCAGCCCCAGCTTGATCGAATTCCACATCCACAACATCACCGGGTATGGCGGTTCAATCACGGTGCCGTCGCCGCGCACATAGTCCAGCCCCAGCGCCAGATACCAGTGTTCCAGCGTCGGATGCTCGGGCCACAGCGCGCCAATGGTGAAATTCCCCTCGCGGATCGAGATCGAGATCACCATCAGGAACGGGAACATGATCAGCGTGGTAAAGACGATCAGAAATCCGTGGGCGAGAATTTTCTTCACACGCAGTTCGCTGGGGCGTTCGACGATCATCCGTGCCTCCGCTTGTCGGCCGCGCGACGCATGGCCACGAAGTTGGCATAGGCCACCGCGCCGACGATGATGAAGATCAGAAAGGTGATGGCTCCGGCCAGCCCGAATTGCTGACCGCTGTCCATAAAGCTGATGCGGTAGGTAAAGCTGCCCAGGATGTCGGTCTCGCCCGCCGGTATCACCGTGCCCGGCATGTCGGGGCCGCCGCGCGTCATCAGCAGGATCAGCACGATATTGTTGAAGTTGAAGGCGAAACTGGCGATCAGCAGCGGCAGGAACGGCGGGATGATCTGCGGCAGGGTGATGGTGAAAAACACCCGCAGGCTTGAGGCACCCTCGATCGCCGCCGCTTTCTTGTGATCCTCGGGCACCGACTGCAAGAAGCCCATGGAAAGCAGCATCATATAGGGATAGCCCAACCAGATATTGACGATCACGATCATGGTGCGCGCCAGCAGCGGGTCGGTGAACCAGTTGGGGCGCAGGCCGAACAGCGCCTCGATGATCAGGTTGATCTCGCCGAAATTCTGGTTGAACAGCCCCTTGAAGACCAGGATCGAGATAAAGCTTGGCACCGCGTAGGGCAGGATCAGCAGCAGGCGGTAAAGCGGTTTGAAACGCAGGTGCGGCCATTGCAGGATGACCGCCAGCGTCAGGCCAACGGCAAAGGTCAGCGACACCGACAGGACGGCGAAGGTCACGGTCCAGATGAAGATCGACAGCATCGGCGCCCGCACCCCGTCCGAGGTGAAGATGCGCCGGTAATTGTCCAGCCCGATATTGACCCGCCAGCCCGGGGCCACCTGCTGGCCGTCGTCGGTTTCGAAAAAGCCGGCGTCATGGTTGGCGGTCAGCACCGCGCCGTCGCTGGCGCGCAACAGGCTGTCGGGGCCGGTGCGGTCGTATTCGGCGGTCACGCCGGCAAAGGTTCTGAGCCCGGCGTTGCGCAACACCGCGCCGTCGGGGCGCACAAGCTGAAGCATTTGCAGACCAGCGCGCAGCTTGATGGCGTCGCGCATGGCCAAAGGGTCGGCCGGGGTGGCGCTGGCAGGGGCCAGTTGCGCCGTCTCCGCGCCGTCCAGCGTCACGGGGCCCGAAATCAACCCGGCGTCGGGCAGATAGATGCGATAACCGTCAGCATCCGGCACCACCTGAAAGCCGGTTTCGCTGTCGGTGTCGATGGTCTTGTTCGACAAAAGGATCTCGACCGCGCGCTCAAAGCTGAGCAGGTTGGTCGACCCGTAGTTGGTGAAGCCCAGATATACCGTGTAAACGATTGGAAAAACGATGAAAATCAGAATGGCCGCGAGGCCGGGAAAGATAAAGCGCGAGGCATAGAAGCGGCGCGAGCCGAAGACCAGCCCGAAGCTGGCGGCCAGGATCAGCAGGATCGCCCCGAACAGCGGCTGGCTGGCCGCGTAAAGCACGACGGCCATGAACAGCACGCCCAGCGTGGCCAACGCAAAGCCAGCGCGCGCCAGCCAGCGGCTGCCGATCGCGGGGCCAGGGGTGTATTGTTCGATCGCTGACATGGGCCGGTCCCGGAAGGGAGTGGCGGGCACGCGGTTGGCGCGCCCGCCAGTTCAGATCATTCGCCCAGAATACGCGCGGCGGCGTCATCCAGCGCGGCGTCAACCGTGGCGGCACCGCTGGTGATGTTGCCCAGCGCCGGGCCCATGGCCGACCAGAAGGCGCCCATTTCCGGGTTCGACGGCATCGGAATGCCGATGGCGGCGTTGGCCAGCGTGGCGGCAACCTTGGGGTCGGACTGCGCGGCACCGGCCGATTTGTCGGCCAGCGCGCCAAGGGCGCTGTCGGCGTTCCAGGCGGCCAGGCCGTCATCGGTCAGCACGTAGTTTTCCAGCAGTTCCTTGACCAGGTCGGCGTTGGGCGAGGCCGCGTTGACGGCGGCCGAATAAACGCCCAGGAACGGCGGCGCGGCATGGCCATTGACAGCCGGGATCGGCGCAACGGCGATATTCTGGCCGCCGCCGGTGTAGCCTCCCCAGCTCCACGGGCCGTTGATGACCATGGCAACTTCGCCCTTGGCCATCGCGCCGTCCATGACGCCGTAGTCGACACCCTGCGCCATGGTGCCCGAGGTGATCAGGTCCGACAGAACCTGTGCCCCGGCCTTGGCGCCGGCGTTGTTCACACCGGTGTTGGCCCCGTCATAGACGCCATCGACCTTCTGGAAGGCATAGCCACCGCCGGCCATCAACAGCGGCATGGTGAAATAGGTGTTGTTATAGTCCCACATGATCGGCGCCACGCCATCGGGCAGGTCAAGGTTGGCGATGTCGGCAAAATCCGCCGGCGGCTCTGACAGCAGGTCGGTGTTATAGACAAGGCCCACGGCCTCGACCGCGACAGGGTAACCCCAGATCTTGCCGCCGAACGACACCGCGTCCCAGCCCGAGGCCAGAATGCCGTCGATCACGCCCTGGCTGGGCGACACCGGCTGCAGCAGGCCGCCCGCGGCCCATTCGCCAAAACGGTCATGCGCCCACAGCACGATGTCGGGCCCGTCGCCGGTGGCCGCCGCCTGCTGGAACTTGTCGGTCAGGCCGGGGTCGACCACTTCGACCACCACGTCGACGCCAAGATCGGCGGAAAAGCCGTCAGCAACCGCCTGCAGGTTGACGTCGGCCTTGCCGCCGCCCATCCAGATGACGATCTTGCCGTCTTCCAGCGCCACGGCGCCAGACGCGGTCGACAGCAGCAGCGCGGTCGCCGAAAGCGATGTCAGTAACTTCTTCATGGAACGTTCCTCCCAAAATTTGCCGCCGAACGCGGCGTCCTAGTCGGACCTGACGATCCGGAATTCCCCGGCGGGTGTGCCGGAGGGAACCAGAAAGGCAAATCCGTTCGCACCAAGCGACAGCCTGTCGCCGGCCAGTGAGGCTCCCTGTCGGGGGCCGGTCATTTCTCCTGCGCCGTCCAGCGTGATGGTCACGCCGCTGGGCGAAAGGTTGAATATGCAAGTCAGGGTTTCGCCCTGCCGTGTGCGGTGCAGCGCCAGCACCGGCTCGGGGCCGTCAACGAAGCTGGTCGACCCCTGCCGCAGCACCGCCGCGCCCTGCCGAAAGGCCAGAACCTCGCGATAGGCGGCCAGGACCGAGCCCTGTTGCCCCTGTTCGCTGACCGCCCGGGCCATATGCGGGGGCTTGACCGGCAGCCAGGGCGCGGCGCTGCTGAAACCGGCGTTGGGGGCGTCGGCCTCCCACACCATGGGGGTGCGGCAGCCGTCGCGGCCCTTGACCTCGGGCCAGAATCGCAGGCCCGGCGGGTCGGTCAGCTCGTCATAGGTCAACTCGGCCTGCGGCAGGCCCAGTTCCTCGCCCTGATATATGCCAATGGTGCCTTCGAAGGACGACAACAGCGCGACAGACTGCCGGGCCAGCGCATCCGGGTCGGCGCCATGGTCTTGCCAGCGCGACACGTGCCGGTCGACATCGTGGTTCGAGAACGACCAGCAGGGCCAGCCATCTGGCGCGTCAGCGAAAAAGCCGGCGATGCGGCTGCGGAAATGGTCGGCCGAGAACTTGGCCGACAGGGTTTCGAAGCTGTAGGCCATGTGCAGGCGCGCGTCGCCGCTGGTGTAGTCGGCCATCACCTGCACGGCCCTGTGGCCCTCGCCCACCTCGCCCACCATGCAGCGGGCGTCGTAGGCATCGGTCAGGGCGCGCATGCGTTCCAGAAAGCCGATGTTTTCGGGCTGGGTCTTGGAATGGATGTGGTCCTGCATGCCATAGGTTTCGGCCGGAACCAACCCGTCGGCATAAACCATGGGCGGGTTGTTCCGCAGTTGCCGGTCGTGAAAGTAGAAATTGACCGTATCCAGCCGGAACCCGTCGACCCCACGCTCCAGCCAGAAACGCATGGTGCCCAGCAGCCAGTCCTGCACGGCCGTGTTGTGAAAGTTGAAGTCGGGCTGCGCGGCGAGAAAGTTGTGCATGTAATACTGGCGCCGGCGCGGCTCCCACGTCCAGGCCGGTCCGCCGAACACCGACGGCCAGTTGTTGGGCGGCGTGCCATCGGGGTTGGGGTCGGCCCAGACATACCAGTCGGCCTTGGCATTGGTCCGGTCGCGGCGGCTTTCGCCAAAGAAGGGATGCGCGTCAGAGCTGTGCGACAGAACCTGGTCGATGATGACCTTCAGGCCCAGCGCGTGGGCCTTGGCCAGCAGCGCGTCGAAATCGGCGAGCGTGCCGAACTGGGGGTCGACATCGGTATAATCCGACACGTCATACCCCATGTCGGCCATGGGCGAGGTGAAAAACGGGCTGAGCCAGATGGCGTCGACCCCCAGCGAAGCGACATGATCCAGCCGCCGGGTGATACCCGCCAGGTCACCGACGCCGTCGCCGTTGTCGTCCTGAAAGGACCGCGGATAGATCTGATAGACCGTGGCACCGCGCCACCAATTGCTCATGTTCCGTGCTCACCGGGTTTTGCTGATTCGCCAACTGAATACACCCGACTCGAGATTTTTCAAAACGTTTTGAATTGGGGAACATCGCGAACAAGCCCGGTCTTGACGTGTCAGCTGGTCCCGGATCATAGTGCCGCGCCAAGGCTATTTGAAACGTTTGCAGGACCATCGACGTGCCAACCCTGAAAGACATCAGCAGCGAACTTGGTCTGTCGGTCGCCACCGTCAGCCGCGCGCTGAACGGCTTTCCCGAGGTCAACGAAGCCACGCGCAAGCGGGTCGAGGATGCGGCCAAGCGTCTGAACTACAGTCCGAATCGGCTGGCGCAAAAGCTGGTGTCGGGGCGGTCCGACATGGTCGGCATGGTCATCAACGGCGGCCCCGACCTGACCAGCGACCGCACCGTGATCGAGGTGATGCTGGGCCTGTCGCGCCGCCTTGCCGAACGTGACGTCGACCTGGTGTTCCAGGTCGGCCCCGACGACGATTCGGTCGCGCCCTATGCCCGGCTGCTGGAAAAGAACACGCTGGACGGCTTTATCGTCAACGCCCCCCGCGCCGACGACCCGCGCATCGCCTTTCTCGAACAGCGCGGCGTGCCGTTCGTGGTGCACGGGCGCGACCGCAAGGCGCCGAGCTACGCCTTTTACGACATCGACAACCCCGAGGTTGCGCGCGCCTCGGTCCAGTTGTTGACCGACCTTGGGCACAGCCGCATTGCCTTTCTGAACGGCGACGCTGCCTTTGCCTTTGCCGGCCAGCGCCTGCGGGCCTTTTGCACCGCAATGGCCGAACTGGGCCTGCCGGTGCCTCAAGCCTTCGTGACCCATGGCATCCCGTCGCAGGACTATGGCTATGCCAGCGCGCTGGCCATGCTGTCGGGGCGGCGCGGGCCGCGGCCCACCGCCTTTGTCTGCGCCTCGACCCTCATCGCCTCGGGGGTGCTGAAGGCCGCGCGCGACCGGGGGCTGGCCGCGCCCGCCGACGTCTCGGTCATCGCCCATGACGATGCCCTGCCCGAATTTCGCGCCATCCAGTTCCACCCGCGCCTGACCGTCACCCGCGCGCCACTGCGCGATGCCTGTGTGCCGCTGGCCGACAAGCTGATCGACCTTCTGGGCGGCGCCCCGGCGGCGTCGCTGCAAACCAGCGTTCTGGCAGAATTGATCATCCGAGAGTCAACGGGCCCCGTGCCCAAGGGAGAAAGCACATGCTGGACAACCTGACCGACACCGCCCTCGACATCCGCAACCTTGGCAAAAGCTTCGGCGCAACCGAGGTGTTGCGCGACATCAGCGTTGCCATCGCGCCGGGCGATTTTCTGGTGCTGGTTGGCCCGTCGGGCTGTGGAAAATCGACGCTGCTGAACTGCATCGCGGGCCTGGAAGAGGTCACAACCGGCAGCATCGCCATTGCCGGGCGCGACGTGACCCGCGAGCCGCCGCGCGACCGCGACATCGCCATGGTTTTCCAGTCCTACGCCCTCTATCCCACCATGAGCGTGGCCGAAAACATCGGCTTTGGCATGAAGGTGCGGCGCATGCCCAAGCCGGCGATCGACGCCAAGGTCGACGAGGTCGGCCGCCTGTTGCAGATCGACCACCTGCTTGACCGCCGCCCCAGCCAGTTGTCGGGGGGTCAGCGCCAGCGCGTCGCCATGGGCCGGGCGCTGGTGCGCGATCCGGCACTGTTCCTGTTCGACGAGCCGCTGTCCAACCTCGACGCCAAGCTGCGGGTCGAGATGCGGGCCGAGATCAAGCGGCTGCACCAACAGACCGGCACCTCGATTGTGTATGTCACCCACGACCAGATCGAGGCCATGACGCTGGCCACCAAGATCGTGGTGCTGAAAGACGGGCAGATCCAGCAGGTGGGCAGCCCCGACGACATTTATCTGCACCCGGCCAACACCTTTGTTGCCGATTTCATGGGCTCGCCGCCGATGAACCTTTTCCCGGCCCATGTCGACCGGGCGACCGGCACCGCCCGCTTCGGGCCCGACGCGCAGGTCAGCCTGCCCGCCCTGCCGGCCGCGCTGCCCGCCGACGGCAACGTGATCGTCGGCGCGCGACCGGAAGACTTTCGCCCCGGCGACGGGTTCTCGGTGACCCCAAGGCTGGTGGAAAAGACCGGGGCCGACGTTTTCGTTTATTTCGAGCTGTCCGGCAAACCGGTGTCGGCCCGGCTGTCGGGGCGGCATGGGGCCGTCACGGGCGACATCGGCCTGTCACTGGACACCGCGCATCTGTGCTTTTTCCACCCCGACAGCGGCCAGCGCCTTGCCTAGGGGCGTGGTGGCCGCGCTGCTGGCGCTGGCCTTGGGTCTTGGCGCGCCGGCGCAGGCACAATCGGGCTGGGCGGACGAGGTCATCTATTTCGTCATGCTCGACCGTTTCGCTGACGGCGATCCGACCAACAACACCGGCGTCGACACCGCCAACCCTGTGGCCTTTCACGGCGGCGACCTCAGCGGCCTGACCGCGGCGCTGGACGAGATCGACGATCTCGGCGCCACCGCCATCTGGGTGTCGCCGCTGGTCGCGCAAATCCCCGGGTCGGTTGCCAGCGACGCCGGGCCCTTTTTTGCTCACCACGGCTATTGGGCCAACGATTTTTCGCGGCTCGATGCCCGTTTCGGGACCGAGGCCGAGCTTGCCGCGCTGGTCACCGCCGCCCATGCCCGGGGGATCCGGGTGATCCTGGACGTGGTTTACAACCATGTCGGCTATGGCGCCGACTGGACCCGTGACAATCCCGAATGGCTGCGACAGGGCGACGACTGCGGCGGCGACCCGGTGACCGCCTGCATCTTCGGCCTGCCTGACATCCGCACCGAGCTGGCGGCCGTCCGCCGCGCGCTGTTCGCGGCCCATATCGGCCTTGCCGAACGCACCGGTCTGGATGGGTTCCGGCTGGATACGGTGAAACATGTCAGCCACGATTTCTGGCGGGCCCATGCGGCCGAAGTGCGCGCGCGCCTCGGCCCGGATTTCCTGTTGCTGGGCGAGGTCTGGGACGGCGACAAATACCTTGCCCGCCCCTATTTCGAGGGTGGCGAGCTTGATGCGTTGCTGGACTTCGGCTTCCGCGACCGGATGCTGAAGTTCCTGACCGGGGTCAGCGATGCGGCGCGGCTGGGCCGTTACCTGTCCAATCGTCACAAGGTTGCGCCGGGCAGGTTGCTGGCGCCTTTCCTGTCCAACCACGACATGCCGATGCTGCTGGCCATGTTGCGCGGCGACCGTGACCGGCAATTGCTGGCCGCCACCGCCTTGCTGACCGCGCCGGGCCTGCCCGTCATCGCCTGGGGCGAAGAGGTCGGGCGCCGCGGCGGTCTGTGGCCCGACAACCGACAAGACATGCCGTGGGGCGACCGACCCATGCCGCCGGGGGCCGGTGACCCGCGCGACGAACCGATGCGCGCGGCCTACAAGGCGCTGATCGCCCTGCGCCGCGACACGCCGGCCCTGCGCGAGAACGGCGTCGCGGTGCTGGCGGCGTCCGGCGGGCGGCTGGCGCTTGAACGTGGGCCTGCGGCGCGGGTGTTTTTCAACCGCGGCCCCGATGCCTGGGACCTGGCGGATTTGCTGGGCGACGGCTGGTCACCCGCCTTTGCCACGCAACCGATGCAGGGCAGCGACCTGCCCGCCGCCGCCGCCGCGGTCTTTTTGCGCACCCCGCCCGCCTGACCGGCGTTGACCGGCCCTCTGCCACTATGCAATGTCGCCGCGATGCTGCGAGGTCAGGCCCCGGGCAACTGGCAACTTCATGATTGGGCGAGGACAAGATGAGCGACGCGAAAATTGCATTGGTGACCGGTGCGGCGCAGGGGATCGGGCTGGCATGTGCCAAGGCACTGGCCGCCGACGGCCTGAAGGTTGTTCTGGCCGACATCCAGTCTGACGCGGTTCAGGCCGCCGCGGCCGACCTCGGCGGTGGCGCCGTGGGCATGACCTGCGACATGAGCGACCCGGTCGCGATTGGCGCCATGTTCGACCGGATCGAGGCCGACCACGGCCCGGTGTCGGTGCTGGTCAACAACGCCGGCGTCGCCCTGCCGGGCGATTTCCTTGACTACAGCCTCGACGATTTCCAGAAGGTGCTGGCCATCAACCTGACCGGCGTCTTCGCCGCCCTGCAGCGTGCGGCGAGAACCATGGTGGCCAGCGGCATCCACGGTGCCATCGTCAACATGTCATCCATCAACGCGCAGGTGGCCATTCCGTCGATACCCGCCTATTGCGCGTCGAAGGGCGGGGTGATGCAGATCACCAAGTCTGCGGCGTTGGCGCTGGCGCCGCACGCTATCCGCGTCAACGCCGTGGGCCCGGGGTCGATCGACACCGCGATGATGGCCGGGGTCAACGCCGACCCGACCGCCATGGCCCGCGTGATGTCGCGCACCCCGCTGCAACGGGTCGGCACGCCCGAAGAAATCGCCAATGTCGTGGCCTTCCTGGCGTCGGACAAGGCCAGCTATGTCACCGGCGAAACCATCTATGTCGACGGTGGGCGGCTGGGCATGAACTATACCTGCTAGTGGATCGACCGAAACATTTGAAACCCGCCGGCGGGTGCAGGCTTTGATCATAAACCATTCGAATGTTTCGATAAGTTGATGCGTAGTGAATATGCCGGTGGCTCGAAACGTCACGTTCGATCCACCAGGCGCTGACGCCGCGATTTTCGCGCGGCTACCTATTCAGCTATTGATATATGTCCTATATGTGTCTCTGGGCCGCTTCCGGCCCGGAGGCCCGCCGATGTCGGACAGTCTGATCGCCGCCGAGTCCCAGATTCGCCTTGCCGTGTTCCTTGGCCTTCTTGTCGCCCTGGCCATCTGGGAACTGGCCGCACCGCGCCGGCGTATCGAGATTCCGCGTCTTTTGCGCTGGTCCAACAATATCGCGCTGGTGGCCGTCGATACGGCGGTGCTGCGCCTTGCGTTCCCGGTGCTGGCGGTCGGGCTGGCGCTGAAGGCCGAGGCCGGCGGCTGGGGCCTGTTCAACAGCATCGCCGCCCCGAACTGGCTGGCGCTGGTCGCGTCGCTGGTGCTGCTCGACCTGACGATCTATTTGCAGCATGTGCTGTTCCACGCCGTCCCCGGGCTGTGGCGGTTGCACCGCATGCACCACGCCGATCAGGCCATCGACGTGACCACGGGCCTGCGGTTTCACCCGGTCGAGATCTTGCTGTCGATGGCGCTGAAACTGACCGTGGTCGCGGCGCTGGGGCCGCCGGCGGTCGCGGTGCTGTTGTTCGAGTTGCTGCTGAACGGCACGGCGCTGTTCAACCATGCCAACATTCGCCTGGCCCCGGCGGTTGACCGCTGGCTGCGGCTGATCCTGGTCACCCCCGACATGCACCGGGTGCATCATTCAGTCGTCCCGGCCGAGACCAACAGCAACTTTGGCTTCAACCTGCCTTGGTGGGACCGGATCTTCGGCACCTATCGCGCCCAGCCGCGACTGGGCCATCAGGGCATGACCATCGGGCTGAAACAGTTCCGCACCCGCCGCGACCTGTGGCTTGACCGGATGCTGACCCAGCCGATGCGTGGCCCCGCCGGCAACCATGCGCTGGACCGGGAAAGCGACGATTGACGCCCCGCCCCGCCCCGCCCCGGTGCGGTGCGCAGAACGCAAAACGGGGGGACATGCCCCCCGTTTCCCGGCGCCGACAAATACCGGCGCAACCTTGCGTGCGCGGTTCAGGCGGCAACGCCCTGCGTGTTGTTCAGACGACCATAGACCCAGCCCAGCACAACACCGAACACGACATGCATCAGCAGGGTCATCATCGGCGCCATGATGCCCATCGCCATGCCAAAGGCGCCGGCGCCGGCCATGGGCATGATCACGATCATCATGGCCAGCCAGGCCGCAACGCCAAGGGTGGCGCCCCGGGCGATGTTGCTGTCACCGGGGATACGATCGCCCAAAATCGCGAAAAGGCCACCCCAGGCCACGGTGCCGATCATGAAATGACCCAGCCAGCCCACGACGATGGGCATTCCCATCATCGCCGCCAGCATCATGATCGGGTCCAGCGCCGGCATGAGGCCCATCATGGATTTCGCCACCAACATGACGGTAAGAACGACGGTCGCGACGAATCCGGCCACCAGGCCGTGGGTAATGTTGGACATTTGAAGACTCCTAGCTCGGCCAGCGGCTCAGCCGCCGGCATTCCTGTTATCATTCAGCCGGGAAAGAATTGCCGTGACCTTCTGCTGGTCGCCGTCGCTCAGCGCATCCGCGCGCTCGGCCCGCGCGGCGCTGTCGGCCAATGCGCGGGTCTTGCGCATCTGCCCGACTAGGCGGCTGCAACCGTGACACATCGCCAGATGCAACCTGATCCGGGCCCGCTGCCAAAGCGGCAACTCCCGATCCAGATAGCTGTCGGCGCGTTCGGCCACATGGCGGCAGCTCAGCATTTTGGCAATTCCTTTCCTGACCTCATGACAGCAAGACCTGCCAGTTCACCAAACGTTACAGTCGTTCCGATCTTTTTTCACATGCCCCCGATGTCGCCGTCCAGTTTCCGGCGCAGCCCGTGCCGGGCGCGGTGCAGCAGCACGCGCATATTGGCCTCGGTCAGGTCGAGGATACGGCAGATCTCGGGTGTGGCGACATCGTGCATGACCTTCAGGGTCAGCACGGCGCGCTGTGCGGCGGGCAGGCTGTCGATGGCCCGGTTTACCCGGTCCAGCAATTCGCGGTCGCCGGTGATGCGTTCGGGCGTGATGTCTGTCCACAGCGCCGGCAGGTGCCGCCACTGACCTGCCGTATCAAAGGCGGCGCCGTCTTCCATGGACCCGCCCGGCCCGGTGTCGAGCGAGACCGAGCGGCCCTCGCGCGCAGCACGGGTGCGCGCCTTGTTGCGCAGGATCGTGAACATCCATGCCGCCAGCGTGCCGCGCCCCTGATAGTCGGCGATGCCGGTCAGAATCGCCAGCCAGGCATCCTGCACCACCTCTTCGGCCTGTGCCCGCGACCCAAGGATCGCCCCGGCAAAGCGCAGCATCCCGGGATTATATTGCCGAAACAGCCCCTCGAACGCCTGCCGGTCGCCACGCGCCAGGCGCGCGACCAGATCCCCAGGGTCACTGCCGCTCGTCATCCGGGTTGACCGGGGGCACTGATCATCACGGCCTAGCCCGTGCGGCCGTAAAAGGTCATCCGCGCTGCCCTGGACAGCGATACGCCGGGTTCGGTGTTATAGGCCAGAACCGCCAGCATCCGGGTCCGGTTGCTCAGGTTCGGGGCCACCCGGTGAATCGAATTGCGGCCACGGAAGAACATCAGCGTGCCGGCGTCCACCGTGACCCGGTTGACCGGAACCGCACCGTCCAGAACCGCGCCCACGGCCGCAAAGCTCATCTCGCCCGCGTCGGCGTCGCGCAGGTTGCTGACATATTCAAAGGCCCCGCCCTGTTCGGGCGCCTGCACCATCAGGGTAATGGCAAAGGATGAATTGTCGAAATGCCAGCCCAGTTCCTGCCCGCGCTCGGCAAAATGCAGGTTGATCGACGACAGCGGGTCGGCATAGGGGAACAGGGCCGCTTCGCCCAGAACATGGCACAGGAAGCCTTGGAAATCGTTGGAATCATACAAGGTTCTCAGCGCCGAATCCGCCGGCATCAGGTCATCGGTGATGCAGCCCTTCGACGACGTCACCAGCCGGTTGCGCGGATGGTCGGGCGCAAAGGCGGGGTCGGGCGGGCTGAGGTAAACGGTGTGGCGCTCGGTCCTGGCGTAAACCCGGGCGCGGTTGGCCTCGCCCTCGGCACCGATTGCGTTGACCGCCGGCGCCTGCACAAAGCCGGGCATGACCAGCACCCCGTCACGGTCGAACGCCGCCTTGCAGGCGTCACGATAATCCGGGTCGCCGATGGGGTGGGCGGCAAGGTCGATGATATTGCTCAGCGTCATGCGCGGACCCTAGCAAAGCCGGGCGAGGTCAGAAAGGTCATCCAGCCCCAGTCGATCTGGCACTTCATCCGCCGGTGGGCACTGCCGCCACGCGCCTGTTTTCTAGCATTCGCAACGCGCAATAGGCGGTTATCCGCTTATTCAAGGACCTTATCCCTTCTAAGAAACTGGCGACATAACAAACGGTTGCCGCGCAGTAAGTGATGGCTCGCGAGGCATGGTCGGATTGGGCACTTGTCAGATCAACAACTGTCTGTGCAGAATCCGAATGTTTTTGAAGCGCTTCTTTTTTGATCGAACATAATTGGAGGATCCAATGTTTAAGATGACCCGTGCATTTTTCTCTGTAGGTTTTGTGCTGCTAGCTCTCGGGATTCTGTCCGCACCGATTTCAGCTCAGACCAGAGACACCGTAAGGGCGCCCTGTTGTCGCTGCCTGGACGGAAAAGAAACCAGCACCGTGCTTGATACTGGGACCGCACCTTGGAAGCTTGCCGGCCCGGGGATCACGGGCGTCGTGCCTGCGGTCCCGGTGGGACGGCATCCTTCGTGGACGTCGATGCTTGCGCCCGCGAAATGGGTAGCAGACGGCGGTGGGGCAAGGGACGACCGCGCAGCGGGAACGTTCAAATACGTGCTGCAAATCTTTATCCCGAAGTGCATCATCGGTGCGCCGGTGACCATTTCCGGGCGCTTTGCGGCTGATAATTCCGCTGAATTGTATTTGGACAACAGCATGATTGCGACCCAGGGCTCGACCAACGTGGGGTTCAAGGCCGGACAGGTTGCCAGCTTTAGCGCAACCATATCCTCGGCAGGCATGCATACCCTCACCGTGAAGGTAGCAAACGAGTCCGGTCCGTCAGCCATGGTTTTGGCCGGCCGATTGTCGTCGGTTTGCCCGAAAGAGCTTGAGTATCGGTAAACGGATCGACGTTCCGTGCTGCACGGCGCTTCGATACTAGGCGCAGCACGGACTGAGGCCGGTAATTTGGCGGGCGCCCGACTCACTGTGTGGCTCGGGCGCCCGCTCTTTTGGGCCGTCG
>CAYYMJ010000038.1:22316-27995 GCA_964472855.1 uncultured Rhodobacterales bacterium | reverse complement strand
TGGGCGCCGATTTCCTTGACGCGGGCGGGATCGAACTGGTGTCGCCGGGCGATCTGTCGGCCATCGGGCTGAGCGGGTATCTGGCCGAGGGCTATGGTGCCGACCCGGCGCAACTGGCGCCGCTGTCGGCGATGCTTGACGCGATCGGGCGTCCGGTGCTGCTGGTGCGCGGGCGTGCCTTTGGCGGTATGGCGCAGACGCTGTCTGTTGGCGCCGGGCTGCGCCATGTGGCCACCCTGCACGAAATTCAGGCCACTCCGGCCGGGCCGGGCCTGCAATCGTCCTCGGCCCTGCCGCAGGCGGCGGAAGACGATGCGCCGGCGGCGTCGGGCCCCGGCCATCGGCCGCCCGGCGCGCCGGTGGCCCTGATTGCCGGATCGCTGGGGCTGGCGGCGCTGCTGGTCGTGGCGCTGCGGGTGCTGATCGGATGAGGCAGCGCACATGAACCCGAACAGCGACGGCTGGGCCCCGTATCTCGACCCCGGCGAAACCATTCTGTGGCAGGGGCAGCCCGACGGTCGTGTCGTGCTGAAGATCGGCAATATCGCCGTGATGATCTTCGGGCTGTTCTTTGCCGGCTTCGCCCTGGTGTGGATGGTCCTGGCCGCCGGGGCCGGCGGGTTTTTCTGGGCCTTCGGGCTGATCCATTTCTCGGTGGGGGTCGGCATAGTCTTTGGCAGCCTGTTCTTCCCGGCCATCCGGCGGCGCAACAGCTTTTATACGCTGACCTCGTCGCGGGCCTTCATCGCCACCAGTCTGCCCTTTGCCAAGCGCAGCCTGCGGTCCTATCCGATTGCCGCCGATACGACGCTGGTCATCGAGGCGGGCAAACCGGGGTCGGTGTATTTCGCGGAAGAACTGCGCCGGCAGCGCAATTCGTCGCATCACGTCCGGGTCGGTTTCGAGCGGATCGCGGATGCCGAGCATGTCTATGGCCTGATGCGGCAAATCCAGCGGGGACAGCATGAAAACGCTGATTGAGAGTGCGCGCCTGATCGACCCCGACGCGCTGCGCGACGACCCCGGCGCGCTGCTGATCGACGGCACAGCCATTGCCGCGGTGTTCGACCGGCCGCACCCCGAGGGTGTAAGCGCCGACCAACGGATCGACGCCGGCGGCGCCTGCCTGGCGCCGGGCATTGTCGATGTCGGGGTGAAGGTCAGCGAGCCGGGCGAGCGCCACAAGGAAAGCTTTGGGTCGGCCGGGCGCGCAGCAGCGGCGGGCGGGGTCACGACCATGGTCACCCGCGCCGACACCAGCCCCGCGATCGACAGCCCCGAGGGGCTGGAATTCGTGGCCCGGCGCGCCGGGGCCGACAGCCCGGTGCGCGTGCGCCACATGGCGGCGCTGACCAGGGGGCGTGACGGCCGCGAGATGGTCGAGATCGGATTCTTGCAGGATGCCGGTGCCGTCGCCTTCGGCGATGGCCTGCGGGTCGTGCGCTCGACCAAGGTGTTTTCCCGTTGCCTCAGCTATGCCCGGGCGCTGGGCGCGCTGGTGGTGGGCCACCCGCAGGAGCCGGGGCTGAGCGCCGGCGCGGTGGCCACCAGCGGCAAGTTCGCCTCGCTGAAGGGGCTGCCGGGGGTGTCGCCCATGGCCGAGCGCATGGGGCTGAGCCGCGATCTGTCGCTGGTCGAGATGACCGGCGCGAAATATCATGCCGACCAGATCACCACCGCCCGCGCGCTGCCGGTGCTGGAACGGGCCCGGCAGGCCGGACTGGACGTGACCGCCGGCGTGTCGATTCACCACCTGACGCTGAACGAATTCGACGTCGGCGATTATCGCAGCTTTTTCCGGCTGACCCCGCCGCTGCGGTCCGAAGACGACCGCCGGGCGGTGGTGGCGGCACTGGCGTCGGGGCTGATCGACATGGTGTCGTCGATGCACACGCCGCAGGACGAGGACTCCAAGCGCCTGCCCTTTGAAGAGGCCGCCCCAGGTGCGCTGGGGCTGGAAACCCTGTTGCCGGCGGCGCTGCGGCTTTATCATGGCGGCGATATCGACCTGCCGCGGCTGTTTCGTGCCCTGTCGGCCAACCCGGCCCGGCGGCTGGGGCTGGACGCAGGCCGGCTGGCCGCGGGTGCGCCTGCCGACCTGGTGCTGTTCGACCCCGACGCGCCCTTTGTTCTGGACCGCTTCACGCTGCGGTCGAAATCGAAGAACACGCCATTCGACGGCGCGCGGTTGCAGGGCCGGGTTCAGGCGACATGGGTTGGCGGGCAGCGGGTGTTCAGCCGGTGAGGTGGCGAATTTTCGGTGAAAATTCGGGCCTCCGGCGGGGATATTTGCGCCAAGATGATGGAGGAGAGCGCTGGTGACTGAGCTTTGGTGGAGCATTGCGGCCCTGTTGGGGGGCTATCTTCTGGGGGCGGTGCCGTTCGGGCTGTTGGTGGCGCGGGCGTTCGGGTTGGGCGATGTGCGGGCCATCGGGTCCGGCAATATCGGCGCCACCAACGTCTTGCGCACCGGCAGCAAGGCCGCCGCCGCGCTGACCCTGGGGCTGGACGCCGGCAAGGGGGCCGCGGCGGTGGTGATTGCGCAGGCGCTGGGTGGCGAGATCGCGGCCATGGCGGCGGGTTTTGGCGCCTTTCTGGGCCATTGCTATTCGGTCTATCTGGGATTTCGCGGTGGCAAGGGCGTGGCGACCTATCTGGGAACGGTGCTGGCGCTGGCCTTTCCGCTGGGCGCGCTGGCCTGTGCCACATGGCTGGTGGTGGCGCTGGTCAGCCGCATGTCATCGCTGTCGGCACTGGTGGCGGCGGTGACCGCGCCCGTTTGGGCGCTGGTGTTCGGGCACGGCGTGCTGGCGGTACCGCTGGCGGCGATGGCGGCGATCATCCTGTTGCGGCACCGGCCCAATATCGCCCGCCTGCTGGACGGGACCGAGCCGCGGATCGGGCGTCAGTAGCTGTAGTCCGCGAACACGCGGGTCACGTCGCCGTTCCAGTCGTTGGTGAAGCGCGCGATCAGTTCGTCGGCCGGGCCCTGGCCGCTGTCGACGCTTTCGCGCAGGGCGTTCAGGAAATGGGTCTCGTCGGGCAGCAGGCCGCCGGCGCCGGGGCGGGCCCGCGCCTTGAGGCCGGTTTCGGCAATGTCGAGCAGTTCGCGGGCCAGATCGCGCATGGCGATGTTGCCGACCCTTGCGGCCAGCCCGTCGACCGAGGCGGCGACGCGCAGCTGTTCTCGGGTTTCGGCGTCCCAGCCCCGGGCCATGTCCCAGGCGGCGTCGAGCGCGGTCTGGTCATAGGTCAGCCCGACCCAGAAGGCCGGCAGGGCGCACAGCCGCCGCCACGGGCCGCCGTCGGCGCCGCGCATTTCGAGGAATTGCTTGATCCGCGCCTCGGGGAAGATCGTGGTCAGGTGATCGGCCCAGTCACCGAGCGTTGGGGTTTCGCCGGGCAGGGCCGGCAGGCGCCCGGCCAGAAAATCGCGGAAGGACTGGCCCAGCGCGTCGATGTAGACGCCGTCGCGGTAGACGAAATACATCGGCACATCGAGCGCATAGTCGACCCAGGCTTCAAAGCCGAAGCCGTCGTCGAACACGAAGGGCAACATGCCGGTGCGGTCGGCGTCGAGGTCGCGCCAGACGCGGCTGCGCCAGCTTTTGTGGCCATCCAGCTTGCCTTCGAAGAACGGCGAGTTGGCGAACAGCGCCGTGGCCACCGGCTGCAGGGCCAGGGCGACGCGCAGTTTCTGCACCATGTCGCGTTCGGACCCGAAATCGAGATTCACCTGCACGGTGCAGGTGCGATACATCATCTGTTTCCCGTGGGTGCCGACCCTGTCCATATAGTCGGTCATCAGCCGGTAGCGGCCCTTGGGCATTACCGGCATCTGGTCGTGGGTCCAGTGCGGCGCGGCGCCAAGGCCGATGAAGCCGGCGCCGATGGTGTCGGCGACATCCTTGACCTCGCGCAGGTGCTGGTTCACCTCGTCGCAGGTCTGGTGGATGGTTTCCAGCGGGGCACCGGACAGTTCCAGCTGGCCCCCGGGTTCGAGCGAGACATTGGCGCCGGCCTTTTGCAGACCGATGATATTGCCGGCCTCGGACACGGGTTCCCAGCCGAAGCGGTCGCGCAGGCCTTCCAGCATGGCCCTGATCGAGCGCGGGCCATCATAGGGCAGCGGCAGCAGGGTATCGCGGCAATAGCCGAATTTCTCGTGCTCGGTGCCGATACGCCAGTCGGCCGCCGGTTTGCAGCCGCTTTCCAGGTATTCGGCCAGCTGATCGCGGCTCTCGATGGGGCCGCCACCGGTTTGGGGGATCGACATGGCCGGCCTTTCCTGCTGTCTGCCGCGTCTGGACGTCCTAGGCCAATGGCGGCGGGTGTCAATGCAGTCTGCCGACCGCGCGTTCCCAAAGCAGTTGGGTTTCGGGGCGGGCGGCTTCGACGCTGGCGATCAGCGCCTCGATCTCGAGCCCTGGCAGCGCCGCGAAGACGTCGAACAGCTGTTCGGCACCGTGGGCGTTGACGGGTATGTCGAGGCCGGGCAGGCCCGCCGCGTCGATGCGCCAGCGCCCGTCGGACAGGCTGACCCGGGTGATGGCGGCGATGGCAAATCCGCCGCCGCCCAGGGGGCCGAAATAGGCCAGCTGCCCTTCGACCACTTGCACCACGCCCGCGCCGCCGGCGCCCCGGCGGAAGCGGCCGCGCTGGATGCCGGCGGCCACCAGCGCCAGCCCCAGCACCGCCACCAGCCCGCCCAGCCATATCAGCAGCCCGCTGCCCGAGGCCCACCAGACCCCCAGCAATGTCAGCATGGCCCCGGCGATGACTTCGCGCCAGCGGATCAGGGCGGCCGTGGCCTCGGGACGTAACAAGCTCATGCGATCACCTGTGGTTTGTCGAACAGGGTAACGGAAAAACGGCCCCGGGGTTCAAAGCCGATGGCGCGGTAGGCGTGGGCCGCCATGTCGCTGGCCGCGAACAGGAAGGCGCGTGTCGCGCCGGCCGCCCGCGCCTCGGCGAGGTGCAGCGCCACCGCGCGCCGGGCATGACCCCGCCTCCGCAGGCCCGGCGGGGTATAGACGCCGCCGATCTGGACTGCCGTATCAAGCGCCGCGTTGAACCCGGTGAACGACAGGGGCTGGCCATCATGCTGCAACAGGCGGTGGCTGGCGCGGTCGAGATAACTTGCCATGTCGCGCGTGGCGGTGGCCCGCGCTGCATCTTCCGGGGTGCCCAGCGTTTCGCGGTGATAGGCGGTGCGCCAGTCGATCAGGCGCGGCAGGTCGGCATCGGTCGGCGGACGCAATAGGCCCGGCCCCGGCGGCACGACCAGCCGGGACAAATCGAGGCTGAAGGCCGGTTCGTCGGCGTCATGGCGAAAGGGGCCGCCAGTCAGCCCGGCGGCGGCCAGAAAGCCGCGCACCTGGCCCGCATCGCCCAGCGCGCCGATCAGGGGGCGGCCGCGCAGAATCCGGGCGGCCGCGGCCCATGTGTCGGGCGTCGCGTCGGGCAGTTGCGGCATGACGATGCCTTCGTTCGTGACCGCCAGAACCCCGCCATCCAGGGCAATCCAGCAGTGCAGCGACCGGGGGTGATGGCCACCAAGACCGTGGTCGCGCAGGTTGACCAGCGGGAACATCGACCCCGCGACATGGGCCTGCCAAAGGGCGCGCATGGCGGGAATATCGGCCGGTGTCGCCGGTCTCATCGCCAGTCTCCCAGCGC
>CAYYMJ010000038.1:18511-22216 GCA_964472855.1 uncultured Rhodobacterales bacterium | reverse complement strand
GCCGCCACGGCGGCGGTGTCGGCGCGCAGGATGCGTGGGCCCAGGCTGACGGGCCGGGCCACGGGCATGGCGGCCAGCCGCGCGCGTTCGGCCGGTGAAAAGCCGCCCTCGGGGCCAATCAATATGGCCCATGGGCCGGGGCGCGCGGCGACAAGGCCGCCGGGTGCGCCGGCCCGCGTCTCGTCGCAGAACATGATCTGCCGGTCGTCGGGCCAGTCGCTCAGCACGTGGTCGAGCCGCCGCAGGTCGGCGACCCATGGCACGAACGTGGCGCCACATTGCTCGGCCGCCTCGACCGCGTGGGCCTGCAGACGGTCGCGGCGGATGCGCTCGGAATTCGTGTGGTCGCTGCTGACCGGCACAAGGCGGCGCACGCCCAGTTCAACCGCCTTTTCGACAATGAAATCGGTGCGGGCCTTCTTGATCGGGGAAAACAGCAGCCACAGGTCGGGCGGGTCAGCCTGAGGCGCCTCTGGCGCGTCGGCCACCAACACGCCCTTGCGCTTGCCGGCCTCAAGCACCCTGGCCGACCACGCCCCGTCACGCCCGTTGAACAGCGTCAGGGCGGCGCCCGCGCCCAGCCGCATGACACCGAACAGGTAATGCGCCTGTTCGGGCAGCAGCGGAACCGATTGCCTCGCGCCCAAAGGGTGATCTACATACAGCCTGACCTTGGCAGCCACGGGACCCCGCCTATTGATGCCTGACGCTCATGACACACCCAAAGGACAGGTTGCCGATGCCGTCAAGGGCAACTGGGTCGACCGCCGCGCCCCGCGCACCTGGCAGCCCTATCTGCGGCTAAGCCGGGCCGACCGGCCCATCGGCACCTGGCTGTTGCTGTTGCCCTGCTGGTGGAGCCTGTTGCTGGCCGCGGCGGCAAACGGCCGCTTTGGTCTGGCCGAGCTGTGGATCGGCGCCGGCTGTGGCCTGGGCGCCTGGCTGATGCGTGGCGCGGGCTGCACCTGGAACGACATCACCGACCGCGACTTTGACGCGCGGGTCGAACGCACCCGGTCACGGCCGCTGCCCAGCGGGCAGGTTTCGCTGCGCCAGGCGCTGGTCTGGGGTGCGGCACAGGTGTTGCTGGCCTTTGCCATCCTCGTGACCTTTCCCGCCCCGGCGGTGCGGCTGGGCGTGGCGTCGCTGGTGCTGGTGGCGGTGTATCCCTTTGCCAAGCGGTTCACCTGGTGGCCGCAGGTGTTCCTGGGACTGGCCTTCAATTGGGGCGCGCTTCTGGCCTGGGTGGCGGTGCGCGGACAGCTCGAATGGCCGGCGGTGCTGCTTTACGGCGCCGGCATTGCCTGGACGCTGTTTTACGACACCATCTATGCCCATCAGGACAAGGAAGACGACGCGCTGATCGGCGTGAAGTCAACCGCGCGGCTGTTCGGCGACCACACCCGGCCGTGGCTGCGCGGCTTTCTTGTGGCCAGCGTGCTGATCATGGCCGCTGCCGTGTTGCTGGCGCTGTCCGGCGACCGCAACATTCTGGTGCTGGTCCTTGCGCTGGGCGGGCCGTGGGCGCTGGGCTGGCACATGGCGTGGCAACTGACACGGCTGCATACCGACGAGCCCGACGTCTGCCTGCGCCTGTTTCGTGCCAACCGCGACGCCGGGTCGCTGGTTGTGCTGTTTTTCGCCGCTGCCGTGATCGCCGGATTGCAGTAGGCACGAGGCGGTATTAGACCAGCGTTTGTCAGGAAATCTTGGACACATGCGCCTTAGCAAACTTGCAACCATCGTGGCGATCTTCGCGGCCGCCGGCGGCATATCGCTGGCCGGCGCCAACGTGGCCGTGGGCTGGATCGAAAACCGCAGCCAGGAAGACGTTGTCGCCGCGCTGGGGCGCAACGGTCATGACTGGACAAGCGTCGCGGCCAATGGGCTGCAGATCGTGCTGGGCGGCATCGCGCCAGACGAGGCTTCGCGTTTCATGGCGCTGCGCACGGCATCGACGGTGGTCGACAACGCACGGGTCGTGGACAGCATGCAGGTTCGGGCGGCGTCGGAAATCGCGGCGCCGCGATTCTCGGTCGAAATCCTGCGCAACGGGGCCGGGATATCGGTGATCGGCCTGATCCCGTCTTCGGTGGACCGCGAAGGCCTGATGACACGCATCCAGCGCCTGTCGGGCGACGGCATCGTCACCGACCTGATGGAAACCGCCGATTACCCCGCGCCCGAGGGCTGGTTTGCCGCGGTCGATTATGGCCTGACCGCGCTGGCGCAATTGCCACGCTCGAAGATCTCGGTGATGGGCAACCAGGTTGACGTGACCGCAATCGCCGAAACCGCACAGCAGCGGCGCCAGCTTGAGACGGCGCTGGCCAGCGCCATTCCCGCCGACCTGCCGGTGTCGCTGCAAATCTCGTCGCCGCGGCCGGTGATCGCGCCCTTCACGCTGCGGCTGGTGTCCGACAGCGCCGGCGCCCGGTTCGACGCCTGCACCGCCCAGTCCAAAGACGGGCGCCAGCGCATCCTGTCGGCGGCGGCGGCCGTCGGCGTGCCGCCCGACCCGGCCTGCGTGATCGGGCTGGGCGCACCATCGCCCGAATGGACCGCGGCCGCCATCGCGGGGATCGGCGCCATCGGCGAACTGGGGGGCGGGGCGCTGACCATGTCGGACGTCGATATTTCGCTGATCGCGCCCGAGGGCACCGACCCGGCGGCGTTCGACCGCGCGGTCGGCTCGCTGGAAGGGGCCCTGCCGCCGGTGTTCGTGCTGTATCCGGTGCTGCCCGCGACGCCCGAGATTGTCGAGGATGACGACGGCAGCGGCCCGGCGCAATTTCTCGCCACTCGCAGCCCCGAGGGCGATATCCAGTTGCGCGGGCGCGTTCCCGACGATCAGGTCCGCACGGTGATCAAGAATTTCGCCTATGCCCGCTTCGGGATCGAGAATGTCACTGACGGCACCCGGTCGGACGCCGACTTGCCGGCGCATTGGGCGCCGCGGGTTCTGACCGCGCTGGACACGCTGGCGTTGCTTGAAAACGGGCTGGTCACCGTGACCGAAGACCAGGTCAGCGTGCGTGGCGTTACCCAGATCGAGGAAGCGCGGGCCGAGATTGCCCGCATGTTGTCGAACGAACTGGGCGACGGCGCGAATTTCGACATCCAGATCCGTTACCAGCCGCCTCCACCCGAACCGGTCGAACAGACGCCCGACCCCGTAGCCTGCGTTGGCGACATCAACACCGCGATTGCCGAAAACAAGATCAGCTTTGCCCCCGGCTCGGACGAGATATCGGGCACGGCGCGCGAGACGCTGGACCAGATCGCCAAGGTCATGGAAGACTGCGTGCCGGTTCCGATGGAAATTGCCGGTTATACCGACAGTCAGGGCCGGGAAACCATGAACCTCGGGCTCAGCCAGGCCCGGGCGCAGGCGGTGCTGACGGCCCTGATGGCGCGGCGCGTCCTGACCTCGAACCTCAAGGCCACCGGCTATGGCGAGGCCAACCCGATCGCCGACAACGACACCGAGGAAGGCCGAGAAGCCAACCGCCGGATCGAGTTTCACGTTATCGCGCCCGAGGATTTGGCCACCGAAGACGCGGCCGAAGACGCGACCGAAGACGGGGCAGACGGCGGGGCAGACGGCGCGACCGAAGACGGCGCGGCGTCCGGGGATCAGAGCGACGACCAGCAATCCGCCGACAACGCGCCGCCCGCCGAAGGCACGGCACCCGACACCACGCC
>CAYYMJ010000038.1:0-18411 GCA_964472855.1 uncultured Rhodobacterales bacterium | reverse complement strand
CCCGACACCACGCCGGCCGACGGCGACGCGCCAGCAGACGCGCCCGCCGATCCGGCGGCAGGCGGCAATTAGCGCGTGTCGCGTTTCGCAAGATCCAAAGTGTATCAAGACACGCGTTCGAACGAATGCCACAGGCAGCCTGTTCTGACTTCGACCCTACGCGACACGCTCTAAAGGACGCACCAAATGCAGAGAATCCAGTTTGTCATCGTGACCGCGATCATCCTGTTCATTGCCTTCGCGCTGGGCTGGTTCGCCAACTGGCTGTTCAGCCGGCTGTCGCGGGTGTCCGAGGACGATATCGGCGAACTGGACAACATGGCGCAGCAGCTTCACGAGGCCGAAGAAACCCGCGACCAGGCAATTGCCTATGTCCAGAGCCGGGAAAGCGAGCTGACCAACCAGCTTAACCAGACCGAGGCCGAATTGCGCGCCGCCATGGACGGCCTGCGCGACGCCCGGCAAGAGGCCGAGGAAATGCGCGGCTATATCGAGCGGATGAACGCATCCAGCTAAGCCGGGCTATGTCTGGGTTCAGCTTCGGAACACCGACGCAACCTCAGGCGCCACGACCGCATTGTCATGGCTGCGGCTGCCCGGCCCGCGCCGCAAGAACCGCCTTTCAGCGATCCGTTCGGCGCAAGGCGTCGAATATCTGGCGGGAACGAGACGTTTCAGCTTCGACTTGATACCGGTTCAACCCGATACGCCTCAGTCGTCCCAGCGGCGCAGCGCGGCTTCGTCGATCTCGCGGGCGTCGACCCAGGCCCCGCCCCCGGCGGTGATTTCCTTTTTCCAGAACGGCGCGCGGGACTTGAGATAGTCCATCAGGAATTCGGCCGCGGCAAAGGCATCCTGCCGGTGGGCCGACGCGGTGGCGACCATCATGATGGGCTCGCCCAGCGTCAGGTGGCCGTGGCGGTGCAGCACCAGAGACCCCGCCAAAGCCCAGCGCACGGCGGCCTGCGCGTCGATCTTTTCCAGCGCCGCCCGTGTCATGCCGGGATACTGTTCGATCTCCATCGCCTGCAGGCCGCCGCCGGGAACGTCACGCACAATGCCGGTAAAGCTGACGATCGCCCCGGCGCCGGTTTGCCCGGCGGTAAAGGCGTCCAGTTCGGCCCCCGGGGCGAATGGCGCGGTCTGCAACCGAACAGCCATCAGCCGCCCGTCATCGGCGGGAAAAAGGCGACCTCGCGCACGCCGGCCAGCGGGGCGTCGAAATCGGCAAGGTCCTGATCCACGGCAACCCGAACCGAGGCAAGGTCGGAAAAGGCCAGCGCATAGCGGTCTTCGCGGGCGCGAAGCTCGTCGATCAGCGCCGCCACCGTTTCGGCGCGGGTCTCGACCCGTTCACGGGGCAGGCCGATGCGTTCGCGCACCCAGGCGAAATAAAGCACGTCGATCATGGCCGCGCCTTCATGGCCTTGCGGGCGGTCTGGAAATAGGCCCAGCCGGTCCACAATGTCAGGGCGGCCGCGGTCCACAGCAGGATCAGCCCGCCATACCAGCCCACGTTCCAGGCGGTCCGCGCAGTTGTCAGGCCCACAAGGTCGGGCTCGTCCCCGGCAAAGATCGCCCGCACAAGGCCCGGGTCCATCCCGGCGGTGCGTTCGAACAGCGCATGTTCGGCAATGCCGGTGCCCAACAGCAGGATGATCCCGACCATCTGCACCGTCGTCTTGACCTTGGCCGGCCATGTCACCTTCATCGTCACGCCGGACTTGCCCAGATGCTCGCGCATGCCGCTGACAACGAATTCGCGCAGCATGATGGCGGCGGCCGGGATCAGCACCAGCGGGTTCAGCCCGAACAGCGCCGCCAGCAGCAACAGGACCGTGCCCACCAGCACCTTGTCGGCGATGGGGTCAAGCATTGCGCCCAGCGGCGATTCCACACCCATCAGCCGGGCAAGATAGCCGTCGACCCAGTCGGTGACCGATGCCAAGATCAGCAACGCCACCGCCACCTCGTCGGCCAGAGGGCGCGGCAGCAGGAAATAGACCGCCACGATCACCGGGGCGGCGAGAATGCGGATGAACGTCAGTATATTGGGGATTTGAGCCATCATGCCGCCGGTGTAACCGCTTGAGCCGGCTTCGTGAAGCACCCTTGGGCCGCTACCCGCCGTCGTGGAAAAAGCCATAGATGGTCTCGGCCAGACTGTCGGAAATGCCGTCGACTGCCTTGAGGTCGGTCAGGTCGGCGCGCGACACCGCCTTGGCCGAGCCGAAATGCGCCAAAAGCGCCCGCTTGCGCGTGGCGCCGACGCCCGGAACCTCGTCAAGCGGCGTGGCCCCCACGGCACGGGCGCGCTTGGCCCGGTGGGCGCCAATGGCGAACCGGTGCGCCTCGTCACGCAGGCGCTGGACGAAATACAGCACCGGGTCATTGTGGCGCAGGGCGAAAGACGGCTTGCCCAGCCGGTGAAACTCTTCCTTGCCGGCGTCGCGGTCGACCCCCTTGGCCACGCCGACGACCGGCACCTCTTTGACCCCAAGCTCGGCCAGAACCTTGTGCACCGCCCCGATCTGCCCGGCGCCTCCGTCGATCAGCAGCAGGTCGGGCCATGTGCCACCCTGCCGGTCGGGGTCTTCCTTGAGCAGGCGGGTAAAGCGGCGGGTCAGCACCTCTTTCATCATGCCGAAATCGTCACCGGGGGTCAGGCTGTCGCCGCGAATGTTGAATTTGCGATACTGCGACTTCACGAACCCCTCGGCGCCGGCAACGATCATCCCGCCCACCGCATTGGTGCCCTGAATGTGCGAATTGTCGTAAACCTCGATCCGCTGCGGCGCCGCGTCCAGACCGAACGCCTGCGCCAGCCCCGACAACAGCCGCGCCTGTGTGGCGCTTTCCGACATCTTGCGCGCCAGACTTTCGCGGGCGTTGCGCAGCGCGCCGGCCACCAGTTCGGCCTTTTCGCCGCGCTTGGGCACCGCGATTTCGACCTTGCGGCCCAGCTTGTCCGACAGCGCACCGGCCACAAGATCGCCATCCTCGATCGGGTCGCTCAGCAGCAGCAGGCGCGGCGGGTCCTTGCCGTCATAGAATTGCGTGACAAACGCCTGCAGGATCTCGGCCGTGCCCGCGCCGGCACCGGTGCGCGGGTAATAGTCGCGATTGCCCCAGTTCTGATGCGCGCGGATAAAGAACACCTGCACACAGGCCTGCCCGCTGTCGGTGTGCAGCGCGATGACATCGGCCTCGGCCACCCCGCGCGGATTGATGCCTTGCGACGCCTGCACATGGGTCAGCGCGTGGATACGGTCGCGCAGGGCGGCGGCGCGTTCGAATTCCTGCGCGTCGCTGGCCGCCTGCATCTGGGCTGCAAGCTGGCCTTGCACCTGCGTTGTCCGGCCTTGCAGAAACCGTTCGGCATCGGCCACCAGCACCCCATAGTCTTCGCTTGATACCAGCCCCACGCAGGGCGCGCTGCAGCGTTTGATCTGATACAGCAGGCAAGGGCGCGTGCGGGCCTCGAATGTCGCGTCCGTGCAATTGCGCAGCAGGAACACCCGCTGCAACTGGTTCAGCGTGCGGTTGACGGCACCGGCGCTGGCGAAAGGCCCGTAATAGGCCCCCTTTTCACGCTTGGCCCCGCGATGTTTCTTGATCTGCGGAAAGTCATGCGCGGCCGACACCAGGATGTTGGGAAAGCTCTTGTCGTCGCGCAACAGCACGTTGTAGCGCGGCTTGAGCTGCTTGATCAGGTTCTGCTCCAGCAGCAGCGCCTCGACTTCGGTCCGCGTGGTCAGAAACATCATCGACACGGTCTCGGAAATCATGCGCGCAATGCGGCCGCTGTGGCCCGTCGGGCGGGCATAGCTGGACACCCGCGCACGCAGGTTGGCCGCCTTGCCGACGTAAAGAACCGCGCCCTTGGCATCGAGCATCCGGTAAACACCGGGCGCACTGCCAAGGGTCCTGAGATAGCTCTGAACGCACGCGTGCCCGACCGGGCCGGGCGCAGGCGTGAAGGTCATCGCGCACCGCTCATGATTCTGTTACCGACTGCACCTTTCACTGGCCCCGGACAAGAGCAAAGCTTTCCACGGTTTCTGTGGATAAGTCTGGGTAGAACTTCCTGACATCGAGGCTTCGGCCTTGGGAACTTGGGGTTTGCTCACTTTGCCCAATTTTTGGGCAGCATTGCAAGCCATTGTTTTTGCACGACTCTTTTTGCCACATCGCCAAACGATTGAAAAGGTTAGGTTTTTTATTTCCGTTTTGTGACAGTTCCCCCGCAAGGTGCAAAACTTGCGTGAACGCACGCGTCAGGGCTTGGGTTTTCCAACGATATCCGGCGTTTGCCAGCCAAGGTGCTGGCCCCCGTCCACGCAGACAAGCTGGCCGGTCACGCCCGGCGCATCCACGAAAAACCCCAGCGCCGCGCAGATTTCATCGGCATCGGCTCCGCGTCCCAGAATGGTGCCGGACCGCTGAGCGGCGAAATGCTCTTCGCTCTGGCGCAGGCCGCGCACGGTCGGCCCCGGCCCGATGGCATTGACCCGAACCGCCGGCGCCAGCGCCTGTGCCGCGGTCTGGGTCAGCGTCCACAGGGCCGACTTGGCCAGCGTATAGGTCATGAAGCCCGGGGTCAGCTTGCGCACCCGCTGGTCGATCATGTTCACGACCAGCCCGCGGGCCACAGGCTCGCCCTTGGCATCGGTGGCAGGCGGCGGCACATCCCGGGCGAACGCCTGCGTCAACAGGAACGGCGCGCGCAGGTTCGAATTGAGATGCCGGTCCCAGCTGTCGCGCGTGGCAGTCTGCAAGGTGTCGTATTCGAAGATCGACGCATTGTTGATCAGCAACGTCAGCGGCCCGCCCAGCGCCGCCGCCGCCGCCGGCACCAGCGCCTGGGTCGCGGCCACGTCCAGCAGATCGGCCTGCAGCACCGCCGCGCTGACCCCGGCGGCGCGAATGCCGGCCGCAGTTTGCGTCGCCGCGGCCCCGGACCCGTGGAAATGCACCGCCACGTCAAAGCCCCGCCGCGCCAGGTAAAGGGCCATCGCCCGCCCCATCCTGACCGCCCCGCCGGTTACCAATGCCCGCCCTGCGCTCATGCCCGCCTCACGTGATGACCAGCGCAATATAGGCGGCATAGGCCCCGGTCAGCAGAATTCCCCAGCGTTTCGACAGGTCCCAACCGAAAAAGATGAACGGCAGCAGCAAAAGCGACGCCGCCAGCATGACCCACAGATCGAACGCCAGAAGGCCGGGCGGCACCGGCAGCGGCCCGACGAAACTCGCCAGCCCGATGATGGCCAGCAGGTTGAACAGGTTCGACCCCACGACATTGCCCAGCACCACGTCGGCCTGCCCCCGGATCGCGGCCATAACCACCGTCGCCAGTTCGGGCAGCGACGTGCCCACCGCCACCAAGGTCAGCCCGATGACGGTTTCGCTGATGCCATATTCCCGTGCCATGTGGGTGGCCGCCTGAACCAGCAATTCGGCCCCCACCGGCAGGCCAACCAGCCCCGCGACGATGAACAGCCCGATGCGGGCCCAGCCGATATCGGGGTCGGCGCCCTCAACCTTGTCGCCGGCCGTGCCGGTCCGGCGCTCGGCCAGCGCCCGGCGCCCCTGCCGGACCAGAATGACCGCCAGCACCATCAGCAGCACCACACCATGAACCCGGGTCACCGGGCCCAGATAGCACAGGCCAATGAACAACAGCGTTGCCCCCAGCATGGTCAGATAGGTGCCACGGATGTCCAGCTTGCTGACCCGGATGCACGCCACCAGTGCCGAAAGGCCCAGCACCAGCAGGATGTTGGCAATGTTCGACCCCACCACGTTGCCCAGCGCGATCCCGGCCGCCCCTTCGCCCACGGCCCGCACCGCGATCAGCAACTCGGGCGCCGAGGTGCCAAAGGCAACGATGGTCAGGCTGACCAGCAGCGCCGGAACCCCCAGCCGCAGCGACAGATTGACCGCGCCGCGCACCAGAACATCGCCCGACACCAGAAGAATGGCGAGCCCCAGCGCCGCAATCAGAAAGTCCATGCCTCAGGCCTTGCCCTGCCCGCAGTCGCAAGGCCCCTTGCCGATGCGATAGCGCCCGCAGCGCCGGCATTTCATCGCCTCCAGCCGCTTCTGCCCCGGAAAACGCAAACGCCCGAACATCGCCAACACCGCGATGAAGACCAGGAATATCGTGACCGCCTTGACGATCATCTACAGGCCAAACCGAGCAAAAGCCGCCCGATCCTCTACTGCACCCAGCGCGTCACCGGCGGCCCGGGCGGCAAAACGGCCGAACAGCGGCCGCTTCTGGCGATAGGGCACCAGCCGCACCTTGTCGCCATAGCGCTCTTTCAGGGTCGGCACCAGATGGCCGATGCCGTCGATCAGCCCCACCTCGGCGGCGCTGTGGCCCACCCAGATCTCGCCCTCGAACAGCCCCTTGGCCGTGCCCAGCCGCCCGCCGCGGCGGCGCTTGACATGGGCAATGAAACTCTCGTGGATCTGCCCCTGCCAGGACTTCAGCCGCGCCACGTCCTCGGGGTCTTCCGGCCGGAACGGATCAAGAAAGCTCTTCGACCTGCCCGAGGTGTGCACCCGCCGCTCGACCCCATGGCGGCCAATGAATCCATCCAGCCCGAACCCGGCCGATATCACGCCGATCGACCCGACGATCGAGCTTTCGTCGGCCCAGATGCGGTCGGCCGCCGCCGCCAGCCAGTATCCGCCGGACGCCGCGACATCCTCGACAAACCCCAGAACCTCGACCCCCTTCTCGTCAGCCAGACGCCGGATGCGGGCCGCAATCAGCGACGACTGCACCGGCGATCCGCCGGGCGAGTTGACCACCAGCGCCACCGCCACCGGCTTGCCCCGGGAAAACGCCTTTTCGATCAGCGGCGCCAGCCCCTGATCGTTCAGCCGCCCGGGCCCCGAGGCCGCAATCACGCCCTGCAGACGGATCACCGCCACCCGGGGCGGCTTTTTCACGAATGGAATGAGATGTCGCATGGCCAGCGATGTAAAGACCCGCGCCCCCCGCAACAAGAGCACGACCGCCAACAGCGGCAATTCTCCCCATCATCTTGGCAGAAATATCCCCGCCGGAGGCCGCGCCGCCCCGCGGGCGGCGCCACCACACCGGTGCGCGGGCCGGTCAGGCCCGCTCAGTTGCGGATGCGCCAACCGGTGCGGAAAATCCACCAGATGGCCGTCAGGCACACCGCCGTGAACGCCAGAATCGCCAGCAGGCTGAAGCCGACGCCGACATCGGCCGTCCCGAAAAACGACCAGCGGAAACCCGACACCAGATACACCACCGGGTTGAACAACGTGATGGTCTGCCAGATCGGCGGCAGCATGGTGATCGAATAGAAACTGCCGCCCAGAAACACCAGCGGCGTCAGGATCAGCAGCGGGATCAGCTGCAACTGCTCGAAATTCTGGGCCCAGATGCCGATGATGAAACCGAACAGGCTGAAACTCAGGCAGGTCAGCACCAGAAAACCCAGCATCCAGACCGGATGCGCGATGGTCACGTTGACAAAGAAGAACGAGGTGGCAAGGATGATCAGCCCGATCGACAACGACTTGGTCGCCGCCGCCAGCACATAGCCGGCGGTAATCTCCCAAAACGACACCGGCGCCGACAAAAGCTCGAAGATGGTGCCGGTAAACTTGGGAAAGTGAATCCCGAACGACGCGTTCGTCACCGACTGGATCAGAACGCTCAGCATGATCAGCCCGGGCACGATGAAGGCACCGTATTGAACGCCCTCGACCTCTTGTATGCGGCTGCCGATGGCGGCGCCGAACACCACGAAATACAGCGACGTCGACACGACCGGCGACACGATGGACTGCAACAGCGTGCGCAGGGTGCGCGCCATCTCGAAAACATATATCGCGCGTATGGCCTCGAAATTCATGCCGCGTCCTTTCGCACAAGATCGACAAAGATGTCTTCCAGCGACGATTGCCGCGTCTGCACGTCGCGCAGCGCCAGCCCCGCCGCCTGCAGGGCCGACAGCAGCCGGGTGATGCCCGTGCGCTCGCCCTGGATGTCGTAGGTATAGACCAGCAGATTGGCGTCGGCGCCGCGCGTCAGCCCGAATTCGGCCAGCGACGCGGGCAAATCGCCCACCGGTTCCTGCAGTTCGATCAGCATCTGCTTGCGGCCCAGCCGGCTCATCAGGGCACCGGTTTCTTCCACCAGCCCGATCTCGCCACGGTTGATGATGGCAATGCGGTCGGCCATGGCCTCGGCCTCTTCGATATGGTGGGTGGTCAGGATGATGGTGACGCCGCTGGCCTTCAGCTGCCGCATGGTCTCCCACATGCCCTTGCGCAGCTCCACGTCGACGCCGGCGGTCGGCTCGTCCAGAAACAGCACCCGGGGCTCGTGGCTAAGCGCCTTGGCGATCATCACCCGGCGCTTCATCCCGCCCGACAGCCGCCCGATGGGCACGTCGCGCTTGTCGTCCAGCGCCAGCGTCTTCAGCACCGCGTCAAGAAAGGCATCGTTGCGCTTGCGGCCGAACAGTCCGCGCGAAAACCGCGCGGTGTTCATCACCGTTTCGAACATTTCCAGCGTCAGTTCCTGCGGCACCAGCCCGATCATGGCCCGCGCGGCGCGAAAGTCGCGCTGGATGTCGTGGCCCGCAACCATGACCTGCCCCGACGAAGGCGTCACCACCCCGCAAATGGCCGAAATCAGGGTGGTCTTGCCGGCCCCGTTCGGGCCCAGCAAAGCCAGAACCTCGCCCTCTTCAATCTCCAGAGAAACGTTCCTGAGCGCCGAAAACCCGCTTTTGTAGGTCTTGTTGAGCTCGCGGACCGATACGATCGCTGCCATGGTCTGTCCCTTCCTTGACCCGGGGCAGTTAGGCCGACTTCGCGCCGGTTTCAACCCGCTGCCCGCACAGCCCGGCGCGCCGGCAAGCCGGAGGGACGGTGCGCGGCAAGCGCCGCCCGCCCACGGTCGCCCGGCCCCTTCAGTCGGCGCCATCGCTCGCGTCGGGGACCAGCCAGTCCTGCAGCACCGCGCGCACCCCGGCCGGCCAGGGGATCGCGTGGCGCTTGTCCAGGTCCAGCGCCGCCAGCACCTGCGTTGCCGACCAGCGCCGTTGTTCGGCGCAGGTAATCCGGTGCGCCAGCGTGACCGAGGTGCGCCCGATCTCGCGCAGCGTCAGCGTAAAGGTCAGCACATCGCCAAACGTCGACGGGCGCGCAAAATCCGACGACAGGTGCACGGTCGGCGTGGCCCAGCGGTCGCGGGGGATCACCTCGTGCCAGGCCAGGCCGATATGGGCGAAAAATTCCTCGTTCACGCCGTTGAGCATGTCGAAATAGGCCGGGAAATAGGCGGTCCCGGAAATGTCGCAATCGCCGAACCTCAGCGTTCGGGTGGTCACGAAGGCTTGGGGCATGCGGGTCTCTCCGGTGGCGTGGCAGCGCCAAGGCTTAGCAACGCCACGCCGTCAGCGCCAGCGCGGCACGGGCGCGGGCTGCATCTCAGGTCACGCGATACATATGAATCTCGACGGCGGCAGCATGGCGGATACCGGCGCTGACGAAAATCGTGTGATTGACCCAAGCGTAACGCGGATCGCCGGTTTCCAGCCTTGCCGCCGTGCGCATGCAGTATTCGCCCGCATCCACCGCCTCACCAGCCGCCAGCCGGGCCATGACCCCGGGCGGACCATGGCGCGCCCCGATGTTGACGATCTCGATCACCGCGCCGTCGTCGGTGCGCAGGGCATAGCGGGTGTCCAGATGCGCGGCGCCGTCGTCGAAAACCGTCTGCCAGTCGGCGCCTATGTTCAGGATATCGCCGGTGATCTCGGGGCCGGTGGCGCGGCCGCCGACGATGGGAATGATACGCCGCCGCCCGGCACGGCCCTGCCCCATCTCGACCGGGGGGCCCAGATCGACCCGCAGCGCGAAGCACAGATGCAGCCCCGGCACTGGCACATCCATCAGATCAGCCCCAGCAGCCGGGCCGCGTTGTTCTTCACGATGTCTTCGCGCAGATGGTCCTTGATGGCGATGCCCGCGAAGTCGTCCAGCCAGCGTTGCGGCGTGATCATCGGCCAGTCCGAGCCGAACAGCACCTTCTTGCGCAGGATCGAATTGCAATAGCGCACCAGGATGTCGGGAAAGTATTTCGGCGACCAGCCCGACAGGTCGATATAGACGTTGGGCTTGTGCTGGGCCACCGCCAGCGCCGCGTCCTGCCAGGGGAAAGACGGGTGGGCGAGCACGATCTTCAGGCCGGGGAAATCGACGGCGACATCGTCCATGCACATCGGGTCCGAGAATTTCAGCCGCATGCCGTTGCCGCCGGGCATGCCCGAGCCCACGCCGGTCTGGCCGGTGTGGAACAGGGCGATACAGCCTTCCTGCTCAAGCAACTCGTACAGCGGGTAGGCCATGCGGTCGTTGGCAAAAAAGCCCTGCATGGTCGGGTGAAACTTGAACCCCCGCACCCCGTAGTCGCGGATCACGCGCCGCGCCTCGCGCAGGGCCATCTTGCCCTTCCACGGGTCGATACTGGCGAACTGGATCAGCACATCGCGGTTGGCGGCCACCTCGGCGGCGACCTCGTCGTTGGAATAACGGCGATAGCCGGTCTCGCGCTCGGCATCGACGGGAAAGATCACGGCGGCAATCTTGTGGGCGCGGAAATGCGCGGCCGTCTCGGCGATGGTCGGCGGATGGGTCCAGGGCGCCCCGAAATACTGCGCCATGCTCGACTGCAGGTCGTCATAGCCGTCATCGGCATGGCAGCCACAGGGTTCCTCGGCATGGGTATGGAAATCGATGGCGCGGATGGTGTCGAGGTCGATCATGGCGTCTCCTTCAGGCTGATGGTGGCGGGGTCGGCATCGTCATAAAGCCGGTCGATCAGCGCCGCGCGGCGCCGGGTGATGGCGCCGACGTTCAGGCTGCCCTTGGCGGTGATCTCGCCGGCGCCCACGTCCGGAGGCTCGGCCATGACCATGGCCCGGCTCACACGGTTGGACGATCCGGTGACCCCGGCCATGATGCCGGCCAGCGCCCACCGCAGGCGGCCGGTATAGTCGCGGTCGCTGACCGCGCCGCCAGCGCCGGCAAGCCCCAGCACAGGCGGCGGAAAGACCAGCAGGCCGGGTTCGGCCCGGCCCTCGCCCACCACGATGACGTCCTGCGCGAGATCGCCCAGCCCGGCCAGTATCTGCAACCGCAGGGTCGACGCGCGCACCCATGTGCCGCTGGTCAGCTTGAAATCCTCGCCGATGCGTCCGTCAAACAGCAGGCCCCGGCTGGCATCGCCGGGGTTCACCAGCCGCATGGCGTCGCCGGTGCGGAAATAGCCTTCGTCGTCGAAGGCGGCGGCGCTGCGCGCCGGGTCGTCGAGATAGCCGGTAAACACATTCGGGCCGCGCACCCTTATCTCGAACCGGTTTTCCCCGATCGGGATCAGCTTGACGTCGACCCCGGGCGGCGGCACCCCCACCATTCCGGCTTGCCCACCCTTTTCGTGATAGATCAGCGCCGCCGGCGCGGTTTCGGTCAGCCCCCAACTGGACATCATCATCGGAGTTTCGCCGGTAACCTCGACACACATGTCGGCCACCGCGTCCCACACATCGGCGGGCAGTGACGCGCCGGCGTAAAAGAAGATGTCCATGGCCTTGAAATACTTGCGGCGCAGCTCCGGGTCGGCCTTCAGCGCCGCCATCTGCATCGCATGCGCCGCCGGCACGTCGAAACACAGGGTGCTTGGGCGCCGGGCCATGTTGTCGACGGTGCGCTGCGCCAGTGCGGGCGTGGGTTTGCCATCGTCGAGATACAGCGCGCCCCCGGTCGACAGCATCAGGTTGAAGTTGGCGTTGCCGGCAAAGACATGGTTCCACGGCAGCCAGTCCAGCATCTTGTGGCGCTTGGCCCCGAGTATCGGCAGGCAGGCAAGATACTGGGCCTGGTTGACGCACAGCATACGCTGGGTCTGCGGCACCGCCTTCGGGTCCGAGGTCGAGCCCGAGGTGAACAGGATCTTGGCCACCGTATCCGGGCCGACCCGGGCATGAGCGGCATCGACCGCGGCGGCGTCGTCATGGGCAAGCTGGTCAAACCGGGTCATGCCGGGGCCGGGGCTGGCCGACACGCACCGGGCCACGCCGTCGAACACGGGCAGGGCCAGTGCTGCGGCGAACCTGTCGCCATCAGCGGCATAAACCATGGCCGGGCTGGTCCTGGCGGCGCAATGGGTCAGGCGCGAGCGCGCCGCCGGGATCAGCGAATACTGCTCGGCCAGCGGCACGGTTATGGCACCGATATACTGGGCGGCCAGCATCAGGATCGCGTGGTCCACCGACGGCCCCGACAGGATGACGATGCTCTGTCCCGGCCCGACCCCGCGATGCAGCAGGCCGGCCGCCACCCTGCGCACCCGGCCCAGCATGTCGGCGAACCCAACCTCGCGCCAGCCATCGCCCGCACGCTCGGCGATGAAAACGGCCCGCGGCGTCGCGCTGGCCCAGCGGTGCAGCCAGTCGCCGGTGTTGCGGGCCACGGGGCCAAGGTCCAGCCCCGAACGCAGGATGATCGTGCCGTCGTCGCGGTCGTCGCGCTGCACCGAATGGTCCACAAAGCGCTGGGCCTCGGTCACGGCGCCAAGCCCTTGCCGGGGCGGGCCTGCACCGTTTGCAAGGCCGTGACGATCAGCGCCCGCGCCTCGGCATCGAGGGCGGCGAACAGGGCGTCTTCGTGCTGTCGGACATCAGCCACGGCGCGCCGGCAGAGGCGTTGTCCCCGATCGGTCGCGGCCAGCGCATTGGCGCGCCGGTCGCCGGGCACCCGGTCGCGCCGCACAAGGCCGCGTTGTTCCAGACTGTCGACGATGGCCACCAGGTTGGGGCGCTCGATATCCATGGCGTCGGCCAGTTGCGACTGGCGCAGGCCAGGGTTGTCGACGATCAGCACCAGCGCCGAATAGGTCAGCATCCGCAGATCGTGGGGTGCCAGCGCGCGGTTCAGATCGGCCTGAACCACGTTGAAGGCGCGCTTGAGATTATAGCCCAGAAACTGGCGCAGCGTGGCGTCGCTGACAGCGCGGGTGCCACGGTGGGCCGCCTGCGCCGCCGGGTCCGCCATCAACGAAACACCGGTGGGCGCTTGTCCAGAAAGGCGCGCAGCCCTTCTTCGGCGTCGGGGGTGGTCTGCGACAGGGCGGCGGCGAGCGATTCGGTAAACAGGCCGTCGCCCTGCCCCATGTCTGACACCCGGGCGATGGTCTGGATCATCAGGTAATTCGACATCGGCGCATTGCGGGCAATCTTGCCGGCCAGGGTTCGGGCCAGTTCCAAGGACGCGCCCTCGGCCACCGCGTAATGCGCCAGCCCCAGCGCCACCCCTTCGTCGGCGCCGTATTTGCGCCCGGTCAGCATCATCTCGGTCATGCGGTCGGCACCAAGGATACGCCCCACCCGCGCCGTCGCCCCGCCGCCGACAAAGATGCCGCGCCGCCCCTCGGGCAACTGGAAAATCGTCGTCGGCTCGGCAATGCGCACATGGGTCGCGGCCGCCAGTTCCAGCCCGCCGCCGATCACCGCGCCGGTCAGGGCCGAAACCACCGCCAGCCCGCCAAACTGGATCTGCTCCATGACCCGGTGCCAGCGGCGCGAGTGGTAAAGATTGTCCTCGGCCGAGCGATGCACATGCTCGCTCAGGTCCAGCCCGGCGCAGAAATGCCCGCCGGTCCCGGTCAGGATCACCACCCGAACCCCGGGCGGCGGCGCCAGGAAAAAGCCGTCAAGCGCCGCAAGCAGCGCGTCGCACATGGCGTTGCGTTTTTCCGGCCGGTTCATCGTGAGGGTGGCGATCCGGCCCTCGACGGCGATATCCAGCATGCCGCATCCCTTTCCAGCGTCAGTCGTGACGTTGGATCATAGTTATGCTTCATACCAAACTGTCAAGCCGGTCGATGCCGGCCCACCCCTAGCGGCGGTGGTGCAATATGGTGAACTGGCGGACCTGGCGCGCAAAGGCCGGTCTTGGGGCGGCGGCGATCGCTCCGGCTTCGGCCCGGCGCATCAGGGTTTCGGACAGGGCGAACGACACCAGCGCCGCGAAAACACCGCCGGCCATCTGCCCGATCAGCACGCCCTCGGCCCCCCAGGCCTGCGCCCCGAAATAGACGAACGGCACAACGCCCAGCGTGTTGCGGCCCCAGTTGACCCAGGTGGAATAGAAGGGATGGCCCAGATTGTTGTAGGCGGCATTGCCGATGAAGATCACGCCGTTGAAAACCCACGCCAGCGACAAGGGCCCGCAAAACAGGAATATCAGGTCGCGGGCCGTTCCCTGTGCGCCGAAAAGATCGGCAATCGGCGTCCGCAACAGCCACAGCACCGCCACAACCGGCACCACATACAGCACGACCAGCATGACGCTGCCGTTATAGGCGCGCCGCACCCGGTCATGACGCCCGGCCCCGAAATTCTGGCCGATGATCGGGCCGATGGCGCCGGACATGGCAAAGATCAGCGCAAAGGCGATGGGCGTCAGCCGCCCGATGATCGCCATACCGGCCACCGCGCCTTCGCCGAATTCCGCCGCGACCCGTGTGATATAGGCCCCGCCCACCGGCGTGGCGACATTGGCCAGAATGGCCGGCACCGCGATTGCGGCAATGGGCCCCACGTCGCGCAACGCCGCCCCGACCCCGGCCCAGGCAAAGCCGCCACAGCGCCGCAATACGAACCACACGCCAGTGCCCGCCACGGTGACCCGCGCCGCGACCGAAGCCCAGGCCGCCCCGTCAAGCCCCCAGTCGAAGACAAAGATGAACACCGGGTCCAGCACGGCATTCACCACGCCGGCCAGCAGCGTCACGATCATGGCCAGCCGCGCCTCGCCATGGCTGCGCAGCGCCGCCGAGGCCAGGATCCCCACCATCAGCACAGGCATGCTGGGGATCAGGATGCGCAGGTAGGACACCGCAAGCTCTTGCGTCACACCCGTGGCCCCGACCAGCCCGGTCAAACCGTCAAGATTGACGAACAGCAGCGCCGCGAACAGCACCGCGAACACCACCCCGGCCAACAGCACGTTGGTCAGATATTCCCGCGCGCCCGCGCGGTTGCCGGCCCCAAGCGACCGCGCCACCAGCGCACCGCCGGCGATGCCGATGCCGATACTGACCGACGTGGTGATAAACAGAACCGTTCCGGCAAACCCCACCGCCGCGGCCAGTTCGCTGACCCCCAGCATCGAGATGAAGATCATGTCGACCAGATCGACCACGAACAGCGCCACGAACCCCACGGCCGAGGTCAGCGACATGGTGATGATATGCCCGGTCAGGCTGCCGTCCAGAAATCTGGCCTGGTCCTGGCTCATGCCCGTGCGCCCCTTGCCTGTCGCTGCGCCGCTGGCCTCATCCAGCGCGCTCGGCCAGGATCTCTTCGACCTGGGCGGTCATCTCGGCATCCCAATCGCCACGGCGTTCGCGAATCGCGGCCAGCAGTTTCTCGTTCTCGACGGCCGGAATGCCCGGGTCGTAATGCTCGGCGGTCTCCAGCATTCCGCGCCGGTCGACCTTGTTGAAGGCGGCCACGATGCGTTCGGCCTGGTCCCGCGTATACCCCAGGCTTTCAATCGCCGACCGCCCCATCCTGAGCGAGCTGTCGTAGGTTTCACGAATGATGTCACGGCAGCCGGCACTATACAGGTCATAGACATGGGTGCGGTCGATGGCCCGGGCCACGATATGCACGTCGGGATAGTGGTGCGACACATAACGCACCAGTTCGGTTATCTGTTCCTTGCCGTCGATGGCGATCACGAACAGCTTGGCCTTTTCGATCCCGGCCGCATGCAGCAGATCGGGGCGTGTGGCGTCGCCGTAATAGGCCTGCACGTCGAACACCTTGAGAAATTCCAGCTGAGCGGCGGAAAAATCGATGACCGTCGGCGCCATGCCACAACTGCGCAGGATCCGGCTGACGATGCCGCCCACCCGGCCATGCCCGGCAATCACGATGGGGCTGTGCTCGTCGATCTGGTCCATCTCGCGGTCGTCCTGTGCGGCAAACCGCGGCGCGATGACACGGTCGAAAAGGATGAACAAAGCCGGCGTCAGCAGCATCGACATGGCCACGATCAGCAGCAGGCGATCGGCAACCTCGACCGGGATGACCGCGTTGGCGACCGTAAACGACAGCAGGACAAAGCCGAACTCGCCCGCCTGCGCCAGCCCCAGCGCAAACAGCCAGCGGTCAGCCCCCTGCAGCCGAAAGCGCAGCGCCAGCACATAAAGCATCGCCATCTTCAACGCCATCAGGCCCAGCGTCAGCGACACGATGACCAGGAAATTGTCGAACAGCAGGCCAAAATTGATGCCGGCGCCCACCGTCATGAAGAACAGGCCCAGCAACATGCCCTTGAAGGGATCGATATCGCTCTCCAGCTCGTGCCGGTATTCGCTGTTGGCCAGAACCACGCCGGCAAGGAAGGTTCCCAGCGCCGGCGAAAGGCCTACCAGCGTCATCAGCAACGCGATGCCGACCACCATCATCAGCGCGGTGGCCACGAACAGCTCGCGCAGCCGGGCGGCGGCGATAAACCGAAACAGCGGCCCGGTCAGGTACGACCCGATGCCGATGACCGCCGCCACGGCCCCCAACGTCACCAGCGCCACGCCCCAGCCCGGCATATCCTCGGTCAGGTTGAGCGAAACGCCATGATCCCCGCCGGCCGGGGCGGAATGCGCGACGCCATGCAAAAGCTCGGGGATCGCCAGAAGCGGGATCAGCGCCAGCATCGGGATGACGGCAATGTCCTGAAACAGCAGCACCGAAAAGCTCGACTGCCCGCCGTCGCTCTTCATCAGGCCCTTTTCGTTCAGCGTCTGCAGCACGATGGCCGTCGATGACAGCGCCAGCACCAGCCCGATGGCAATGGCAACGGTGCCGGGCTGGCCAAGACCATAGGCCGCCGCCGCCACCACGCCCGCCGTCAGGGCAAGCTGCCCGCCGCCCAGCCCCAAAAGCCGGGCGCGCATCGCCCACAGCATCCGCGGCTCCAACTCGAGCCCGACGAGAAACAGCATCATGACAACACCGAACTCGGCGAAATGCTGGATCGACACAACGTCCACATGCAGCAGCGCCAGGATCGGAGATATGACGATGCCGGCAATCAGATAGCCCAACACCGACCCCAGTCCCAGCCGCGTGGCAACCGGAACCGCGCAAACGCCCGCGACGAGAAAAACAAAGGCGAGTATCAGAAACTCGGTCATGCGCCACCCCTTCCCAAAGGTTCACGCCAGAGTCCCAGAGCCCGGCCAAAAGTAAAGCCGCCGCGCGCCGGCGGTCCGGTTCCGCCACGTCGCAATGCGGCCCCGCCGCCGTCAGGCCCCCGGTTTGGGGCGCATCGTGGCCACCAGTTCGGCCACCTTGAAACCCCATTTGCGAAACTGGCTGCGGTTGATGATCACGCCGTCCGCGGTCAGATACATCCAGTCGACCGTGTCCAGCACATGACCCCCGGCATCCTCGGGCAGGCGGATGCGGTATTTCATCTGCACCGCCGGCCCCACCTGCCAGCCGGCGCCCTGCCCGACAATATCGTCGGCGTCGGCGCGTATGCCGCCGTCACCGGTCAGGGTCAGGCGCCACTGCCGCTGCTGGGTGGCGCCGCTGCAATAATGAAAGGTCTCGGCCAGCGTCCCGGTCTCACCATCCCAGCTTCCGGTCATGTCGGCCACGAAACGCGACGCCACCCGCCCGGTCGGCCCAAAGATCACACCCTCGCACTGCAACGCGCCGTTCAGATGGCGGCGCAGGTCAAACTCGGGGCCCAGCCCCCGATAGTCGGCCGGCGACTGCCCGCGAAACGACAGAAAGCGCCGGCGCAGCAGGAACCCGGCAATGACAACAACCGCAATCGTGAACGCAAACCAGGGCATGCAAGCGATATCCCGACAAGGGGCGCGCCACCTGCGACGCCCGTTACCTGCCAGCAGATAGGGCAAACGCGGCCAAGGTCATCTCTCGCGCCGCCGCCCACAACAACAGCCGCCCACCTGGTGCCGGCCGGCCACGGCGGCCGCGCCTGTCATACTTCTGTCCATAACTATCCCGGGGGGTGAATGCGCGGGCACCGCGCAGAGGGGGGCAGCGCCCCCCTGACCCCGCGACGCGCGCCAGCGCGGCGCAACTTGGCCGCACGGGGTCAGTCGCCGGGACTGGCGGCAATCACCTGCTGGTCCTCGGCCTCGATCGCATCGAAATCGAACGACTCCAGCCGCCGCGACCGCTTGCCTGCCTTTCCGGCCGAGATCTTGATGTCCTCGATGTCCCTGGCCGCCTGCACAAAATGCCGGTCCAGGTTGCCGACCCGGTCCTCCAGCCGCCCGACATCGTCATGCAACAGCCGCAGCTCGTTGCG
>CAYYMJ010000037.1:0-29088 GCA_964472855.1 uncultured Rhodobacterales bacterium | reverse complement strand
CGTTGGCCGTTGCCGGCGCCGGGCCAACCGCCTAACGTCGGGCCATGTTTGTGCGTCTGGCCTTCCTCATCGTCGTGTTGCTGGCCGCTTGCGCCCAGCCCGAGACCACCGCCAGCCCGCCACTGTTCGACGCGCTTTCGCTCTGGAACGGGCCGCGCCCGGTGCCGCGCCCGAACCAGGCGCTGGCCGATGACATCGACGCGCTGGCCAGCGCGCCACCGCCCCCCGACGCGGCGCGCACGGCCGAGGATTTTGACACCACGACCCGCGACCAGCGCGTGGCCGCCAGCACCAACGCCGCCACCGACGGCGACGAGCGGGCGTTGGGCGACGTGGTTGCCAGCCTCGGCGACGTGACCGAACCCGGGCTGTGGCTGAAAACCGCACTGGTCAGGGCCGAGGTGCCCGGGCGCGTCGAAGACCCGGCAACCGGCCGGTCGGTGCTGGTGCGGCTGGTGCCGGCCGACGGCGGCAGCCGCCTGTCGCTGGCCGCGTTCCGTATTCTCGACCTGCCCCTGACCGACCTGCCGACCCTGGCGGTCTTTGCCCGGTGACGCGGCCCGGCGCCCGGCGGCTGACCGATCTGCACGCCCCCTGGGGCCAGCCCCTGCGCTGGCCGGTCCCTGACCGGTTCAACATGGCGCGGGCCTGCTGCGACGACTGGGCCGACACCGCCCCCGACCGGGTGGCGGTGATCGCGCATCGCGGGCGCCGCTGGAGCTATGGGGCGCTGCGCCACGCGTCCGTGGCCTTTGCCGAGGCGTTGCGCGACCGGGGCATCGGCCCGGGCGACCGGGTGGCGCTGTTGCTGCCGCAGGGCGCCGCGGTGCTGATCGCGCATCTGGCCTGCTACCGGCTTGGGGCCATCGCGCTGCCGCTCTTTACCCTCTTCGGGCCCGATGCGCTGCGCTTCCGGCTGGCCGACAGCGGCGCGCGGGCCGCGGTGACGGACGCGGCCAATCTGCCCAAGCTGCAGGGCCTGTCCCGCGACTGCCCCGACCTTCGGGTCATCTGGTGCAGCGGCGACGCGGGCGGCGGCGATGCGCTGCCGTTTGCCGCCGCGTCCTGCGCAACTACGGGCGACATCTTCTGCGCCGACACCACGGCCGACGACCCGGCGGTCATGATCTATACCTCGGGCACCACCGGCCCCCCGAAAGGCGCGCTTCTGCCGCACAGGGCCCTGATCGGACATCTGCCGGCGATGGAGGTCAGCCATCCCGGCCTGCCCGCGCCCGGCGACATTGGCTGGACCCCTGCCGACTGGGCCTGGATCGGCGGGCTGATGGACATGGCCCTGCCCTGCCTGTTCTACGGGGTGCCGCTGATCGCGCACCGGCTGCCACGCTTCGCGGCGTCCGAGGCGTATGAACTGATCCGGCGAACCGGTGCCAACCGGCTGTTCCTGCCGCCCACCGCGCTGAAGCTCATGGCGCAATGCCCGGCGCCCGCGGGCATGGCGGTGCGCTCGGTCGCCTCGGGCGGCGAAAGCCTGGGCGCGGATCTGGTCGACTGGACGCGCGCGGCGCTGGGCGCCGAGTTGAACGAGATCTACGGGCAGACCGAGTGCAATCTGGTGGTGGCGTCGTCGCGGGCCCATGGCGTGTCGCGCGCCGGAGCCATGGGCCGGGCGGTTCCGGGGCACGACGTGGCAATCATCGACCCTGCCGGGCGCAAACTGCCCGCCGGCGAGCTGGGCGAAATCGCGGTGCGCGCGCCCGATCCGGTCATGTTCCTGCGCTATTGGAACCAACCCGAAAAGACCCGGTCGAAATTTGCCGGACCATGGCTGAAAACCGGCGATCTGGGGCGGATGGACAGCGACGGATATGTGACATTCGTGGCCCGCGACGACGATGTCATCACCTCGTCGGGCTATCGCATCGGCCCCAGCGAGATCGAGAACTGCCTGACCGCCGACCCGGCGGTGACCATGGCGGCGGTCGTGGGCCACCCTGACCCGGTGCGGACCGAGGCCGTGGTGGCCTTTCTGGTGCCCGCGCCCGGCGCCGGGCCCGACGCGGCGGTCGAGGCGCGGCTGGCCAACCGGGTGCGCGACGCGCTTGGCGCGCATCTGACACCCCGGGCGTTCTACTGGCAGGACAGCCTGCCGATGACGGCCACCGGCAAGATCATGCGGCGCGAATTGCGACAAAAGCCCCCCACCGCGACCTGATCGGAACATGCCCACCCGCCCAAAGGGCGCGACCGGCACCAATTCGGTCGGCAAATCGCTGCCCAGAGGCAAGACTTTGCATCGCAGCTAATTGAATAAGTGAAACTTTTCCGGCAGTTTCGCCTGCATGCGCCTGTGGATTTGCATGATTAGCACAATTTCCCTGACATTCGGCGGGATGACGGCCGAGGCCAGCCTCAGGCCGCAACCGCGCCCGCCCGGGCTGCATGTCACGGCGACGGCGCAATGGGATTTCCGGGCCGAGGGCAAGGACTGGACCGATGCCGCGCTTGCGGCCCTGCGAGACCATGGCGGACCACTGGTGCGCGAAACCCCGCGCGACATCACCGACTGGTGCCCCGGCTATCGCGGCGCGCCCGACGCGGCGCGCCGGGCCTTCTGGGTCGGCTTCATGTCGGCGCTGGCCTTTCACGAAAGCAGCTGGCGCCCGGACGCGGTGGGCGGCAACGGCGCATGGTATGGCCTGCTGCAGATCCTGCCGGCCACGGCGCGCGGCTATGGCTGCCGGGCGCAAAGCGGCGACGATCTGAAGGACGGCGGCGACAACCTGTCCTGCGCGGTGCGCATCATGGCGGTGACGGTGCCCCGCGACGGGGTCGTGCACGCGCAATACCCCCGCTGGGGCGGCGTGTCCGCCGATTGGGGCCCCATGCGGTCCGAGGTCCGGCGCGCGCAGATGGCGCGCTGGGTGCGGGCCCAGCCCTATTGCCAGTTGTGGGCCAGTCCGCCCCCGCGCGAACGCCCCGATCCCGGGCGCTGGGTTCAGGGCCCGCGTATCAGCGCGCTGCGCCCGCAACCGCGCCCCACGCCTGCGGCGCCGTCACGCTTGGCAGCGGCGCAAACCTTGGCGTCAGCCCGGCGCTGAAGCGCTTTGCCTCAAACCTGCGTCACCCGACGTCGCCCGAAATCGCGGATTTCAGCGCGTCAGGCGATAGCTGTTGGTTCAGGTCGCACGCGAAACGCCGCAGGCAGCGGTCAGCCAAGGATTCGCTCCACCATTTCGCCCATGTCCCGCGACAGCCCCGGTGCGGCGCCGATCCGCCCCAGCGCGGCGCGCATGGCCTGCTGGTGCGCGCTGTCATAGCGGCGCCAGGCCTCGAACATGGTGGTCATGCGCGCGGCAGTCTGCGGGTTCAGCGGATCGAGGCGGATCAGCCAGTCGGCAACAAGGTCATAGGCCGGGCCCGCGCGGTGGTGGAACCCGCCATGGTTGGCCGACAGCGCCCCGAACAGGGAACGGAAGCGGTTGGGGTTCTTCCAGTCGAAATCGGGGTGCGCCGCCAGCGTGCCCACCAGTTTCGCGGTCTGGTCGGGCGCGGCATGGCCGACCTGCAGCGCGAACCACTTGTCGATGACCAGCCGGTCACCCTGCCATTGGCGGTAAAAGCGCGCCGTCTCTTCCTGTCCGCCGCCAGCCTTCAACAGGCAGCCCAGCGCACCCAGCTGTTCGGTCATGTTGTCGGCCGCCGCGAATTGCCGTGCCGCCGCCGCCCCGCCATCAAGGCGCGACATCAGCCCCAGACAGGCAAGGCGCAAGGCCCGGCAGCCGGCGTCGCGGGCGTCGGGGCTGTAGGGGCCGCTGCGCTGCATCTGGTCATAGACCGTGGCGGTTTCCGCCGCGAGATGCCGGGCCACCTGCCGGCCGAGCTGTTCGCGGGCCGTGAAAATCACATCTGGATCCGGGGTGTGCCCCGCGTCGAACAACGACTGCGCCATGTCGTCTTCGGGCGGCAGCGCCAGCGCCAACGCGCGGAAAGCGGGGTCAAGGCTGTCGTCGGCGATCACCCGGCGCAGCGCGTCCAGATAGGCCGGGCCCGGCGCTGCGCCGGCGGTGATCATGCCGCTCAGCACATCCTTGGCCAATGCGCGCCCGGCCTCCCATCTGTTGAAGGGATCGGTGTCGTGGGCCAGCAGGAAGGCACGCTCTTCGGCCGACACCTGCCGCTCCAGTATCACCGGCGCGGAAAAGTCGCGCAACAACGACAAGACCGGCGCCCGGTTGCCCGACGTGCTGCCCGCCGGCAGGTCGAGCGCAAAGCTCTGCGCGGCCCCGGTCATTTCCAGCACCCGGGTCGGAACAATTTCGGCCCCGTCGCCGTCCAGCACTCCAACGGCGATGGGAATCACCTGCGGCGCCTTGTCGGGCTGGCCCGGTGTGGGCGGGGTTGTCTGGCGAAAGGTCAGGGTCAGGCGGTCCTGGTCCAGATCTTCGGTGACGGCCAGACGCGGGGTTCCCGACTGTGAATACCAGCGCGCGAACTGGCCCAGGTCGCGGCCCGTGGCATCCTCGAACACCTTCAGCCAGTCCTCGATGGTGGCGGCATCGCCATCGTGACGCTCGAAATACAGGTCCAACGCCCGGGCATAGCCGTCATCGCCCACCAGCCGCCTGAGCATACCGATCACCTCGGCCCCTTTTTCGTAAACCGTGGCGGTATAGAAATTGTTGATCTCGATATAGCTTTCCGGCCGAACCGGGTGGGCCAGCGGGCCGTTGTCTTCGCGGAATTGCCGCCCGCGCAGCGCCAGCACGTCGTCGATGCGCTTGACCGCGGCCGATCGCATGTCAGACGTGAACTGCTGGTCGCGGAAAACCGTCAGCCCCTCTTTCAGACACAGCTGGAACCAGTCGCGGCAGGTGACGCGGTTGCCGGTCCAGTTGTGAAAATACTCGTGGGCGATAATCCCCTCGATCCGTTCGAAATCGCGGTCGGTCGCGGTCTCGGGGCTGGCAAGAACGTATTTCGAGTTGAAGATGTTCAGCCCCTTGTTCTCCATCGCGCCCATGTTGAAATCGTCGACGGCGACAATGTTGAACACGTCAAGGTCATATTCCCGGCCATAGACCCGTTCGTCCCAGCGCATCGAGCGGACCAGCGCATCAAGCGCATAGTCGCATTTGCCCTCGTCCCCCGGGCGCACCCATATGCCCAGCGCAACCTCGCGGCCCGAGACGGTGGTAAAGCGCGTCGCGCGCGACACCAACGCGCCCGCCACCAGCGCGAACAGATAGGCCGGCTTGGGCCATGGGTCGTGCCACTCCGCAAAACCCTCGCCCTGCGCCACCGGGTTGCCGTTCGACAACAGCACCGGCTGCTCCCCCTCGACGCGCACGCGGAACGGCGCCATCACGTCGGGACGGTCGGGATAATAGGTGATCTTGCGAAACCCCTCGGCCTCGCACTGGGTGCAATACATGCCCTGCGACATGTAAAGACCCTCCAGCGCCGTGTTGGCCTGTGGATCGATCTCGACCTCGGTCGACAGGGTAAAGGGCGTGGCCGGCACCGCCAGGCTCAGCCCGGTGTCGGAAATGTCGGGCGTAACTTCGGCGCCGTCGACCCGGCAGGAAATCAGCCGCATCCTTTCCCCGTTCAACTCCAGCCGGTCGGCCGGCGCCGCCTCCGGGTTGCGGCGAAACCGGATGTCGGCCAGCACCCGCGTGCGGCGCGGATCCAGCCGAAAGGTCAGGTCCACCGCGTCAATGACAAACGGAAACGGCTGATAGTCGGCAAGGCGAACAGTCTGTGCGGCGGACATGAGGGCTCCGGGAAACATGGGCAAAGGTATGGCTGGTGGCAGGTTATGAGCGCGGCGCGACAGCCACAAGGGCGCCCGCCATCATGGCCCGCCGCGCGGCTCTGACGCCAGCACGGCTTTTCAACCGCGCCGGGCCGATCTATGTCAGACACACCCGAACAATTGGAGATCACATGGCCCGCCCCGTCGTCGGCATCATCGGCAACCGCCACCTGATCAACGAGGAATACCTGATCCACGGCACCGGCGTGATGAATTCGGCCGCAATCCGCGACGTCGCGGGCGCCGTGCCGCTGATCGTGCCGCCGGACCCGGCGGTCGCGGCGGTCGACGACCTGCTCGACTGCTGCGACGGCTTCGTCTTTACCGGCGGCCGCCCCAACGTGCACCCCGACGAATACGGCCATTGCGCCACCAGCGCCCATGGCGAATTCGACCGTAACCGCGACGCGGTCGCCCTGCCCCTGATTCGCGCCGCAGTGCAGCGGGGCCAGCCGATCTTCGCAATCTGCCGCGGCTTTCAGGAACTCAACGTCGCCATGGGCGGCACCCTGCACCCCGAGATTCGCGAGATCCCGGGCCGCATGAACCACCGCATGCCGCCCGACGGCACGCTCGACGAAAAATTCGCCCTGCGCCACGAGGTGCATTTTACCCCCGGTGGCCCCTTTGCCCGCCTGATCGAGGCTGAAACGGTGATGACCAACACCCTGCATGGCCAGGGCATCTGCCAGCCGGCCGACCGGCTCGTGATCGACGGCCGCGCCGGCGACGGCACGCCCGAGGCCGTCTATGTCCGCGATGCCCCGGGCTTTGCGATGGGCGTGCAGTGGCACCCCGAATACAATGCCACCACCGACCCGGTGTCGCGCAAACTCTTCACCGCCTTCGGGCAGGCCTTGGCCGACTGGGCCAGCACCCGGCGCGCCAAAGCCTTGGGCGCTGCGTCACCCGGCGCTGCCTGAAACCCCGGCATTCAACACGCCAATCGGTGCCCGCTCGGTCAGGGCATTCGCGAAACGCCCCGCCCACGCCATTGCCTGAACCGACGCCGCCGCCCCTTCATTGTTCCAAAAATACTTCGGGGGGCGTGGGGGGCAGCGCCCCCCACCTCCGGCGCCGCGCACCGGCGCGGCGCAACCGGGGCACCGTCAAAGCTGCCCGCCGGCAATCTCGATGGCCTGCCCGTTCACGCTGTCGGCCCCGGCCGAGCACAGCCACGCCGCCGCGGCGGCAACCTCGCCCGCGGTCACCAGCCGGCCATGGGCGTTGGTCCCGGTCATCAGCGCCAGCGCCTCGACCTCGGACATGCCGGAGCGGGCACTGATGGCGGCGACGTTGCGCGCGACAATCGCGGTGTCGACATAGCCCGGGCACAGCGCATTGAACGTGATCGGCTTGCCGGCAAAGTCGGCCGCCAGCCCGCGCACCAGCCCGATCATCCCGTGTTTCGACGCCGTATAGGCGCTGGCCCCCTTCAGCCCCCGCAGCCCGGCGATCGAGCTGACCACGATCACCCGGGCCCGGTCCAGGCCGCGCATGGTGGCCACGCTTTCCCGCAGCGTCAGAAAGGCGCCGTCAAGGTTGACCGCCATGATGTTGCGCCAGAACTCCAGGGTCGAGCCGTGCAGCGGCCGGCCTTCGGCAATCCCGGCGTTGGCGACGCAAACCGCCACCGGTCCCCGCGCCGCAACCGCGGTGGCGATACCGTCCACGACCGACCCCTCGTCCGCGACGTCCATCACCAGTGGGCAAAGGCCCGCCGTGACCGCTGCTGCCGCCTCAAGCGGTTCGCGCCGCCGCCCGGCGATGGTCACCACCGCGCCCTGCCCGGCCAGCATGCGCGCAATCGCCAGCCCGATGCCGGTTCCGCCGCCGGTCACCAGGGCGTGGCGCCCATTCAGCCAGCTCTGCTCAGTCTCAGCCATGAATTCTCCGCTATTTGCCGGGCCACTGCGCACAACCCTCGTGGATCGAATCTGACGTTTCGAGCCACCAGTATTTTCACTATGCATCAACTTATCAAAACATTTGAAAGGTTTATGATCAAAGTTTTGGCCCGGCGGCGGGATTCAAATGTTTCGGTCGATCGACGAGCAGCGGCAAGGGCGGGGTAAATCGCCAAATGTTGCCCGGTTCGGCCGGATTTCCCGGTCCGGTCCGGTCTCGCACCTGATCGACTGCGCGATCTCGCCTGCCCGCCGCTTGAGAAATCTTCTTTCGCGACGTAAGAACGCGCCTGCTGCCAATTGCTGCGCAGCCCAGTCAGAAATCGCAAGGGGACGGTTCACTTGAAAATCGGAACGCCGAAAGAAGTGGCTGCTGACGAAAACCGCGTCGCCATGACGCCGGACAGTGCCCGCCAACTGGCCAAACTCGGCCACAGCTGCCTTATCCAGTCCGGAGCCGGCCTGAAAGCCGGTTTCGCGGACCAGATGTATGTCGATGCAGGGGTCGAGGTCGTCAAGACCGCGGCCGCGCTTTGGAAACAGGCCGACGTCATCGCCAAGGTGCGCCCGCCGTCCGAGGTCGAAATCGACCGCCTTTCAGCCGACAAGACGCTGATTTCCTTCTTCTACCCCGCCGCGAACGACGAGCCGATGAAGGCCGCCGCCAACAGCGGCGCCAGTGTCATCGCGATGGACATGGTGCCGCGGATCAGCCGGGCGCAGAAGATGGACGCGCTCAGCTCGATGGCCAATATCGCCGGCTACCGCGCGGTGATCGAGGCCGGCAGCAATTTCGGCCGCTTTTTCACCGGACAGATCACCGCGGCGGGCAAGGTGCCACCGGCCCGTGTGCTGATCGTCGGCGCCGGCGTCGCCGGTCTGGCGGCGATCGGCACGGCAACTTCGCTGGGCGCGATCACGCTGGCCTTCGACGTGCGCCCCGAGGTGGCCGAACAGATCGAATCCATGGGGGCCGAGTTCGTCTATCTCGATTTCGAGGAAGCGGCCAGCGACGGGGCCGCCACCGGCGGCTATGCCGCGCCCTCAAGCCCCGAGTTCCGCGAAAAGCAGCTCGAGAAATTCCGCGAGCTGGCGCCAGACGTGGACATTGTCATCACCACCGCGCTTATTCCCAACCGTGACGCCCCCATCCTGTGGACCAAGGACATGGTCGCGCTGATGAAGCCCGGCTCGGTGATCGTCGATCTCGCCGCCGAGCGCGGCGGCAACTGCGAACTGACCGAGGCCGACAAGAAGATCGTCAGCGACAACGGCGTCACCATCGTCGGCTATACCGATTTTCCCAGCCGCATGGCAGCGCAGTCGTCGACCCTTTATTCCACCAACGTCCGCCACATGCTGTCCGACCTGACACCGGCCAAGGACGGCGTGGTCAATCACGACATGGAAGACGATGTCATCCGCGGCGCCACCGTGACCCGTGGCGGCGACGTCACCTGGCCACCGCCGCCGCCCAAGGTTCAGGCCATCGCCGCCCAGCCCAGCCGCGAGAAACCGAAAGAGCTGACGCCCCAAGAGCGCCGCGCGCAAGAGGTCGCCGCCTTCCGCAGCGCCACCCGCAGCCAGGTTTCGATGCTGGTCATCGGCGCGGCGGTCATGCTGGGTATCGGCGCCTATGCGCCGGCCAGCTTCATGTCGCATTTCATCGTCTTTGCGCTGGCCTGTTTCGTCGGCTTCCAGGTGATCTGGAACGTCAGCCACGCGCTGCACACGCCGCTGATGGCGGTGACCAACGCGATCTCGGGCATCATCATCGTCGGCGCGCTGTTGCAGATCGGCAGCCCCAGTATCGCGGTGGTGATCCTCAGCTTGGTGGCGGTCCTGATCGCCTCGCTCAATATCGTCGGCGGCTTTCTGGTGACACGCCGGATGCTCGCCATGTTCCAGAAGTCGTGAGAAAGGGCTGAAAGATGTCTACCGGACTAGTTTCCGCCGCCTATATCGCGGCTTCCGTTCTGTTCATCCTGTCGCTGGGCGGCCTGTCGAACCAGGAAAGCGCCAAGCGTGCCGTCTGGTACGGCATCGTCGGCATGGCCATCGCCATGGTGGCCACCATCTTCGGCCCCGGCGTGTCGAACCTTGTGCTGATCCTGATCGCCATCGGCATCGGCGCGGTTGCCGGCACGGTGGTGGCCGGCCGCGTGCAGATGACCGAGATGCCGCAACTGGTGGCGGCATTGCACAGCTTTGTCGGGCTGGCGGCGGTCTTCATCGGGCTCAATGCCGACGTGATGCTGTCCACGGTCAACGAGCTGAAGGCAGCAGGCACCGCCATGGCCGACGCCGACCTGACCGGTTTCGGCGAAACGCTCTGGCACAAGGACGCGGTCGAAATCGCCATCCTCAAGGTCGAGGTCTTCCTTGGCATCTTCATCGGCGCCGTCACATTCTCGGGCTCGGTCGTGGCCTTCGGCAAGCTTGCCGGCCGCATCGACGGGAAACCCAAAAAGCTGCCCGGCGGCCACGCCCTGAACGCGGCGGCGCTGATCGCCTGCCTTGCGCTGGGCGTGATGTATTTCCAGGGCGCCGATGTCTGGACCATGGTGGCCGTGGTGGCGCTGGCCGGCTTTATCGGCTGGCACCTGATCATGGGCATCGGCGGGGCCGACATGCCGGTGGTGGTGTCGATGCTGAACAGCTATTCCGGCTGGGCGGCAGCGGCCATCGGCTTTACGCTGGGCAATGACCTGCTGATCGTCACCGGCGCACTGGTGGGGTCGTCGGGGGCAATCCTGTCCTATATCATGTGCCGGGCGATGAACCGCCGTTTCATCGCGGTCATACTGGGCGGCTTTGGCGGCACCAGCGGGCCGGCCCAGGCGGTCGAGGGGGAGATGATCGCCACCGACACCGACAGCGTTGCCGCGGCGCTGGACGACGCCGACAGCGTCATCATCGTGCCCGGCTATGGCATGGCGGTGGCGCAGGCGCAGCAATCGGTCAGCGAACTGACCAAGCGGCTGCGGGCCCGCGGCAAAGAGGTGCGCTTTGGCATCCATCCGGTCGCCGGGCGCCTGCCGGGTCACATGAACGTTCTTCTGGCCGAGGCGCGCGTGCCCTATGACATCGTGCTGGAGATGGACGAGATCAACGACGACTTCCCCGAAACCGACGTTGCCATTGTCATCGGCTCGAACGACATCGTGAACCCGGCCGCACAAGACGACCCCAACAGCCCCATCGCCGGCATGCCGGTGCTGGAAGTGTGGAAGGCCAAGCAGGTCATCGTGTCGAAACGCGGCCAGGGCACCGGCTATTCCGGGATCGAGAACCCGCTGTTCTACAAGGAAAACACCCGGATGTTCTATGGTGACGCCAAGAAGTCGCTGGACGAGCTTCTGACCCGGATCGACTGATCCGGGCCTTCCCGTGGGCGTGTCGGCACTGACGCCACGCCCACGGGACGCCGCCGCGCGCGCCCGCCTTGCCCATCGTCAGGCAACCGGGTGGGGGCAGCCGGCGCCGCGAAACTGTCGACGCTCGGGCCCCGCCGCCGGCCCCTAGCCGGCCAGCGGCATCCGCCGCTCGGCCATTTCGACCCACCATGACGCGCCGGCGGAAATTGCTTCGTCGTTGAAATCATAGCCCGCGTTGTGCAGCGCGGCGCTGTCGCCGTTTCCGGTCAGGATATAGGCGCCGGGCCGCGCCAGAAGCATGAAGGCAAAATCCTCGCCGCCCATCACCTTCGCGGCTTCGCTGCAACCGCCCGATACCGCACGGGCCGCGTCAATCGCGAACCCGGTCTGCTCGGGGTGATTGACCAGCGCCGGATACCGCCGCTGATAGTGCACCTCGGCCCGCGCGCCCAGGGCATGGGCCGTGTGCTCGGCCACGGCGGCGATACGCTGTTCGGCCAGATCGCGCGTCGCGTCGTCCATGGTGCGCACCGTGCCCGCCATGCGGACCGAGGCGGGAATGACATTGAACGCGTGGCCGCTGCTTTCGATTCTGCAGACCGAGATCACCAGCGGTTTGACCGGCGTTGAATTGCGGCTGACGATGGTCTGCAGCGCGGTCACCACATGGGCCGCCGCGACGACCGGGTCGACCGCCAGGTCGGGCATCGCCCCATGCCCGCCCTGCCCGGAAATGGTGATCTCGATCGTGTCGGAGGCCGCGAACTGCTCGCCCTCGCGTATCGCGAACTGCCCGACCGGCAGGCCCGGCCAGTTGTGCATGCCGTAAACCTCGTCGATGGCAAACCGGTCCATCAGCCCCTCGTCAACCATCACACCGCCGCCGCCGCCGCCTTCCTCGGCCGGCTGAAAGATCACCACCGCCGTTCCGTCGAAATTGCGTGTCTCGGCCAGATAGCGCGCCGCGCCCAGCAGCATCGCGGTGTGGCCGTCATGGCCGCAGGCGTGCATCTTGCCGGGGTTTTGCGATGCGTGGGGCACGCCGGTTGCCTCGTCGATCGGCAGCGCGTCCATGTCGGCGCGCAGGCCCGTGACCCGCCCCGAGCCGGTGTCGCGGCCCCGGATCACCCCGACAACCCCGGTCCTGGCGATCCCGGTCACCACCTCGTCGCAGCCGAATTCCTTCAGCCGGGCCGTGACGAAGGCCGCCGTGTCGTGGGTGTCGAACAAAAGCTCGGGATTGGCATGCAGATGCCGGCGCCAGCCGGCGATGTCGGCGTGCATCTCGCCAAGACGGTTCCTGATCGGCATTCCTGCTCTCCCTTTGGCGATCCGCGCGAAAACGTTGCCCGATCTTGCCAATGTTCGCGGGCGGGCGCCAGACCCGCGCGGCAGCCGGCACCAAGCCTAGCGAAGATCGGCCACCAGCGCCTGCATGAAGGCCCAGCCGCGTTCGAACTGGCGCACCGACAGATATTCGTCGGGTTGGTGGGCCTGTTCGATATTGCCCGGCCCGCACACGATGGCCGAATAGCCGCCGGCCTGAAAATGCCCGGCCTCGGTGGCATAGCTGACCACGGCGCGCCCGTTGTCTCCGGTCAGGCGCCGCACCAGCGCCTCGGCCGCACCGCCGCTTTCCGGCGCCAGTGGCGGCACGCTGCCGACATGGTCCACGGTGATGGCGCAGTCGGGGTGGATGGCCTTCATCGCGGCCTCGATGCGGGCGGCTTCGGTTTGCACCGCCTTCACCCAGTCGGCGGGGCGCTCGGACGGCACGGTGCGGAAGGTCACCATGAAGCGGCAGTCGCGCGCCGTGATATTGTCGGCGGTTCCCCCCGAAATCTGGCCCACATGCAGGGTGGTCCAGGGTGGGTCGAAGGCGGCGGCAATGTCAGAAAACGGCCCTGCGGCACTGGCCGCATTGGTGTTGTTGGCCCAGTCGATCAGGCGCGCGGCCTCCATCACCGCACTGGCGCCGCGGTGCAGGATCGAGCTGTGAACCTCGTGGCCCCGCACGTGAACCGCCAGCGAATCCGAGGCCTTGTGCGCCGTCACCGCCTGCATCATCGACGGCTCGCCGATCACCGCCGCGGTGGCGCGCGGAAAATGCCGCGACATCTCGGCAATCATCGGGGCCACGCCGGTGCAGCCGACCTCCTCGTCATAGGAAATCGCCAGTTGCAGCGGGCGCGACAGGCCGGACCGGGCCGCCAGTGGCATCGCGGCGATGGCCAGCGCCACAAAGCCCTTCATGTCGCAGGTGCCGCGCCCGAACAGGCGGCCGTCGCGTTCGACCAGCGTGAACGGGTCGCTGGTCCAGTCCTGTCCGGCAACCGGCACAACGTCGCTGTGCCCCGACAGGATGACGCCGCCCTCGGCCTCGGGGCCGGCCATGGCATACAGGGCGGTCTTGGTGCCGTCGCCATTCGGCACCCGGACCGAGGCGATGCCGTGCCCGGCAAGATACGCTTCCACCCAGCCGATCAGGTCCAGGTTGGACTGATCGCTGACTGTGGGAAAGGCGACCAGTTTTTCAAGGATTTCGCGTGGGCTGAGCAGGCTGTTCATCGGGCACCTTTCTGGTTGGGTTGACAGCTTGTCCGCACGGCGCGCCGGGTCAAGGGGCGGGCCCGCGTCGGCGTGGTTGCGTTACGTCAGCGTCTTAATTGTTGCCGGGTTGCCGGGAATGGGCGACAGTCGGGCAAAGCGGGCGCGCCGGCGGCAAAACCGGCGCGACAAGAGGGATAATATATGGGAGGCGTGATGCTCGACGGGGTCGAACCCATTCTTGATGTTCGCGGTCTCAAAACGGTGTTCGGCACCCGGGGCGGCGAGGTTCATGCGGTCAATTCCGTCAGCTTCAGCCTTCGCCCGGGCGAGCTTTTGGGCGTTGTCGGGGAAAGCGGTTCCGGCAAGTCGGTGACGATGATGTCGCTGATCGGCCTGCTGCCGACGCCGCCCGCCGACGTGCGCGAAGGCCAGGTTCTGTTCGACGGTCAGGACCTGCTGCGCGTCGACCAGCCGACATTGCAATCCATTCGCGGCAGTCGCATCGGCTTTGTGTTTCAGGACCCTATGACATCGCTGAACCCGGTGTTCACGGTGGGCTTCCAGCTGATGGAACCCCTGCGCAAGCACATGGGCCTGAACCGCGGGCAGGCCCGGACCCGCGCGGCCGATCTTCTGGACCTTGTGGGCATTCCCGATGCACGCCACCGCCTGCGCGACTATCCACACCAGTTTTCCGGCGGTATGCGCCAGCGGGTGATGATTGCCATCGCGCTGGCCTGCGACCCGCAGGTTCTGATCGCCGACGAACCGACGACCGCGCTGGATGTGACCATTCAGGCCCAGATCATCGAACTGGTGAAGGACCTGCGTCAGAAACTGGGAATGGCCATCGTCTGGATCACCCACGATCTGGGCGTGATTGCCGGCATCGCCGACCGGGTGGTCGTGATGTATGGCGGCCAGATCGTCGAACATGCCCCGGTGCGGCGCCTGTTCGGGCATCCACAGCACCCCTATACGCGGGCGTTGCTGGGCACCGTTCCCAGCGTGCGCGGCGCCCGGGCCGACCGGCTGCGCGTCATCGCCGGGCAGCCACCGGTTCTGGGCGCGGCGCCGGTTGCCTGTCCGTTCCGCGACCGCTGCAGCCATCGCATGGACCGGTGCGACCGCGAAAACCCCGGGCGGCGCCCGGTGGGCGAAGGCCATGACGTTGCCTGTCACTGGAGCCCCGAGCCCGGAGGCGCCAATGGCTGACGGTGGCAAGCTGGTCGAAGTGCGCGACCTGAAGATGCATTTCCCGGTGCAGGCCGGCGTGCTGCGCCGGCAGGTGGGGTCGGTCAAGGCCGTCGACGGGGTCAGCTTTGACATCTATCGCGGCGAAACCCTTGGCCTGGTCGGGGAAAGCGGTTGCGGCAAGTCGACCTGCGGCCGCGCGATCCTGCGGCTTTACGACGTGACCTCGGGCTCGATCGTGATCGACGGGACCGAGATTGCCGGCGCCGACCAGAAATCGCTCAAGCCCATGCGCCCAACCATGCAGATGGTGTTTCAGGACCCGCAGGCCTCGTTGAACCCGCGCATGACGGTGGCGGCGATCATTGGCGAACCGCTGATCGAGCATACGGCCAAATCCAGGCGCGAACGGCAGGAACGTGTCTATGAACTGATGGACGCGGTCGGGCTGAACCGGAATTTCGCCAACCGCTATCCGCACGAATTCTCTGGCGGGCAGCGCCAGCGCATCGGCATTGCCCGGGCGCTGGCCCTGAACCCGAAATTCATCGTCTGTGACGAGCCGATTGCGGCGCTGGACGTGTCGATCCAGGCGCAGGTGGTGAACCTTCTCGAAGATCTGCAGGACCGCTTTGGCCTTACCTACCTGTTCATCAGCCACGATTTGTCGATGGTCCGCCATATCGCCGACCGGGTGGCGGTGATGTATCTTGGCAAGATCGTCGAGCTTGCCGAACACGAGGTGCTTTATGCCCGGCCCCGGCATCCCTATACCCGCGCGCTTTTGTCGGCGGTGCCCGAACCCGACCCGTCGGCCGAGGAACGGGTCGAACGCGTGATCCTGCAAGGCGACGTGCCGTCGCCCGCCAATCCGCCGGCCGGCTGCAATTTCTGCACACGCTGCCCGGACGTGCACGCGCGTTGCTATGCCGAAGACCCGCAATTCCATGAAATCGAATCCGGCGAATGGGTGGCCTGCCACCTGTACGACCAGACCAAGGCGATCGCCCGTCAAGCGGCGAAGCAAGAGGCAACGAGCATCCACCAAGGAGGAAGACAATGAAACTCAGCACAGCACTACTTGGAAGTGCGGCTCTCGTGGCAACGGCCACGATGGCATTTGCCGAAGCGCACGTGGGCGACCGCGGACGTGACGGCACAGTCCGCATCATCTATTGGCAAGCGCCATCGATCCTGAACCCCTATCTGTCGGGTGGCACCAAGGACATCGAAAGCGCCAGCCTGGTGATCGAACCGCTTGGCCGCTATGACCAGGATGGCAACATGGTGGCCTGGCTGGCCGCCGATATTCCGACGGTTGCCAATGGCGGCGTGTCCGCCGACCTGACGTCGATCACATGGCAGCTAAAAGACGGGCTGGTGTGGTCCGACGGCTCGCCCGTGACCTCGGCCGACGTGGTCTTCACCGCCGACTATTGCATGGATCCCGCGGGCGGCTGCGCACAGCTGTCAAAGTTTGACGGCGTGTCCTCGGTCGAGGCGCTGGACGGTCTGACCGTCAAGGTCAGCTTTGATGGCCCGACGCCGTTCCCCTATGGCCCGTTCATGGGTGGGCAGTCGCCGATCATCCAGAAGGCCCAGTTTGCCGAATGCCTTGGCGCCCGCGCGCCCGAGTGCACCGACGCCAACTTTGGCCCCATCGGCACCGGTCCGTTCACGGTTACGGAATTCCGTCCCAATGACGTGATCACCATGGCCGCCAACGAGAACTATCGCGAAGCCGGCAAGCCGGCCTTTGCCAATCTGACCTTCAAGGGCGGCGGCGACGCCGCGGCGGCAGGCCGTTCGGTTCTGGAAACCGGCGAGTTCGACTATGCCTGGAACCTGCAGCTTGCACCCGACGTCATCGCCGGAATGGTCGCTGCCGGCAAGGGACAGACCGTTTCGGGCTTTGGCCCGCTGGTTGAACGGATCATGGTCAACCTGACCGACCCGTCGTCGGGCCTGGGCGACGAGCGTGCCACACTGGCGCACCCGCACCCGTTCCTGACCGACCTGAATGTCACCAAGGCGATGAGCATGGCCATCGACCGCGAGCTTCTGGTTGAAATCGGCTATGGCACCGCGGGCACCGTGACCTGCAACGTGCTGCCGGCACCGGCGATCTATAACTCGCCGAACAACGACAGCTGCAAGGTGCAGGATGTCGCGGGCGCCAAGGCGCTGCTGGATGCGGCCGGCTGGGTCGACAGCAACGGCAACGGCGTGCGCGACAAGGACGGCGTCGAACTGAGCGTGCTCTACCAGACGTCCACCAACGCCGTGCGTCAGGACTTCCAGGCCCTGATCAAGCAGTGGTGGGCCGATATCGGCATCGAAACCGAGCTGCGCAACATCAACGCGTCGGTCTTCTTCGGGTCGGATCCGGGCAGCCCGGATACCTATCAGAAGTTCTTTGCCGACCTCGAGATGTATGCCAACACCTTCGACGGCACCGACCCGCAGTCCTATATGGGTAACTGGAAATGCGGCAAAGAGCCGAGCCCGGGGACCCAGTGGCAAGGCGAGAACATGCCGCGCTTCTGCGATCCGGCCTATGATGCCCTTCATGACGAAATGACCCAGACCGCCGACATCAACGAACGCGCGCGCCTGGCCATCGCCATGAACGACATGCTGATGCAAAGCTACGCGATGATCCCGCTGGTTCACCGTGGCCGCGTTTCGGCACATTCGAACACCCTTGGCGGCGTCGTCCTGAACGTTTGGGACAGCGAGCTGTGGAATGTCGCGGACTGGTACCGCACCGAATGATCTGACACCGCTGCGGCCCGGGCTTCGGGCCGCAGCACACGAAAGAGCCGCCTGATGCTTTCCTATTCCATCCGCCGATTGCTGTTTTCGGTTCCGACCCTGCTGATCATCGCCCTGGCGATCTTCATGCTGCTGGAACTGGCGCCGGGCGACCCGCTGGCCAACGTGCCCCTTTCGGTGCCGCAAGAGGTCAAGGAACGCATGCGCGAAGCACTGGGGCTGGGCGAACCGGTCATGGTGCGATTCTGGAAATGGATGGTGCAGTTTTTCTGGATCGAACCGCAGGTCCTGGTCGACCGCGCGCTGGGCACGACCCTGACCGAGGGTCATCAGCGCATCATTTCGTTCCAGACCCGGTCGCCGGTGATGGACATCATCTACCAGCGCCTGCCCCAGACGCTGTGGGTCGTGGGCATCGCCTATATCATCGGTGTGGTCATCGCGGTGCCCATCGGCGTGATCTCGGCCTACCGGCAATATTCGTTTTTCGATCAGGCCGGCACCTTCGTGTCGATGATCGGCTTTTCGGTGCCCTCGTTCTTTACCGGCGTGCTGGCCATCGTGATTTTTTCGGTCCAGCTGGGCTGGCTGCCGTCGATCTATGACACCACTCACAAGGTGGTCGACTGGTCAAGCTTTTGGGTTCAGGTCAAGCAGATGATCATGCCGGCCATGGTGCTGGCCCTGCAGACCACGGCGCAGATCAGCCGCTTCATGCGCGCCTCGATGCTGGACAATCTCAACCAGGACTATGTGCGCACCGCACGCGCCAAGGGGATGAGCGAAAGCACGGTCGTCAACGTGCACGCGCTGCGCAACTCGATGATCCCGGTGGTGACGGTCATCGCGCTGGGCGCGCCGGGCATCTTTGGCGGCGCCATCATCACCGAGCAGATTTTCAAGGTGAACGGCATCGGCCAGCTTCTGATCACCGCGATCGAGGCCAACGATTTCCCGATGGTGCAGACCATCACCTTCATCTTCGCGATCCTGATCGTGCTGTTCAACCTTATCGCCGACCTGCTTTACGGCATGCTTGACCCCCGGATCCGCTATGACTGACGCGCCCGACATCCGCAGCGACAGCGGCGAATCCCTGTCGATCCGACCGCCCCGCAACCAATGGCTGGACGTGTGGGACCAGTTCCGCAACCACACCGGAGCGATGATCGGGGCCGGCTTTTTCCTGTTCATCGTGCTGGCGGTGTTCATCGGCCCCTATATCTGGACCCTTGACGCCACCTTCGCCGACATTCGCGCCCGCAATCAGGGCCCGAATTTCGCGCACCCCTTCGGCACCGACCGTCTGGGCCGCGACACGCTGGCCCGCATTCTGAAGGGCGGGCAAACCAGCGTTGCGGTGGGGATCACCGCCATGGGAATTTCCATCCTGCTGGGCACGATCGTCGGGGTGCTGGCCGGCTATTTCCGCCGTCTCGACGGGGCCCTGATGCGCTTTACCGACCTGTTCCTGGCCCTGCCCCTGCTGCCGCTGTTGCTGGTCATCATCCTGCTGTTCCGCGAAACCCTGCGCACGGCCTTCGGGCCGGAAACCGGTATCTTCATTCTGATCGTGTCGGTGATCGGCATCACCTCGTGGATGCAGACCGCCCGGATCGTGCGCGGCGACGTGCTGGCACTGAAAGAGCGTGAGTTTGTGCTGGCCGCCCGGTCCATCGGCACCGGCGACACCAAGATGATCACGCGCCATATCCTGCCCAACGTGATGTCGCCGATCATGGTGTCGGCCACGCTGGGCATCGCCACGGCGATCATCACGGAAAGCGCGCTCAGCTTTCTTGGCCTCGGGTTCCCGTCGGACTTTCCGACATGGGGGCGGCTTCTGTTCGACGCCACCGACGACATCCGCCTGTATCCTGAACGGGTGCTGTGGCCCGGTCTGGCGATTTCGCTGACCGTCCTCAGCGTCAACTACATGGGCGACGGCCTGCGCGACGCGCTTGACCCGCGAATTCGCGGGCGCTGACAAAAACCGACAATCCTGTCGCAATCGGCCGGGACGCAGCGGCGGTCCCCGGGGCTGGGTCACGCGCAAAGGGAGATCACACATGCGCATCGGATTCATCGGCCTGGGCAACGTCGGCGGCAAACTGGCCGCCAGCCTGCTTCGCAACGGACATGACCTGACGGTTCGCGACCTTGACCGCGACGCCGCCCAACCGTTCCTGGACGGCGGCGCCGACTGGGCCGACAGCCCCGCCGACATGGCCCGCGATTGCGAGCTTGTCATCACCTGCCTGCCCTCGCCCGCCGCCTGTGCCGCCGTTGTCGAAGGCCCGGGCGGCATCCTCGACGGCCTGACCCCGGGCACGATGTGGGCCGAAATGTCGACCACCGACTCGGCCGAGGTCATACGCCTCGGCGCCCGCGTCGCGGCGGCAGGTGGCGAGGCCATCGATTGCCCGGTATCGGGCGGCTGTCACCGGGCCGCGACCGGCAACATCGCCATCTTCGCCGGGTGCGACCGCGCCACCTTTGAACGCGCGCTGCCGGTGCTGACAACGCTGGGTCGCCGCATCCTGCACACCGGGCCGCTCGGGTCGGCCTCGGTGCTGAAGGTCGTGACCAACTATCTGGCCACCGCCAACCTTGTCAGCGTGGCCGAGGCGCTGACCACCTGTGCCGCGATCGGCGTCGATCTTGGCACCAGCTACGAGGCAATCCGCATCTCGTCGGGCACCTCTTTCGTGCACGAGACCGAAGGCCAGGTCATCCTGAACGGGTCGCGCGACATTTCCTTCACGATGGACCTTGTGGCCAAGGATATCGGCCTGTTCCAGGCGCTGGCCGAAAGCCATGACGTCCCGCTGGAACTGTCGCCGCTGCTGAACCGCATATTCGCCGACGGTATCGAGCGGTTCGGCCCGCGCGAGCTGTCGCCCAACATCATCCGCCGGCTGGAACAGCCCACGGGCCTGCACGTCTGCGCCCCCGGCTTCCCCCCCGAGATGCACGACGACGAACCCGAGGAACCGGGCGCCGAGGTGATCGTCAGGCGCGGCTGAACCAGGCCCGGCCCGCAGGCCCCGGTGGGCGGCCTCAGCCCTTCTTGATCCCTTCGACCGCTTCGTCGACCTTGCCGCGGACCGTCTCATAGGCCTGCTCGTTGGCCTCGCGCGTCACTTCGGCCAGCGTCTTCATCAGCGTCAGGGCCTCTTCCACCGCCGCGCTCATCGCGGTGGTCTTGGCCTTCAGCGTGTCGGGGCCAGCGGTGTCCTCGGCCCATTCATACTGCTGGCGCGCTGCCAGTGTCATCTTGCCGAATATCTCCATCTGCTTGTCCAGCAGGTCCTTGTAGGCCTCGGCCGCGGCCTGGTTGGCCTCTTTCATCGCTTCGAAATTGCGCTGGTTTGACCGAATCACACCCTCCATGTCGAAAATCCCGGGCGACGGCGCCTGGAACATCGACAGCATCGCCTGCGGGTTGAAGGCACGGGTCATGGCATCCGGGTCGAAGAACTTGAACATCTCGGTCATGTCGAACGGGTTCTTGCTGGTCATCGTGGCTCCTGCGGGCGCTGGTCGGTTTCGGGTCAAGGTCCGGCGCAGTGTGCGGTATTTTCGCCGCCAAGTTAACCGCCGCGATGCCTGTCAGGGCCCGGACGGGATAATTTGCCTCAGGCGGCCCCGCGTTCCCACCGTCAAGGCCCGACAGTCGCGCGGCCCATGGAAAATCGCCGCCCCTTTCCCACGCGGCCCGAGGCCAGTATAAGTCGCGCCAAACAGGCGGAACAGGCAATGCGACAAGCCACGATCACCAGAAACACCAACGAAACCAGCATTTCGGTTGCGGTCGATCTCGACGGCACGGGACAGCGCAACATCGCCACCGGCATCGGCTTTTTCGACCACATGCTCGACCAGCTGTCACGCCATTCGCTGATCGACATGGACATCGCCGCCACGGGGGATCTGCATATCGACAACCACCACACGGTGGAAGACACCGGCATTGCCCTGGGCCAGGCACTGGTTCAGGCGGTTGGCGACAAGGCCGGCATCCGCCGCTATGGCGAATGCCACCTGCCCATGGACGACACGCTGGTGCGCAGCGCGCTCGACTTGTCGGGGCGTCCGTGGCTGGGCTGGGGTGTCGCCATGACGGCACCCCGGATCGGCAACTTCGACAGCGAACTGGTGCGCGAGTTCTTCCAGGCCCTGTCGACCCACGGCGGCATCACCCTGCATGTCGACCTCTTGCGCGGCATCAACAGCCACCATATCGCCGAGGCCTGCTTCAAATCCGTGGCCCGCGCCCTGCGCATGGCTGCCGAAGCCGATCCCCGCGCCAGCGACGCCATCCCCTCGACCAAGGGCGTATTGTGAGCCTGACGGTCCTGATCGACTACGAATCCGGCAACCTGCACTCAGCCGCCAAGGCATTTCAGCGCATGGCGAACGAAACCGGTGGCGGTCAGGTGCTGGTGTCCGGCCGGGCCGAGGACGTGGCCCGCGCCGACCGCATCGTGCTGCCCGGCGACGGCGCCTTCCCGGCCTGCCGCGACGCCCTGATGCAGGACCGGGCCGCGCTTTACCAGGCCCTGCGCGATGCGGTGGAAACCCGGGGCCGGCCGTTCCTGGGCATCTGCGTCGGCATGCAGTTGATGGCGCGCACCGGGCACGAATACCGCGAAACGCCGGGGCTGGGCTGGATCGACGGTGACGTTCGGCGCATCGCCCCGAACCCCGCGCATCTGAAAGTGCCGCACATGGGCTGGAACAACCTGGTCATCGACCGGCCGCATCCGGTGCTGGCCGGCATCGACAGCGGCGACCATGCCTATTTCGTGCATTCCTATCACATGGACATGCACGACCGCGCCCAAAGGCTGGCCCATTGCGACTATGGCGGCACGGTAACGGCCATCGTCGGGCGCGACACCATGATCGGCACCCAGTTCCACCCCGAAAAAAGCCAGGCCACGGGCCTGCGCCTGATCGCGAATTTTCTCGCCTGGGCGCCCTGAGCAGCCTCTGCCGCCCTAATCATCTTGGCGGAAATATCCCGGGGGGTGCGGGGGCGGCGCCCCCCGCCCGCGCGCGGCGCGCGCGGTGCGCGCGCCGCAACCGGTTCAGCGAATACGCGCCCAGGTCTGCTTCTTGCAAATCACCACGACACAGCCCGACACCCGCAGGATATCGCCGTCAAGCGACATCTTCGAGCGATAGATATTGTCGGTCGACGGCTGCCAGATCTGGCCATCGCGATACTCGCCGTTGCCCTTGGCCACCATGTCCCATACCAGCTGCTTGCCGATATTCTCGGACTGGTATTCCCCGTCCGAATTGAAGGTGCGCGAGATGACGCCACAAATCTTGTCGCCGCACGCGCCCATCTCGATATAGGCATAGGCCCCGTCATCGACCTGCGTTTGCCAGGTACCGTCAACCTCGTCAGCCAAGGCCGTGCCGGCCAGCATCGCCAGTCCGGCCGCGAAAGCACCGATTGTTTTCATTTGTTTTCTCCCTGTTGATCTGCGCCATACTGCGAAATCTCCCTGCCCCAACACAAGGGTGACGCGACAGCCGCGCACCGCTTGAGCTTTTTGCCCCACACGGGCAGAAGGCCCGCGACCACGCCTGCACCGGAGCCCGCCATGATCCTCTATCCCGCCATCGACCTGAAGGACGGCCAGTGCGTGCGCCTGCTGCGCGGCGACATGAACAAGGCCACGGTCTTCGGTGACGACCCGGCCGCGCAGGCCGCCGCCTTTGCCGGTGCCGGGGCCGAATGGCTGCATCTGGTCGACCTGAACGGCGCCTTCGCCGGGCGGCCGGTGAATGCCGCCGCGGTCGACGCCATCCTCGACCGGGTCGCGATCCCCACCCAGATGGGCGGCGGCATCCGGGACATGAAAACCATCGAAATGTGGCTCGGCAAAGGGCTGGCGCGGGTGATCCTGGGCACCGCGGCCGTGGAACAGCCCGACCTGGTGCGCCAGGCCGCCGCCGCCTTTCCCGGACAGGTCGCCGTCGGCATCGATGCCCGCGCCGGGCGCGTGGCCACCAAGGGCTGGGCCCAGGAAACTTCCGTTCAGTCCACCGATCTGGCCCGGTCGTTCGAAGATGCCGGCGTCGCCGCCATCATCTATACCGATATCGACCGTGACGGCGCCATGGCCGGCCCGAACCTGCCGGCGACCGAGGCGCTGGCCCGCGCCGTCGACATCCCCGTCATCGCCTCGGGCGGGGTTTCGGCGCTTGCCGACCTCGAGCGGCTGCACGCGACCGGCGTCATCGCCGGCGCAATCTCGGGGCGGGCGCTTTACGACGGGGCCATCGACCTGCAAGCAGCGCTGCAACTGCTGCGCTAGCGCACCGGGCCCATCATCTTGGTGAAAATATCCCGGGGTGAATGCGCGGGAACCGCGCAGAGGGGCGGCGCCCCGGGGCGCCCTGGCGCCTGTCGTCGTGGCGCGCTGCCCCCCGCCCCGCCCGGCCGCGAGTAGAACACAAGCGCGGTCTCGCGCCGCCGTGCCGCCTCGGCGCAGGGCAATGGGGAAAGACCCACGACATCGCGCGTGGTCGGCGGGCGGTCGCGGTAACGCACGATGCCAGCCGTCCCTGCCCGGCGCGGGCGGCCCCCGCCCCGGCCCCGGCCCGCGCCCCGCCCCCTGTCATCCCGGGATTTTCCGGACTTTACAGGCCGCTGCGATCGGTTTCTAACGGCGTGATCCGAGGTGCACGATGACAACAACTGGCCTGGTTCTGGTTCTCGCGGCCGCGTTTTGTCACGCGACCTGGAACTTTCACGTCAAGCGCATCAACGGCGGCCCGGAACTGTTGTGGCTGGTCTCGGTCATCTCGTCGGTGATCTATCTGCCGCCGGCCATCTGGATCCTCGTGACCGAACGCCCGGTCTTCGGCCCCTGGGAATGGGGCTTTGTTCTGGGCAGCATGCTGTTGCATCTGGCCTATTATTCGCTGCTGCAGACCGGCTATCGCCACGGAGACCTGTCGCTGGTCTATCCCAGCGCCCGCGCCACCGGGCCGCTGCTGTCGACGTCATTCGCGGTTCTGGTTCTGGGCGAGCATCTCTCGCGGCAAATGGCGCTGGGGGCCGGGATCATCATATTCGGGGTGCTGATGCTGACCGGCGGGCTGCGCGGCGGCGGGCGACAGGTCACGACCTCGCTTCTGTTCGGGCTGGGCGTGGGGATGTTCATCGGCAGCTATACCGTGTGGGATGCCTATGCCGTGTCGGTGCTGCTGGTGCCACCGCTGCTGCTGGACTATGCCTCCAGCCTGGGGCGGGTGGCGCTGCTGGCGCCGGTGGCGGCGGCCCGGCGCGCGGTGATCGCGCGGCACTGGCGCGACCATCGCGGCGGCGTCATCACCATCGCTGTCTTCACGCCGCTGGCCTATATCCTGGTCCTGTATGCGTTGACCTTCACGCCGGTGGCCTACGTCGCACCCACGCGCGAGGTCAGCGTGCTGCTGACCGTGCTGGCCGGAAGCCTGCTGTTGCGCGAGGGCCGGCTTGGTCCGCGTCTGGGCTGGGCGGCGGTAATCCTGTCGGGCATGGCCCTTCTGGTCACGGGGTGACGGCGTGGCCCACGCGGCCCCTTGGCAGCGGCGTGGAAATGGCCATAACGGGGCCCATGCTGAAGACGCGCATCATTCCCTGCCTTGACGTGGCCGACGGCCGGGTGGTCAAGGGGGTCAATTTCGTCGATCTGGTCGATGCCGGCGACCCGGTGGCGGCGGCCCGCGCCTATGACGCCGCCGGCGCCGACGAACTGTGTTTCCTCGACATCACGGCCACCCATGAAAACCGAGGCACCATGTTCGACATGGTGCGGCGCACGGCCGAGAACTGTTTCATGCCGCTGACCGTCGGCGGCGGCGTGCGCACCCCGGCGGACGTGCGCGCGCTGTTGCTGGCGGGGGCCGACAAGGTCAGCTTCAATTCCGCCGCCGTGGCCGACCCATCGGTCGTGGGCCGCGCGGCCGAGCGGTTCGGCGCGCAATGCATCGTGGTTGCCATCGACGCCAAGACCGTGGCGCCCGGCCGCTGGGAGATCTTCACCCACGGTGGCCGCCGCCCCACGGGCATCGACGCGGTGGAGTTTGCGCGCACGGTCGAGGCCATGGGCGCCGGCGAAATCCTGCTGACCTCGATGGATCGCGACGGCACGCGGGCCGGTTTCAACCTGCCGCTGACCCGCGCGATTTCTGACGCCGTGTCGGTGCCGGTCATCGCCTCGGGCGGGGTCGGCACGCTCGACCATCTGGTCGAAGGCGTGACCATTGGCGGGGCCAGCGCGGTGCTGGCGGCCTCGATCTTCCATTTCGGCCAGTTTACCATTGCCGAGGCCAAGGCCCACATGGCCGCGGCCGGCATCCCCGTGAGGTTGTGATGAACCCGCTTGAACGACTGTCGCAGACCATTGCGGCCCGCAAGGGCGCCGACCCCGACAGCTCGTGGACCGCACGCCTGTTGGCCAGGGGCCCCGAGAAATGCGCCGAGAAATTCGGCGAAGAGGCGATCGAGGCGGTGATCGAGGCGGTGCGCGGCGACCGCGACGCGCTGACCCGCGAGGCCGCCGATGTTCTTTATCACCTGCTGGTCATGCTGGCGGCCCGCGACCTGTCGCTTGACGATGTCACGGCAGAACTGGCCCGGCGCGAAGGCACCAGCGGCATCGCCGAAAAGGCCGCGCGCCGCTAAGGCATCTTGCGTCAGACCAGATGCGCCCAACGCTGGCTGAACTCGTGGAGCTCAACGCCTTGGCGATGCCTGTTGGATCGTGATTGCGAAACGGCGCAGGCGGGCCGTCGCGCAAGGCCGGTCTTGCGCCTTCATTCCGGTGCCGGACGCCGCCAATCTGTGAACGCTTACCTTGAGCCAGAGCGTGTCGGCCCCGCGCAGGGCTGACACCGGCAGGTTGCGCCGCGGACACGCCGGCGCGGCGCTTGCGCCCGACCCCCGCGGGCGTGCCCCTTGCGGTCAGAGCCTGGAAGATATGACCCCGGTGGCGATGCCGGCCTTGCGCAATTCGCCAAACAGGCGCTGATGCTCCATCTTCGGGCACAGGTTTTGCACCACCGTCCAGCCAGCTGCCTCGGCCCTGGCTGCGGCCTGCGCATGTTCCACCCCGATCTGCATCCAGATCACGCCCGGCGGCAGGTGCGCCAGCGCGGCATCGACCACCTCGGGCACAAATTCGCTGCGGCGAAAGATATCCACCATGTCGACCGGCCCGGGCAGGTCGGACAGGTCGGACAGGTCGGCCACCACGTCATGGCCGAACAGTTTCTTGCCCACATGCATGGGATTGACCGGGAACACGTCATACCCCTTCAGCATCATGTAGCGGGCCACGAAATAGCTGGGGCGCACCGGGTTCGGCGACACGCCGACACAGGCAATGCGGCGCACGCGGGACAGAATGCCGCGAAGAAAGTCATCATCATACGTCACGACGGGCACCCGATAACAAAAAGGCGCCCGAGGCAAGCCCGGGCGCCAGTGGTGGAACGAGGGACAGTGAAGTGAAACATGGGGTGTTCCGGCCCCACGATCGCATAAAGTAACATAGGCGCAACAGGCGCTCGGAAAAGAGGGTGTAATAGATTTGTGAACGCAAAGTTAACTTGACTGCGCTTTTATCGTCTCACCCCAGCACGCCGGGCCAGTTTGCTTCGGCCTGTTCGATATGGTGGGCCCGGCGAACCGCCCACAGCGCCCGCACCGACAGCGAAAAGTTCAGGTAGAGGCGGTCCTCGTAGACAGTCCACGCCGACGGCTCGGTCGAGGCGGTATAGCCGCGGCTGACCGCATAGGCGCAATAGCCGCCATAGGCCGGGGCATATTTGCCGGGGTTCATTTCAAAGGTCGACCGGTTTTCGGCACTGGCAAACAACCAGGTTGCCCCCATCCACATCAACGCGAAGCTGTCGCTGCCCTTTGTGGGCGCGTTTGCGGTGAAATAGGCCACCGGGTCATAGCCGTTGATGGCCACGCCGCCGGGGGCATAGATCTCGGGCTCGGCCGCGCGGGCCGGTCCGGCAAGTGCCAGCGCGGCAGGGGCGGCGGACAGCATGACAAGGGCCTGGCGACGGTTCAGCATCTGGGTCTCCGGTTGCTTGCGGTTGCGACCAATCTGGCGCGTGCGGGCGGCGATTCCCATGCCGCTCGACCGACTGTGACCAGCCGTGATCGGTCAGTCAAAGATATCTTCGATGATGTCAAAGGTTCGCACGGAAACCGGCCCGTTGCCGATTTCCTGCGTTGCGTGTGCCGGTCTCGGCGCGCCCGTTGCGCCGGGGTCCTGCGCGGGACCGGCCAGATTGCGCCTGGCCGTGTGCTCGGTTCGCAGAATATTCAGGTCATGCGGGGGGGCGCCAAGGGCCGAGATCGCGCGCACGCGCCGCCTTGCCCCTCGCGGAACCAGCGCCGCGCGGGCCAAAAAGGCAGAAGGTCGCCAGCTTGGTTGCCCCGTGCCCCGTGCCCCGTGTCCCGATGCACCTCGGCGCGCTCGCCGCGGGATAATTGGGCCCGCTATCCCTGCCCGGCCGCCGCGAACAGCGCCACCGCCGCGGCGTTCGACACGTTGAGCGAGCCAAATCCGCCCGCCGGCGAAATGCGGGCCAGATGGTCGCAAAGCCCGCGCGTCCTTTCGCGCAGCCCCGGCCCCTCGGCCCCGAGAACCAGCGCCAGAGGCCGGTCGTCACAGGCGGCAAGAACCGGGGCAAGGTCTTGCTCGGCCTCGCCGGCCAGCCCGATGGCGACAAAGCCCGCCCGCTTGAGTTCTTCCAGCGCATTGCCGAGGTTGGGAACCCGCAGATAGGCCTGCCGCTCCAGCGCCCCCGAGGCCGACTTGGCCAGCGCCCCGGTTTCGGGCGCCGAATGGCGATGCGGGGCAATCACGGCCCGGGCGCCGAACACCTCGGCCGAACGCAGGATGGCGCCCACGTTGTGGGGGTCGGTCACCCGGTCGAGACACACCACCACCGGGCGCCCCGGCGCGTCGCCAAGGCAAACCTCGGACAACGAGCCCCAGTTCAGCCCCAACACCTCGAGCGCCGCGCCCTGATGCACCGATCCCGGGTCCAGCGGCGCCGGAAACTTGCGCGGATCGGCAATTTCGGGCGTCATCCCAGACCGTTCGATGGCCGGACCCAGCCGGTCGGCCGCGTTCCGGGTCACCACCAGCCGCAGCCGCCGCCGCGCCGGATTTTCCAGCGCATCGCGCACCGCGTGCAGCCCGAACAGCCACAGGGTTTCCGCGGCCGCTGCACGGCGCGCACGCTCTTTCTCGATGACCCATTTCGGTTTTTGCATGGCCACCAGATGAACGTTAACAACCGCCGGATCAAGCGAATTTCAGGTTGACGCCCCAAGGGGGCACCGTTATTTCCGGCCTCGCGCCCGCCTCAGCGGCAGGCGCAAAGGGCGACGGGCTGCAAGGTGCGGCAGCGGACTGTAACTCCGCCGGGGAGACCCACGCCTGGTTCGATTCCAGGGTCGCCCACCATTATC
>CAYYMJ010000036.1:26390-29418 GCA_964472855.1 uncultured Rhodobacterales bacterium | reverse complement strand
CAGCGAATGAACCAGCCTGCATTGCCGTTGCGCCTGGGCGTCAACATCGACCATGTCGCGACAGTGCGCAACGCGCGCGGTGGCGCGGTGCCCGATCCGCTGCGGGCCGCCCGGCTGGCGGAAGAGGCCGGCGCCGACGGGATCACCGCGCATCTGCGCGAGGACCGGCGCCACATCTCGGACGCCGATATCGACGGGCTGATGGCGGCGTTGTCGGTGCCGCTGAACCTTGAAATGGCCGCCACCGACGAGATGCAGGCCATTGCGCTGCGCCATGTGCCCCACGCGGTCTGCCTGGTGCCGGAAAAGCGGGAAGAGCGCACGACCGAGGGCGGGCTTGAAGTGGCGCGCGAAGAAAACCGGCTGGCCCATTTCATCGCGCCCCTGCGCGAGGCGGGGTGCCGGGTGTCGATCTTCATTGCCGCCGACCCCCCGCAGATCGAAGCGGCGCAGCGGATCGGCGCGCAGGTGATCGAGCTTCACACAGGCGCCTATTGCGATGCCCATGCCGATGGTCGCCTGGATGCCCGGGATGCCGAGCTTGCCCGCCTGACCGACATGGCGGCGCTGGCCCGTGACCTTGGGCTCGAGGTGCACGCGGGCCACGGGCTGACCTATGACACCGTTGGCCCGGTGGCGGCGCTGCCGCAGGTGCGCGAGTTGAACATCGGGCATTTCCTGATCGGCGAGGCGATCTTTCGCGGGCTTGGCCCCGCCATGGCCGAGATGCGCCGCCTGATGGACGCCGCACGCGGCGCGGGGGCCTAGGCCCGTGGCGCTGGCGCATTGCGTGTTCATCGGGCTCGACCCCGGCCACGACCCGGCCGAACTGAGGCAGGTGCTGGACAGTCTTGCCGCGCTGCAGCCGCATATCGACGGGTTCTTGCATTTCCTTGGCGGCCCGAACGTGGATCTCGAGCAGATGTCGCCCGAATTCGATGCCGGCTTTGTCATCACCTTCCGCGACCGTGCCGCGCTGGCCCGCTATGCCGTTGACCCGCGCCACAAGGCGCTGGGCGCGCGGCTGAAGGGGCAATGTCGCGCGGGCGGCATCAAGGTGTTCGATATCGAGACGCCCGCATGATCCTTGGCATCGGCACCGACCTTGCCAATATCGAGCGGATCGCCGGCACGCTCGACCGGTTCGGCGACCGGTTCCGCAACCGGGTGTTCACCGAGGTCGAGCTGAAAAAGGCCGCCCGCCGCCGGGACGAGGCCGGCACGCTGGCCAAGCGCTGGGCCGCCAAAGAGGCCTGTTCCAAAGCCCTGGGCACCGGGCTGGCCATGGGTATCGCCTGGAAGGACATGGCCGTGCGCAACCTGCGCAGCGGGCAACCGGTGATGGAACTGACCGGCTGGGCAGCGCGCCGGCTGGCCGAAATGACGCCAAAGGGCCACCGCGCCGTCGTGCATGTGACCCTGACCGACGATCATCCCTGGGCACAGGCCTTTGTCGTCATCGAAGCCGTTGCCGACCCGGCCGGATGACCCGGGCCCATGCGCGCCCGCGTCGGCTTGACTTGCCTTTGCGGGGCGCTCATTTACCCCGGATGTGAGGGAAGCAACCAACAGGGTGGACAGCGGCAATGACCAGTGAGTCAAAGGTCAGCGACAGCATAACCGAGACCGTCAAGACCATCGTCTATGCGCTGCTGATCGCCGGCGTGTTCAGGACCCTGTTCTTTCAACCATTCTGGATCCCCTCGGGGTCGATGAAGGACACGCTGCTGATCGGCGATTTCCTGTTCGTCAACAAGATGGCCTACGGCTATTCGCGCTATTCCTGCCCGTTTGGCATCTGCCCGTTCTCGGGCCGTATCCTTGGGTCCGAGCCCGAGCGTGGCGACGTCGTGGTGTTCCGCCACCCGGTGACCGGCACCGATTTCATCAAACGGCTGATCGGCCTGCCCGGCGACCGGGTGCAGGTGCGCGAGGGCATCCTTTACGTCAACGACGAGATGGCCGCGCAGACCCCGGCCGGCATCTTCGTCGAAACCTACGCGCCCCAAGGCCCGGTCGGGTCTTTTCCGCAGTGCGAAAACACCGGCGTCGCGCAGGGCGGCGATTGCCAGAAAACCCGCTCGCACGAGGAGCTGCCCGGCGGGGTCGTACATGACGTGCTGAACATCCGCGACGGCCGGCTGGACAATACGTCGGTCTTCACGGTGCCGCCCGGGAAATATTTCTTCATGGGCGACAACCGCGACAATTCCACCGACAGCCGCGTCAGCCCCAATGCAAGGGGCGTGGGCTTTGTCCCGTTCCAGAACCTGATCGGACGGGCGGACCGGGTGATCTTTTCGTCGGCCGGCAACTCGATGCTGTATTTCTGGACCTGGCGGCGCGATCGCTTCTTCGAGAAGATCTGAATGGCGTGGCTGATCCGCGACGGGTTTGACTGGTCGGGCCGCACCTCGCGGCGGCGTTATCTTCTGGTGCTGGGGCTGTTTGCTGCGGTGCTGGTCGCCGCGCTGTTGGCGGGGCGGCTGGGGTCACCGCTAGGCCCGGCGACCGTCGGGCTTTTCGTGCTGGCCGGGCTGCTGCTGTATCCGTTTACCGGCTTCATGGTGCGTCGTTGTCACGACACTGGCCACAGCGGCGCCTGGGCGACGGCGGCCTTCGTGCCGGCGCTTGGCGGGTTCCTGCACCTGTTTCTGGTGCTGATGCCGCCACGCAAGCGCCCGGTGCGCAACCTTGGCCGGGGGGCCGCGGTGTTGGGGCGCGCCGCGGTTCTGGGGATGGTTGCGCTGCTGCTGGCCCGCGCGGTCTGGGCCCCTTACTGGGCGCCGTCCGGCAGCATGAAACCGACGCTGTTGGTGGGCGACTATTTCCTTGTGACCCGCCTGTCGGGTGACCCCCGGCGCGGCGACGTTCTGGTGTTTCGCCACCCCGTGACCGGCGTGGAACATATCAAGCGGCTGATCGGCCTGCCCGGCGATACCGTGGCCCTGCGCGATGGTCAGGTTCTTGTGAACGGCGCGGCCCTGCCGGTGACCGAAAACGGCGACTTCGTGGAACGCTATGTCTA
>CAYYMJ010000036.1:8609-26290 GCA_964472855.1 uncultured Rhodobacterales bacterium | reverse complement strand
GTGCGCGACGATGCCCGCGACCCGAAGACGGCGCTGCAGGAATGGGCGCAGGCGCGCGGGGCGCCGCCGCCGGACTATGTCGAAACCGCCCGCAGCGGCCCCGATCACGCGCCGGTTTTCACCATCGAGGTGCGCCTGACCGACGGGCGCCGGACCATGGCCAACGGCACATCGAAACGCGCGGCCGAACAGGCGGCGGCCACCGCCATGCTGAAGGAGATTGGCGCATGACAGGCGAAACCCGGGCCGGCTTTGTCGCCCTGATCGGCGAGCCGAACGCCGGCAAGTCGACGCTGTTGAACCGGATGGTCGGCGCCAAGGTGTCCATCGTCACCCACAAGGTTCAGACCACGCGCACCCGCATTCGCGGCGTGGCGCTGGACGGCGACAGCCAGATCGTGTTTGTCGACACGCCCGGCATCTTTCGGCCCCGGCGGCGGCTGGACCGGTCGATGGTGGCCGCGGCCTGGGGCGGGGCGGCGGATGCCGACGTGATCGTCCTGATGATCGAGGCGCACCGCGGCATCACCGAAGGGGTTGGCCGCATTCTCGACGGGCTGGCCGCGTTGCCCGCCGATGCGCGCATCGCCCTGGCCATCAACAAGATCGACCGCGTCGCCGCCCCGGTGCTGCTGGGCCTTGCCAAAGAGATGAACGCCCGCCGCGACTTTGCCGAGACCTTCATGATCTCGGCCGAAAAGGGGCACGGTGTCGACGCCCTGAAACGCTGGCTGGCCGGGCAGATGCCGGCCGGCCCGTGGCTGTACCCGGAAGACCAGATTGCCGACCTGCCGCTGCGGATGATCGCGGCCGAGATCACCCGCGAAAAGCTGACCCTGCGCCTGCATCAGGAACTGCCCTACCAGCTGACCGTCGAGACCGAAAGCTGGGACGACCGCAAGGACGGCAGCGTCCGCATCGACCAGACGATCTATGTGGCGCGCGACGGGCACAAGGGCATTCTGCTTGGCCACAAGGGCGAGACCATCAAGGCCATCAGCCAGCTTGCCCGGATCGAGCTGGAAGAATTTCTGGGCCGCCGCGTGCATCTGTTCCTGCAGGTCAAGGTGCGCCCCGGCTGGCTGGACGAGGCGGCGCGCTTTTCTGAAATGGGGCTCGACTTCCGGGCCGGTGACTGATGCCGCGGCTGACCGCCGAATTCTGGGTTCATGCCTATCTGGCGCGGCTGCGGCTGGCCGACATTGCGGCCTTTGTCACCGCCCATGGCGACGACACCGCCGGCGCGGTGGCGGTCAAGCTGAACCTGCTTGACGGGTCGGCCCGCCTGTTTACCCGCAGTTTCGACCTGATGACCGGCAACCGGACATGGCTGACGCTGGCCGAGGGCCCCGAGGCGCAGGTTGACGCGGTGATCGCCCGCCAGCGCGGCGGCGACCCCGACCTGTGGGTGATCGAAGTCGAGGATCGGCAGGGCCGGTCGCTGCTGGATCAGGAAGGGCTGGACGGCTAGGCGCCGCTGGGGCCCTATGGCGCAATGGAATGGCGCGAACAGGGTATCTTGCTGGCGGTGCGGCGGCACGGGGAAAGTGCGGCCATCATCGAGGTCTTCACGCCGACGCACGGGCGCCATGCCGGGATCGTGCGCGGCGGCGGTTCGCGGCGCATGGCGCCGGTGCTGCAGCCGGGGGCCCAGCTGGACGTGGCGTGGCGGGCCCGGCTGGATGCGCATCTGGGCACGTTTCAGGTTGAACCGGTGCGCGACCGGGCCGCGGCGCTGATGGCCGACAGGCTGGCGCTGGCCGGTCTGAACGCGCTGACGGCGGCGCTGTCTTTCTGCCTTGGCGAACGCGACCCGCACCCGAGATTCTATGCGCATTCGCTGAAAATGTTCGATGTTCTGGGCACCGATCCCGACTGGCCGCTGCATTATCTGCATTGGGAACTGGCGTTGCTGGAGGTGATGGGCTTTGGGCTGGACCTGAGCGCCTGCGCCGTGACGGGCGCGCGCACGGGGCTGCGGTTTGTGTCGCCCAAAAGCGGGCGGGCGGTGTCAGAGCAGGGCGCCGGCGACTGGGCGGGCCGGTTGTTGCCGTTGCCGGCCTGTCTGGCCGGCGACGCGGCGGCCAACCTGTCGGAGCTGATCGACGGGCTGACGACCACGGGCTATTTTCTCGAGCAGAAGGTGGCGCCGGAACTGGGCAGCCGCCCGTTCCCGCCGGCCCGGCGCCGGCTGGTCGATGCGCTGGCGCGTCAGTCGCGGCGCTGAAACAGCATCTCGCCAAGGTCGGGATCGGACAGGATCAGCACATCGCCCACAACCTCGGCCAGCGTCATCTGCGACAGCGCGTCGAAAAAGGCGCGTTCGTCGGCCAGCGCGTCGCAGGCCCGTTGCGAGGCGCGGATCGGCCCAAGCGCGAACCAGGGATAGGGCGCGGTCTGGGTGGCGCCCCAATTGTTGCAAGGCCCCTGGCCGCGCACCTGCCCCTGGCTTGGGAAGGCGACGGTCGCGTTGGCGGTGAAGGGATTGCCCAAAAGCTCGGTCAGGGCATATTCGGCCGCGGGATCGGCAAAACCGGAAATGGTTTCGTCGGCGCAGGCGCCGAGGCCGAGGGCGCAGAATATTCCGGCCAGCGCGGTGCCAAGCATGTTTGTATCCGCTTTGCCTGTTGGGTCCTGCCGAGCATGTGGCGCGATCGGGGCTGCGTTCAAGGGCCGATTGCGCCGCGCGGGCGCGTCGCGGGGGGGGAGGGGGCGCTGCCCCCTCTGCGCGGGGGACCCGCGCATTCACCCCCGGGGATATTTCCGGACAGAAGTAGCCCAGACCCGGCGGGCTCCGTTTCGGGAGACGCGTGGGTGTGCCGGGCAACCTGTCGGAGGCCCGGCGCGGCCTTTCCCGCGCGTCAGCCCAACAGCCCCCGGCGCAACAGGTTGAGCCCGGCCACCAGCAGCAGTGCCAGGGCGAACTGTTCGAAACGGCGCTGGTCCAGCCGGTCCCCGACAAGCTGGCCAATGGCAATTCCGGCCAGCGCCGCCGGCAACATGGCCAGCGACAAAGGCACGGTTTGCGCGTTCAGGATGCCCGAGGTCGCATGCCCCGCGACCAGCATCACCGACCCGACGCTGTAGATCACCCCCTGCACCAGCATCACCTCGCGCCGTTCAGTGCGCATGGTCATCAGGTAGATCAGCGTCGGCGGCCCCCAGGTTCCCGAAACCCCACCCATAAGCCCGGCCGCCACGGCCGCCACATCGCCAACCCGCTTTTGCCGCGCTGCGGCGACGGGCGGCCGCCATCCCGCCATGCGCACCACCACGAACAGGATCACGACCGACCCCAGCGTCGCCAGCATTGCCCGGGCAGGCAGCAACGCCACCAACTGCGCGCTTGCCACAACCACCACGCCCATGATTGCCAGAAACCGCCGGTGGCGTGCCATCGCCCGCAACACCGCGGCGGCGCCGTGGCGAAACGACTGGACCAGATTTGCCACCAGGGTTGGAATAATCAACATTGCCAAGGCGGTATCCGGCGCCAGGAACGACCCCAGCCCCCCGATCATGATCATCGGCAGGGCAAACCCCGTGATCCCCTTGGCCACCCCTGCGACCAGCGTGATCGCCAGCGCTGCCACCCAGAACAGAATGGAATCCAATGATCTGGCCTCCCCGTGCCGGGCTATAGCAATTTCGGCGCCGATCTACATCCGCAATCTGGGCCGGTTACTTTAATACCAAATCCAACTTGTAAACGAAATCATATTGCGCTGCATGTGCGAAGGGACTATCACCACGGCGACATGAACAGGACCCGCGCCATGGCACCCGGACCGACCCGCCACGACCCGCCTTTGTTGCCCGACCTCGGCGCCCTGACCGGCCCCGCCGTGGCCGCGGTGACCCGGCTTTTGCAGCAGGCCCGCACCGCGCTGCGCGCCCGCCTGGCAAGCGACGGGCGCGTGCCCGGGCCGGCGGTTGAAGCCGACCAGACCGCCACCCACGGGCTGGCATGGCTTGCCACCTATGCCGAGGCCTTGCAGCAAATGCACGACTGGGCCGCCGGCCTGGGGGACAGTGGCCGGCTGGGCGAGACCGAGCAACTGATCGTGCAGATCGCCTTTGGTGAATACCTTGCCCAGATCCGCGGCGGCATCCCCATGAGCCAGGGCGAGATCGTGCGGCTGGGCGACATCGGCGCCGACCCGGGCGCGCTTGGCCTGCCGGAAATCGACCGGCTGATCGCCCATGGCAACAGCCAGTGCGCGCGCGGCCGGCTAGTGGCGCTGATGCGCGAACAGGTCGGCGTTGCCAGTTTTGGCGCTCTTGGCCAGGATGACGAGCTGGACATGATCCGCGAGCAATTCCAGCGCTTTGCCAGAGAGCGCGTCGCGCCCAGTGCCCACCAGTGGCACATGCGCGACGAACTGATCCCGATGGAGGTTATCCGCGACCTGTCGGACATGGGCGTTTTCGGTCTGACCATCCCCGAGGAATATGGCGGCCTTGGCCTGAGCAAGGCCAGCATGTGCGTGGTCAGCGAGGAGTTGTCGCGCGGGTATATCGGCGTCGGCTCGCTGGGGACGCGATCAGAGATTGCCGCCGAGCTGATCCTGTGCGGCGGCACCGAGGCGCAGAAACGCAAATGGCTGCCCGAACTGGCCTCGGGCGCGGTGCTGCCCACCGCTGTCTTTACCGAGCCCAACACGGGCTCGGATCTGGGCAGCCTGCGCACCCGCGCCGTGCGCGACGGCGACGACTGGAAGATCACCGGCAACAAGACCTGGATCACCCATGCGGCCCGCACGCAGGTCATGACGCTATTGGCGCGGACCGACCCGGACAGCAGCGACCATCGCGGCCTGTCGATGTTTCTGGCTGAAAAGACCCCGGGGACCGATGACAACCCCTTTCCGACGGCGGGCATGACCGGCACCGAAATCGGCGTTCTCGGCTATCGCGGCATGAAGGAATACGAGCTTGGGTTTGACGGTTTCGCGGTCAGCGGAGACAACCTGCTGGGCGGGCAACCGGGCAAGGGCTTTGGGCAGCTGATGCAAACCTTCGAATCCGCCCGCATCCAGACGGCGGCCCGCGCCATCGGCGTGGCTCAGTCGGCGCTGGACGTGGCGCTGCAATATGCGCAGGACCGCAAGCAGTTTGGCAAGCCGCTGATCGCCTTCCCGCGTGTCGCGGGCAAACTGGCGATGATGGCGGTCGAAATCATGGTGGCGCGCCAGCTGACCTATTTCGCGGCCCGGCGCAAGGACAGCGGCCAGCGCTGTGACCTGGAAGCGGGCATGGCCAAGCTTCTGGGGGCCCGCGTTGCCTGGGCCGCCGCCGACAACGGCCTGCAAATACACGGGGGTAACGGTTTTGCCACCGAATACGCCATCAGCCGCATCCTGTGCGATGCGCGCATTCTCAGCATTTTCGAAGGTGCTGCCGAAATTCAGGCGCAGGTCATCGCGCGGCGTCTGCTGGGCTGAGCCTGCTTTTGCGCGGGGGCATTCTGCGCCCAGGTTGCCGCCGCCGGGATGGCAGGTTCAGCCCTGGCGCAGGTTCTTCGCGCTGGCCGTGATGTCGGCAAACTGGCCCGAGGGGCGAAAGCGCCACAGATATCCGGGCAGCACCGCTTCGGCTGCCGTGGGGACGATGCCCAGATCGGCAAGGCCGCGCGCGCCGTCGGCCACCACGGAATCGGTTTGCAGGCTGCGCACCTGGTCGCGCGTGACCGGGGCGCCGATCAGGTGGCCGCTGAAGGCCGACATGACGTCGCCGGCCAGCCCGATCAAGCGGCCAACCCAGAACGGCAGGCCGATCACCAGCCGCCGCCGCTGGATGACTGTCAGCATGCGCTGCATCAGGCCGCGGAAACTGTCGATGTCGGGCCCGCCAAGCTGGTAGATGCCGGCGTCGGCCTGTCCGGCGACTGCCTGCGCGGCCGCCTGGGCCACGTCATCGACATGGACAGGCTGAAACAGGGTATTGGCGCCGATCAGCGGCAGCACCGGGCTGAGGCGCGTCAGTCCGGCAAAACGGTTGAAGAACCGGTCTTCGCTGCCGAACATGACCGACGGGCGCAGAATGGTCGCTGCGGGAAAGGCGGCGGCCACGGCCGCTTCGCCCCGGGCCTTCGAGCGGAAATAGCGGCACTTGCTGTCCGGGTCGGCGCCAATGGCCGAGACATGCACCATGCGCGACACGCCTGCCGCCGTGGCAAGCCGTGCGATCCGCGCCGCGCCCTCGTGCTGAACCGCGTCAACGTCGTTGGGGCCGAACATGTCAAAGGTGCCCACGCAGTTGACGACCGCGTCGGCGCCGGCCATCGCCGCGGCCACGCTGGCATCGTCACGAATGTTGCAGAACACAGGCTCGACCTGGCCGACGGCGCCATAGGGCCTGACGAACATGGCCTCGTTCGGGCGCCGCACCGCCACCCGGATGCGCCAGCCGCTGCTGGCCAGCCGGCGCGCGACATAGCGCCCCAGAAATCCCGATCCGCCGTAGATGGTGACAAGCTTGGACATGGCGAGACCCCTTCCGCGTGTTCGTCTTGGGTCATATCGGCGCCCATGTCGGCGCACAAGGTTCAAAAGGCCGCCCGCGCCACCCGGCCGCAGGATGGCCGCGGACGAATCGGGAGGATTTTCTTGAGGAATCGCCGGATATGGGTTAGCCTTCAGGCCTAGGAGGGCGTTGCCATGAACGCGGAACCACCCGAAAATTCCGGCCGGGATATGCCCGGCCAGATTACGGCCCGCGGCGCGTAAGCGAACCGGCACGACCGAACGCAAACCCGTGGATATTGGCAGGATCGGCATCGCCCGGTCACGCGCGCCGCAGGGCTTATCAAAACTCGTTGACACCCCCAAATTGCAGCATTACACGGCGCGCACGACACCTGCCCAGGTGGCGGAATTGGTAGACGCGCTAGCTTCAGGTGCTAGTGTCTGTATGGACGTGGAGGTTCGAGTCCTCTCCTGGGCACCATTCATCCCCAACATTGATGTCAGCCACCGCCCGTGCCCGGGCGTCGTGCCTTGCGGTTCGGTTGGGGCGCCAACGCGGCCCGGGCCGGCGCTTTTCGGCGTCGGCATGTGATCCGGCCGCAATCTTGAGTGGCAGCGTTTCACGCTAAGCTTGATCCATCCGAGGCCACCTGGCGCGTTGAAATCCGCGATTTCAGGCCGCATCGGGCGTTTCAGGGTCGGGGCCTAACGCTTGGGTGCCCGCCCTCGGCGCGCCCTTGCAATCGTCGCCGGAACCCACAGTCTGTGGCCTTGGCCGCGAATCCTGACGGCCTGCCTGGAGACGACTGCAATGCCCCATCCCAAACCTGCCGCCGGCGCGCCCGTCGGGACATTCTCGTTCGCGCCTGTGGGGGGCGGCCAGCCCGTTGAGGTTGGCGGGCAACAGGACCGCTGGACGATGCTGTTCGTGTATCGCGGCCGTCACTGCCCGCGCTGCAAGCGGTTTCTGAACAAGCTGAACCACAGCCTCGACGCGTGGCTTGCGGTGCTCGACGTGGTGGTCGTGTCCGCCGATACCGAGGAAAAGGCCAGGGCCGACCGGGAGGAATTTGGCTGGAAGTTCACCCTGTGCCACGGCCTGACCGAGCCCGAGATGCGCAAGCTTGGCCTTTACGTGTCCGCGCCGCTGTCCGAGGCCGAAACCAGCGGGCTGTTCGCCGAGCCCGGCGCGTTCGGCATCGGCCCGGACGGGACGCTGATACTGGTCGATATCTCGAACGGTCCCGCCGCGCGCCCCGATCTTGACGAGCTTCTGGACGGAATGATCTTCAACATCGACAAAAATCGCCCGGCGCGGGGGACCGCCTGACATGGGTCTGCGCCGCTGCGGCGCGGGGCCGGCGCCATGACGGTGGACCAGTTGCTTCTGGTCGCGGGTGCCTTTTTCCTGGGCGGGGTGCTGAAAGGCGCCACCGGCGCCGGGGCGCCCTTTCTGGCGGTTCCGGTCATGGCGATCGTGGTCGACGTGCCCTTTGCGGTGGCGGTCTTCCTTGTGCCGAACATCGTGTCGAACAGCTGGCAGGCCTGGCGGTTTCGCATGCACCTGCCCGACAGGGGCTTTGTGTTTGGTTTTGCCGGTGCCGGGCTTGCCGGGGCGGCGCTGGGCACGGTGGCGCTGGCCGGGTTCAGCAGCCGCGCGCTGACGACGGCGGTCGCGTTGGTCGTGCTGGTCTATGTGCTGTTCCGCCTCGCCCGGCCGGGCTGGGTGCTGGCGCTGGCCAGCGCCCGCCTGCTGGTGGTGCCCGCGGGGCTGGTGGGCGGGTTCTTTCAGGGCGCGACCGGCCTGTCGGGGCCGGTCAGCGTGACTTTCATGAGCGCCGTCGGTCTGCCGAGGCCGCAATTCATCGTCACCATGTCGCTGTTCTTTCTGGCCATGGCGCTCAGCCAGTTGCCGGCGCAGCTGGCGCTGGGCGTGATGACAGCCGAACGGCTGGGGTTCAGCGCGCTTGCCGTCGTCCCGCTGCTGCTGGGGGTGCCGGTGGGCGATGCGCTGGGGCGGCGGGTGTCGCACGGCGCCTTCGACCGGATCATCATGGCGGTGCTGACGCTGCTGGCGATACGGCTGTTGATACACGGCCTGTTCCCGTGATCGGGCGGCGGGCCGAAAGTGCCGGCTTGCGATGGGCCGGTCTTTTCCATTCGCGGCCGGCATCGTAACAAGCCGCGATGACGGTAGAAGCCGCATATGACGCGCTGTTGCGCAACGGCCGCCTTGCGCCCGACCCGGCGCAGGTTCGCGCGCTGTCGGCCTTGCAGGAGGTGGGCGACCAGCTGCGCGCCACGCCGCCGCGCGGCCTGTTCCGACGCGCCGCGCCGCCGGTCAGGGGCCTGTACCTTTGGGGCGGCGTCGGGCGCGGCAAGTCGATGCTGATGGACCTGTTCTGCGCCAGCCTTGACGGCGTTCCCCGGCGGCGGGTGCATTTCCACGCCTTCATGCAGGAGGTTCACGCCGCAATCGGCGCTGCCCGCCAGCGCGGGGTCAGCGACGCGATTGCCCCCGTGGCCCGGGCGCTGGCGGCCGAGCTGCGGCTGCTGTGTCTTGACGAGATGCAGATCGCCGACATTGCCGACGCGATGATCGTGGGGCGGCTGTTTCAGAAGCTGCTGGATGCCGGGGTGGCGATTGTGACCACGTCGAACCGGGCGCCGGACGATCTTTACAAGGACGGGTTGAACCGGGGGCTGTTCCTGCCCTTCATCGCCTTGCTGAACGCGCGGTTGACGGTTCACGAGCTGGATGCCGAGCGCGACTATCGCCGCGACCGGCTGGCCGGCAGCCCGACCTGTTTCGTGCCCGCCGACGCCGCGGCGCGGGCGGCACTGGACGATGTCTGGGCCCGGCTGACCGGCGGCGCCGAGGCCGCACCGCTGACGCTGCGCGTGACCGGGCGCGATGTGACGCTGGCGCGGTTTTCGTCGGGCGTGGCGCGGGTGAGTTTCTGGGACATGTGCGGGCGCCCGCTGGGGGCCGCCGACTATCTGGCGCTGGCCGCGGCGGTGCGGGTGCTGATCCTGGACGAGGTGCCGCGCCTGTCGAGCAGCAATTTCAACGAGGCCCGGCGCTTTGTGACCCTGATCGACGCGCTCTACGAGGCCCGCGTGCGGCTGTTCCTGTCGGCGGCCGACGAACCCGAGCGGCTGTATCTGGAGGGCGATGGCGCCTTCGAGTTCGTGCGCACGGCGTCACGGTTGCGCGAAATGCAGGCCGAGGGCTGGGGCGAGGTCTGAGGCAGATCGGGCGGGCCGCTGGCCCGCACGCTTTTGGGTGGGCGCGGGGGGGCCCCGCGCCGGTGCCTCCGGCGGGGATATTTTTGCCAGGATGATGGGGTTGGTGGGGCGCACCGGTTCAGGTGGGGCCGCCCTGTCCGTTCACATGCAGCACATGGCCGGCCAGGTAGAGCGAGCCGCAGATCAGGATGCGGGCGCCGGGGCTGTGGGCGGCGATGCCGGCCAGCGCGGCCGCGACCGTGGGCGCGGTGCTGGCGTTCAGGCCGGCGGCGGTGGCGGCAGCGGCGGTGTCGGCGGCGCTGAGGGTCGCGGTTTCGCCGGGGATCGACACTGCCGCCAGGCTGACGGCGACGCCGGCCAGCGGGCGCAGGTAGCCGGCGATATCCTTGGTATTCAGCATGCCGCACACCAGGTGCAGCGGCCGCGCCGGCAGCCCGGCCATGGTGTGCGCCAGGCTGTCGCCGGCGGCCGGGTTGTGGCCGCCGTCGAGCCAGATCTCGGCCCCCGGCGCCAGCGCGGGCAAGCGCCCGGCGGTCAGCCGTTGCAGCCGCGCCGGCCAGCGCACGTTGCGCATGGCGGCGTCGGCGCCGTCGCCGTGGCCGAGGTTGCGCAGGGCCGCGACGGCCATGCCGGCGTTGGTCAGCTGGTGCGCGCCGGTCAGGGCGGGCAGGGGCAGGTCCATCAGACCGGTTTCATCCTGGAACACCAGCCGCCCGAATTCGCGCGCCACCTGCCAGTGCTGTCCATGCACCTGCAACGGCGCCGAAAGGCGCGCGGCCCGACGCTCGATCACGGTGAGGGCGTCGTCGGGTTGCGGGCCGACCACGGCCGGCACGCCTGCCTTGACGATGCCGGCCTTTGAGACTGCGATTTCGGCCAGGCTGTCGCCGAGGTATTGCTGGTGGTCGGCGGAAATCGGGGTGATGACCGACAGGGCCGGGGTGTCGATGACATTGGTGGCGTCGAACAGCCCGCCGAGGCCAACCTCGAGCAGGGTGAAATCGGCCGGGGTCCGGGCCATGGCCAGGATGGCGGCGGCGGTGGTGATTTCGAAATAGGTGATGGGCGCGCCGCCGTTGGCGGCCGCGCATTCGTCGAGGATCGCGGACAGCGACTGTTCGTCGATCAGCGCGCCGGACAGGCGGATGCGTTCGTGAAAGCGCACGAGATGCGGCGAGGTATAGGCATGGACGCTGAGGCCCTGTCCTTCCAGCCCGGCGCGGATCATGGCCAGGGTCGACCCCTTGCCGTTGGTGCCGGAAATATGGACCACCGGCGGCAGCCGGCGTTCAGGATTGCCCAGCGTGTCCAGCAGGCGCTGGATACGGTCAAGGGTGAGGTCGATGATCTTGGGGTGCAGCGTCATCAGCCGCGCCAGGATGGCGTCGCTGGGCCGGGGCGCGATGGCGGCGCTCACGCGGTGTCGGTCTTTTCGTCTTCGGTCTTGTCGCTGTCGCCGCGCGCGGCGGCCTCGGGGCTGGGCAGGTCGCCCATCACCGCCGGCGGCAGGCCCAGCAGCATGCGCAGGATCAGGATCAGTTCGGACCGCATGTCCTTGCGGTGGGTCACCCGGTCAAGCATGCCGTGGTCCAGCAGATATTCGGCCCGCTGGAAGCCTTCGGGCAGCTTTTCGCGAATGGTCTGTTCGATCACCCGGGGGCCGGCAAAACAGATCAGGGCGTTGGGCTCGGCCAGTTGCACGTCGCCCAGCATGGCATAGGACGCGGTGACGCCGCCGGTGGTGGGATGAGTCAGCACCACGATATAGGGCAGACCGGCCTCGCGCAGCAGTTCCACCGCGACTGTGGTGCGGGGCATCTGCATCAGGCTGAGAATGCCTTCCTGCATGCGGGCGCCGCCAGCGGCCGAAAACAGCACCAGCGGGCGTTTGAGTTCGACGGCGCGTTCGGCGGCGGTCACGATGGCGTTGCCCACATACATGCCCATCGACCCGCCCATGAAGGAAAAGTCCTGCGCGGCGGCGACGATGGGGGTGCGCCCGATCTCGCCCTCGGCCAGCAGCATCGCCTCTTTTTCCTCGGTCAGCTTCTGCGCCGCGCGGTAGCGGTCGGGATAGCGTTTCTGGTCGCGGAAATTCAGCGGGTCCTGCAGCGGCTCGGGGACCGCGATCTCGGTGAATATGCCACCGTCGAAGAAGCCGGCAAAGCGTTCGCGCGGGGTGATCGGGAAATGGTGGTCGCAGTTGTTGCAGACCTGCCGGTTGTCGGCCAGTTCCCGGTGAAACAGCATGGTTCCGCAGGACGGGCATTTGACCCACAGGTTTTCAGGCACTTCCCGGCGCGAAAAGAGCGAGTTGATCTTGGGCCGGACGTAGTTGGAGATCCAGTTCATGCCTGTGGCTCGTTAATGGCGTTCCGCTGTGGGAGGTAAGCCGGCGCGCGGCAAAATGCAAACCCGGTTTGCGACATTGCTCAGCGCCGCCGGCCGACGCGCCAGCGCACCAGCAGCCATCCCAGCGCCATGACGCCGATGTCGGCGGCGATCAGCGGGCGGGCGGTTGCGGCATCGGCCACGTGATAAGGCGTCAGCTCCAGCGCCAGTCCGGTGATGGTGCCCTGCGTGGCAAGGATCAGCAGGGCAAAGCTGTTGTTGGCGAAATGAAAGCCCCACGCGGCGCCAATCGACCCTGACACCATGGTCAGGTCGGCGGCCAGCAGGCCGAATACGGTGGCCGCGCCCACCAGAAACCAGGTATTGTCGCCGCCGTTGCCGGGGTCGTAATGCACGGCACCAAAGGCGATGACCGGCACGAACATCCAGATCAGCGGGTTGCGGAACCGGGCTGCCAGCTGCTGCATGAGATAGCCGCGAAACAACAGCTCTTCGGCGCCGGTCTGGATCAGCACGCCCAGCAGCGCCAGCGGCAGCAGCCGCAGCCATGCGTCCAGCGGCACGGCTGGCTGGGACTCGAAAAAACGCGCCCAGACGACGACATAGACGGCATAGACCAGCGCAACCACCGCCACGGCGTTGACGAAATCTCGCAGCACCCGGCGGCCGGGCCCGAACAGGCTGGTGGCCGGCCGGCGATGCAAAAGCCGTGTGGCGGCCATTGCCCCCAGCCCCATGCCGGCGAAACTGGCCAACAGGATCAGCGCCGCGGCGGGGCTGTCGCCCTGCGCGATGGACTGCAGGCGGGCAATCGCTTCGAGATCGGGGTAAAGCAGCGCCACGCACGCGATCAGGGCCGAGATAAAGCCCACATAGATCGCCCCGGCCAATATCAGGCCAAGAACAAGGCGCCACAGCTGTGGACGGTGCCGCGCCGGGGCGACAAGGCTTTGAAAGGCTGACTCTGACATCGGTCCCCGGGGCGCCTGACTGACTGCGCCGACACTAGCCGCCACGCACGGGGGCGGCAATCGGCTTGTCGAAGCGGCCCGGCTGGCCTATCCCTTGGGCGGAAACGACACGCGCGAGGGGCCCCATGCTCAGGAAGAAATTCGATAAATCCGGCCTTCCCAGCCGCCATGTGACCGAGGGCCCGGCCCGGGCGCCGCATCGGTCATATTATTATGCCATGGGGCTGACCGAACACGAGATCGCGCAACCCTTCATCGGGGTTGCCACCTGCTGGAACGAGGCGGCGCCCTGCAACATCTCGCTGAACCGCCAGGCGCAGGCGGTGAAACTGGGGGTCAAGGCCGCCATGGGCACCCCGCGCGAGTTCACCACCATCACCGTGACCGACGGCATCGCCATGGGTCACGAAGGCATGCGGTCGTCGCTGGCCTCGCGCGAAGCGATTGCCGACACGGTCGAGCTGACGATGCGCGGTCACTGCTATGACGCGATCGTCGGTCTTGCGGGCTGCGACAAGTCTTTGCCGGGAATGATGATGGCGATGGTGCGGCTGAACGTGCCGTCGGTGTTCATCTATGGCGGCTCGATCATGCCGGGCCGGTTCCAGGGCAGGGACGTGACCGTCCAGGACGTGTTCGAAGCCGTGGGCCGCCACCAGGCCGGCGCCAATTCGGACGAAGAGCTTACCGCGCTGGAAAAGGTGGCCTGCCCCTCGGCCGGGGCCTGTGGCGGGCAGTTCACCGCCAATACCATGGCCTGCGTGTCCGAGGCGATCGGGCTGGCGCTGATGAACAGTTCCGGCGCGCCGGCGCCCTATGAAAGCCGCGACCAGTTTGCCAGCGCCTCGGGCGAGGCGGTGATGGCGCTGTTGGAGCGCAACATCCGCGCCCGCGACATTGTCACCCGCAAGGCGCTGGAAAATGCCGCCCGGGTCGTGGCCTGCACCGGCGGGTCGACCAATGCCGGGCTGCACCTGCCGGCCATCGCGCACGAGGCGGGGATCGAGTTTCTGCTCGACGACGTTTGCGAAATCTTCAGGGACACCCCCTATTTCGTCGACCTCAAGCCCGGCGGCCAGTTTGTCGCCAAGGACCTGTACGAAGCCGGCGGCGTGCCGGTGGTGATGAAGGAACTGCGCCGCGCCGGCCTGATCCACGAAGACTGCATGACCGCCAGCGGCAGAAGCATGGGCGAAGAACTGGACCTGATCGAGCGTGAGGCTGACGGCAAGGTGATCCATCCGATCGACAAGCCGCTGACCGCGACCGGCGGGGTTGTCGGGCTGAAGGGCAACCTGGCCCCCGAAGGCGCCATCGTGAAGGTTGCCGGCATGTCGGCCGACGAACAGGTGTTTTCCGGCCCGGCGCGCGTGTTCGAATGCGAGGAAGAGGCCTTTGCCGCCGTCAAGGCGCGGGAATACAAGGAAGGCGACGTGCTGGTCATCCGCAACGAGGGCCCGGCAAGCGGCCCGGGCATGCGCGAGATGCTGGCCACCACCGCCGCCCTGTCGGGGCAGGGCATGGGCAAGAAGGTGGCGCTGATCACCGATGGTCGCTTTTCCGGCGCCACGCGCGGTTTCTGTGTCGGCCATGTCGGCCCCGAAAGTGCCTATTGCGGCCCGATTGCCCTGTTGCAGAACGGCGACATGATCACCATCGACGCCGTCCATGGCCAGATCTCGGTGGCGCTTGGCGACGATGTGCTTGCCGCGCGCAAGGAAAAATGGGGCGGTCCGCGCCAGACCATCTATGGCTCGGGCGCACTGTGGAAATACGCGCAACAGGTCGGCCCCACCTATCGCGGGGCGGTCACCCATCCCGGCGGTGGCGAAGAACGCCACTGCTACGCCGACCTCTGACGGCGGTGGCGTTCCGGCTGTGCCTGTGGCGGCCGTTGCGCCGGTCAGGGCCGCGATGCTGAGCGGCCTGAAACGCCGGCTTGGCGAACGGCTGGACCGTTATGCGGTCCGGCGCTGGGCCCGCAACCGTGACCGGGTTGGCCGGCTGGGCCCGTTTCAGCTGGAAGACCTGTCGCGCCGCGCGGCCCTGTTGCGGGCCGAGCTTGACGGCTTCACCGACGACGCCGCCGAACGGCTGCTGATGCCACGCGACGGCAGCACCGCGTTCGAACGTCCCCTGGGCACCGACTGGGCCTATCGCCCCGAACTCTGGCGCCGCCCGGTGCGACCGGCGGGGGTTGCCGCGATCAAGTCCCGCCAGAAGATCGGCACCGAGGCCGCGATCTTTCACGACTGCCGCAAATCGGAACTGACCGGCCACCAGCTGCGCAACACGGGCGAGCTGGACATTGCCCCTTTCGGCTTTCGGCTGGACGTGTTCGACTTTGACGGGTCGTTCCTGTCGCTGGTGCTGCACCTGCCCGACGCCGCCGTCGAAGGGCTGGAAAAGCGCCACGTCATCCGCGTTTCGCCGGTGATCGAGCTGGAAAAGCCGCTGGAAATATTCGCCCGCCTCAACATCCGCCATGGCCCCAATACCGAACAGATATTGCGCGAATTCCCCATGGATGGCACGGAAAAGGCAGCCGAATTTGACCTGGCCTATACCGAGCTTAACGAAAAGCGTGTCAGCCGCATGTGGCTGGACCTGATCTTTGAACGCCCGGCCATGAATCAGGTCACCTTGCGCGACCTGACAATCACCCGGCGCCCGCGGGCCAATTTGTGAGTTTGGCATGAACGATATCGTCCTGACCGAAACCGGCATCACAGCGGGCGTCTGGCATGGCCGCCTGCAAGACCTTGGCCCCGGCGACGGGCGCACGCCGCCGGCGATAACGGTCTCGCTCGATGGCCATGACATCCCCGGGCTCGACATCTCGGCCGACGAAGGCGTCGCGGGCATCTGGTCGCTGCGCCTGCCCCTGCCCGATGACGCCCTGAACGACGGCTGGCACAGCTTCCTGATCACCAGCCGCGGCTCGGGCCGGCAACTTGCCAGCTTTACCATCGCCATGGGCAACGCGCTCGACAGCGACATCCGGGCCGAGCTGAACCTGCTGCGGGCCGAGCTTGACCTGCTCAAGCGTGCCTTCCGGCGCCACTGTTCGGAAGACGGCTGACGTCAGGTTGACCCGTGACAGCGGCCGGCCCGGGCGCGATGTTGCCACGACACCCTTGCGAAAGGCCGCAAACCCCGTGACCCAGTTTCCGCATCTTCTCGCCCCGCTCGACCTTGGCCACGTCACCCTGCCCAACCGGGTGCTGATGGGGTCGATGCACACCAACCTTGAAGAAACCGGCGACTGGGGCCGCGTCGCCGCCTTTTACGCCGAACGTGCCGCGGGTGGGGTTGCGTTGATGGTCACCGGCGGCATGGCGCCCAATCGCGAAGGCGGCGTTTTCCCCGGCGCGGCGGGGCTGTTCAATTCGCAGGATATCGCCAACCACCGCGGCGTGACCGCTGCCGTGCACGACAAAGGCGGCCGCATCGCCATGCAGATCCTGCATGCGGGCCGCTATGCCTATGGCGCGGAATGCGTCGCGCCGTCGGCCATCAAGTCGCCGATCTCGCCGTTTGCCCCGGCCGAACTGGACGAAGCCGGCATCGAAAAGCAGATCGCCGACATCGCCACCGCCGCCGCCCGCGCGCGGGCGGCCGGCTATGACGGGGTCGAGGTCATGGGATCCGAGGGCTATTTCCTCAACCAGTTCCTGGTGAAACACACCAACCGGCGCACCGACGGCTGGGGCGGCGCCTATGAAAACCGCATGCGCCTGCCGGTCGAGGTCGTGCGCCGGGTGCGCGCGGCGGTGGGCGACGACTTCATCGTCATCTACCGCATCAGCCTGATCGACCTTGTGCCCGACGGCTCGACCTGGGCCGAGGTGCTGCAACTGGCCCACGCGATCGAAGGTGCCGGCGCCTCGATCCTCAATACCGGCATCGGCTGGCACGAGGCGCGGATACCGACCATCGCCACCTCGGTCCCGCGGCGGGCCTTTGCCTGGGTGACGAAAAAGCTGATGGGCGAAGTGTCGATCCCGGTCATCACCTCGAACCGCATCAACAGCCCCGACGTCGCCGAATCCGTGCTGGCCGAGGGCTGCGCCGACATGGTGTCGATGGCCCGGCCCTTCCTGGCCGATGCCCATTTCGTGGCCAAGGCCGCCCGGGGCGAGGCGCAGCGCATCGCCCCCTGCATCGCCTGCAACCAGGCCTGCCTGGACCATACCTTCGGCGGCCAGGTGTCCTCCTGTCTGGTCAACCCCCGCGCCTGTTACGAAACCGAACTGACCTATGCCCCGGCCGCGGCGGCCAGAGACATCGCCGTGGTCGGCGCCGGCCCGGCCGGCATGACCGCCGCCATCGTGGCAGCCGAACGCGGACACCGCGTGACCCTGTTCGACGCCGCCGACAGCATCGGCGGCCAGCTGAATCTGGCCCGCGCCGTGCCCGGGAAAGAGGAATTCGACGGTCTTGTCGACTGGTTCGCCGCCGAACTGCAGGCCACCGGCGTTTCCCTGCGCCTGAACTGCCCGGCCACCCCCGCCCTGCTGGCGGGCTTTGACGAGGTGATCGTCGCCACCGGCGTGCGCCCGCGCGACCCGGCAATCCCGGGGCAGGACGCGGCCCATGTCATCGGCTATGGCGACCTGCTTGCCGGCCGGGCCACCGCCGG
>CAYYMJ010000036.1:0-8509 GCA_964472855.1 uncultured Rhodobacterales bacterium | reverse complement strand
GTGCGCATGCTGGCCGGCGTCAATTACGAACGCATCGACGACAACGGCCTGACAATCTCCTACGGCGCCGCCCGCGAAAATCCCGAAACACTCGCCTGCGACACGGTGGTCATCTGCGCCGGCCAGGAAAGCAACCGCACCCTCGCCGACAGCCTCGCCGCGGCCGGGACCGCCGCCCATGTCATCGGCGGCGCCGATGTCGCGTCCGAGCTTGACGCAAAACGCGCCATCAACCAGGCCGCCCGGCTGGCCGCCCGGCTCTGAACCGCCATCGCCTTGGCCAAAATATCCCGGGGGTGAAGGCGCGCCAGCGCCGAGGGGGCAGCGCCCCCTGCCTTGGGCGACGCCGCCAGGCGGCGCAAAAACCGGCCATCAGCGTGTTTCCGACCATCAAACGATCCGGGTAAATCCCCGATATTGTCAGCCGTCCACCCCAATCCTGCCCGATTTGACATGGAAACAATCAGTCACGGGGCGCAGGAAGTGCAGGACAATCATGGACAGACTGACTGAGATGGAAGCATTCGCGACGGTCGTCGACCAGGGCGGCTTCACCGACGCGGCAAGGAAGATGGGCATCTCGAAATCGGCCGTCTCCAAGCATGTCTCCTCGCTCGAGGCGCGGCTCGGCGCCCGCCTGCTGAACCGCACCACGCGCCGTGTCAGCCCGACCGAGATCGGCCTGGCCTACTACGACCGCGCCCGCCGGGTGCTGAACGACGCCGGCGAGGCCGACGCGCTGGTGACCTCGATGCAATCGGCGCCCTCGGGGCTGCTGCGCATCAGCGTCGCCACCGACTTCGGCGTCAACCACCTCTCACCGGTGCTGGGAGAGTTCCTGTCCGCCTATCCCGACATTACCGTCAACATGGTGCTGAACAACCGCTTCGTCGAGCTGATCTCGGAAGGCTTCGACCTGGCCATCCGCATTGGCGAGCTGGAAGATTCCACCCTGCGCGCCCGCAAGCTGACCGAAACCACCAAGCGCATGGTCGGCTCGCCGGGCTATTTCCAGGAATATGGCCGTCCGACAAAGATCGACGACCTGAACAATCACAAGCTGCTGCACTATACCAGCCAGTCCAATGGCGCGGTGTGGAAGCTGACCGCGCCCTCGGGCGAAAAGCGTCAGGTGCGCACAGCAGGCTGGCTCAGCGTCAACGACGGGCAGTCTTTGCTGAATGCCGCGATCTCGGGTCTCGGGATCGCCTATCTGCCCAGCTACCTTTACGCCGACGCGATGGATCAGGGCCAGGTTGAAGAGGCCATCCCCGGCCTGCCGCTGGAAACCCAGGGCATCTATGCCGTCTACCCGCCCGGCCGTTTCACCCAGCCCAAGGTGCGCGCCTTCATCGATTTTCTGGTGCAGGCGTTTGCCGGCAAGGGCCCGGCCGACTGGTAAGGTCTGTCACGATCGGCAGACAAGGACGGGCGGCCACGGGGCTGCCCGTTGCCTATTTGGCGACCACCTCGACCCGGCGGTTCAGCTGCCGGCCCTCGGCGGTGTCATTGCCGGCGCGCGGCACGTCGGGGCCCATACCTTCAAAGCTCAGGCGGTCGGGATCGATACCGAAATCGCTGATCAGCATCTCGCGCACGGCCGCGGCCCGCGCTTCGGACAGCGCCATGTTGCCATCGCGGCTGCCGCGGCTGTCGGTATGCCCGACCAGCGCCAGGTGCCGGTCGGGGTTGGCCGCCAGCCAGTCGGCGATACTGGCCAGGCTGGTAAACGGGCCTTCGGACAACTCCGAGGCGCCGGGCGGAAACTCCAGGTCGTCCAGCGCCGCCATTCCGATCGACGACAGTGCCTGCGCAATCGGGTCTTCGGCGCTTTTCGACGAGGCGATGAACAGCGGCTCGACCGGCGTCGCCGGGCCCACGCTGGTCAGATGCACAAAGCCGGCCCATGGCGAATGGCTGACCATCAGGCCAACGCGCCGGTCGCCGCCATCGGTGGCCGACAACCAGTGAAAGTCGCCCAGATCGACATGCATCGCCGGTTCCGGCAACAGCTCGGTCGCATAACGGAAATCAAAGCCGCCGCAGCCGCTGTCATGGCATTCGAACAGGATCGTATAGCCCAGCGCCTGCAGCTGCGCCCGCAGGGGCGCGACCAGTTGCAGGGTGGTCCGCCCCTCGGCCGGCAGGGCCCAGGCGATATGGCTGATCGCGCCTTCAAGGTCTTCACGCGGCATCTGACCGTTGGCAAAGGCGCCCAGAGGCAGCTCGAAACTGCCGTCCGCGATGTCGCGGCTGCCCGTCACCTCGGCCGACCGGCCCGGATCCACAACCGCGGCATGGGCGGTCGTGGCCATGGCGGCGGCGGTGGCTATGGCAGCGAAAAGTTTCATCGGGCCTGGCTGTGATACTCTTGGTTGGGTCGCATGTCGGTTGCCGCCGCTACCCGGTTGGTCATGTTGAAGAACCCGGCGACGGCGGCGATATCCCAGATATCGCGGTCGCTGAATCCCACCTGACGCAACCCGTCGCGGTCGGTTTCAGTAACCTTATGACATGATTCCGTGAGACTTGTCGCGAATTCCAGCATTTCGCGCTGCCGGTCGCCAAGATCCGCCACCCGCCAGTTCATCACCATCTGTTCGCCCAGTTCGGGATTGCCGCTTAGCGCGCGCACGGCGGCGCCATGGGCAACAAGACAATAATAACAGCGGTTTACAGAAGAAACCGCCACCGCGATCATTTCGCGCTCCAGCTTGCTGAGGCCGCTGTCGGCAAGCATCAGGTCGTTGTAAAGCCCGGTAAAGGCGTCAAGTTTGGCGATGTCGAAGGCATAGGCGCGCAAGACATTGGGCACCAGACCAAGCTTTTCTTCACAGATTTCGAAATAGCGCGCGGTCGATTCGGGCAGGGGGTCGACCATCGGCAGGTTCAGCGCGGTGGGCGCGTTGTCGCGAGTCATGGCGGGTCCTTTCAGGGCTGCCAGCGATAGTGATAGCCACCCGCCGGCGTCAGTCCCAGCGCGGCATAGGTGGCGATGGCGTTGTCATTGCCGGCCTCGACGGCCAGGGCCAGCGTGTCGGCGCCGGCGGCGACCGCCCAGCGCGCCGCGGCGATGGCCATATGGCGCGCCGTGCCGGCGCGGCGCAGGGGCGGGCGGGTGAACACCGCCTGCAGCATCGCCACATCGGCGTCGGCGGCCACGAACGCCGCGCCGGCCGGGCAGTCGCGGGTGCGGCCCAGGACGCCGGTCTTGGGCAGGGTCAGCCGGTGCATCACCTCGCGCCGCGCCGGTCCGATGCCGGCCTCGTCCCAGATGTCGCACATGATCGCCAGCGGCTCCCAGATTGTGAAGGCGGCAACATGGGGCAGGTCGCGCGCCGCCAGGTCGGCCGCCGGCGCGGCGAAGAAATGGCAGTTCAGCCGGCCGGTGCAGCCCGCCGCCTGCAACTGGCGGTCCAGCGCGTCCGCGCCGGCGGGCACAAGAAACAGCGCCCGCTGCCCGGTGGTCTGCATGGCGGCGCAGGCAGCGCCGATTTCGGTGTCGGTCACCGGGCGCGCGGTGGTCGCGCACGCGGTGCGCCGCCCGGCGCCGCTGTCGCCGCGCAGGGTCCACGGCCCCAGCCGGCGGGTGGAGGCGGCCGGCCAGGTCGCCAGCGTGGCGCCGATCAGCCGGTCGGCGTCAGGAAAGGTCATCGTTGCCATCGGCCAGGCGCTGCAACAGATCACGCGCGGCGGCCAGTTGTTCCGCATCGGTGCCGCGCACCACCAGATTGGTGGCATAGCGCCCATCCTTGACCAGCGGGTAAGACCCGAAGGCAAGGGTCGGGAACCGCCCGGTCAGCGCGGCCAGCGGCGCGGCGATATCGCCTTCGCCGCGCGCGACATGCACAGTCTCCGACAACAGCGGCGCGCCGCCGGTCAGACCGGGCAGAACCGAGGCGACCATCGCCTCGAATATCGCCGGGACGCCCGCCATCACGTGAACGTTGCCCAACCGAAACCCCGGCGCCGCCGATATGGGGTTGTCGATCAGTGCGGCGCCGTCGGGGATGCGGGCCATGCGCAGGCGCGCTGCATTCATGGTCGCGCCTGTGCGGTCATAATGGGCCTGCAACAGGGCGCGGGCATCGGCCCGCACGTCGATAGAAACGCCAAAGGCCGCGGCAATCGCGTCGGCGGTAATGTCGTCGTGGGTCGGCCCGATGCCGCCCGAGGTAAAGACATGGGTGAACGCCGCCGAAAGCGCCCGCGCGGCGCTGCCGATCGCGGCGGCGTCGTCGCTGACCACCCGGGCCTCGCGCAAATCGATGCCATGGTCGGTCAGGCGACCGGCAAGATGATACAGGTTCGAATCCCTGGTACGGCCCGACAGGATCTCGTCTCCGATCACCAGCATCGCGGCGGTGGGGCGCGTCATGGGCGGTTTCCTTGGCAGCAGCAGCTTCGACGGGTATAGGGCGCCGGTCATGGAGTTTCCAACCCCACTTGTCCCGGCCCGGCTGATCCGGCGCTACAAACGCTTCCTTGCCGACTGCGTGTTAGAGGCCGACGGGCGCGAGGTGACGGCCCACTGCCCCAACCCCGGTGCCATGACCGGGCTGGCCCAGCCGGGTCTGCGCATCTGGCTGGAACCCAACGACGACCCGAAGAAAAAGCTGAAATTCGGCTGGCGTCTGGCCGAGTTGCCCGGCGACCACTGGGCCGGGATCGACACCGCCGTGCCCAACCGCGTGGTGGCCGAGGCCCTGCGCGCCGGCCGTATCGCGGCGCTGGACGGCTACGCCAGCATCCGCCCCGAAGTGCCCTATGGCGACCGCAGCCGCGTCGATTTCCTGTTGTCGGGGCCTGGGCGGCCCGACGCCTATGTCGAGGTCAAGAATGTGCACCTGCGACGCACCGGCGACTGGGCCGAGTTTCCCGACAGCGTGACAAGGCGCGGCGCGCGCCATCTGGACGACCTGGCGGCGATGGTGCGGGCCGGGCACCGCGCGGTGCTGCTTTACGTCGTTCAGCGCACCGATTGCGCGCGCGTGCGCGTCGCCGGCGACATCGACCCCGGGTATGCCGCCGCCTTTGCGCGGGCGCTGGCGGCCGGCGTCGAAAGCCTGGCCGTCGCCACCGCGATCGACCTTCACGGCGTAACCGTCACCACGCCCTTGCCCGTGGCGCTGCCAAGGGTGTAACAGCGACGTGGCGCCGCCCGGTCTGGCCTTTTGCCCCGGCGGCCCGTGTTGATGAGCAAAATTTCGAAGAGGTCAGTCTTGGACGACACCCATCGCGGCCGCCTGACGCGGGACGGCATTCGCATCTACGAAGCGGCTGACTTTGCCGGCATGCACAAGGCCGGCGCGTTGGCGTCGCGCATCCTTGACGACATCATTCCCCACGTCTTTCCCGGCCAGAGCACCGGCAAGATCGACGCCGAGATCACCGCGATGATCGACGCGGCGGGGGCAACGTCGGCCACCATCGGCTACAAGGGCTACCAGCACGCAAGCTGCATTTCCGTCAATCACGTGGTCTGCCACGGCATTCCCGGCGGCAAGACGCTGAAGGACGGCGACATTCTCAATATCGACGTCACGGTTATCGTCGACGGTTGGTATGGCGACACCAGCCGCATGTATGTGGCCGGCCGGATGAGCCGCAAGGCAGAGCGGCTGGTGCAGGTGACCCATGACGCGCTGATGCGCGGGCTGGACATCATTCGCCCCGGGCGCACCTTTGGCGACATCGGCCACACCATTCAGGCCTATGCCGAGGGCAACCGCATGTCGGTGGTGCGCGATTTCTGCGGGCACGGGCTGGGGCGGGTGTTTCACGCGCCGCCCAACGTGCTGCACTATGGCCGGGCCGGCAGCGGCCCGACGCTGGAAGAGGGCATGTTCTTTACCGTCGAGCCGATGATCAATCTTGGTCGCCCCGAGACCAAGGTTCTGCCCGACGACTGGACCGCCGTAACCCGCGACCGGTCGCTTTCGGCGCAGTTCGAGCATTCGATTGGCGTGACGGCCGACGGTTTCGAGATTTTCACGCTTAGCGCCGCCAACCGGTTCCACCCGACCTATTCGGACTGATCGGGCGGCGGCACCGGGGCCACCACGGTGGCAATCAGCACATGGGTGCCGCCAAAGCGGCGCCTGTCGTCAGGTTGCAGCCAGACCGGCGGTGTGACCGCGCCGCCTTCTTCCCAGACCACGCGCGCCCCCGGCGCCAGCCAGCCCTGCCGCGCCGCCGCCGCCAGCGCCTGCGGCCCCAGCCCGCGCCCGTAGGGCGGGTCGAGAAACAGCAGGTCGTGGGGGGTGCCGGGCGGCAGGCGGGTGGCATCGGCCCGCAACACGCGAACCGCACCCCGGGCATGGCACAGGTCGATATTCCGCCCCAGCAACGCCTGCGCGGCGCGGCCGTTTTCCACGAAAGTGACGGTTTCGGCGCCGCGCGACAGCGCCTCGAGCCCCATGGCGCCGGTGCCGGCGAACAGGTCCAGCACCCGGCGCCCGGTGACCAGATCTCCGCCGCGGCCCTGCGTCAGAATGTTGAACAGGCTTTCGCGCACCCGGTCGGTGGTGGGGCGCAGATGCGCCGCCGGGTCGCCTGTGCCCACGGCGGCCAAGGCCGTGCCGCGCAAGAGGCCGCCGACGATCCTCACCCGCGCAAAAGCGCCTTCATGTCGGTGGCCGGGTCGGCGATGACCGCGGGTGCCGGCGATTTGCCGCCCTCGATCAGCCGCTTGCCGATCATGTAGGCGCGGGCGTCGTTCATGGCGTCCACGGCCAGCAGGCGGTCGGCGCAATAATACCAGAAGCTGACCGCGCCCTCGGCCGTGCCCTGCCGGGCAATGACCCGGTCGTAGCCAAGGTTCAGCCCGGCGATCTGCAGCTTGACGTCATACTGGTCGGACCAGAACCATGGCTTGGGATCATAGGCACGTTCGATCCCGACGATATTGTCGGCCACGCATTCGGCCTGATCGATGGCGTTCTGCACGCTTTCCAGCCGCATCATCCGGTCGCGGAACGGGAAGATCGCGCAGTCGCCAGCGGCAAAGACATCCGGGTCCGATGTCTGGCCATAGGCGTTGACGATGATGCCATTGTCCACCGGCAGGCCGGCCGACGCGGCCAGCGCGCTGTCGGGGGTGATGCCGACGCCGACAATGGCGAAGTCGATCTCGAGCCGGCGCCCGTCAGCCAGAAGCGCGCCGTCGACATGGCCGTCGCCGGTCAGCCGGCCCAGCCCCGTTTCCTCGCAGATCGATACGCCGTGGCGGGCGTGGGTTGCGCGGAAATAGTCCGAGGTTTCGGCACAGGCGACGCGCTGGAGGATGCGTTCGGCCATTTCGACGACCGTGACCTCAAGCCCCAGCTTCGATGCCACCGCCGCCGCCTCGAGCCCGATATAGCCGCCGCCAACCACCAGCAACCGGCGGCCGGGCCGAAACTCGGCCGCCATGGCGTCGACATCGGCCAGCGTGCGCACCTGATAGACCCCGTCAAGGTCGCCGCCGATGGCCGCGGGCAGGCGCCGCGGCCGGCTGCCGGTGGCCAGCACCAGCGTGTCATAGCGCAACGTGTCGCCGCCAACGCTGACCGTCTTGCCGGCCGCGTCGATGGCCGTGACCGGCGCGTTCAGGCGCAGCGTGATGTCATTGTCGGCATAAAAGGCGGCGGGGCGCAGGTAGAGCCTGTGTTCCTCCATCTCGCCCAGCAGATAGGCCTTGGACAGCGGCGGGCGCTGATAGGGGGGCACGGGTTCGGCACAGATCAGGGTGATGGCGCCGTCATGGCCCTTTGACCGCAGGCGCGCGACCAGCGATGCCCCGGCTTGCCCGCCGCCAATCACAATTACATCGCTCATTTTCGCACCTCGCATTTGCTGCCCTGCGCCGCAAACGCTATATCGCCAGTGGATCGGAACGCAATCGGGGACAGATGCCATGACCATCAAACAGGGCGACAAGCTGCCCGACGCGACGCTTTTGACGTTGGGGGCGGCAGGCCCCGAGCCGGTGCAGTTGGCCGACAGGCTGGCCGGGCGCCGCGTGGCGCTGTTCGGGCTGCCCGGAGCCTTTACGCGCACCTGCAGCGGCGCCCATGTGCCCAGTTTCATCCGCACCCATGACGCCATTCGTGCCAAGGGCGTGGACGAGGTTATCTGCATCGCGGTCAACGATCCGTTCGTGATGAGCATCTGGGGCGACCAGACCGGCGGGACGGCGGCGGGCATCACCTTTCTGGCCGATGCAAGCGCGGCTTTCACCAAGGCCATCGGCATGGACATGACCGCCCCGGCGGCGGGCTTTTACGACCGGTCGCGGCGTTATGCCCTGGTGGCCGAGGACGGGGTGGTGACGATCCTGAACGAAGAGGTCGAGCGCGGCGCCTGCGAAATCTCCAGCGGCGAGACATTGCTGACGGCGCTGTAGGGGCTGGTTATCGGGCTTGGCTGCCGGCGCGGCTTGGTTGGCCCGGCTTGGTTGGCACGGAATCAAGGGCGTCAGCCCGCCGTGCCAGCGGCGGACCGTGCGGCGGTCTGCCGCTTTGGCTGC
>CAYYMJ010000035.1:0-29596 GCA_964472855.1 uncultured Rhodobacterales bacterium | reverse complement strand
CAGGATGACGGGGGCCGCGTCGCGCGACGGCGCGGCATCGGCGGCGCGCAAATACAGCGGCGCCGGGGCTTGCGGCGGCCAGTCGGTGCGCGTCGCGGCGACGCGGGCCACCGCCACCCCGGGGGCTAAGGCGGCCAGAGCATGGGCGGTGCCGGTTTGCGCCGCCACCGCGGCCGCGATGTCGCCGACACAGGTCAGCCCCGGCACGCGTTCGTCGACGTCATCGACCGCGGCGCCAAAGGGGCGGGGGTCGCCATAGCCCACCCGCTGGAACCAGCCCTGCCCGCGCGGGGCGCCAAGGCAGGCCAGAACCGGCGCCGTCGCGCCATGGCTCACCGCGTCCAGCAGCGACACGCCGATGGCCGGAATGCCAAGCGCCAGCGCCAGACCCCGCGCCGCCGCCACGGAAATGCGGATACCCGTGAAATTGCCCGGCCCGATGCCGACCCCCAGCGCCGTCAGGTCGCGCCAGCCCAGACCGGCCTGTGCAAGCGTCTCTTCCAGCAGGGGAAACAGCCGCTCGGCCTGCCCGCGGGCCATGGATTCGTGCGCCGTGGCAACCACAAGGTCGCCCGACAGGATCGCGGCGCTGCAATAGGGGCCCGCGCTGTCGAAGCCGAGAATATGCGTGCTGGCCATGCGCGACTGTGTCAGCCGACGGGCCGCACCTCGATCACCTCGGGGATATAGTGGCGCAAGAGGTTCTCGATGCCCATTTTCAGGGTCAGCGTCGACGACGGGCATCCGGCGCAGGCGCCCTGCATGTGCAGATAGACAATGCCCCGGTCAAAGCCGTGAAAGGTGATGTCGCCCCCGTCCTGCGCCACGGCCGGGCGCACGCGGGTGTCCAGCAGGTCCTTGATCTGCCCGACGATCTCGGTATCCGGTCCGTCATGGTCGGCATGGCCAACCGCGCCGGTCTCGCCTTCGATGACCGGCTGGCCAGACTGGAAATGCTCCAGGATCGCGCCCAGGATCGACGGCTTGATATGGTCCCAGACGGCGGCCTCGGCCTTGGTGACGGTCACGAAGTCATTGCCAAGAAACACGCCGGTCACATCGCCGGTGGCAAAGATGCGCCGCGCCAGTGGCGAGCTTTGCGCCGCGTCCTGCGACGGGAAATCCGCGGTGCCGGTGTCCAGCACCGACTGTCCGGGCAGGAACTTCAACGTCGCCGGGTTCGGGGTAGATTCGGTCTGAATGAACATGTGCGGGGCCTCCGTCTCGGGTCTGATATGCGGATGGTCAAGGGCCGAGTCAAGCAAGGCGCTACACGGCGGCGTTACCGTCGGCCAGTTGCAGCAGGTCCCAAAGGTTGCCGAACGGATCGCGGAAGACGGCAACCTTGCCATAGGCCTCGGTGCGCGGGCTTTCCAGAAAGGTCACGCCCCGGGCGGCAAACCGGGCGTGATCGGTGTCGAAATCGTCGGTCTGCAGGAAAAAGCCGACCCGCCCGCCGGTCTGGTTGCCGATGGCGCGGCGCTGCTCGGGCCCGCTGGCCTGCGCCAACAACAGCGCGGTTCCGGCGCTGTCCGGCGCCACGCGCACCCAGCGTTTCCCGGCGCCCAGATCGGTGTCTTCGATCAGCCGGAACCCCAGCGTGCCGACGAAAAAGCCGATGCCGGCGTCATAGTCCGGCACCAGCAGCGCCACCGACGACAGGGCCCGGCGCGTCATTGGCTCAGGTGATCTCTTCCAGCTTTTCCTTGGACAAATCGCCGGGAACGATGGTCACCGGCACCGGCAGGCTGCCGGCGGCCTTGGCCATCTGCGCCACCAGCGGGCCGGGGCCGGATTTCTCGGTGCCCGCCCCCAGCACCAGCACGCCGATTTCCTTGTCTTCCTCGATCAGGCCAAGAATTTCCTGCACCGCCTCGCCTTCGCGGATCACCAGCTCGGGCTCGACCTTCTGGCGGTCGCGCATCCAGCGGGCGAAGACCTCGTAATGCACCTCGATCCGCTCGCGGGCCTCGGCGCGCATCAGGTCGGCCACGCCGATCCAGTGGTTGAATTCATCCGGCGGTATCACCGACAGAATGGCGACGCCGCCGCCGGTGTGGGCGGCCCGCATCGCCGCGAACCGCATGGCGTTCAGGCATTCGCGGCTGTCATCGAGAACAACAAGGAATTTGCGCATCTGTCCCTCTGGAGTTGCGAACCCGGATCATGGACGACCGTCTGCCGGCTGTCCACCGCCGCTCAGCCCATGGGTTGCCCGGCACCGGTGGCACGCGCCCGCGCGACCGCCAGCGCCGCGACGGCAAAATCGCCGATGGCCATGCCGCGAAAGATGAATGCCGACCGGTGGTCGGGGTCGAACCCGGGCGGCGACGCGGCCAGGCTGCCCAGATCGCCGGCGATCAGGCCGGGCGCGACCATGGGCTTTTCCGCCGCACGTTCCTGTTCGATGTCGTCGACATAGACCCGGCCGAAACCCGCCATCCCCTCGGGGTGCCACGGTATCGCCAGATCGGTGATGGCGGCAAAGCATCCCGGCCGCAGCCAGCGCGCGTCCAGGAAGGGCTCGATGGTGTAATCCAGCGTCACGCTGGTCACCACGATATCCACGTCTTCCACCGCCGCGCGCGCCGTGGCCGCGGCCCGAGCCTCAAGCCCCGCGGCACGCGCCATGTCCAGCAAGGCGTCGACATTCGCGCTGCCACGCCCGAACACCTTGACCGACGACAGCGGAAACAGCGCCCGAAAGGCGTCGAGATGGCTGCGCGCCTGCACCCCGGCCCCGATGAACCCGACCGAGCGTGCCTGCGGGTTGGCCAATGCGCGGGCCGCCAGCGCGCTCAGCCCTGCCGTGCGCACGCCCGTCACCCAGCCCGCATCCAGCACCGCACGCAACAGCCCGGTCTGCGCGTCCAGCACCATGATCGACCCGGTGATCGCCGGCAAACCGCGCCCCGGGTTGCCCGGGCTGACCATCACCGATTTCACAACGCTCACCCCGGGCCCGTCACCGGTGGCCAGCGTCGCCATCACATAGCGGCCATCGCCGGGCAGCAGCGCCGCCTTGGGGGCCGTCCACAGCCGGTTTTCCGCCTGATCGGTCAGCGCCGCCGCGATACTGTCGCGCACCGCGTCAGGGGTGACCCCCAAGCCGGCCAGCGCCGCGTCGTCGAGGTAAAGCGGCGCGCTCACGCCGACAACGCCCAGTCCCAGTACATCTCGCGCACCCGCCGCGTGACCGGCCCGATCTGGTAATCGGTGCCGTCAAACTCGGTAACCGGCGTCACCTTGTTCATGTTGCCGGACAGGAACACCTCGTCCGCGGCGCGGAAATCGTCGGCGGTCAGCACCGCTTCGGTCACCGGCGTGCCGTCGGCGGCAAGGTTGGTCATGTGCCGGGCTCGGGTGATCCCGGCCAGGAAGGTGCCGTTGGCGATGGGCGTCAGCACCTCGCCGTCGCGCACCATGAAGACATTGGCCGTGGCCGTCTCGGCAACATTTCCCATGGCATCGTTGACCAGCGCGTTGTCATAGCCCCGCGCCAGCGCCTCGGCCAGCATGCGGGCGTTGTTGGGATAAAGGCAGGCCGCCTTGGCATTGACGACCGCGTCTTCCAGTACCGGGCGGCGAAAGCGCGTGGTGGTCAGCCGGGTCGAGGCCGTCTCGGCCGCCAGCGGATATTCTTCCAGGCAAATGGCAAAGCCCGGCTGCCCCTCGCCCGGGACGATGCCGCTGTAACCGGCCGGAACCGCCCAGTACATCGGCCGGATATAGACGGCGGCATCGGCCGGATAGCGGCGCAGCCCCTCCCAGATCAGCGCGACCATGTCCGCCGCCTCGACATTGGGGCTCAGCATCAGCGCCCGGGCCGACCGGTTGACCCGCTGGCAATGGGCCAGCAGGTCGGGCGCCACGCCCCTGGCATAGCGGGCGCCGTCGAATACATTCGACCCCAGCCATGCGCCATGATCGGCGGCCTGAATGATCATGACGTCGCCGTCGTGCCAGCGGCCATCAAAATAGGTTCGTATGTTCGTGCCAAGCGCCATGTGCCCTGCCTCCTCCGCGATCGGGGCGAGTTAACCACCGCCCCACCGCGACGTCCAGCGGCCGCGCCCGGCCGAGGTGCCGTCAGCCGCCGACGATACCGACGATGCGATAGGTCTCTTGCAGGATCGGTGCCGCGATGGCGCGCGCCCGCGCGGCGCCGCGGTCAAGAATACGGTCCAGCTCGGCCGGGTCGGCGGCAAGCCGGCCCATCTCGGCCGAGATCGGGGCCAGCCGGGCCACCGCAAGGTCGGCCAGCAGCGGCTTGAACTGGCCGAACTGCATGCCGGCAACCTCGGCCATCACGTCGTCTGTCGTCCGGTCGGACAGCGCGGCGAAAATGTCGACAAGATTGCGCGCCTCGGGCCGGTCGGCCAGCCCGTCATAGCTGTCGGGCAGCGGCAGCGGGTCGGTCCGGGCCTTGCGGAACTTCTGGGCGATGGTGTCGGCATCGTCGCCCATGTTGATGCGGCTCATGTCCGACGGGTCCGACTTGGACATCTTCTTGGACCCGTCGCGCAGGCTCATCACGCGGGTGGCGGGCCCCTCGATCACCGGCTCGGCGATGGGAAAGAAATCGACGCCATAGTCATGGTTGAACTTGGCCGCGATGTCGCGGGTCAGCTCGAGATGCTGCTTCTGGTCGTCGCCCACCGGCACATGCGTGGCGTGATAGGCCAGAATGTCGGCGGCCATCAGCGCCGGATAGCCAAACAGCCCCAGCGAGGCATTTTCCGAATTCTTGCCGGCCTTGTCCTTGAACTGGGTCATGCGCTTCATCCAGCCCATGCGCGCCACGCAGTTGAACACCCAGCCCAGCTGAACATGCTCGGGCACCTGACTCTGATTGAACAGAACCGACCGCTCGGGGTCGATGCCGCTGGCGATGAAAAAGGCCACCAGCTCGCGCGTGTTGGCGCTCAGCGCCGCCGGGTCCTGCCACACCGTGATCGCGTGCAGATCGACGATGCAATAGACGCATTCGTAATCGCCCTGATCCTGCATGGCGACGAATTTCTTCAGGGCCCCAAGATAGTTGCCCAGGGTCAGCCCACCCGACGGCTGTATGCCCGAAAAGACGCGTGGCGCAAAAGTGGCTGGCATTCGCCGCTCCGATGCTGGAAAAAGCTGCGCCGCTCGCTTACCGAGAGGCGCGACAATGGTCAAGAAAGGCAGACCGACGTGGAACAGGACTATGACGCCAGCCCCTTCAACGCGATCCCGCGGATCGTGTTGCTGCTGGCCGCGGCCATCATCGGGACCGAACTGGCCTTCCAGGCCGCGTCCGCCGGCTATATCGGCGGCGCCGAGGGCGTGGGCTGGCGCGTCGCGGCGCTGAACCGCCTTGCCTTTTCGCCGGTGCTGTTGGAACGCATGATCGAGGCCGGCCTGTGGGTTCCCGATATCCTCGTGCGCCTGCTGAGCTATCCGCTGGTCCACCTCAGCTTCATGCACGCGGCCTTCGTCGTGGTCTTCGTGCTGGCGCTGGGCAAACTGGTGGCCGAATCCTTCAACGCCTTCGCCTTTCTGGCCATCTTCTTCGGGTCCGCCGTGGCCGGGGCAGTGGCCTACACCCTGATCCTGAACGACCCGGTGGCGCTGGTGGGCGGCTACCCGGCCGCCTACGGACTGATCGGGTCCTACAGCTTCGTCCTGTGGGTCGGGCTGGGCGCGACCGGGCAGAACCGGCTCAAGGCCTTCCAGCTGATCGCGGCGCTGATGACCCTGCAACTGGCGTTCGGGCTGTTCTTCGGCGCCGATAACAGCTGGCTGGCCGACATCGCCGGCTTCGCCACCGGCTTCTGCCTGTCGTTCCTGCTGGTCCCCGGCGGCATCCGCCGCCTGCGCGGGCTGATGCAAAGACGCTGACCGACCCGCCAGGAAAACTGCCCATCAGCTTGGCGCAAATATCCCGGGGGGTGCGGGGGGCGGCGCCCCCCGCCCGGCCGTGGCGCGGCCCCGCGCCACGCAACTCCAACTCAACTGGCGCGGCCCCGCGCCACGCAACTCCAACTCAACTGGCGCGGCCCCGCGCCACCCCAACTCAGCCGCGCCGCAGCATCCCGCGCAGCTCGCCCAGCCGGAAGGCCCCCAGCACATGGCCGGCCCCGAAATACGCGACCAGCCCCAGCACGACCAGCAACACCAGCGCCGGTATCCGCAGCCCGGGCACAGCGAACCAGTCGCCGGCAAAGGCCATGAAAACCGCCAGCACCACGCCCATGATGGCCGAGGCCGCCACGATCCGCGGTGCCCGCGCCCGCAGGCGCGCGTCCGGCCGGGCGGCGTCGCCCATGGCCTGGCTGGCGCGCCACAACAGCAGTGTCATCGCCCACCCCGCCAGCGTCGTGCCCCAAGCCGCGGCCAGAAAGCCCAGCACCGGCGCCAGCCCGATGGCCACCAGCGCATTGATCGCCAGGGCCACCAGCGCATAGCGCAGCGGCGTGCGCGTGTCCTCGCGCGCGAAAAACAGCGGCTGCAGCACCTTTTGCAGCACGAAGGCCGGCAGCCCCAGGCCATAGATCGCCAGCGCCACCGCCGTGGGCCCGGTGTCGGCGGGCCCGAAGGCGCCGCGCTCGAACAACACTGAAATCAGCGGCACCGGCACCAGCACAAAGGCCACCGCCGCCGGCACGGTCAGCGCCAGCGCCATCTCGGCCGCCCGGTTCAGCGCCGCGCGCCCGCCTTCGCCGTCCCCGGCCCCCAGCCGCCGCGACAATTCCGGCAACAGCACCACGCCGATGGCAATGCCCACCACGCCCAGCGGCAACTGATACAGCCGGTCGGCAAAGCTCAGCCAGGCGACGGCGCCGTCGAAAAAGCTTGCCACCTGCCGCCCCACCAGCAGGTTGACCTGCACCACGCCCCCGGCCAGCGCCGCCGGCGCGGCGATGACCGCCAGGCGCCGCAATTCCGGCGTCAGCCGCGGCCGCCGCGGCACCAGCCGAAAGCCGGCCCGCGACGCCGCCACCCAGACCAGCGCCATCTGCGCGACCCCGGCCACCGGCACCGTCCAGGCCAGGGTCAGCCCCGGCGGCCAGCCGGCGCGGGCGGCCAGAACCAGCGCCGCGATCATCAGGATGTTCAGCAGCACCGGCGCCGCCGCCGCGGCCACGAATCGCCCGGTGGTGTTCAGGACCCCCGCCAACAGCGCGGCCAGCGAGATGAACAGGATATAGGGAAAGGCGATGCGCCCGAACAGCACCGACTGCGCAAACCGCCCGTCGTCGGCAAAGCCCGACGCCATGGCCAGCACCAGCGCCGGCATGGCAAGCTGCGCCAGCAGCGTGAACACGATCAGAACCGCCGCCAGCCCCGAAAAGGCGTCGCGCGCGAAATCGCCGGAATCCTCGCCCCGCTCGAGCTTTTTCGAGAACATCGGGATGAAGGCCATGTTGAAGGCGCCCTCGGCGAAAAAGCGGCGGAACATGTTGGGCAGGCTGAAGGCGATCAGGAAGGCCTCGGCCACCGGCCCGGCGCCCAGCGTCGCGGCAATCATGATATCGCGGACAAAGCCAAGGATGCGGCTGGCCATGGTCCACAGGCCCACGGTCATGAAGCCGCGCGCCAGCCGCGATGCCGCCATCAGGCCAGCGCCCGTTCCGCGCCGGCCTCGATCGCCGCGCGCAGGCGTTTCTCCAGCCCGCGCTGCTTGGCGACCGAATGCACCTTCAGCCCGAACATGTCCTTGACATAAAAGCTGTCGACCACCTGCGCCCCATAGGTCGCGATGACCGCGCTGGAAATCGTGACATTGGCCGCGCCCAGCGCCCGCGTCAGATCATACAGCAGCGCGGGGCGGTCGCGGGTGTCGACCTCGATGATGGTGTAGATCTCGGACCCTTCATTGTCGAAGCTGATCGCGGTCGGGACCCTGAAGCCACGCTCGCGCTTTTTCACCTTGTCCTTGGGCCCCAGCGCGTCGCGGGCCACGACCTCGCCCTTCAGGGTCTTGTCGATCATCGATTTCAGCCGACGCAGGCGCGACGCCTCATAGGGCTGGCCGTCGCGGTCCTGCAGCCAGAAGACCGCCGTCGCGAAGCCGTCGCGCGACGTATAGGTGCGCGCGTCCACCACATTGGCCCCCACCAGCGCCAGCGCCCCGGCAATGCGCCCGAATATCCCCGGATGGTCGGCCATGGCAAAGCTGGCGCGGGTGGCGTCATGGTCTTCGTCGGGCTTCAGATCCATGCGGATTTCATCGTCGGCCAGACCCTTGAGCATCTTTGCAAACAGGACATGGGCCGAGCTTGGCAGCCCCTGCCAATAGGGCGGATAGTGACGGTCCAGCTCGTGGTCGATCCGGTCGTCCTTCCAGCCCTTCAGCGCGACGCGCAAAGCCTTGCGCGCCTCGTCGGCCTGATGCTCGACATTGATCGCCTCCATGCCGTTCTCCAGCGCGTCGGCCGTGTCGCGGTAGAGCGAGCGCAAAAGCTGCGCCTTCCAGTTGTTCCACGTCCCCGGACCCACGCCGCGGATGTCGCAAACCGTCAGCACCGTCAGCAGGTCAAGCCGCTCGCGCGTGCGCACCGCCTTGGCAAAGGCCCGCACGGTGCGCGGATCCGAGATGTCGCGCTTTTGCGCCATGTCCGACATCAGCAGGTGATAGCGCACCAGCCATTCGGCGATTTCGGCTTCCTTTTCGTCCAGCCCCAGCCGCGGCGCCACCTTGCGCGTGATGCGGGCGCCAAGGATCGAATGATCCTCGTCCCGGCCCTTGCCGATGTCATGCAGCAGCAGCCCGACATAAAGGATACGGCGTTTCACGCCCTCGCGCAGGATCTGGCTGGCGACCGGCAGTTCCTCTTGCAGTTCCTCGCGCTCGATCTGGGCCAGGATCGACACACACTGGATGGTGTGCTCGTCGACCGTATAGTCGTGATACATCGAGAATTGCATCATCGCGAGGATCGGCTCGAATTCGGGGACAAAGGCGGCCAGCACCCCAAGCTCGTTCATCCGGCGCAGCGCGCGCTCGGGGTTGCCGTGTTCCAGCAGCAGATCCAGAAACAGCGCCGCCGCCTTTGGGTCGCGGCGGATGTCGTCGTTGATCAGATGCAGGTTGGCTCCGATCAGGCGCATGGCGTCGGGGTGGATCAGATAGCCGGTGCGCAGCGCCTCTTCGAATATGCGCAACAGGTTCAGCCCGTCTTTCAGAAAGCTTTCGGGGTCGGCAATGTCCAGCCGGTTGTGAACCACCTTATAGGCCCGCTTGACCCGTTTCCGGCGCCGGAACAGGCCGACCAGACTGGGCGCCCGCTTGACATGCCGCGCCTCGAGCCCGGTCAGGACGATGCGGGTCAGGTCGCCCACTTGCGTGGCGTGGCGGAAATATTCCTGCATGAAATGCTCGACACCGCGCCGCCCGGACCGGTCGGCAAAGCCCATCGCGCGCGCCACCTCGATCTGCATGTCAAAGGTCAGCTGGTCGACGGCCCGGCCGGTCAGCAGGTGCAGGTGGCAGCGCACCGCCATCAGGAATGCCTCGGCCCGCTGGAAATTGGCGAGCTCGTCGGCGGTCAGGACCCCTTCGCCGACCAGGTCGGCCACCTCTTCGACGCCCTTGGTGTATTTGGCGATCCAGTACAGCGTCTGCAGGTCGCGCAGGCCGCCTTTGCCTTCCTTGACGTTGGGTTCCACCATATAGCGCTGGCCGCCCTGTTTCAGGTGGCGCTGGTCGCGCTCGACCAGCTTGGCCTCGATGAATTCGGCGGTGGTGTTGTCGAACAGCTCGTTGCGCAACCGGTGGCGAAGGTGGGCGGCCGGCTGCGGGTCGCCGGTGAGAAAGCGCAGCTCCAGCAGGGCGGTGCGGATGGTGAAATCTTCCCGCGCGAGGCGCAGGCAATCCCTGATCGTGCGGCTGGCATGCCCGACCTTCAGGTGCAGGTCCCAAAGGGTGTAAAGCGTGGCCTCGATGACCTGCTCGGCCTCGGGGGTGATGTCGCTGCTGGCCAGAAACAGCAGGTCGACGTCGGACTGCGGGGCCATCTCGGCCCGGCCATAGCCGCCCACGGCCAGCAGGGCCAGATCGGCAACCCCGGGCGCGGCCGTGGTGTCGGGGCCAACCAGATAGCGGCGCGCCGCGTCGAAGGCGGCCAGCACCACCGTGTCGATCAGCGCCGCATAACCGGTGACCATGGCCCGGGCCGACCGCGGCTGGCCGTCGAAGGCCGCCGCCAACGCGGCCCGGCCCTCGGCCAGAGTGTCGCGCAGGGTGTCGACGATCAGCTTGCGGCGGGCTCCGAAATCGTCGGGCGCGCCGGTGCCGAATGCCGCGCCGATCCGGTCAGAGGCGGCGGTGTCGCGGGGCAGGCTGTGGGCAGGTTCGGCCATGGCAGGGGCGCCGCGACGCTAGAACCCGCTGCCCGAAAAGCTTCTGGGTGCCGGGTCGATCACCACGACCTTGCCATCCTGCACCTGGGCCACGGCAAGGCCGCGCTGGTTGGTTCCGTCCGCGAACAGCCGGAACACCCCGCTGGCCCCGACAAAGCCCGACGACCGGGTCAGCCCGGTGCTGGTCAGGGCATTGGCGTCACCCCGGGCGGCAAGCGCGCCGATCGCGGCGATGCCGTCATAGGCCGGCGCGGCGACGATTGGGTGCGGCTGGTTGCCATAGGTTGCGCGATAGCGTTCCACGAAGGCCTGGTCCAGCGCCGTGTCGGGCAGGGTGAACCAGCTGCCCTGCAGACCCCGGACCGACAGCGCCGAGGTGGGAATGTCGAGCCGGCGCATCCCGGCATACTGCACGACGTCGGGGCCAAGGCCCTGCTCGGGCAGCAGATCGGCCAGAAACGGCAGCGCACCTTCGTTGCCCGACGTCAGGAAGACGATGTCGGCGGCGGCGGCCTTGGCCTGGCTGGCCAGAACCGGCAGGGCGGCGGTCACGCCTTCCTGGCTGAGATCGAAACTGCCAGAGCCCACAAGCGTCGCGTCGTGGGAAAACACCGCATTGGCCACCGCATCGCGGGCCTGACCCTCGGCCAGGCTGTTGCCGTGCATCACAAAGACATTGCGCTTGCCCTGGCGCAGGGCAAAGGCGACCAGCCGGTCGGCGGTGTTGCCGAACGTGCTGCCCAGAAGAAAGATGCGCCCCCCGGCAATGGCCTCGTTGTTGGACAGCGACAGGATGTTGACATCGGCTGAACTTGCCGGTCCGGCCGCGGCCAGCGTTGTCTGGGAAAAGACCGGGCCCAACAGGATCTTGGCACCCTCGGCAATGGCGCGGGTCGCGGCGGCGCTGGCGCCTTCGGGCGTGCCGCCGGTGTCATAGACGCGCAGGTCGATCTCGACATCCTGCAGGTCGGCCACGGCAAGCCGGGCGGCATTTTCGGCGCTTTCGGCCAGGATCGCCCCGCCGCCGTCGAAATCCGAAGCCGGAAGCAACAGACCGACCTCGATCGGTTTGCCGGGATTGATCCGCTGCCCGAAGGTGGCGCCGGTCATGGCGGAATCGTCACACGAGGCCAGCAGCATGGCCGCGGCGACAATAAGCAGACTGGCCGTCTTGCGGGCGACGGTCGAAAGGGCAAACATCACGCGATCCTTCTTCAGCCATTTCCGGCGCGAAGGCGAGCCTATGCGCGCAAGCCGCGAGTGTAAATCGGAAGGCCCCGGCCATGGCAAGTTTCACGACCGAAAAGGCGCTGTCACCGGGGCTTTATCTGGTGGCGACACCGATCGGCGCCGCGCGCGATATCACGCTGCGGGCGCTGGATACGCTGGCCACCGCCGATATCCTGCTGGCCGAGGATACGCGCACATTGCGGCGGCTGATGGAGTTGCATTCCATCCCGCTGGGCGGCCGGCCGTTATGGTCGTATCACGACCATAACGGCCCGGCGGTGCGCCCCAGGATCATCGCCGCGCTGGCCGATGGAAAAAGCGTGGCCTATGCCTCGGACGCGGGCACGCCGCTGGTGGCCGACCCGGGCTTTGTGCTGGCGCGCGAGGCAATCGCGGCCGGGCAGAACGTGACCTCGGCGCCGGGCCCGTCGGCCCTGTTGGCGGCGCTGGCGGTGGCCGGGCTGCCGACCGACCGTTTCCTGTTCGCCGGTTTCCTGCCGCCGGCATCGGGCGCCCGCAAGGCGGCGCTGCGGGAACTGGCCGAGGTTCCGGCGACGCTGGTGTTTTTTGAAAGCCCGCGGCGATGTTCGTCAACTGTTAGGGAAATGTGTGACATATTGGGCGAAGGCCGGCCTGCGGCGCTGTGTCGGGAACTGACCAAGAAATTCGAAGATGTGATCAGGGGCAGCCTGGGCGAACTGTCGGCGCGGCTTGCGGATGGCGAGGCCATTCGCGGTGAAGTGGTGCTGCTTGTCGACCGCAGTCGCGCCGAGGTGGGCCCCGATACTGTTGAAGCCGCGCTGCGCACGGCGCTGGCAACCATGCGGGTCAAGGATGCGGCGCGCGATGTCGCGGACCGGCTGGGTGTCGGGCGGCGCGACGTCTACCAGATGGCGCTGAAACTGGAGAAAGACCAATGAGCGGTTCAGTCAGTTATCATTCCGGCAAGGCCGCCGAAGATCGCGTTGCGGCCTGCTATGCCGGTTCGGGGCATGTCATCGAGAAACAGCGGTGGCGGGGCCGGGGCGGCGAGATCGATATTGTTGCCCGGCGCCCGGATGGCCTGGTTTTCATCGAGGTGAAATCATCGTCGACCCACGCCCGGGCCGCCGCCAGCCTGCGCCCGCGCCAGATGCAGCGTATTCAGTGCGCCGCACAGGAATATTGCGGGCAGGAACCGCAGGGCCTGCTGACGGCGATGCAGATCGACGTGGCGCTTGTGGATGGCGCGGGGCACATTGAAATCCTCGAGAATGCCGGCATGCTCTGACATCGGCCCATTGCCTATGGGGCAAGGCGCTGCCATTTAGCGGCAAGCTGCGGAGTTGCGCCATGCCCCTGAAAATCGCCTTTCAGATGGATCCGATCCAGAATGTCGACATCCACGCCGACAGCAGTTTCCGACTGGCTGAAGAGGCGCAGGAGCGGGGACATGTGCTGTTTGTCTACACGCCCGAGCAACTGATCTGGCGCGACGGTCGGCTTGTGGCGCTGGGCCGGTCGGTGAGCGTGCGGCGCGAAAGCGGCAATCACGCCGATCTGGGCCCCGAGGCCGAGATCGACCTGGCCGCGATGGATGTCATCTGGCTGCGCCAGGACCCGCCCTTTGACATGGGCTATATCACCACCACCCACCTGCTGGACCAGGTGCATCCGGGCACGCTGGTTGTGAACGACCCTTTCTGGGTGCGCAATTTTCCCGAAAAGCTGCTGGTTCTGCGTTTTCCCGACCTGATCCCCCCGACGCTGATCGCACGCGACCTTGGCGCGCTGAAGGCCTTTCGCGACCGGTATCGCGACATCATCGTCAAGCCGCTGTACGGCAACGGTGGCGCGGGCGTCTTTCGCCTCGCCCCCGGGGACCATAACATCGCCAGCCTGCACGAGATGTTCACCACCATCAGCCGCGAGCCTCTGATCGCGCAGGCCTATCTGCCGGCGGTCAAGCAGGGCGACAAGCGGGTGATCCTTGTCGACGGCGAACCTGTCGGGGCGATAAACCGGTTGCCCGCGGCGGGCGAGACGCGGTCGAACATGCATGTCGGCGGCAAGGCGGTGCCGGCCGAACTGACCGCGCGCGACCGCGAGATCTGCGCCGCGATCGGCCCGACATTGCGCGACAACGGCCAGGTTTTCGTTGGCATCGACGTGATCGGCGACCGGCTGACCGAGATCAACGTTACCTCGCCCACCGGCATTCAGGAACTCGAACGCTTTGACGGGATCAACGTGGCCGAGATGATCTGGCAGGCGGTCGAGGCGCGGGTGGCCCGCACGGCGCTTTAACCGGTCGGCGGCAGTCGGTAGCCCAACGCCTCGGCCACGTGGCGCGCGGCCACACCGTCGGCTTCGTCGAGGTCGGCGATCGTGCGCGCCACCCGCAAGACCCGGTGATAGCCGCGCGCCGACAGGCCGAACCGCTCGGCCGCCCGCAGCAACAGCGCCTTGCCCTGTGCATCGGGTGCAGAGATCCGGTCCAGCAATTCGCCCTCGGCATCGGCGTTGACGGCCAGGTCCCCACCGTCGCCGAACCGCGCCGCCTGCCGCGCCCGGGCCGCCGCGACCCGGGCGGCAACGGCGGCCGACCCCTCGGACGACGGCGGCAGGTCGAGATCGGTGAATGCCACCGGCGGCACATCAACCCTCAGGTCGAACCGGTCGATCAGCGGCCCCGAGACGCGCTGCATGTAATCCTCGCCACACAGCGGCGCGCGGTTGCAGGCGCGCTCGGCATCGGCGAGATGCCCGCACCGGCAGGGATTGGCGGCGGCCAGCAGCAGAAACCGGGCCGGATAGCGCACATGGGCGTTGGCCCGGGCCACCACCACGTCGCCGGTTTCGATGGGCTGGCGCAGGGTTTCCAGCACGGCGCGCGGAAACTCGGGCAATTCGTCGAGAAACAGCACCCCGTTGTGGGCGAGGCTGATCTCGCCCGGTTTCGCGCCACGTCCGCCGCCGACGATGGCGGCAACCGAGGCGGTGTGATGCGGGTCGCGAAACGGCGCCACCCGGGAAATGCCGCCGTCGCTGAGCAACCCGGCAAGCGAGTGGACCATCGAGGTTCCAAGGGCCGCCGCCGGTTCCAGCAGCGGCAAGAGGCCCGGCATGCGCCGCGCCAGCATTGACTTGCCCGACCCGGGCGGGCCGACCATCAGCATATGGTGGCGCCCGGCGGCGGCGATTTCCAGCGCACGTTTGGCCCGTTCCTGCCCGCGCACGTCGCTCAGGTCGGGCAGGTCGTCGCGGGCGGTAACCTCGCCCGGCTGTGCCTCGGGCAGGGGGGCTTGCCCGGTAAAATGCTGGATGGTTGCGGCCAGCGACGCCGGCGCGATGACCGGGGTGGCGCCGACCCATGCCGCCTCGGCCCCGCAGCCGGCCGGGCACAGCAGGGTCCGCGTCTCTTCCGCCGCGGTCATGGCGGCGGGCAGGGCGCCGATGACCGGCACCAGCGCCCCGTCAAGCGACAACTCGCCCAGCGACAGCGTCTCGCCGGCAAGATCGCGGGGCACGATGTCAAGCGCGGCCAGCAACGCCAGCGCGATCGGCAGGTCGAAATGCGAGCCCTCTTTCGGCATGTCGGCCGGCGACATGTTGATCACGATGCGCTTGGACGGCAGCGCGATCGACAGCGAGGCCAGCGCCGCGCGCACCCTTTCGCGGGCTTCGCTGACCGCCTTGTCGGGCAGGCCGACGATGGAAAAGGCCGGCAAGCCCTGGGTGATGGCGCATTGCACCTCGACCGGCCGCGCCTCGATCCCCTGGAAGGCGACAGTGTAGGTCCGGGTTACCATGGTGCGCGCGGGCTCATGCCCTCAAGGGCTAGGCCGCATGCGTTTAGGGTTTGTTAACGACGACCGGGTTCGCGGGCCGGGGCGTGGCTTGGTTGCGGGGTTTCAGGGCTGCGAGGCGGCCGGTTCCATTCTGTCCGGGCCGATTTGCCGAAAGTCACTGTCGGCGCGCACGAAGGCGTCGGCCGGGTCGAGCCGCCCACTCGCGACCCGCCACGATACGGTGGGGGGCACGCGGTCAAGTCGGGTCGGGCGGCGCCCGCCCGGCGGCCGCGACCATTTCGGTGAATTGCGGCCATGCCTCGGGGTCGGCGATGGTCTTGTCGCGGCAAAATGCGTTGCAAAAGCCCCAGCGCCGGCCGCCCATCTCAAGCACATGGGTCACGGGCTTGCCGGAATAGGGGCAGGCGGCGTTCACGCTGGTGGTGCCGTCGACCACCGCCGCGGCCTGTGGTTGCGGCCCGGGCCATGCCGTCACCGCATGATCGCGCGCGTACCAGGGCAGGTCGGGCCCCGCCACCCGTGCCATCGCGCGCCAGCGCCGGAAGGCCGGGTCGGCAAGGTGGCGCGCGACATAGTCGGCGGCGGCGCCGGTCACGGGCAGCGCGTAGGTCGCGACGCGGGCGGCAACCGGCGCGAAAAAGGCGTCGGCGGCGCTGTAGTCGCCGGCCAGCCACGGCCCGCCGAACCGATCCAGCGCGTTGGCCCAGATGTCGGACAGGCGCCGCATGTCGGCGGCAACCGCGTCGGTCAGCGGGGAGTCGGCATAAGCGACGCGCAGGTTCATGGGGCAGGCATCGCGCAGCGCGCCAAAGCCCGAATGCATCTCGGCCGCCAGCGCCCGTGCCGTGGCGCGCGCCGCCGGGTCGGCGGGCCATATCCCGGCCCCGGGGTGGCGCGTGGCCAGTTCTTCGGCGATGGCCAGACTGTCGGAAACGACGGCGCCGTCGTCGGTCAGCAACGTGGGCACCGTGCGGGCCGGCCAATGCGCGGCCAGTTGTTGCGCAACGCTTTGGTCGCGGAAACTGATATGCTGCAGGTCGCAGGCTATGCCCCAGCGGTGAAACAGCAGCCAGCCGCGCAAGGACCAACTGGAATAGGCGCGGTCGCCAAGGATCAGGGTCGGTTTCATGGCCGCAGGCTAATGTGGTGCGACCAGCGGCGCCAATTCCGATTTGGCGGCGGCAACATCACGGCTGGTGATTGACCACGAACGCCCGGGGCGCGGGGCCAAGCCGAAGGCGGGTGACCGAAAGCGGCTCGATACGGCGGGCAAACGCCTCGACCGGGGTCAGGCCCAGCACCGCCTGCAACTGGCACAGGATGGCGCCGAAATGCGCCACCACGATGACGTCGCCCTGTGGGGCCAGCCGCGTCAGCGTGGCTGACACGCGGGCCGACAGGTTGTTCCAGCTTTCCCCGCCGGGCGGTGCAATGTCGCCCGGTTGTTCCCAGTATCGCCGGGCCAGCGCCTGATCCGGGATCTCGTCGTGGCGCAGCATTTCCCAGTCGCCAAAGCCGATTTCGCGCAGCCCCGGGTCATGGGGCAGCCGCTGGCGCCCGGCGTCCAGCGCGTCGGCGGTTTGCACCGCGCGGCGCAGGTCCGAAGAAATGATGGGCAGACCGCGCGGCAGATAGGCGTCAAGCCGCGCGACGCGGGCCCGGTCGGACAGGTCGGCGTCAAGGTCGGTCCAGCCGACCAGACATTTGGCATGGGTCGGCCCGTGGCGCACCATCCAGACGGTCAGCGCATCCATTCGGGAACCTGTCCTTTCAACGCCAGCGGCAGGCCCGCCATCACGAACACCGCCAGATCGGCGGCGGCGGCAAGCTGCTGGTTCAGGCGCCCCTGCTCGGTGCGAAAGCGGCGCGACAGGCTGTTGTCGGGCACGATGCCCAGCCCGGTTTCGTTGCTGACCACCACCACCGGCGCCGCGCAGGCGGCCAGATCGCCCACCAGCGCCGTGGCGGCGGCGCCGGGGTCGCGCCCGGCGTCGAGCAGGTTGGCCAGCCACAGGGTGGCGCAATCCAACAGCACCGCCTCGCCCGCACCGGCGCCTCGCAACAGCACGCCGGGGTCAAGGGGTTCTTCCAGCGTGCGCCAGCCGTCGCCCCGCCTGGCGCGGTGGCGGGCAATTCTTTCAGCCATTTCACGATCGCGTGCGCTGCCGGTGGCCAGGTAAACCCGGTCAAGTCCATACCCTGAAACAAGTTTTTCCGCCCAGACGGACTTGCCCGAATCGGCGCCGCCCAGGACCAGGCTCACTTTTGGCAACATGGCGTTGAACTATCCGGATGCAGAAACGTTGTTGATATGTAGCATCATCGCAAAGCGCCCGAAACAAGGGGTGTCAAGCGAGCAGTTGGAGGATTTGCAGATGGCTCTGGACGGTTTCAACGACAACAGCCTTTCCCGCAGGGCGATGCGGGCCGAGCTTCTGGATGCCGAGACCGAGCGGCGCCTGGCCTATGCCTGGCGCGACCAGCGCGACGAACAGGCCCTGCACCGCCTGATCACCGCCTACATGCGGCTGGCGGTGTCGATGGCGTCCAAGTTCCGCCGCTATGGCGCGCCGATGAACGATCTGGTTCAAGAGGCCGGCCTTGGCCTGATGAAGGCCGCCGCAAAGTTCGACCCCGACCGCGGCGTGCGCTTTTCGACCTATGCGGTCTGGTGGATCAAGGCCTCGATCCAGGACTACGTGATGCGCAACTGGTCCATGGTGCGCACGGGCTCGACCTCGTCGCAAAAGTCGCTGTTCTTCAACATGCGCCGGGTCAGGGCCGGAATCGAGCGTGAGGCCCAGAAATCCGGCCAGATGCTGGACAAGCACCAGTTGCGCGAACTGATCGCGCGCGAGGTCGGGGTGCCGCTGCACGATGTCGAACTGATGGAGGGCCGGCTTGCCGGGTCGGATTTCTCGCTGAACGCGACCCAGTCGGTCGACGACGAGGGGCGCGAATGGATCGACGCGCTGGAAGACGACGGCGAACAGGCCGCCGAACTGGTCGAGCATGCCCATGACAACGACCTGTTGCGCGGCTGGCTCGACACGGCGCTGGCCGGTCTGAACGACCGCGAAAGCTTTATCGTGCGCGAACGCAAGATGCGCGAGGACCCGCGCACGCTGGAATCGCTGGGCCGAGAGCTGGGGCTGAGCAAAGAGCGTGTGCGCCAGCTTGAGGTTGCCGCATTCGTCAAGATGCGCAAGAGCCTTGAGACCCAGACGCAAGAGGTGCACCAGTTCCTGCTCTGACGCGCGCCACTTGTTTCCCGGCCCCGTGCTGCCATAAGTAGAGCGCAAGCAGCGGTGCGAGGGGTCATGCTGGCTGGCAGGCATATTCTACTGATCATCGCTGGCGGAATCGCGGCCTATAAATCGCTGGACCTGATCCGCCGGTTGCGCGAACGGGGGGCGACGGTAACCCCGGTTCTGACAGCGGCGGGGGCCGAGTTCGTGACACCGATGTCGGTGACGGCGCTGGCCGGAACCCCGGTGCATGAACATCTGTTCGACCTGACCGCCGAGGCCGAGATCGGCCATATCCAGTTAAGCCGGGCGGCTGACCTGATCGTCGTGGCGCCGGCAACCGCCGACCTGATGGCGCGGATGGCCGCCGGGCTGGCCGACGACCTTGCGGCGACGCTTCTGCTGGCCACCGACACCCCGGTGCTGCTGGCCCCGGCCATGAATGTGCGCATGTGGCAGCACCCGGCGACGCAGCGCAATGTGGCCCGGCTTGGCGCCGACGGCATTGCCCTTGTCGGCCCCAATGATGGCGACATGGCCTGTGGCGAATATGGCCCCGGGCGCATGGCCGAGCCGATGGAGATTGTCGCCGCCATCGCCGCCCGCCTGTCTGGCGGGCCGCTTGCCGGGGTTCGCGCCGTGGTCACCTCGGGGCCGACGCACGAGCCCATCGACCCGGTGCGCTATATCGCCAACCGCTCGTCCGGGGCGCAGGGGGCCGCGATCGGCCGGGCGCTGCTGGCGGCGGGTGCAGATGTTGTGTTCGTCACCGGCCCGGCGACCGTGCCGGCCCCGGCCGGCGCCACGGTGGTTGCGGTCGAGACCGCCGCCCAGATGCAGGCCGCCGTGGCGGCGGCGCTGCCGGCGGACATTTTCGTTGCCGCCGCCGCCGTGGCCGACTGGCGCGTCACCGCCGCCTCGGGCCACAAGATCAAGAAGCAGGACGGCGCGCTGCCGCAACTGGCGCTGGCCGAAAACCCCGACATTCTGGCCGGTGTCGCCGGCGACCCCGCCGGGCGCCCGCGGCTGGTGATCGGCTTTGCCGCCGAAACCCGCGACCTGGTGGCCAACGCGACCGCCAAGCGGGTGCGCAAGGGCTGCGACTGGATCGTCGCCAATGACGTATCGCCCGAAACCGGCATCATGGGCGGGGCGGAAAACGCGGTGACCCTGATCACCGCCGAGGGCGCCGAAAGCTGGCCGCGCATGGCCAAGGACGCCGTTGCCGAACGTCTGGTTGCCCGTATCGCCGCCGCGCTCGTCGCGCCGGCATGAGCGTTGTCGTCAGCGTCCTGCGCGAGGACTGGGCCGACCCCGCCATTGCGCTGCCGGCCTACGCGACCGCCGGCGCCGCCGGGGCCGACATCCGCGCCAATTTCCCCGCCGACCAGCGTGGCGGCGTGGTTCTGGCCCCGGGCGCACGGCGGCTGGTGCCAACCGGGCTGCGCGTGGCCATCCCGGCCGGGTTCGAGATGCAGATCCGCCCACGCTCGGGGCTGGCCCTGAAACAGGGCATCGCGATTGCCAACGCGCCGGGCACCATCGACGCCGATTATCGCGGCCCGCTTGGGGTGATCCTGATCAATCTGGGCGCGGCCGAGTTTGCCGTCGCCCATGGCGACCGCATCGCACAGGCCGTGGTCGCCCCGGTGGTGCAGGCCGGGTTTCGGGCGGTGGCGGCCCTGGATGCGACCGCGCGCGGCGCCGGTGGCTTCGGGTCGACCGGGCGCGACTGATGGCGCTGGTTCTGGCCATCGCGATCGGCCTGTGGGCGCTGGGCCATGCGTTGGGCGCGCCACGCGGCGCCCGTATGGCCATGCTCGGGCTGCTTTATCTCGGGGTGGTGGCGGCGCATCTCACGTTGCCCGCAGGCCACGCCCTGCGGCAGGCCACCGGCGGCAGCGCCGGCGAATGGCTGGTGGTGGGCGGGCTGGCGGCGTTGGTCTGGGGCTATGCCCGGTTGCTGGCCCGGGTCGGTGCGCGCGCGCGCACTGATGACCGCGCCAGCGCCGCGACCGGACCCGGCGCCGCGACCGGCCCGGGCGGCTTTGGCGCCGGCGAGATCACGCGATACGCCCGCCATATCGTGCTGCGCGACATCGGCGGACCCGGGCAGACGCAGTTGAAGGCCGCGCGCGTCCTGGTGATCGGCGCGGGCGGGCTGGGGGCGCCGGTGCTGCAATATCTCGCCGGTGCCGGGGTGGGCACCATCGGCGTGGTCGACCACGACACTGTCGAGGCGTCGAACCTGCAGCGGCAGGTCATCCACGGCAATGACTGGATCGGCAAACCCAAGGTGTTTTCGGCCCAGGCCGCGATTGCGGCGCTGAACCCCTTTACGGTCGTGCGCCCCTATCACCGGGCCTTCACGGCCGATATCGCCGACGCCCTGCTGGCCGATTATGACCTGGTGATCGAGGGCACCGACGACCTGACGATCAAATACACGGCCAACGCGGCCGCCGCCGCGCGGGGCATTCCGCTGGTGATGGGCGCCGTGTCGCAGTGGGAGGGGCAACTGGCCACCTATGCCCCCGCCGACGGTGGCCCCTGTTACGCCTGCGTCTTCCCGAACGCGCCTGCCGAGGGGCTGGGCGCGACCTGCGCCGAGGCCGGGGTGCTGGGCCCGCTGCCGGGGATCATCGGCACCATGATGGCCGCCGAGGCGGTGAAAGAGATCACCGGCGCCGGGCAGGGCCTGCGGGGCCGGCTGATGCTGTATGACGCGCTTTATGCCGACAGCCGCGTCATCACCACGCACCGCCGCCCCGATTGCGCGGTCTGCGGCCCGAACCGGTGAGGCCCGGGAATCGCGCGCGCTGGCGCCAGTGATGGACGGCTGGCGTTTGTCGCCGCGGGGGCGCGAAAACGGCAGGAACTGGTGGATGCCGCTTGCCGACAAGGGGCCAGAGGGGCGCGCGCCTTGCCCCGCCCTGACCGCCCTGACCGCGTTCGCGGTCGCAGATGTCTGATACCAACGGCCATAAATATTGACCGTTTGTCGTTTGCTCCCCCGTTCGCCGGCGGACCGTCATGCGCCGGCCCGCCCCGTTTTGCCAAAGGCAAACTTGCGGTTTGACGGCGGTCGCATGCCTGCGTCACGGTCAGTCACCGCCAAGGGCCGATGGTCTGACCGGGTCATTCCGGTCGCGCCGGGTCCTTGTGGATGATGACATCGGCGCGGGGATAGGCCCTGAGGATCGCGTGGCGCAGCCCGGCGCCGATGGCGTGGGCCTCGTGCAGGCTCTGGTCGCCGTCCAGTTCGATATGCAGGTTCACAAAGACGACACTGCCGGCGGTGCGGGTCTTGAGATCGTGAAAGCCGCGCACGCCCGGCCAGTTGCCCGCCATCCTGCTGATCCCGGCAATCATGGCCGGGTCGGCGCGCCGGTCCATCAGCGCGTCCCACGCGCCCGACCAGATGCGCACCGCCCCCAGCGCCAGCGCGGCGGCCGCCGCCAGCGCGACCACGCTGTCGATGCGCGGCAAACCATAATCGGCGGCCAGCAGGGCAAGGATTGCCCCGGCGCTGGGGATCAGGTCGCCCAGATAATGCAGGCGATCCGCCGCCACCACGCGCGACCCGGTTCGCCGCGCCACCCGCGCCTGGTAAAGCACCAGCCCCACGGTCAGCAGGATTGACAGGATCATCACGGCGATGCCGCGCCATTCGGCGTCGATCGCCGGCGGGGTCGGGGCCAGCAGGCGCGAGACCGCGGCAAAGGCGATGACCGCCGCCGAAACAAGAATGAACAGCGACTGACCCAGCGCCGCAAGATCCTCGGCCGAGCTATGGCCAAAGGCATGGTCGTCGTCGGGCGGCCGCGCGGCATAGGTAACCGCCGCCAGACCAGCCAGCGACACCATCAGATCAAGCCCGCTGTCGGCAAGACTGGCCGCGACCGACAGCGCACCCGTGGCAGCCAGGGCCCAAAGCTTGGCCAGCACAAGGCACACGGCCACCACCACGGACAAACTCGTCGCCCGCAGGTTCAGCCGGTGGTCAGTGCTGGATGATTTCGGCAACGGGTCCGGTCAGTTGACAACTTCACCGGGCGTGACGCCCCAAAGCGCGCTGGTCTGAACCCAGCCGCGATAACGGCCGGCGCGGATCTGGCACCAGTCGGGCACGCAATCGCCCAACCGCGCGATGACGCCCTGTTCAGCGATGGCATTGACGGCGGAATCTCCCCGCGCCTGCACGTGCATGTTCAACTGGTCAACCTCGACCAGAACCGTGCGAACCCCGGACAGCAGCGAATAGTGAACCCACCCCCCGGCGCCATCCTGATCGCGGACCTTCCGCCACTGGCCATATTCAGCGACGATTTCCAGCGGCAGGTTCTGAACGGTATAGACCCAGTCGATGCGCTGGGTCAGCGAGGGGCCACGGCGGACATTGCCCTCGGTCGCCTTCAGCGAAACAAAACGCGGCAGCGGCAGATTGGTGACCGCGCCGCGCGTTTCGCCTTGGGTGGCGGCGCGCTCGCGGGCGCGTTCACGCGCGCGTTCACGCTGACGCTCGCGGCGCGCAGCGCGCGCAGCTTCCAGCCGGTCGCCAATCTCATTGGCCAAGCCGCCGTCGTTCCGCAGATCACCCGCGGTTACGTCAGCATCTGCGTTCGACCCGGCGTCCTGCGCCCAAACTGCGGGGCTGATCACCAGAACCGCGGCTGTCACTGCCGCGCCTACAAACTTCCACATAGCGAACCGCCCCATCAACTGTCGCGCTTGTGACGCCGCACATCCGTGCGACCCAACCGGGCCCGTCACTCTTGTGCCGCGCCTGGTTCCTTGACACCTTGCACGAAAACCGATGCCACGAAAAGGTTCAGGAGGGGTTAGATGCCTTATACGAAGCTGAGTGTTGTCGTGACGCGACGGTTGCCCGAGCCGGTCGAAACGCGGATGAAAGAGCTTTTCGACGTTGTTTTGAACGACGATGACACCCCGATGGGCCGCGAACAGCTGGCCACGGCGATGAAAACCGCCGACATTCTCGTGCCGACGATCACCGACCAGATCGACGCTGCATTGTTGGCTCAGGCTGGCGAAAACCTGCGACTCATCGCCCAATATGGCGCCGGCGTCGACAATATCGACGTGGCCTCGGCCCGGCAGCGCGGCATTCAGGTCGCCAACACGCCCGGCGCCGTGACCGAGGACACCGCCGACATGACCATGGCGCTGATCCTTTCGGTCACCCGTCGTATCCCCGAAGGTCTGGCAACGATGCAGGCCGGAAAATGGGCCGGCTGGGCGCCGACGGCGCTGTTGGGCGGGCGTATTGCCGGGCGCCGGCTGGGCATTCTTGGCATGGGCAGGATCGGACAGGCGGTGGCGGCCCGGGCCCGCGCCTTTGGCATGCAGATCCACTATCACAATCGCCACCGGCTGCGCGGCGAAACCGAAGAGGCGCTTGAGGCGACCTATTGGGAAAGCCTCGACCAGATGGTCAGCCGGATGGACATTGTCAGCATCAACTGCCCGCACACGCCATCGACCTTTCACCTGCTGAACGCGCGCCGGCTGAAGCTGTTGAAGCCCAGCGCGGTGATCGTGAACACGTCGCGCGGCGAGGTCATCGACGAAAACGCGCTGACCCGCGGGCTGCGCGCTGGCGAACTGGCCGGCGCGGGTCTGGATGTGCACGAGCATGGCCAGGGCGTGAACCCGCGCCTGCGCGAGCTGGAAAATGTGGTGCTGCTGCCGCACATGGGCTCGGCCACGCTGGAGGGTCGCATCGAACAGGGCGAGAAAGTCATCATCAATATCAAGACCTTCGCCGACGGCCACCGCCCGCCTGACCTTGTTCTGCCGTCGATGGTCTGACGGCTACAGCATGATGCCCCCGGCCCACACGATGACCGGCAGCGGCGCGGTCGCCAGCAGGATGGTTGCCGCAAATCGAACCGGAGAAAACATGCCCGACATCCCCGCAACCAGCGCCAGCCCGCCGCCGCCGCCGATCAGCGCGTTGGCCGGCAGATTCAGCACCAGCGCCAGCGCCAGGTAGCGGTGCCGCACCATCGCCGCCGCCCAGCGTCGCGGGGCGCGGTCGGCCAGCATCGCGGCGCGGGCCGCGCGCGGCATGGCCGCAACCTCGCCGACCAGCCCCGCCGCGCCCGTCATCCGCAGCGCCGTGAAACTGTCCACCAGCATGCGCGCGGGCACCAGCCGCCCCAACGCGAATGCCATCAACAGCGCCGCCGACATGCAGCCCCAGACGAAAAAGGCCATGTCGGCCCCGAAGACGGTTAACAGCGCCAGCCCGATCTCGGCCCCCGGAACAAAGGGCACGGCCGCTGCCGCAATATAAATGCCCGCCAACAGCCACTTGGTATGCACGGTGTTCATGTCGGCCAGATCGGGCATGACCCGAGCCAGGATCATACCGCCGGCGACAAACCCGACATAGACCGCCCCGGCAACCAGTTGCCGGGCACTCGGGCGCCGAAATCTCACGAACTCACCAAGGCCGAACCTTCCGGTTGCCACCTGTCCCCGACAGACTAGGCCCAAGCTGCGCCCACGCAAGCGCCTATCATGCCCTGTTGACCGAAGGCGAGGCGTACAAAGCCTTCGACAGACCGGACGTCGTGGGCGTACGTCTGAATCCAGTCGGCGACTTATTCCGAAAGCCGCCCGCGGATCGAGCCGACTTTCGGCGGCCGCGTGTTCCGCCCCGGCATGGCCTCCCGCACCGGGCAGTCGAATTGTGCGCCTTGCGGCGCGCGCCTGATTTGTTTGCGCGTCCTGACGGACGCGCGTTGCCTCCGGCGGGGATACTTGTCGCCATGATGATGGTGTCGATCATCTTGGTGGAAATATCCCCGCCGGAGGCAATGAAATGAAACTGTGCGCCGCAAGGCGCTCAATTTGCTGGTCGCAGGTCGCAATCCGGAGACGAGAGGTCGGACTGCGGGGCTCGGATCACCCGGCTTTGGCGCAGATTGCCGGCAGGATCTGCCGGAGAAGAGCATGAAGACCCAAGTCAAGGCCCTCGTCGTTGGCGGCGGGGCGGTTGGAACCTCGATTGCCTATCACCTGGCCCGTGCCGGCTGGGACGACGTCATGCTGCTGGAGCGGGACGAACTGACCAGTGGCTCGACATGGCACGCCGCGGGGCTTTTGCCCTATTTCAACATGTCCTATGCCACCACCCACATCCACGACTATTCCATCAGGCTGTACAAGACGCTGGAAGAGGAAACCGGGCTTAACGCCGGTTTCTCGGTGGTCGGCAACCTGCGCATGGCCCAGACCCGCGCGCGCATGGACGAATACATGGTCTATGCCACCACGGCCGAGACCTGTGGCGTGCCTTATGAATGGCTGACGCCGGCCCAGATCAAGGACCGCTGGCCCCTGATCCGCACGGAAGACCTGGAAGGCGCCATCTTTCACCCGACCGACGGCTACATAAACCCCGCCGACGTGACCATGGCCATGGCCAAGGGCGCCCGGCAGCGCGGCGTGACGGTCGAGCGCAAATGGCAGGCCGACGCCTATGCCTGGCATGGCGATCACTGGCAGGTGACCTGCACGAAGATGGTTGAAAAGGGCGGCAATCTTGTCGCGTCCGACGAACAGGTGGTGATCCGGGCCGAACATGTGGTGACCGCCACCGGCAACCACGCCCAGCGCACGGCGCGGCTTTTGGGGATCAAGACCCCGGCCATCCCGGTCGAGCATACCTTCATCGTGATGGACAAGGACCCGGCGCTGGCCGAGTTTCGCAAGTCCAACCCCGAGCATCCCGTCATCCGCGATGCCGACGCCCAGTCTTATGTGCGCGAAGAGCGCGGCGGCTGGATTCTGGGCACCTATGAAATCGGCGCTCCGGCGCGGTTTGCCTACGGCGTGCCCGACAGTTTCCGTGCCGATCTGTTCCAGCTCGATCTGGAGCGGATCGAAGAGCAATATGCCGCCATGATCCACCGTGTCCCGTCGTGCGAGGACTGCGGGCTGAAGGACGATTTCAACGGGCCGATCTGTTATACTCCCGACGGCAACCCCCTGCTGGGTCCGGCGCCGGGCCTGCGCAACATGTGGCTGGCCGAAGGCTTTTCCTTTGGCATCACCGCGGCCGGTGGCGCCGGTTATTATCTGGCGCAATGCATGGTCGAGGGCGAGGCCGAGATCGACATGGCCAGCCTTGATCCCAAGCGCTATGGCGACTGGATGACCACCGAATATGCCATGCGCAAGAACGAGGAGGCCTATGAGCACGTCTATGTCCTTCACCACCCCGACGAGGAACGCCCCGCCTGCCGGCCGCTGAAAACCGCCCCCGCCTATGACCGGCAAAAGGCGCTGGGCGCGCAGTTCGGGCAGGTGAACGGCTGGGAGAGGCCCAACTATTACGGTCCCGTCGATGCCGGTGAGAGCCATGACCATGACAGCTGCAGTTTCCGCCGTGGCGGCTGGTGGCGCCATGCGGTCGACGAGGCCCGCGCCATCCGCGAAACCGTTGGCCTGATCGATGCCACCGCCTTTACCAAGCACCGGGTTCACGGGCCCGGCGCCACCGCGTTTCTGGACTGGTTCACCTGCAACAAGCTGCCAAGGGTGGGCCGCATCAACCTGACCTATGCGCTGACCGGGGCGGGCACGACGCGCACCGAATACACGATCGTGCGGCGGGCCGAGGATGACTATTACCTCGTGTCTTCGGGGGCCTGGCAGGCCTATGACCACGATTATCTGTGCAAGGCCGTCGACGACAGGCAGGCCGCGTTCGGCCGCATCAATGTCGAGGATGTAACGTCGCAGTGGGGTGTTTTCGCGATTGCCGGCCCCAGATCGCGCGACGTCCTGTCAACGTTGATCCGCGACGGCGCGCCGGAAACCGCGCTGTCGAACAAGCGGTTTCCATGGCTGTCGATGCGGCAGATCGAGCTTGGCATGTGCCCGGTGATGGCGATCCGGGTGGCCTATACCGGCGAGCTTGGGTGGGAGTTGCATCATCCGATGGAGATGCAGGCCTATTTGTGGGATCGGCTGATGGACGCCGGCGCGCCCCATGGTCTGCGGCCGGTCGGGGCCCGGGCGCAGAACTGGTTGCGTCAGGAAAAGAGCTATCGCGCCTTTGGCACGGAACTGGGCCGCGACGCCACGCCGCTGGAAGCTGACCTGCCGCGCTTTGTCGACCTGTCGAAAGAGTTTCACGGCAAGGCAGAGATGCAGGCCAAGGGCATTCGCGCCAAATGCGTGACGCTGCTGATCGACGGGCCGGACGATGCCGACCCGTGGGGGCGCGAGGCGCTTTATGACGGCGACGACCGTGTCGGGCGCCTGACCTCGGGCGGCTATTCGGTTGTGTTCGGCAAGTCGATTGCCATGGGCTATGTCCGCCCCGAACTGGCGGTGCCGGGGCAGAAGCTGCAGGTGCGGATGTTCAACCGGCTGTGGCCGGCCGAGGTAACGGCCGACAGCCCCTATGACCCCAAGAACGAGGTGATCCGCATCGACGGCTGACCGGGCGGGGCCGGACTCGTGAGGCCGCGTGCTTCACGCGGCGGCGTCGTGGCGTCCGGCCAGTTCGTCCCAGCAGGCCAGCGTCTTGGCGGCATACATCAGCGACGGGCCGCCGCCCATCTGGATGGCGATGGCCAGCACGCTTGCCAGTTCCGCGCGTGTGCCGCCGGCGCGTTTCAGCGCCTCGACGTGAAAGGCGACGCAGGGCTCGCAGCGGTCGGCGATGGCGATGGCCAGCGCCACGAATTCGCGGGTCTTGGCATCAAGCGGGCCTTCGGCCTTGGCCGTCTTTGTCAGCGCCGAGAAGTCGCGGTTTGTTTCCGGCAACAGCGCGTTCAGCGCCCGCAGGTCGGCCCGCATGTCGCGGGTGCTGGTCTTCCAGTCCATGAGATGTCTCCGATTGCTGGTCAGAGCTTTGGCGCGGCTTTCGTGGTCGCGCCTTGATCGAGGTCAAGCAAAGCGGGCCGGCGCAAGTGCGGCGACGGTTGCCGCATCGAATTGAGTTGCCCTGTCCCCCACGAGGTCGGCCAGAAGGCGGCTGGCGCCGGCCGCGGTCTGGAAGCCATAGCCGCCCTGACCGGCGAACCACCAGAAGCCGGGATCGGCCGGGTCGGGCCCGATGACCAGCACCCGGTCGGGGGCAAAGCTGCGCAGCCCGCCCCAGCTGCCCAGCAGCCGGGTCACCGGTGTGGTGACCATGCGCGCATAGCGGTCAAGCCCCTCGGCCAGGCGCATGTCGTCGGCCCAGGCGTCATGGGGGCCCACCGGGTCCTGGTCGGCTGGCGAGACGATCAGCGCGCCGGCGTCGGGTTTGGCATACCAGCTTTCGCCAAGGCCCAGCATCATCGGCCAGCCCGACACGTCCTGCCCGTCGGGCGCCGGGATGCGCGCGACCGACCGGCGCATGGGCTGGATGCCCTTGGGGGCCACCCCGGCCAGCGCCGCGACTCCATCGGCCCAGGCGCCGGCCGCGTTGATCAGCGTGGCGGCGCGGTGCGTGTCGCCCGAGCCAAGGGTGACTGTCCAGCCGGACGCCTTGCGCCGGATCGCGGTCACCTCGGCGCCGGTGACGATTTGCCCGCCGGCATCGCGGATCGCGCGGGCATAGTGCTGAAGCAGCCGGTCGGTATCGATGTCGCGGGCCAGCGGGCTGTGGGCGGCATGGGCCACCGCGGCCGGGTCGAGGATGGGAACCATGGCGCGGGCCGCGTCGATGTCGATGGGGCTCAGCCCCATGTCGCGCGCCTCGGCCGCGAAGCCGGTTGCGTCGTGCGTGCCCGCCAGCAGCAACAGGCCGCGCGGCGACAGCAGGCCCGCGATCGCTTCGTAGACATCGTTGCCGGCGTGGCTGAGCGCCTTGACCACCGGGTGGCCATAGTTGGGTTCATACAGCGCCGCCGACCGGCCCGAAGCGTGATAGCCCAGCGCGCTTTCGCGTTCCAGCAGCAGGACCTTGCCCAGGGCGGACAGTTGCGCGCCCGCCGACAGGCCGGCAATGCCGCCGCCGAT
>CAYYMJ010000034.1:22713-30775 GCA_964472855.1 uncultured Rhodobacterales bacterium | reverse complement strand
CGGCATCGCCGACGCCGCCCCGGCCCGCGTGACCGCGACGCCGGCGGTCGCCACGCCAAAGCGCACGGCGTCATGCAGAGCGGCACCGGCGGCCAGCGCCGTGGCAAAGCCGCCGTTGAACGCATCGCCGGCGCCGGTGGTATCCACCACCGGGCCCGCCACCACCGCCGGCAGATGCCGCGCCTTGTCGCCGTCGTAGAACAACGCCCCCATCTCACCCAGCGTGATCACCACGGCCCCGACACCGGATGCGCACAAGTGACGCGCCGCGGCCTCGGCCCCGGCCAAGCTGTCAACGGCGATGCCGGTCAGCATCTCGGCCTCGGTCTCGTTCGGGGTGATGAAATCGCAATTGGCCAGCAGACCGCCGGGCAGCGCCGCCGCTGGCGCGGGGTTGAGTATCGTCACCGTCCCCGCCGCCCGCGCCACCCCAAGCGCGCGTTCCGCCGCGGCGATCGGCTGTTCAAGCTGGGTGACGAAAACCGCGGCCGCGCCGATCTGCGGCGTCCAGCGGTCGACGTCGGTTCCGGAAATCTCGCCCCCCGCGCCGGGGCTGATGACGATGGCATTGTCGCCGCTTTCCGACGATACCAAGATGCTGGCCGCCCCGGTATGACTGTGCCCATCGCGCAGCGCCTCGGGCCTGATCCCGGCGTCGCGCCACAAATCCATGGCCATGTCGGCAAAGGTGTCGTCCCCCAGCCGGGTCAGGAAGGTCACGTCACCGCCGGCCCGCGCTGCCGCCACCGCCTGGTTCGACCCCTTGCCCCCCGGCCCCAGCGCAAAGGCGTCGCCGCGCAGGGTTTCACCCATCCGCGGCAGGCGCCGGGCGCGAAAAGTTGCGTCGGCCATGAAGACGCCCATGATGACGATCGGCTTGCCCATCTGTCCCCTCGCGAATGTTTCCGCAAACATGCTGTTGTTTCACGCGCGCGCCTAGTATTCCGGTCCCGACCTCAGACCAACCGGGACCGGGCCGCGTGAATATTCTCTTCATCATGTATGACCAGTTGCGATTCGACTATCTCTCCTGCGCCGGTCACCCGCATCTGCACACCCCGAATTTTGACCGCGTCGCCGCCCGCGGCCTGCGCTTCACCAACGCCTATTGCCAGTCACCGGTGTGCGGGCCCTCGCGGATGAGCTTTTACACCGGCCGCCATGTCTCGAGCCACGGCGCGGCCTGGAACGGGTTCCCCCCAAGGGTGGGCGAGCCGACCCTGGGCGACCATCTGCGCGACACCGGCATGAGTTGCTGGCTGGTGGGCAAGACGCATATGCGCCCCGACAAGGCCGGAATGGCCAGGCTCGGGATCGATCCCGACAGCGAGATCGGCCGCCGCCAGTCCGAATGCGGTTTCGACCCCTTTGTGCGCGACGACGGTCTCTGGGCACGGGGCCCCGACGGTGACTATTACCCCCATCCCTCGCCCTACAACGCCTATCTCAAATCGCGCGGCTATGACGGCGAAAACCCGTGGGCCGACTATGCCAACGCCGGGCTCGACGGGGACAATATCGCCTCGGGCTGGATGATGCAGAATGCCGACAAGCCGGCCAACATCCGCGAGCAAGACAGCGAAACCCCCTGGCTCACCGGCGAGGCCATCCGCTTCATCGACCAGGCCCAGGCGCCCTGGTGCGCCCATGTCAGCTATATCAAGCCGCACTGGCCCTATATCGTGCCGGCGCCCTATCACAACATGTTCGGCCCAAACCACGTGCCCGCCGCCAACCGGCACCCGGGCGAGCGCGAGAACCCGCACCCGGTCTACGACGCCTTCATGAACAACCGTATCGCCGCCGCCTTCCAGCGCGACGAGGTGCGCCAGAAGGTCATTCCCACCTACATGGGCCTGATCAAGCAATGCGACGATCAACTGGGCCGGCTTCTCGACCATCTCGACGCCACCGGCCGCACCGATGACACGATGATTGTCCTGACCTCCGATCACGGCGACTATCTGGGCGATCACTGGCTGGGCGAAAAGGACCTGTTCCACGACCCCTCGGCCAAGATCCCGATGATTGTCTGCGACCCGCGCCCGCGCGCCAATGCCACCCGGGGCACCACCTGCGACGCACTGGTCGCGGCCATCGACCTCGCCCCCACCTTTGTCGAGGCCGCGGGCGGAACCGTGCCGCGCCACATCCTCGAAGGGCGCTCGCTGCAGCCCTGGCTCGACGGCGACACCCCCGACTGGCGCGCATATGTCGTCAGCGAATACGACTATTCGATCACGCCACAGGCCAGATATCTCGACATCACCGACAGCCACGACGCGCGCCTGTTCATGCTGTTCGACGGCCGTTACAAGCTGATCCACGCCGAGGGCGGCTTTGGCGCCATGCTGTTCGACCTGCAAGACGACCCCGACGAGCTGCACGACATCGCCGGCCAGCCGGATCAGGCCCCGCAACTTGCGCGGCTCTACGACCTCCTGCGCCAGTGGGCCATGCGTCCATCACAGCGGGTGACAATGTCGGATGCCGACCTCGACGCCCTGCGCGGCAAGTCCCTGCGCCGGGGCATCATGCCGTTCCTGGTCGACGGCTCCGAAGTCCCCGAGGATCTGACGGTCCACTATCGCGGCCCGGCCCGCCAAAGATACACCGCCGACTGACCGCGCAGCTACTTCTGTCGAAAAATATCCCCGCCGGAGGCTCCCACCGCCGCCGTCCGCGTCGACCCCCCGGCAAGGGCACAAAGACCGAGGCTGGAACAACTCCCGAAAATGTAATAACAAAACCGCGCTGGCGCCGTCGCGCCACGTGCGGAAAGGCCCATGTCCACGGACCCCAGTTCCACGGCAAATGCCAGCACCAGGCCGCCCTTGCGGGTCGCGCTGGTGGTGGCCGCGCCGCAGCGGCTGACCCCGCGTGACAAGCGGCTTCTCGGCGGCCTCTGCGCCGACCCCCGCTTTCAGGTGACGCTTCACGCCGCCGACACCGCCGGCTTTGGCCCGCCCAACACTCTGCCAATGGCCACCCAGGCGCTGCTGGCCGTGGAACAGGCCCTTGTCGCGGTGCCACGGCGCAACCCGCCGGCCGACCCGCCCTCGCTGCCCTGTGGCACGCTGGCCGACATCGGCGCCTGCGACGTGATCGTCGATCTGGCCGACGTCGCCGGCCTTCCCGGCACGGCCCCGGGGCGCGCGCGGCTCGGGGTCTGGCGCCTCGCGCCTCTGCCCGGCGAAGACCCGGTCGCGGCAACCATGGCGGGCCGGCCTCGGGCCTGTATCGGGCTTTACCAGCATCTTCCCGGCCTTGCCCCGGGGCTGGTTGCGACCGCCATCTACGACACCAAGCCGCTGGCCAGCCTCAGCCAGGCCTTCGCGGCCGAGAAATCGGCCCAACTGGTGCTGCGCGAATTGGCGCGGGCCTGGCGCGACGGGCACGCGGCGCGCGTCGCGCCGCCGGCCCCCGCGCCGTCGGGCCAGGCGTCGCTGGCGGGCTATGGCCTGCGGGTCGCGCGGCACGTGGTCGGGCGCGCACTGCGGCGCATCGGCGCCCGGCTGGGGCGGCCCGACACGCCCTTTGCCCTGCGCACCGGCACCGGCACGCTGCCCGGCTTTGACCCTGCCGCCACCCGCCCGCTGCCCATGCCACGGGGGCGTTTCTGGGCCGACCCGTTCCTCATCGACCATGACGGCCAGACCTGGTGCTTTTTCGAAGAGGTCCACAAGTTCAGCCGCAAGGGCCATATCAGCGCCGGGCGCCTGACCGACAACGGCGTCGCCGATGTGCGCCCTGTCCTGCAGGGCGACGCGCATATGTCGTATCCCTTCGTGTTCCGCCATGGCGACGACATCCTGCTGATGCCCGAATCCCACAACCGCCGGCGGCTGGAAATCTGGCGGGCCCGGCAGTTTCCCGACCAGTGGGACCTGTGGCGCACCGCGTTCGAGGGCACGCCGGTCGTCGACAGCGTCCTGTTCGACAACGCCGGCCAGTGGTGGCTGTTCACCCATATCAGCCGCGACACGTTTGGCGATTTCTGCAGTGACCTGCATCTGTTCATGGTCGACGGCCCGGCCCTGTCGCGCATCACGCCGCACCCGCTGAACCCGGTGGTCATCGACAGCAGCAGCGCCCGTGGCGCCGGCCGGGTCATCGCGCAGGACGGGCGGATTTTCCGCCTGTCGCAGGACAACAGCGGCGGGGTCTATGGCTATGGTCTGAACGTGATGGAGATTACCAGCCTGTCGCCCACCGACTATGCCGAGCGGCGCGCGCGCCACGTCACCCCCGATTTCGTGCCCGGCCTCGCCGGTTGCCACCACTACGACCAGGCCGGCGGCCGGTTCATCATCGACGCGCGGCTGGGCTGAGCCTATTCGGCGGCGATCAGGCCCGGCCGGGCGCCGCCCCGCAGCAATTCGCGGGTGATGGCGGTCATCTTGCGGCGGAACACCGGTTCGTCAAACCGGGCGGCGTGGCGCACCATGATGTCGGGATCGGCCTGCTCCAGCCCCGAGGCTTCGAACCGGCGCACCGCGTCGGCCAGTGCCTCGGCCGACTGTTCGCCGAACAGGTGGCCGGTCTTGCCGTCGACCACGGTATCCAGCGCCCCGCCGCGCCCATAGGCGATCACCGGGCGGCCGGCGGCCATGGCCTCGACCGGGACGATGCCGAAATCTTCCTCGCCGGGAAAGATCAGCGCCCGGCAGCAGGACAGGTATTTGCGCAGTCGCTCGTCATCGACATGGCCCAGGAACCGGATATTGGGGCCGGCCTTGCGCGCCAGCGCCCGTTCGGCCTTGGCCGGGCCGCCGATCACGAACAGGGGGCTGCCAAGGCGGTTGAAGGCCTCGATGGCGATGTCGGGGCGCTTGTAGGGCGCAAGCTCGCCCAGCCACAGATAAAAGCCGCCGCGGTCTTTCGCCGCCACCGGCGTGAATTTCGAGACCGACACCGGCGGGTGAATGACATCGGCGTCGCGGCGCCAGTATTTCCGCACCCGTCCGGCCACGTGCGACGAGTTTGCAACCACATGGTCGGGGCGCCCGGCGGTGGCCACGTCCCAGGCCCGCATCTTGCGCGCCACCGACGGCATCATCATCCGCGTCAGCGGGCCCGCCGCCGCGCGGTACACGTGATACTGGTCCCAGACATAACGCATGGGCGAATGGCAATAACACAGGTGCGGCACGTCCGGCGCGGTGATCACGCCCTTGGCCGGGCCGGCCTCGGACGACAGGACCAGGTCAAAGCCACTGAGGTCCAGTTCTTCCAGCGCCGCGGGCATCAGCGTCAGGTATTTCTGGTACAGCCGCCCCGCCATCGGCAGCCGCCCGACCGAGGTAAGGTGCACCTTGTGGCGGCGGATCTGTGCGCTGACCCGGTCGGGCCGATAGGCATGGGTGAAGATCTCGGCCCGCGGGAACATGGTCAGCAGCGATTCCAGCACCTTTTCGCCGCCGCGCATGCCCACCAGCCAGTAATGCACGATCGCCACCCGCAGCCCGGCCAGATCGTCGGCAGGGGGGCGGGCGCGATAACGGTCAAGATCGGGGCCGCGAAACTCAATATTCATAGCCGTATCCTTCCTCTGCCGCTTCCAGCGAATGGCGCGGATCGACCTTGTTCAGGATCAGCCCGCGCACCGACACCCCCATTTCCGCCAACGTCGCCAGCCCACGCTGGACCGCCCCGCGCGGGGTGTCGCTGCAGCTGACAAGGTAAAGCGAGCTGTCGACCTCGCGCGCGACGATCATCGCGTCGGGCACCGCCAACAGCGCCGGCGCGTCGACGATGACAAGGTCATAGACACATTCCAGTTCGCGCAACGTCGGCCCCAGCCAACTGACCGACAGGGCATCGGCCACCGACTGACGCGCCTTGCACGCGGCCAGAATGTCGAACCGCGACCCCTTGGGCGAATAGACCGCCTGCCCCAGGTGGCAGCGGTTCTGGATGAAATCGGAAAAGTCGTGGTCCAGTTGTCCGGCCAGCCCCAGCGCGGCGCAGACCCGCGGGCGGCGCAGGTCGCAATCAACGATGATCACGCTGCTGCCGGCGGCGGCGGCCATCTCGGCCAGCGCCAGCGCGGTCGTGGTCTTGCCCTCGCCCGGGGCCGACGCCATGATCAGGACGCTGTGCCCGCGCCGGTCCTGTTTGCGCAGGGCGATCATGGTGCGCAACTGACGAATGCGCTCGGCATAGCGCGAGAACGGATCCTTGCGCATCTGGATCAGCATCCGCCGCGCGTCGCGCCAGCCCTCGCTGGGCAGCGCCACCAGCACCGGCAGCCCGGTTGCCGCCTCGAGCTCGCGCGAGTTGCGGAATGTGGTGGGCGCCATTTCGGAAAACAGCGTCCAGGCCGACAACGCCCCGGCGCACAGCACCACCGCCAGCGACGCCATCAGCGTCGGGCGCGGTTTGGCCGGCTGCTTGGGCGTCAGCGCCTGTTCGATCAAAACCACGTCGGGCTGCTGCAGTTCCTGTTGCGCGCGCGCCTGCGATATGCGGACCAGCAGCGCCTCGTAGGTCTGGCGTGCCGCGGCCGCCTTGCGTTCCAGCTGGTTCAGTCCAAGCTGGCCCTGAGACATTGACAGGATGCGTGTTTCCAGCGCCGCAAGGTTTTGTTCAAGGTTGCGCTCGCGCGAGCGGGCGACCTCGAGCTCGGATTTCCGCACCGCGACGGCGTTTTCCAGCTCGGCCCGCATCACCAGTTCGATCTCGGCCAACTGGGTGCGTATCTGCACCCGGCGCGCGTTGTCGTCGCCAAAGCTGCGGGCCCAGACGGCATCGTTCTGCAAAAGCTGAAGCTGCTGTTCGGCCAGCACCTGCATGGCCGGGGTGTCGACGATCTGGGCCGCCGCCGCGATGCCCCGGTCCGCCGCCACGCCCGACAACTGTTCAAGCCGCGCCTCGGCCTCGACCCGGGCGGCGCGCACGGACGCCATCTCGCCGTTCAGGTCGTCAAGCTGTTGCGAGACATTGTCGAAGGTGCTGCCATCAAGCACCAGGCTTTGCGCGCGATGTCGCGTGACCGCCATCTCGGCCTGTTCAAGCTCGGCCGCCATTTCATCAAGGCGCTGTTCCAGCCAGTCGGTGGCCCGCGCAACCGAGCGGCGGCGGGTTTCAAGCTGCAGGTCCAGATAGGCCCGTGACAGATTGTTGGCCAGATCGCGGGCCAGCACCGGGTCGTGCGCCTCGGCCCGCACGACCATGACGTAGCTGTCGGCCTCGGAATAGACCAGCGTCTGTTGGCGCACCGCGTCGATCAGGCGCGCGCGGCGGTCGGTCTCGGGCTCGGCGGTCTCGCCGCCGCCGGTGACCGAGCCAACCAGCCCGCGCAGCCGCGCCACGGCCGAAGGCGGCCGGTTGGCCGGGTCAAGCTGGTCCAGTTCGGCCGGGGTCAGCCGCGACAGCAGGGTGTCGATCACCACCCCCGACCGCAGGATCGCCAGCTCGGAATTGACGATCTGCTGGGTCGGATCGACGTCGGCCACGACCTGGTTTCCGGTCACGATCTGGGCCTTGCGGATATCGAGCATCAGCTTGGCGTTCACCGAATAGGTCGGCGTGACCTGTTTCAGGCCAAGATAGACCGCGGCGCCGATCAGCAGCGAAAGCCCGATGATTTTCCAGCGGCGCTGCCAGAACAGGCGGGCCAGCGCCCGGGTTTCGATGGCGTCGGCATCCCGCGCGGGCGGCACCGGCACGGCGGTTGCCGTGAGGGTATCAATGCGCATGGAGCTGGCGTTCATCCCTGTCCCCCGATTGGCCGCGTCCGGGCCGCTGCGTTCCGCCCGCCAAGCCGCGGCGCGCCCGGCCTCAAAGCCGGAGCATCCGAATTTCGCCCCACGCCGTCATTCTCGGGCCCTGCCCATTGCTGTCAAATTTCCACCGCAATCCGGCTGCTGACACGGCGTTGGCCGGCACAATCGCCGAGGCCCGCCGGCATTGTCGCGCCGCAGCGGTCAATGGTGCGCCAACGCTTTCCTTCGATTCGAGGCTGGGCCAGTCTGGCGCCACGTTTCCGCCCTGAACGGCGGATCCTGCCCAGTCGAGCCGTGAACAGGACGCCCCGTGATAGAGATCGTTCCCAGCACAT
>CAYYMJ010000034.1:20113-22613 GCA_964472855.1 uncultured Rhodobacterales bacterium | reverse complement strand
GCCAACTATTCGATCCTGTCCGAGGCGCGGGTGATGGGCGTCAAGCGCATGATCGGCGGCTTTCCAGAGGCGTCGAGTTTCGGCAGCTTTTCCATGGGGTTGCTGGGTTTCTGGCTGCATCAGTTGCTGGCGGGGCAGCGCACGCGCCTGTCAGCGGTCATGCTGGCGGTGGCGCTGCTGTGCGTGCTGCGGTCCACGTCGTCGGGGGCCTATGTGGCGCTGGCGATCTTTGCCTCGGGCTATGCGCTGTGGTGGCTGGCCGGCGGTGCGGTGCGGCGGGTGTCGCGGCGCGCCGGCATCGTGGCGGTGGCCGCGTTGCTGGCCGGCTGGTCGGCAGTGGCCGTGCTGGCGGCCGCCTATTTCGCCGACGGGGCGGTCACGATCTATCTCGACCAGATCCTGTTCGACAAGCTGGGCTCGGCCTCGGGGGTCGAACGCATGAGCTGGAACCTGCAGGCGCTGCGGAATTTCTGGGAGACCGCGCTGATCGGCGCCGGTCTGGGCAGCGCGCGGGCCTCGAACTGGCTGCTCAGCAGCCTGGGCAGCATCGGCCTGCCGGGCACCCTGCTGTTCCTGGCCTTCCTGATGGCGATCTTCCGCATTCGCACGCTCGAGGCCGGGCCGGCAACCGCCGCTGGCGTCACCGTCACCGCGCTCAAGTCGGCCTGCGCGGCCACGCTGGCGTCGGAACTTCTGATCGCCTCGACCCCGAACCTGGGCGTGTTCTTCTTTGCGCTGGCCGGGCTGGCCACCGGGCTGGCGCGGTCCACGCAGGTCGTGCGCCCCGCGCCCGCGCCCGCGCCCCGCGTCCCGGCACCGGCATGAAGCGCATTGCCCGGCTGGCGGTGGCGCTGTGGCTGGGCCTGACACCGGCCGGCGCGGCCGAGCTTGTCGGTCCGGCCCTTGGCGCGGCGTCGAACTTTGGCCAGAGCTGGTTTCCCGACATTCTGACCGGTGCGCTGGCGCTGCCGGTTCAGACCTTCCGCGACGAGCTTTACTGGCGCAACATCGACGACGGCAGCGGCCGTTGGCGCTTTGACAACCCGCGCACCAGCTATCCCGACGCGCTGGCGCGCGGCGGCGCCGGGCTGATGCTGCTGGTCAACGACCATCACCCCGACCGTGACGGCGGCACGACCGCGGCCACCGCCCCGGCCCGGGCCGGGTTCGCGGCCTATACCGCGGCGCTGTTGCACCGCTTTCCCGCCGCCGCGATCGTCGAGGTCGGCAACGAGATGAACTCGGACACCTTCGCCAGCGGCCCCGGCTGGGGCGACGACATCGCCCAGCGGGCCGGAAACTATGCCGCGCTGTTGCGGGCAACGGCAGCGGCGGCGCGGGCGGCGCGCCCGGATGTCACCGTCATCGGCGGGGCGGCACATTCGGTGCCCGTGGCGTGGATGGCCGAGATCTTCGCCCGTGGCGCCCGGCAGGACATGGACGCGCTGGCGCTGCACCCCTATGGCATGGCGCCCGAGCAACTGGTCCGCACCATCGCCTATCTGCACGCGCAGGTGCCCGACAGCGCCGACCTGCCGCTGGCCATTACCGAGTTTGGCACCACCAACAGCGCCGCCGCCTCGGCGTTTCTGCTCAAGTCCTATTGCCAGCAGGCGCTGGCCGGCGCGGCGTGGTCGGTGTGGTATCCGCTCGGCCCGCGTGGCGACGGCTTTGCGCCGCTGGTGGGTGCGGGCGGCGTGCCAACCGACACCGGCCGGGTGTTCCGGTTTGTCGCCGCGCGCCTGTCCGGCCTGCCCGTCATCGACATTTCGCCCGATCCGTTCACCTATGGCTGCCGCTTTGGCGACCGGGTGGCGGTGCTGTGGGGGGCGCCGCGGCAGGTTGCGGTTACCGGCTTGCGGCGGCTCGACCCGATCAGCGGCGCCGAGACCCCGGTGGAAACCATTCGGCTGAACCGCGACCGGCCGGTGGTTCTGGTCAGTGATGCCGCCACCATCCGGCCCGGCCGCAACCTGACGTTCGGGCCGCTGGACGTCATCGCCGACAGCTTCGACCAGTTCACGCTGACCGGCGCCGACAGCCCGTTTGACTGGCTGCTGCGCCAAGGCGGCAAGAGCCTGGCGATGCAGGTCTATCCGGGGCAAGAGCGCTCTGGCGTCCCCTGGTCGCCCTATCTCGGCCACCCGGTCGATGGCGTGGCCCGGGCCTCGGCCGGCTGGGTGCAACCGTCGCTGCCGCCCGCCGGCCCGATTGCCGTTGTTCTGCGCTATACCGCCCCCAAGCCGGCTCGCGCCACGATCGCGCTGGACATCGCGCCCGACGGGCGCAGCGTCGATGGTGTGCATGTGAGCCTGCGCCTCAATGGCCGGCAGGTGCATTCGGCGCAGGTCACCGCCCCCACCGCCATCCGCCTGCCCGACCGGGCCTTGCAGGCCGGCGACGTGGTCGAGGCGGAAATTGGCCCCGGGCGCAATGGCGACTACGATGCCAGCAGCCTGCGAATGACGATCCGCCATGCTGACTGACCTTGCCACCGCCA
>CAYYMJ010000034.1:11783-20013 GCA_964472855.1 uncultured Rhodobacterales bacterium | reverse complement strand
ATGCCAGCAGCCTGCGAATGACGATCCGCCATGCTGACTGACCTTGCCACCGCCATCCGCCTGCCCGACCGGGCCTTGCAGGCCGGCGACGTGGTCGAGGCGGAAATTGGCCCCGGGCGCAATGGCGACTACGATGCCAGCAGCCTGCGAATGACGATCCGCCATGCTGACTGACCTTGCCACCGCCAACCGCCTGCCCGACCGGGTTGTGGTGATCAACGACACCTCGTCCAGCGACGGCGGCACCGCGGCGCTGGCCCTGCTCAGCCTGCGCCTGCTGGTGCGGCGCGGCATCGCCGTGACGCTGATCTGCGGTGACACCGGCGACAACCCCGACCTGGCGGCGCTTGGGGTCGAGGTCATCGCCGCCGGGCAGGCACCGCTGCTTGACCGGCCGCTGAAGGACGCGGCGCTGCAAGGCATTCACAACCGCCACACGGCGGCGCTGGTGGCCGACGTCATTGCCCGGCGCGACACGCCCGGCACCGTCTATCACCTGCATGGCTGGGCCCAGATCCTTTCGCCCTCGGTCTTTGCGGCGCTGACACCGGTGGCGGCGCGCAGCTATATCCACGCCCATGACATGTTCATCGCCTGCCCCAACGGCGTGTTCATGGATTATCGCCGCGGCGAGGTTTGCCATCGCCACGCGCTGGGGCCGGGCTGCATTGCGACCAACTGCGACAAGCGGGCCTATCATCACAAGCTGTGGCGCGTGGCGCGTCAGACCGCCCTGCGCCGCGCCTTCGACCGCCGCCTGCCCTGGGCCGGGGTGCTGCAATTGCATCCGGGCATGCAGCCGCGGCTGGCGCGCGGCGCCATCCCCGAACGGCTGGTCACGACGTTGCGCAACCCGGCCGCGCCCTGGTGCACCACCCGGGTTCGGGCCGAGGATAACCGGGGCCTGCTGTTCGTTGGCCGGCTCGAGCCTGACAAGGGCGCGGGGCATCTGGCCCGCGCGGCCAGCCGCACCGGCACGGCGGTGACATTCGTTGGCGACGGCTCGCAACGGGCCGAGATCGCGGCCATGGGTTTCAAGGTGACCGGCTGGCTGGCGCCCGGCGCCATCGCTCCGCTGGCCAAAGCGTCGCGGGCGCTGGTGATGCCGTCGCTGCACCCCGAGCCGTTTTCGCTGGTGCTGCCCGAAGCCATACATTCCGGCCTGCCGGTTCTGGTGGCCGACACCGCGCTGATGGCCGGCGAAATCGTCGACCGGCGGCTGGGCATTGGCTTTGACCCCAATTCCGACAGCGGGATTGATGCCGCCCTTGGCGACATGACCGGCACCCTGCCCGACCAGATCCGCGACATGAGCAGGCGCGGGTTTGAAACCGGCGACCGGTTGGCGCTGAGCGAAACCGAATGGGGTGACGCCCTGGTCAGCCTCTATCAGGCGGTGCTGGAATAGCGGCCCCTGCCCGTGCGGCGCCCCCGGCGCCCAAGCAGCAGTATGCGGCGCGGGTCGCTGCGCCCGATGCAGATGTCGCGCAGGGCCAGAAGATTGCCCCGCAGCCGGCCGCGATGATCGGCCCAGCTTTTCGTCACGACGGAACAGTAAAGGTTGGCGGCAAGGTTGCGCAGCATCAGCCGCGACGCCCGTTTGCGCGACAAGGTGCCCTTGCGGATCATGTAGACCGGGTTGGCGATCTGGGAATAGCCCAGCCGAACTCCTGACGTGCGCCCCGTTTTGACGCCCAGATGCACGCCGCGCAGGGCTGTCGGGCGGGCAAAGCGGCCAAGGGGGCGCAGGCGATGCGACAGGTCGGCGTCTTCCAGCCAGCTGTAAAGCGGCAGGCGTTCGTCGAAAAAGATGCCATGATCCAGAATCGCCGCCGCGCGCAGCGCCATGTTGCAGCTATAGCCCGTGGTCACGGGCAGCAAAGTATCGGGTCCGGCATAGCTGTCGGCGGCAAGCAGCGCCTCGCCCTGTGCATGGTTCAGCCCGACCCCGTGGATCCCGTCGGCCAGCACCACACCGGTGGTCATCACCATGTCGGGGTGCTCGGCGAATATCCCTTCCAGCCTCGCCAGATAGTCGGCGGCCATCAGGTAATCGTCGTCGAGATAAAGCAGGACATCGTCGCGATGCAGCGCGTTCAGGATCCGGTTGCGTTGGCGCGACAGGCCCTTGGTGCCGACCAGAACCTCGACATCGAAGGGCAGATCGAGGGTTTCGACCTCGCCGCAGTCCTGCGGGTCTCCGACGCTGATCAGCACCCGGTCAGGCAGGCGTGTCTGCCGGGCAATGGCGGTCACCGTCTTGGCCAGAATGGCCGCCCGCCCGGCGGTGGGAATGCCGATGACGATCTGCCCGGCCGGGGCCGCCATCACATCGCGCCCTTGCGCAAAAGCACCACGCCGAAGGTGCGCATGACGATGGACAGATCCCGCCCCAGGCTCTGGTTGCGAATATAGTCGACATCCAGCGCCACCCGCTCGGCATAAGTGGAATTGCTGCGGCCGCTGACCTGCCACAGCCCGGTCAGACCCGGGCGCACCGACAGGTATTCGGGCGCGTGCCGTCCGTATTTGGCAAGCTCGTCATCGGTGATCGGCCGGGGACCGACCATCGACATGTCGCCGCGCAGCACGTTCCAGAATTGCGGCAACTCGTCGAGGCTGGCCTTGCGCAGGAAACTGCCCAGCCGGTCGATGCGCGGGTCGCGGTGGATCTTGCGCCGCGACGCCCAGTCTTCGCGCGCGACCGGGTCTATCCTGAGAATTTCGTCAAACACCGGCGCGCCTTCGGCGATCATCGTGCGGAACTTGAGACAACGAAACGTCCGGCCGTCGCGGCCCACACGCTCGTGGCTGAACAGAACCGGCCCGCCGCCGCGCAATGCCAACACCAGCACGATGACCAGCAGCGCAGGCGTGATCAGAACCAGGGCCAGCGCCGCAAAGGCCCGGTCGAACAGGCCCTTCACCACCTGCCCCCCCGAAGCCGCAGTCCGTGGCCGGTCAATGCCCGCTGTGTCGGCGATCTCATAGCGTGCCGGCGTGGAATAGGACTCGATTACTGTCGTCATAATTCGCCCCCCAAAACGATGGTCATCCGCAAGATTTTGCCACAATTTCAGCACCGCCATCGACCAGAGAGCGCGCAACAATTTGTTTACCCTTTCGGGATAGTGGCGAGATTTCGGGCAATCGAGTTCCCGATTATCGTAGCTTATCAGCTTGTTACAGAGTCTTCACGTCACGACTGCACCCAAATGCGGCCTGGCCGAGCCCGCCGGGAATCGCTCTGCCGGGCCGGTTGGCCGGCTGCCGCAGGGCTGACACCGCATCGCCACAATCGTGATTGTCGGGCGGCGCGGCCCAGTGGGCGGCCCCCCGTGCCCATTGTTTCGCGAGGGCGCGCGAAACGGACCGTTTTCGGGCGCCGGTTTGACAGGATTGCGGCCAGCCAAAATAGTCGCCCAAACATTCCCAAAGGGCCCGAACCGGTGAACCAGCCCATTTTGCAGACCAGCCCGCCGGCGCATTTTCCGGCAACGCCCACGCAAAGGCATCTGTGGACCGCCCACCAGCGCGGCGCGGCGCAGAACCTGCTGTTGCGCCTGCAAATCGACGGGCGGTTCAGCGATGACAGCGTCGCGCGGGCCTTGCAGCAACTGATCGGGCGCCACGAGATCCTGCGCACCGCACTTGCCGAAACTGGCGGCGTCCTTCAGCAATGCGTTTCGCCCGAGGTCGGGTTTCACCTGCCCTCGATCGACCTGCGCGGGCTGGCGGCGGCGGACGGCGCGGCCCGGATCGACGGTATTGCGCGCGGTCTCGGGTCCGAAATCTTCACGTTGGACTCGCCCGGCCAGATCAGAGCCTGTCTGGTGCGGTCCGACGCGGCGCGGGCGGTGCTTTTGGTCGCGGCGCATGGGGCGGTGTTCGACGCGGGCTCGGTTCCGGTGCTGATGCGCGACGTCGCGCGGCTGATCGCGTCCGCCGAAACCGGCGACGCCCCGCAGCTGCCGGTGCTGGCGCTGCAATTCGGCGACTATGCCCTTTGGCGCGCCGATTGCGACAACAGCGGGGCATCGGCAGCGGCCGGCGACTTCTGGGCGCAACAGGTGGCGGGCTTCGCGCCGCTGCTTGTGCCCCGCGACAGCGCCGCGCCCGGGGCCACCGCCGACCCGGTGCCGATGATCACGCCGCTTGGCCAGGATTTTGCCGACCGGTTGACCACGGCCGCGCGCCGGTCCGGGGTCACGCGCTTTGCCTTCGCCTCGGCCGTTTTCGCCGCGGCCCTGTCCGGGCTGACCGGGCGGCGCGACGTTGCCTTTGCCACCGGCGTCGACGGGCGCGACGAGGCCGCGCTGGACCACCTGATCGGCAACTTCGGCAACCGGGTGCTGTTGCGCCACCGCGACGCCGGCGGCGACATCGCGCGATCGGCTGGCCGGGCTCAGCAAATACTGGCCGCGGCGCTGGACCATGGCGATTACCCCTTCCCGTTGCTGCCGGGCCAGCCCCTGACCGACTTTTCCTTCGATCTGGGCGACGACGCCCCCCCCGACCAATCCGCCGGTGGCATCACGCTGCGCCATCTGGGCATCGAAACGCCGGGGCCCTGCACCGGGATCGCCGTGGCCGTTGTTGCCGCGGATCAGGGCTGGGCACTGCGCGCCGTCTGCCCCCCGACCGGGCCGGCGCAGGCACTGGCCCGCGATCTTTCGGACCGGCTGGCCCAGTCGTTTGACAGCGCGCTGTCACGCTTTGCCGGGCGCGGCGCCGTCACGGCCCGGCCCCCGGCGCAGCCCCCCGTGCCGGACGCGACGCTGCACAGGCTGAAAGGCATCTGGGCGCAAATCCTCGGACACGAGATCGCCGGCCCCGAGGCCGATTTCTTTGACAACGGCGGCCATTCGATGCGGGCCCTGCAGATGCTGACCCGCATCGAGCATGAGTTCGGCGTGCCCATCGAGATCGCGGCCTTTCTGGCCGACCCGACCCTGGCCGGGCTGGCCGCCAAGATACAGGCCGCCACCGGCCAGCGCGGCGCTGCCCCGGCGCGGGAATGGGCCGCGACCACCCTGGCCAACCCGGACGGCGCGGCGGCGCTGGTGGTGGCGCTGAACCAGCCGTTTCTTTACCTTGGGCTTGGCAGCGCCCTGACGCCATCGGCCGAGCTTGTCAGCCTGCAACTGGGCGCCGCGGCCGACACCGACACGCTCGGCCAGGCCCGGCTGGACCAACTGAGCACCACCGCCGCGACGCAGATCACGGCGCTGGCGCGCGGGCGGCCGGTGACCCTGATCGGGCATTGCGTCGACGGGGTGCTGGCGCTGGCGGTGGCCGGTTGCCTTGATCGGCAAGGCGCGACACCGGCACAACTTTACATGATCGACAGCTGGCGGCCGGGGGCCGAGCCCGGTGGACCGGCCGTCAGGCTGCGCCAGCGTGCGCGCCGATGGGGCGTGAACCTTGGGCAACTGGCGCGGCGCGGGATGGGCGCGGTCGAGTTTCTGGCCGGGTTCAGGCCCACGCGCGCCTTGCTCACCCGCTGGGGCGCGCTTGCCCCGCCGACCGCGATCGAGCGGCGCGAGCTGGCCGTCAACGCCTATCTCGACCGGCTGGTTCCGGGCGCCGATTTCCCGCCCTATCGCGGGGCCGCGACGCTGTTTGCCACGGCGGGCGCCGGCGACAGCGCGCAAACCCGGCTGTTCGGCTGGTCGGGCACTCTGGCGCCGGACACCCCGGTTTTCCCATTGCCGGGGTGGCACGAACACGCGGTCAGGTCCGGTGGCGCGGCGCGCATTGCAGACATTGTGAATTGCCGGCTGGACCGGCCGAGAAAAGAGAATTGACCAGATGACATTTCGCCAGACACTGGCAATCGACCTGTGGCATTGGCCCATCGATTGCGACAACGCCCAGACGGCCGCATTGTCCGGGCTGCTGGACGCACAGGAAAGCGCGCGGGCCGGGAAATTCGTGCATGAACGCGACGCACGCCGCTTTGTCGCCGGGCGTGGCCGCATGCGCGAGATCCTGTCGCTTTATACCGGCCAGCCGGCCGGGGCGCTCGACATCGGCGGCGACCGCTTTGCCAAGCCGCGTCTCAGCGACGGGCCGGCCTTTAACCTCAGCCATTCCGGCGGTTGGGCGGTGCTGGCGGTTGTCGAAGACAATTCGGTGGCGTTGGGGGTCGACATCGAACTTGTCCGCCCCGTCGATGCCGAACTTTACCCCAACGTCCTGTCCGAGACCGAGATGGCCGAGCTCGAGCGCCTGCCGCCCGAGGCCCGCCAACGCGGCTTCTTCAACGCGTGGACCCGGAAAGAGGCGATCCTGAAGGCCACCGGTGACGGGCTGGACGGCGATATCAAGGCACTGTCGGTTTCGTTGACCCCGGGCAAGCCGGCCCGCCTGCTGGCGGTATCGCGGTCAATCGGCAAGCTGCGCGACTGGCGGTTGCACGCCTTTTCGCCGGGTCAGGGCTTTGCCGGCGCCATCGCGGCGATGACCCGGGGGCTGGACATCTCGGTGCGCCACCGCGACTGAAGGCGCTCAGCCGGGTTTGCGCGCATAATCGCCAATGTCCGGACGGGCCGGGCCGGCCGTGCCCTGCCCCTTTGTCTGTGCCTGCGCCAGCCCGGACAGGGTGGTTTGGCCCAGAATATCGCGCACGCCCAGCCCGATGCCGCCGCGCTGCATGGCCACCGCCAGCCGCCGCAAGCTGTTGTTGTCCAGGGGCAAATCAGGCAATTCGGTATCAGGGCCCACCGCCATGCCGCCCATGACGTCCTGCCAGATGGCGGCCAGATGCTCTACCGGCGGGCTCGGTTGGGCCAGATCGGCCAGCGCCTTGCGGTCAAGCTTGCCGTTCGGGGTTTGCGGCAGGCTGTCCAGCACCACCCAGACCGACGGGATCATGTAATCGGGCAGCCGTTCGGCCAGCAGAGCGGCCAGCGCGTCACGGGGCGGGGCCACACCATCGCGGCCCACGACATAGGCAACCAGCCGCGGCGGCGCGCGCCCGGTGTCGCGCACATCGACAGCCGCCGCGCTGACGCCCCGATGGGCGCGCAAGGCGGCCTCGACCTCGCCCAGTTCAATGCGAAAGCCGCGCAGCTTGACCTGCCCGTCGCGCCGCCCCAGCACCTGCAACCCGCCGTCGGCAAGCTGAACGGCCCTGTCCCCGGTGCGGTAAAGGCGCCGGTCGCGCCCGCCGATAGCCAGCACGCGAAACGCCGCTTCGGTCAGGTCGGGGCGCCCGAAATAGCTCTTGGCCAGACAGGGACCACCGATATTCAACTCGCCCACCGTGCCCGGCGGGCAGGGGCGGTCGGCATCGTCCAGCACCAACAGTTCGGTGTTGGCAACCGGGTCGCCGATGGTCACCGGCGCGCCGGCGCGAACCTGTCCGCAACTGGCCCAGACCGTGGCCTCGGTCGGGCCATACATGTTCCACAGCCGCGCACCGCCGGCGGTCAGCCGTGCGATCAGATCGGCGGGCAGCGGCTCGCCCCCGGCAAGGCAGGTCAGCCCGGGCCCGGGCCTGAGGCCGGCCTCCAGCAGCATGGCCCACAGGGTCGGGGTGGCCTGAAAGCAGGTGATGTCACCGCTGTGCAGGCGGCTTACCAGAGGCGCGACGGCGACCACGCTTTGGCGCGGCGCGATCTCGACCGCCGCGCCGACCAGCAGCGGCAGGAAAAGCTCGAACACCGCGATGTCGAAACTGACGGTGGTGACCGCCAGCAGGCGATCGTCGTGCGTCATGCCCGGCGCCGTGACCATGGACTGCAGGAAGTTCAGCAAGGCGCTGTGGGGAATCTCGACCCCCTTGGGCGTGCCGGTGCTGCCGCTGGTGAAGATGACATAGGCGGTTTCGTCGCGGGTCTGCCCCGGCGCCGGGACACGCCCGCCCGGCGCCGCCGCACGCGGGTCGATCGTGGGTGCGTCGGCCAGCGGTGTGCAGGACAAAACCGCCGCAACCCGCGCGGTCCGCAGGATCAGGTCGCGCCGCTTGTCCGGCAGCCCCGGGTCGACCGGAACATAGGCGTGTCCGGCGCGCCATACCGCCAGCAACCCCACCAGCATGGCCCGGCCACGCTCCAGCGACACCGCAATGCGTGCGCCCCGCCCCGGCACGGTGGCGCGAATATGCGCCGCCAGCCTGTCGACCGCCTGCGCCAGTTCGCGGTAGGTGTGGCTGCCGGTGGCGTCGACAACGGCGACCCGGTCGCCCCAGCGGGCGAAGGACGCCTCCAGCAGGGCCGGCAGCATG
>CAYYMJ010000034.1:0-11683 GCA_964472855.1 uncultured Rhodobacterales bacterium | reverse complement strand
GGAAACAGCCCCGCCCGGGCGTCACGGGGCCGGCAAGACCAGCCAGCCGCGCCTGAGGCAGACCGCTGCGGCCGCGAACCAGAACAACGCCAGCCCAGCAATCGCCGCCCAAAGGCCCGCCGACCCGGCCAGCCCGGCGCGCAGCGGCTCGGTCGCCCACAGGCCGATGGCACACAGCGCCGTCACGATCACCGCCGGCAACATCGCCCGCGCCGCCCGCGAAAGCCGCAGGTCCAGCGCCGGCAGCATGACCACCAGCGCGACAACCGCCGTGACGCCTTGGGCCAGCACCACCGACCATGCCGCCGGCGCGGCTCCGTTGCGCCCGAACAGCAGCAGCGCCGCCAGCAGGATCGCGGCCGAGACGGCCCGAATGCGCATCTGCGCCGCACCCTGCCCCCGGCACACCAGCGCCGGTTCCAGCAGGGCCGACATGAACCCCAGCGCCCGCGACAGGCTGAGAATGCCGATGATCGCCGCCGAGGGCAGCCATGTCGGCCCGAACAGGACGGTCACCAGATCCTCGGACAACAGCGCGAAACTGGCCAGCATCGGCCACAACAGCGCAGCGCCAAACCCCATGTTGGCCAACCAGCTTTGCCGCATGCCGGCGACATCGCCCTGCTTTTCCAGCCGCGAAAACCGCGACCAGCTGATGGTGTTGAGCGGCTGAAACACCAGATCCGCCGCCGTTTGCGAGATCCGCGCCCCGCCGCGATAGGCGCCTACGGCGGCCGGGTTCAGAAACGCGCCAAGGATCAGGTCGGCGCCATAGTTGGAAAACATCGCCAGGGCCGAGGTTCCCCACAGCGGAAACGCCGTCACCCGCAGCCGCCGGAAATGCGCCAGCGACAGGCGCAGACGCGGCAGGACGCGCACAGCCAGCAGGGTTATCGCCAGCTCGACCAGAATGGTCACATAACGGCCGAAGATCAGGGCCATGACGCCCAGCCCGCGTTCGAGCGCCACAAAGGTCACACCCAGCGCCAGCAGTTCCGACACCATACCGTAAGAGCTGACCAGCCGCACCCGCTGGCTGCGCACCAGGTGCAGTTCGTTCCAGGCCACGGGGGCGCGCAACAGCGGAAACGGCGCCAGCGCAAGGAACACCGCCGCGGTCGCCGGCTGGCGGTCAGCCAGCGCCCAGGCCACCGCGGCCAGCAACACAGCCCCGCCGCCGCCGATTGCGGCCATCAGCCAGAAACCGGTGTCGCGTTCGTCTTCGAAGGCGGTGCTGCGCAACAGGGCCTGGTAGAAACCGGTATAGACAAAAGCCACGATGATGACGGCCGAGGCCCAGCCAAGCGCATAGGTTCCGAAACCGGTCAGATCGATATAGCGCGACGCCAGCACGATCTGGAAAAAGGCCATCAGCTGAATGACGATGCGGGTCCCGACCCCGACGGCATAGGCCGATGTCAGTATTCGCGGCCTCAAACCGCTGCCCCGCCGGACAACCGCGTGTGATCTCTGGCGTCGGTCATTCCGGCCGTCTGCCTGCCCCTGCTGCGTTTCGCGGGTTAAACTGCGGGTGGGCCGTGCGATTGTCCACCGCCTTGCTTGTGTCTATGCATACCGGGGCGGCATGTTGCCCGCGACATCGGGACGGCAAATATCATGAGCGCACCCTTGGCCGGGCTGAAAGTCATCGAGATCGCCCGCATTCTGGCCGGCCCGTGGATTGGCCAGACGCTGGCCGATCTGGGCGCCGAGGTGATCAAGATCGAAAGCCCCGCCGGTGACGACACCCGTCAGTGGGGGCCGCCCTTCATCGACCGTGACGGCGACCGATCGGCGGCCTATTTCCATGCCGCCAATCGCGGAAAAACCAGCGTGATAACCGACTTCCAAGACGACGTTCAGTTAGCGCACCTCAAGGACATGATCGACGGCGCCGATGTGCTGGTCGAGAATTTCAAGGTCGGCGGGCTGGCGAAATACGGGCTGGACTATGCCAGCACCAGCGCGCGCAACCCGGGCCTTGTGTATGCCTCGATCACCGGTTTCGGGCAGGACGGCCCTTATGCGGGGCGGGCGGGCTATGACTTTCTGATCCAGGCGATGAGCGGGTTCATGGACATCACCGGCGAACCCGGCGGCGAGCCGCAGAAGATCGGCGTCGCTCTGGCCGACATCATTACCGGCCTTTACGGCGTGGTCGGCATTCAGGCCGCGCTGGCCGAGCGGGCCCACAGCGGGCTGGGCCAGCAGATCGACCTGTCGCTGTTTGACAGCATGACCGGCGCGCTGGCCAATCAGGCGATGAATTACTTTGCCAGCGGCATCAGCCCGGTGCGTCTGGGCAACGCACATCCCAATATCGTGCCCTACCAGGCCTTTGCCGTGGCCGACGGGATGGTCATTGTCGCCTGCGGCAACGATGCGCAGTTCCGGGCCCTGTGCGGGATTGTCGGGTGTGGCGAGTTGCCCGACGACACGGATTTCGCGACCAACCCGGCCCGGGTGCACAACCGTGCCGCGCTGGTCGACGTGCTGGCCGTGGCGCTGTCGGGCTGGCGCGGGGCCGACCTGTTGCAGCGGATGGAGCAGGCAGGCGTGCCGGGCGGGCCGATCAACTCGGTCGCCCAGGCGCTGAGCGACCCCCAATTCCGCGCCCGGGGCATGGAGATCAGACCCGACGGCGTGCCGGGCCTGCGCACGCCGTTGAAGTTTTCCCGCTCGACCCTGTCACTGGACAGGGCGGCCCCGAGGCTGGGGGATGGGTTCGGGTCTGGCGGCGACGCTCAGAAATTGGATTAGGATAGCGCGGTAATGGGTTGTATTATCGGCATTGTGGCGAGGTGACGATGTGAGCGACCTGATTATGTCATTGCTGCTGGCTTCGGGCGCCGGCGCGGCCATTCCGCTGGGCGCGCATCTGGCCAGTATCGAGCGCATTCGCCCCGGCTGGCTGGAGGACGAGCTGCGCCATTCGGTCATCGCCTTTGGCGGCGGGGTCCTGCTGGCGGCGGTGTCGCTGGTCATGGTGCCGCGTGGGATCGCGGTATTGCCCGTCGGGCCGGCGACCCTGGCCTTCGTTGCCGGGGGCCTTGCGTTCTTTCTGCTCGATAAGCTGATCGCATCGGCGGGCCGGTCGGGGTCGCAGTTTCTGGCCATGCTGCTGGATTTCATCCCCGAGGCCATGGCCATGGGGGCGGCCCTTGCCACGGGCGAGGCCGTGGGCCTGCTGCTGGCGCTGTTGATCGCGCTGCAGAACCTGCCCGAGGGGTTCAATGCCTTCCGCGAGGTGGTGGCCGACCGCCCCGGGCGCCACGCGCGCACGTTGGCGCTGTTCTGGCTGACGGCGCTTTGCGGCCCGCTGTTCGCGTTGGCCGGGTTCCTGTATCTGGCCGACAACCCGGCCACCATTGCCGCGATCATGCTGGCGGCGGCGGCGGGCATCATCTATCTGACCTTTCAGGATATCGCGCCGCAGGTCGCACAGGCCAACCGGCGCGCCCCGGCGTTGGGCGCGGTGCTGGGGTTTCTGGTTGGCCTGATCGGGCACATGCTGTTGGTATGACGCGCCGGAAACGCTGTGTGTCTCTCAAGGAAACCGTGAATAACCATACCATTGCAGGGTGACGTTAATCCGGGTTTCCACGCCCGGCTTGACAGGACAAGGCGCCCGGCCCAACAGCTTGGGGCACCTGTGACCGGCGGGTCGCGCGATGGAAAGCCTTTCGCATGCTGTTCAAATACGATCCCGAAATCGGCGCCGCCCGACTGGCGGCAGAAGGCTTTGTGCATCTGAAGGGTATTCTGGCGGATGACTTTGTCGATCACCTGACCGGCTTTGTCGCCGCCGCGCTGGCCGGGCCTGACGCGCAAATGGCCAGATGGGCGATCGCCGGCAAGAAACGCCAGTTCGTGTTCGACTTTCCGACCCCGCCGCACGCCGAGGCATTTCGCGACGGGATGAGCCGCCTGACCGGGATTGCCCGTGACAGCTTTACCGTGGCCGAGCGGCACCTGAAGGTCTATGACCGCGCCGCCCCGCGCTTGCCGGCCCCGCACAAGGACCGCGCGGCCTCGCATTTCTCGATCGGGCTGCCGGTGCATCTGCCGGCCGGGTCGAGCGTTTGCGTCTTTCCCGACCAACAGCCCGGCGAAAACCGCGCAGATCATGCGGTATTTCTTGGCGGCGGCGATGCAAGGGCCATTGGCGCGCTTTATGCCTCGGACGGCGCGCGGATGCTGAACGAACGGGTGGGCGACGTCATCGTGTTCTGGGGGTCGCGGCTTTATCACGAACGTGTCGGCGCCGCCGGCGCGGCTGTGCTTTATATCAAGGCCAACGGCATCGGTCTTGACCCGTTGGGCGAAAACATCTTCGCGCAAGCGGCGGAACCGGCCTGAGGCTCGGACAATCCAGGGCCGCACGGGCCATTGTTCGCGTCATGGCACGAAATATGGCAAATCTTTGATTTTGACCGAAAGTTCCGAAATCATTCCGGCTGTGGGCTGGGCATGGTTTCGCGGAAGGAGCACAGAATGCTTGATGCAGCGACCGGGGCGGTCAAACCCGGGTCTTCGGAAATGCATCCCGGGCCGGGGTTCATGGTGCGGCGCAGTTTCGACCGGCTTGAGAGATATATCGTCGACCGCTTCGGCGAGTTTGAAAGCACCGACATCTCGGACGCGCTGAACCGCATGTATGCGATGGGCCGCGAAATTCACAATCTGGTCAACGATGCCCCGCTGGTGGGCACCGCCTGCACCGTCAAGGTTTATCCCGGCGACAATCTGATGGTGCACAAGGTGCTGGATATCGCCCATCCCGGCGACATCGTGGTGGTGGACGGCAGCGGCAGCATGAACGCGGCGCTGATTGGCGACCTGGTGGCCAACAAGGCGCGCCATCGCGGTATCGCCGGGTTCATCATCGACGGGCTGGTGCGCGATCTGGACGGCCTGCGCGCCTGCGGCCTGCCGGTCTATGCCCGCGGTGTCACGCCGTTCGGGCCGCTGCATCGCGGTCCGGGCGAGATCAACCATCCGGTTTGTTGCGGCGGCATCGTTGTCAATCCCGGCGACATCGTGCGCGCCGATGCCAGCGGCGTCACGGTCGTTCCCCGCGCCCATGCCGAGCCTGTGCTGGGCCGGTTGGTGTCGGGCCGCGACAAGCTGGCCGCCTATGTCGCCAGCGTCATGCAGGGGGATTTTTCCAACGACTGGGTCGACGCGCAGTTGCAAGAGGCCGGTTGCATCTTTCATGACTGAGCTTGCCGCCCGCCCCGTCACGCCCCCGCGCCTGACGCTGCCCGGAGCGGGGCGGCTTTACCGGCTGCGGCGCCTTGGCGACCTGCCCGCCGCGCTGCAACGCCGCCGGATCGAGCCGGTGCGGCAGGCCTTTTACGACAGCTTGTGGGCGGATGCCGCCGCCGCGCTGGGGGCGGTCGCGCTGCCGGGGCCCGCGGGCCTGACCCGGATCGCGCGCGGCGACCGGGCCACCTTTGTTCGCCAGTCGGATCTGGCGCTCGATTCGCAGATCACGCTGGATTTGGTCGGCGACAAGGCGTTTTGCTATCGCGTGTTCGCGGCCCGCGGGCTGCCGGTGCCGCGCCACCTGGCCTTTGTGCGTGACGATCTGACCGCGGCCGAGGCCTTCTTGCGCGGCGCCGCCGGCCCGGTGGTTGTCAAGCCGCGGGCCGGCACCGGTGGCGGGCGTGGCGTGACGACGGGCATCACCTCGGCCCGGCAGTTGCGGCGGGCGGCCGGCTATGCGGCCGGCTATGGCCCGGGGCTGTTGCTGGAAGACCAGTTGCCCGGCGCGTCCTTTCGCCTGCTGTTCGTCGACGGGCGCTTTGTCGATGCCGTGCGCCGCGAGGCGCCGCGCCTTGCCGGCGACGGGCAACATACGCTGCGGCAACTGGTCGCCGCCGAGAACCGCCGCCGGCGGACCGGCCCGGTCACCGCGCTCAGCCCGCTGCGCGTTGACGGCGACATGAAGAACCGTCTGGCGCAGCTGGGTCTGGCCCCGGGCAGCCGGCTGGCGCGTGGCGAGAGCATCGCGGTCAAGGGGGCGGTCAACGAAAACGGCCACCTGCAGAACCATCCGGCAGGCGACGCGGTGCACCCGGACATTCTGGCGGCGCTGTCGCGGCTGGTCACCGACATGGGCGTGCGCTGTGCCGGGGTCGATATTCTGGGCGATGACCTGACGCGCCCCATGGCCGAAACCGGCGCCGTGCTGCACGAGGTCAACGCCAACCCGGGTCTGCACCACCATGTGCTGACCGCCCGCCCCGACCGCCGGGTGCCGGTGGCGCAGCTTCTGCTGGCGCATATGTTCGACACCGGCGCCGGGATGGTGCGGCCATGAGCGCGCCGCGCCCGTTCGCCGGGTTTGACGGCTCGGTCCCGGTGCTGGCCCTTGGGGGCGAGGCCAATACCGTCGAGATGGCGCGCAACCTGTCGCGGCTGGGTATCGTGGTGCGGGTGTGTGGCGCGGCGGGCTGCTATGCGTTGTGGAGCCGCGATGTCCACGAGGCGATTGCCATTCCCGACCGTGTGCCGGCGGCCGATTTCTGGGCGAGCCTGTTGCTGGCCCCCGGGCCCAACCGCTTTGACGGCCATGTGGTCATGGCCCTTGATGACGAGGCCATCGCCTTTGTCACCGCCAACGCCACGGCGCTGCGCCGCCGGTATCGGCTGGAGCGGTTTGACACGGCGCTCAGATCGGCGCTGCTGGACAAGGCGCGCACGCTTGAGCTGGCCGCCAGCGCCGGCGTGCCGGCCCCGCGGTTCTGGCGCCCCGACAAGGCCGCGCCCGACCGGTTGCCCGATGACCTTGCCTTTCCGGTGATGGTCAAACCCCTGCATTCGCATCTGTTCGTGCGGGCGTTTGGCGCCAAGCTGTTCATCGTCGACAGCGGGCGGGCCGCGCTGACAGAGCGGCTGGACATGGCCGCCGCGGCCGGCATCGACGTCATGGTGACCGAGATGATCCCCGGCCCCGACGATTTGCTCAGCAGCTATTACACCTTCATCGGTGACGACGGTCTGGCGCAGTTTCACTATACCAAATCCATCGTGCGGCGGCTGCCGGCCAACCGGGGCATGGCGGTTTATCACCGGTCCGAATGGCTGCCCGAGACTGCCGAGATGGGGTTGCGCTATCTTCAGCGCATCGGCTGGCGCGGCATGGCCAATATCGAGTTCAAGCGTGACACCCGCGACGGCAGGCTCAAGATCATCGAGGTCAACAGCCGCCTGACCGCTGCGCATCGGCTTGTGGTGCGGGCCGGCGTGCCGGTGGACCTGTTCATCTATTGCGATGCCACCGACCAGCCGGCGCCCGTGTGCCGCGGGTTCCGGCAGGGGCTGACGCTGTGGTATCCGTTCCGCGACTTTCGTGCCTTTCTCGAGTTGCGGCGCGCCGGGCGGATCACGCTGGGCGGCTGGCTGAAAAGCCTGCCCGTGGCCCGGGTCAGCCTGCCGCTTTTCAGCCTGCGCGATCCCCTGCCGTCGGTGGCGCGCATCGGTGAAAGCCTGCGGGCGCTTGGCCGCCGGTTCCGGGCCCGTGTCGTCTGAGCCGGGCCGGTGCGGCCGCGCGTCACTGGCCGGGTTCGCCGCGGCGCTGATGCGCGCGGCGGGGGTTGACGCGGCCCAGACCGACAGCCTTGTCGACAATCTGTTGTGGAACGACGCCGCCGGCCGGCACAACCACGGGCTCGAGCGGTTGCCGATCCTGCTGAAACAGGTGCAGCGCGGCGCCGTCACCTGCCCGCCCGACCCTGTCTGGCGCGACCTCGGGCCGTCGATATGCCATCTCGACGCCGGCGGTGCCTTCGGGCAGCACGCAGGACGGCTGGCGACCGCGCGCGCCATGGCGCTGGCGCGCGCCACCGGGCTGGGCGCGGTCGGGGTTTCGGGCAGCAGTTTCTTCGGCACCGGCGCGGCCCATCTTGCGGCGCCGGTGGCGGCCGGCATGGTGGCGCTGGCGCTGAGCAACAGTTTTCCCAAGGTCGCGGCCCATGGCGGAACGCGCCCGGTGCTGGGCACCAACCCGCTGGCCTTTGGCGCGCCGCGGTCGCGGGGGCGGCGCCTGCTGGTCGACATGTCGACGGCGGCGCTGGCCGGTTCGACCCTGCGCGCGGCGGCCGACGCGGGCACGGCGCTGGCACCGGGTCTGGTGGTCGATGACCGGGGCGGCGCCGTCACCGACCCGGTTGCGGCGCTGGCCGGAACGCTGCTGCCTGCTGGCGGCGCCAAGGGCTTTGGCCTGGCGCTGATGGTCGAACTTCTTGCCGGCGTGTTGACCGGCGCCGGCGTGGGCGGGGGCGTTGGTTCGCTCTATGCGCCCGGCGACGGCGCGGCCGACAACGGACATTTCTTCCTGGTGCTGGACATCGGGCGCTGGATGCCGCGCGAAACCTGGGAAACGCGGGTCGAGGGGCTGTGCGACGCCGTGCTCGGGTCGGGGTCCGGCGTCAGGATCCCCGGCCAGTTGCGCGATGTGGCGCTGGCCGAAAGTGCCGCGCGCGGCATACCCCTGCCGGCCAACAGCCGGGCCGGGCTGGCGCGGCTGGCCGGCGAGATGTCGGTGCCGCTGCCCGACTGGCTGGGGTAGGGCGTTCCGCGACCCTGCCCGGCGCCAGCAATGACGACGGTGACCCGCCGCGCCAGCCCGACGCCGGGCAGCCGGTTCAACGGCCCGGATATCGGCTTCAGGCCCATGATCGCGTGAGGATCCAGCTTGGCCAGCGCCGCGACAGCGCGCGGCGGCGGCGCACACCCGCGTTTGTCAGGTCAGGCACGCCAACAGCCCCATCCTGCAGCACGCGCGCAGAATCGCGACCCCGCCGCCCAGCATGTGCGCGTCCCCGGCCCTGTCACGCCCTGACTAGCTGCCCGCGCGCGCGGCCCTGCCGAGCCCGGCCATGGCGTCAGCGGTCACGAAGGCCGCAAACGCCAGCAGCGCCGACACCCGGTCCAGCGCAACCCGGGCGCGTGAACAGCCCCGCTTGCGGCCTGGTCGCCCCCACCCCTGCCCGCCGCCTCAACACGCTGGCTGTTGCGCGGCGACCGATCAGTAGACGAAGGGCACGAACTTGGGCGTGCGGCTGGCATAGTCGGCAAAACCGTCGCCGTATCGCTGGGCCAGATAGGCGTCGAGCGCCGGGATATGCAAGAACACGAAACCCAGCGTGATCAGGATCGGGACAGGCCAGGCAATGGCCGAGGCCGCAAGAATGGCCCAGCCGGTAAACAGCACGCTGTCGCCGAAGTAATTGATGTGCATCGAATATGCGAACAGTCCGCCGGTATAGCATTTGCCGTGCGCGTCGGGCCGCTGTTTCCACTGCCAGCGCTGAAACTCGGACCAGCTGTTCAGGAAGGACCCGAACAGCAGCAACGCTAGACCCAGCCAGTCGACCGCGCCAAAAGGCGTCGCCACGCCCGAGACAGCCCCCGCGCCAAGCAGCAGGAAGCCGATTTCAAAAAGCGCGATGAAGCCGACCAGCCCCAGAACCTCGGACATTTGCACCCGCCGCTGCAACAGCACGAACAGCGTGAAGACCTGCCGCAGGAAATAGAGGGCGGCCAAGGCCGCCAGCAGCCGCGCACGCAAGGGATCGGGCCAGTCAAAGCCGCCGAAGGCCAGCCAGATGCCAACGCCCACCGGAAGACCATGCAGGATGGAAAAAGCCAGCTTGGGGCCAACTGACGGGTCGTGGCCGCGATCAACACCACCGGAATTTGCCATGGGTTCGGTCCGCAGTTGGGTGCGTCGAATATCAGGCAGCCGGGCGCGGCAAACAAGCCGGTGCGACGAAAGGGCCGCGCCCCGACCGGGATGCCGGCGGCCGCGGGCGGCGGGCGGAACAGCCGTGGCAAGCCGCGCCGCGCTCGCGGAAATCACCCCCAACATCACCGTTTCGCGATTCCGACCGGGTCTCACCCGTTCGTGATGCGCGGCAGTGCAACAAGTCCCGCCGCCGATTGTCCCGCTTTCACGATGAATGATTTTCACAAAAGGATGAAATACATGAAGTCGAACTTAACGCTGAAGGGCGGCACGGCCATGGCTCTGGTCGCCGGGATCATCGGGCTTTCCCCGATGCAGCTTGCCGCGCAGCAAGCCGGTTTCACGTCGACCGACGCCGAGGAAGAGGGCTATTGGTATTCGCGCTACAACCTTGGCAACCTGACAATGCGTTCGGGTCTGGGCAATGTCGCGATGCCCCCGAAAAACGCAATGATGATGGCCATCGCCGCCGTGGACGCCGACTTTGACCCGGCGCAGATGCGGGCTGGTAACACCGACTACGGCGACGGCGATCACGTCCGCCCGCCGGTCAATGCCGCGCCGCTGTCGGTGGTCTACAAAAGCGGAGACCCCCACTATATCACCGCGTTCGACGGCGCCGACTTTGGCACCCAGCGTTGGGACCGGGCCGGGATGGATACCGCGCTGACCGGGCAGGCCAACGGCTTCACGATCCTGAAAGAGGCCGAATGGGCGCGGCAATTCCACGTCGACGACCATTTTGGCACACCGGCGTCCGATTTCGGTGCCTACTGGCGTTTTGTCGGCATGATGATGAACATGAACGCCAAGATGCAGGCCGCGTCTTTCCTGCACAACATGGGCGACTACGATCTGTCGAACGGCGGTGACGCCGTGATGCTGATCGCCCTGGCCGATCTGGCGGACATGCTGGTCGTGGATCACCTGGCCCATTCCGACGTGCCGAACCGCTATCAGGACACCGCGATGGCGAAAACGGTCGAGAACGCGACCTACACGCTGTTCCGGATGGTCGAAGCCGGCAAACAGGCCGACATTCGCACCCAGTCCCTGGCGATCCAGTCCCTGGTTTGGTACGCGGCCAAGACCGCCAGCCCCAACCACAAGGCCCAGGCCATGCACAAGCTTGCCGCGCTGGCGTCGGACTTGCAGGGGTCAACGCCCGCGACCGCTGCCGAGCAGGCCCATCTCTTGCGCGGCCTGATCGAGGCCAAGCGCACGCTGGGCATCAGCGACGGCACGATCCGCAGCATCGGCGGCCAGTTCATCGACGGCTTCAACCCGCAAACCGGGGCCTTCGACAATCAGTCGCTTTACACGATTGACGATGTGGGGGCGATCATGGGGGCCCTGAACGCCCTGCGCACCTTTGAAACCGCCGATGTCGACGCGGATGCGGTCAACGAGGTGTTCACGTCATTCTGGGAGCATGCGGTCAACATCAGCGGGCTGCAGCAATCGGCGCCGCCACTGACGGCGGTCAAGGCACCGTTCGAGTATGAAGGCGAGCCGCCGACATTCTTCCGCTATAACGACAGCCAGCCGTTTCCGCCCATGGCCGGTGGCGCGCATGGCATCGCACCGGTCTTTGCCACGTCGGTGCAATATGCCGACGGTGCCTGGTCGGTGGTCGATGCCAATTTCGATACGGCGGGCGCCATGCATGCCTCGAACGAGATGATCTGGTTCCATTATGACGAGATCAACGGATTCCCGGTCGTCGATCTGTCCGACGCGTTGCGATAGCCGGACCGCGCATCTGACCGCGCGCGCCGGGGCCACCGGCGTTCGCGGTTTTTCGGGGCGGCCTTGGCTGCCCCGATCATCCGGTCAACGACCCCGGCAGCCGGTGCGCGCGTATTCCCGGCGCGGTCCCGACATTGGCCGACTGCAATGCCGGCCCCGGCGGCAAGTGCGATATCCTTG
>CAYYMJ010000033.1:4808-31218 GCA_964472855.1 uncultured Rhodobacterales bacterium | reverse complement strand
GCCTTGGTGATCTTGCGGGTCGACTTGACCGACTCGATCCGGTTTTTCAGGTCCTTGAGACTTGGCATTGCCTCGTCCTTCCCTAGGCGAAGTCGGCGGCGTATTCGGCGATCGCGCCTTTCAGGCTGGCTTCCAGATCACCTTTGACCTTCTGGTCGTTGTTGGTGATTTCGTCCAGCAGCGCCTGATGCGACCCGCGCAGGTGCGTGACCAGCCCCTGTTCGAAGCGGCCGACCTGACCGACCTCGATCCCGTCGAGATAGCCCGAGATGCCGGCATAGATGACACAGACGATTTCGGCGTTGGTCAGCGGCGAATACTGGGCCTGTTTCATCAGTTCGGTCAGGCGGGCACCGCGGTTCAGCAGTCGCTGGGTCGCGGCGTCGAGGTCCGAGCCGAACTGGGCAAAGGCGGCCATTTCGCGATACTGGGCAAGCTCGAGCTTGACCGAGCCCGCAACCGACTTCATCGCCGAGGTCTGCGCCGACGAGCCGACGCGGCTGACCGACAGGCCGGTGTTCACGGCGGGGCGGATGCCCTGATAGAACAGCTCGGTTTCCAGAAAGATCTGGCCGTCGGTGATCGAGATCACGTTGGTCGGAATAAAGGCCGACACGTCGCCGCCCTGGGTTTCGATGACCGGCAGCGCCGTCAGCGAGCCTGCGCCATTGTCTTCGTTCAGCTTGGCCGAACGCTCCAGCAGCCGCGAGTGCAGGTAGAAAACGTCGCCCGGGTAGGCTTCGCGCCCGGGCGGACGACGCAGCAACAGCGACATCTGGCGATAGGCGACGGCTTGCTTGGACAGGTCATCATAGATGATCAGGGCGTGGCGGCCGTTGTCGCGGTAAAACTCGGCCATGGCGGTCGCGGCGTAGGGCGCCAGAAACTGCATCGGCGCCGGTTCGGACGCGGTGGCGGCAACCACCGTGGTATAGGCGATGGCACCGGTTTCTTCCAGCTTGCGGACCAGCTGGGCCACGGTCGACCGCTTTTGGCCGACGGCGACGTAGATGCAGTAAAGCTTTTTCGATTCGTCGTCGCCGGCGGCTTCGTTATAGCTTTTCTGGTTCAGGATCGCGTCCAGCGCCACGGCGGTCTTGCCGGTCTGGCGGTCGCCGATGATCAGCTCGCGCTGGCCCCGGCCGATCGGGATCATGGCGTCGATGGCCTTGAGGCCGGTGGCCATGGGCTCGTGCACCGATTTGCGCGGGATGATGCCCGGCGCCTTGACGTCGGCCACCCGACGCTCGGACGCCGCGATGGCGCCCTTGCCGTCGATCGGGTTGCCAAGGCCATCGACCACCCGGCCCAGCAGCGCATCGCCGCAGGGCACGTCAACGATCGAGTTGGTGCGCTTGACGGTGTCGCCTTCCTTGATGTCGCGGTCGGTGCCGAAGATCACGACGCCGACATTGTCGCTTTCCAGGTTCAGGGCCATGCCCTGAATGCCGCCCGGAAACTCGACCATTTCGCCGGCCTGCACATTGTCCAGCCCGTAAACGCGCGCGATCCCGTCACCAACGCTTAGCACGCGGCCAACTTCGGCGACTTCAGCTTCCTGACCGAAATTCTTGATCTGGTCTTTCAGGATCGCTGAGATCTCTGACGCTTGGATGCCCATTATCCGACCTCTTTCATGGTGTTCTGGAGTGCGGCCAGCTTCGCGCGGACCGATGTGTCGATCATCTTCGAGCCAACCTTGACGATAAGACCGCCGATGAGGCTTTCATCGACGCGGGTGTTCAGTTTCACATTGCTGCCGACCTGTGCCGTCAGCGTTTCGGCCAGCCGGGCCTGTTGCGCGTCGCTCAGCGCTGTGGCCGAGGTCACGTCGGCGGTCACTTCGCCGCGTTCCTCGGCGATCAGCGCCCTCAGCGCGGCCACCAGTTGCGGCAGCACGAACAGGCGCCGCTTGGCCGCCATAAGTTGCAGCGTATTGGACAGGATGCCGCCAAGCTTGATGGCCTTGGCCACGGCGCCGACAGCGGCCTGCTGGTCGCGGCGCGTATAGATCGGCGACTGGATCAGGTCGCGCAATTCGGCACTGGCGCCAAGCGCGGCATCAAGTGTGTCGACATCGGCGGCAAGCGCATCGATGGCGTCGGCTTCCCTGGCCAGATCGAAGACGGCCGTGGCATAGCGATTGGCAATGCCGGTTGAGATCGAAGCTGGTTCGGACACGTCCACCCTTTCGACATCGTGTCGGCCCCGTTCGACCCATTTGCCGGGCGGGGCGCTTAGGATTGGCAGGCCGCGGCATACCAGTGAAATCGGCGAGGGGTGTAGCAGAGGTATCATGACCCCGCAACAACCTTAGTGCGGCCCTCAGACGGCTAAAAGCGGGGCATTTTGCGAGGTGCGACCTTTGGCCCACCACATGTTGCCGGGCAGTCTTGCCGCGCCGCAGCGCCCGGCACTCGGGCCGGGGCACCTTCGGTCAGCGGAAGGCGGAACGGGCGCTTGACGGCCTCGGGCGCGCCGGGCCCCGAAACGGCCGGCACACGCTTGACCGCCTCGACCATCAGCGCGCCGCCGGCATACTTGCTGGACAGCTTCTGCCCGGCGCGTTCCCACAAGGGACCGGTCTTCAGCCAAAACCGCCGTTCGCTGGGCAGTTGGAACAGCGTGGCGAGGTGGCGTTTGGGCACAAAGCCCGCCCGCCCAAGCTGCGTTTCAAGCTGGCGCAGCGAATAGGGCCGGCCATAGCCAAAGGGCGTGCCATCGCGCCGCGCCCACAGGCCGGCGCGGTTCGGCACGATGAACACCGCGCTGCCGCCCGGGCCCAGCACCCGCCATGCCTGCGCCAACAGGGCGCTGGGGCTTTCGCTGGTCTCCAGACCGTGCAGCATGACCAGCTTGTCGGCGCGGCCGGTCTCGATCGGCCACAGCGTCTCGTCTGTCAGCACCGACAGGTTGGGGGCGTTGGCCGGCCATGGCATGGCGCCCTGCTGCCCCGGCATCAGCGCAATCACCCGGCGCGACTGCGCAAGGTAGGGGCGCAAAAGCGGCACGGCAAAGCCGAACCCGACAACCGTCTGGCTCTTGGCTTCGGGCCACAGTTCGGTCAGCCTGCCGCGAATGGCCTTCTGCGCCGCGCGGCCCAGCCGCGTGCGGTAATAGAACGTCCGCAAATCGACGACATCAAGGTGCATTGAAGACCCGACCGAAGGCTGCGCATTCTGTGCAAGATAGGCAACGACAGGACCAAACGCCATGCCCATGCAAATTGTCACCATACCGTGCCTGCAGGACAACTATGCCTTTCTGCTGTTCGACGATGTTCGCAAGATTGCCGCCGTCGTCGACGCGCCGGATTCGAGGCCCATCCTTGCCGCGCTGGCCGAAAGGAACTGGGCCGCCTACCCGATTTTCCTGACCCATCATCACGGCGACCATGTGCAGGGCGTGCAGGACATTCTTGACAAGCACCCCCAGGCCCGGGCGGTCTGCGCCCTGCAGGACAGCCTGCGCATACCGGTGGCAGAGCGGCGCGCCCTCGCCGGCGAGGTGCTGGATTTCTCGGGGCATGACGTTCGGGTCATCGACGTGTCGGGGCACACCATGGGCCATGTCGCCTATTACGTGCCCGACGCGAAGGCGGTGTTTACCGGCGACAGCCTGATGGCGCTGGGATGTGGGCGGGTGTTCGAAGGCACCCCCGAAATCATGCTGGCATCGCTGAAGACAATCGCCGCCCTGCCGCCGGACACGCTGGTATGTTCGGGCCACGAATACACGCGCACCAACGCGCGCTTTGCCCTGACCATCGACCCCGACAACCCCGCCCTGCAGGCCCGCGCCCGCGCGGTCGAAGCTGCCGCCGAACAGGGCACGCCCACGGTGCCGTCGCTTTTGTCGGACGAACTGGCCACCAACCCGTTTCTCAGGGCCGACGACCCGGCCATCCGCGCCAATCTGGGCATGCAAAGCGCGCCCGAGGTCGAGGTTTTCGCCGAAATCCGCCGCCGCAAGGACAATTTCTGACCGCCGAAATGCCGCCGGTTTCGTGCCAATCGGGCCGCGTCCGGTTGAATGTGAGTCAATCAATCGAGAAATTCCTTGAAGACCGGCCACAAAAGCCCAAGCTTTAGGGGCAGAGGCAAGTATCGGGCAACGCTGCCCGCCCAGTAACAAGGAGCACGTCACCGTGCCTTCGTTTTCAAACACACTCGAGCAGGCCATTCATTCGGCATTGGCCCTTGCAAACGCCCGCCGGCACGAGCTTGCCACGCTGGAACATCTGCTGCTGGCGCTGATCGACGAACCCGATGCCGCCCGCGTCATGCAGGCCTGTTCCGTCAATCTGGAAGAACTGCGCGCCAGCCTTGTCGATTTCATCGAGGATGACCTGTCGACGCTGGTGACCGACGTCGAAGGCTCGGAAGCAGTTCCCACGGCTGCGTTCCAGCGCGTGATCCAGCGTGCCGCGATCCATGTTCAAAGCTCGGGGCGCGACGAGGTCACGGGCGCCAACGTGCTGGTCGCGATCTTTGCCGAGCGTGAATCGAACGCCGCCTTCTTCCTGCAGGAACAGGACATGACCCGCTATGACGCGGTCAACTTCATCGCGCATGGCGTCGCCAAGGACCCGTCTTATGGCGAAACCCGGCAGGTTTCGGGCGCCAGCGAGATCGAGGATGACGCGTCCGAGGCCGAAAGCGGCGAACAGAAGGAATCGGCGCTGGCGAAATTCTGCGTCGACCTGAACGCCAAGGCGCAGGCCGGTGACATCGACCCGCTGATCGGCCGCGATCACGAGGTCGAGCGCTGCGTGCAGGTGCTGTGCCGCCGGCGCAAGAACAACCCGCTTCTGGTTGGCGACCCCGGCGTCGGCAAGACAGCCATCGCCGAAGGGCTGGCCCGCAAGATCGTCAATGCCGAGGTGCCCGACGTTCTGGCCGGTGCCACGATCTTCTGCCTCGATCTCGGCGCGCTGCTGGCCGGCACCCGTTATCGCGGCGATTTCGAAGAACGGCTGAAAGCCGTGGTCAGCGAACTCGAAGACCATCCCGACGCCGTGCTGTTCATCGACGAGATCCACACCGTGATTGGCGCCGGCGCCACCTCGGGCGGGGCGATGGACGCCTCGAACCTGCTGAAACCGGCGCTGCAGGGCGGCCGCCTGCGCTGCATGGGCTCGACCACCTACAAGGAATTCCGCCAGCATTTCGAAAAGGACCGCGCCCTGTCGCGGCGGTTCCAGAAGATCGATGTCAGCGAACCGTCGGTCGAAGACACGGTCAAGATCCTGAAAGGCGTCAAGGAATATTTCGAAAAGCATCACGGCATCAAGTTCACCGCCGACGCCATCAAATCGGCGGTCGAGCTTTCGGCTCGCTACATCAATGACCGCAAGCTGCCCGACAAGGCCATCGACGTCATCGACGAGGCCGGCGCCGCCCAGCATCTGGTTGTGGAATCAAAGCGCCGCAAGACCATCGGCGTGAAGGAAATCGAGGCCGTGGTCGCCAAGATCGCGCGCATCCCGCCCAAGAATGTCTCGAAAAACGATGCCGAACTGCTGAAGGATCTGGACGTGGCCCTCAAGCGGGTCGTCTTCGGGCAGGACACGGCGATCGAGGCGCTGTCGTCGGCCATCAAACTGGCCCGGGCCGGTCTGCGCGAGCCGGAAAAACCCATCGGCAACTATCTGTTCGCCGGCCCCACCGGTGTTGGCAAGACCGAGGTCGCGCGCCAGCTTGCCAGCGCGCTGGGGGTCGAGCTGTTGCGCTTCGACATGTCGGAATACATGGAAAAGCACGCGGTGTCGCGGCTGATCGGCGCGCCGCCGGGCTATGTCGGGTTTGACCAGGGCGGTCTGTTGACCGACGGGATCGACCAGCATCCCCATTGCGTGCTGCTTCTGGACGAGATCGAAAAGGCGCATCCGGATGTCTTCAACATCCTGCTGCAGGTGATGGATCACGGCAAGCTGACCGATCACAACGGCCGGCAGGTCGATTTCCGCAATGTCATCCTGATCATGACCTCGAACGCCGGCGCGTCGGAACTGGCCAAGGCCGCCATCGGCTTTGGCCGCGACCGGCGCGAGGGCGAGGATACCGCCGCCATCGAACGCACCTTCACCCCCGAGTTTCGCAACCGTCTGGACGCGGTCATCAGCTTTGCGGCGCTGTCCAAGGATGTGATCATGCAGGTGGTCGAGAAATTCGTGCTGCAACTCGAGGCGCAACTGATGGACCGGGGCGTGACCATCGAACTGTCGCCCAAGGCCGCCGAATGGCTGGCCCTGCGCGGCTATGACGACAAGATGGGCGCCCGCCCGCTGGGCCGGGTCATTCAGGAGCACATCAAGAAACCGCTGGCCGAAGAGCTGCTGTTCGGCAAGCTGGCCAAGGGCGGCGTGGTCAAGGTGGGCATTCGCGACGATGCCATCGCGCTGGAGATCGAGCCGCCCGAGACCCGGCGCCTCAGCACCAGGAAGCCGCCGCTTCTGACCGCGGATTGAGGCATCGGGCCGCCGCGCTGATCCTGCTGTTCGCCGCCGCCACCCCGGCGGCGGCCCGTGACCCGTTGTTGACCCCGCCGCTGCATTGCGGCGCCGATCAGGGCTGTTTCATCCCCCGCTATGTCGATGCCGACCCGGGCCCCGGCGTCGCCGACTTCATGTGCGGCCCGCTAACCGGTGACGGCCACAAAGGCACCGATTTCGCCATCGCCAGCCGGGCCGACATGGACGCGGGCGTCGCCGTCTATGCCGCAGCGCCGGGCACCGTGCGCGCGGTGCGTGATGGCGAAGACGATGCCGCCCTGACAACGGGACAAACCGCGCCGGCGGGGCGCGAATGCGGCAACGGGGTCGTGGTCAGCCACGGCGACGGCTGGGAAACCCAGTATTGCCATCTGCGCAACGGCTCGGTCGCAGTGCAGCAGGGCCAGCGCGTCGGCGCGGCCACGGTCCTTGGGCAGGTGGGTCTAAGCGGCGAAACCAGTTTCCCGCATGTGCATATGTCGGTGCGCCACGACGGCCGCGTCGTCGACCCATTCGCCCCGGCGGCCGAGGCGCAATGCGGACAGCCCGCCACCGGCAGCCTGTGGAAAGACCCGCCCACCTATCGGCCCGGCGGCCTGATCAGCGCCGGTTTCTCGACCGCCATCCCCGGCTTTGACGCCGTCAAGGCCGGCACCGCATCGGTCGCCAGCCTGTCCGCCGACGCCCCGGCACTGGTATTCTGGGCCTATGCCTTCATGGGCCGCGCCGGCGACGAGATCGTGCTGCGCATCGACGGCCCGCTGGGCCCGGTCATCGCCGAAAAGGTCACAGTCGAAACCGGCCAGCCCCTGTTCTTCCGCGCCGCCGGGCGGCGTACACCCGCGGGCGGCTGGCCCGCCGGGCAATATCTCGGCACCGTCGACTATCTCCGCAACGGGGTCAGCCTTGGCCGGCGCGAAACGGCGCTCAGCGTCGGGGACGGCGGCTAAGGCGTTTCGCACCAACCCCGGGGCCAGCCAACGCCGCCTGAAACCATGGATTTCAAGGCGTCAGGTGATGCCGCCCCGGATCACGCTGACCGCGAACCGCGCAAACCGGGTCAGCCGGCCTTGCGCACCATCGCCGCCACCCAGATCAGCACCAGCCCCGCCGCCCCGGCCGCCAGCAGCCATGCCCACGGCAACGTCGCAGAGCCCGACTGGAACACCGTGGCGCGATAGGCGGCACCGATGGCGTCAAACGGCACCGGCCCGGCAATGCGCGACAACCATTCCGGCGCGGCCGCGGCGGGAAACTGGGTTCCCCCCAGCACCGCCTGATAAAAGGCCAGCGGCAACAGCAGGACAAGCACCCACAACCCCAGCAGCGCAATGACGCCGGCGAACATCCATGCCAGGCACAGGGCCACGGGCCAGACCGTCAGAAAGACCGGCAGCAACAGTCCCCACTGCCCGGTTGCCCCCGACACCGTCACCGCCAACGCCAGCGTGCCCAGACCCAGCGTCAGCACTGGCACCACGCTCCGCACGGCGGCACGGCGCCGCGCATCGGTGACCGCACGGCTTGCGATCACCAGCAACAGCCCGCCCACCAACGCCGCCAGCCACGTCGTAAAGCTCATGACGAACGCGGCAATCCGCTGGGCCGGGCTCGTGGCCGCGATCAGCACCTCGGTATCGACCGCCGCCGGCATCTCTCCGGTCGGCAACCGCCCCTCGGACATCGCCAGCCGCAACGTCGACACGCCGGCCGCCATGCCCAATTGCAGCATCTGCGACAACTGCGCGCCCATCTGCGCCTCGACCCCGGTCAGATGCTCGCTGATCAGAACCGACACCTTCACCGGCTCGCTGCCCAGCGCCGTCTTGGAAAACTCCGGCGGAAACAGGATCACCGCCGCCACCGACCCGGCCATCAGCGCCGCCCGGCCCGCGTCCGCGTCGTCAAAGCGCTGCATGCCAAACGGCAACCGGCTGCCAAGCCCCTCCAACAGGCGTTCGGAAACCTTGATGGGCGGAAAAACCATGCCTTCGTCGGCGTTGACGATGCCAATGCTCACCGCGGCCGGCAGGCGCGCCGGATCCGGCGCGCTGGTCAGGTTGAACAGCGAAAAGATCAGCATGATCGCCGTCGGCACCCCGACAGCCGCGCCAAACAATGGTGACGACCTGAACTCGGCAATGCTGCGCATCGCAAACCCTCCTGTTGGTGATGGGCGCAGGCTAGCCACCGAACCACCGGATTGAAACGCCAATTCGCCCGACCCCGGGCTACTTCTGTCGGAAAATATCCTCGGGGGTGAATGCGCGCCAGCGCAGAGGGGGGCAACGCCCCCCTTGGCCCGGCCCCGCCCTACCGCTCGGTCAGCTTCAGCTCGATTCGCCGGTTGTGGGCCCGGGCCACGGCCGTGTTGGCGGTGTCGACCGGGCGGAACTCGCCAAAGCCGGTGGGGGCCAGCCGTTTCGGCGGAAAGCCCAGCACTTCGGTCATGAAACGCACGACCGACAAGGCGCGCGCCTGGCTGAGCTCCCAGTTGTCGGCATATTGGCCGCCCGGGGCGATGGGCGTGCTGTCGGTGTGGCCGTCGACCCGGACCACCCAGTCGATCTCGGGCGGGATTTCACCGGCAACCTCTGACAGGATGCCGGCAACCTTGGCGATCTGGGCCTCGCCATTCGCCGACAGGTCCGCCGACCCGACATCGAACAGGACCTCGGACGAAAACACAAAGCGGTCGCCGACGATGGTGATGCCCTCGCGGTCGCCCAGCACGTCGCGCAGCTTGCCGAAGAACTCGGACTGATAGCGTTCCAGCCGCGCCACTTCCGCCGCCTCCAGCTCGGCCCGGCGCTTTTGTTCCTGGGCCTCGCGGATCAGCGCCGCGTTCAGGTTCTGGCCCAATGTCTCGATCTCGACATCGGCCAGCGCCTTGTCTTCGGCGGCGACGTTCAACAGCCCCTGCAGCACGTCAAGCTGGCGGTGCAGCTCTGCCACCTGCTGGTTCAGCACCTCGACCTGGCGCAGGCTTTCGTCGGACAACTCGGTCTGCGACGCCAGTTCGCGCTGGGCGGTGGCCAGCAGGGCCTGCTGGCGCTCGTCTTCGGTCAGCGTCTGCTCAAGACTGGCCTCGGCAGCCTGCCGCGCGGCCAGCGCCTCGGTCAGTTGCCGGCGAATCTCGGCCTCGTCGCTTTGCGCCTGCTCCAGCGCCAGCGCCACCTTGTCCCGCGCCGCCAATGTCTCGGCCAGCAGGGCCTCGGATTCGGATTTCGAGCGGTCCGACCGGCTGCGCGCCTCGATCGCGGCGGCAAGCTGGGCTTCGGCAATGTCGCGTTCGTCCTGCAGGGCGGCAGCGCGTTCCAGCGCCACGGCCAGTGCCTGTTCAGACCGTGTCAGCGCATCGCTCGAGGCATCGCGGGCGGAAATGGCGGCGGCCAGCGCCGCTTGCGAAGCGGTGAGGCCGCTTTCGGCCTCGGCCGCCGCCTGCAGCGCCGCGGCCAGTCGGTCGCGCAGCGGTCCCGCGACATCGTCCAGTGCGGCCCGGGCCGCGGCAAGGTCATCCTCGGTCTGCCCCCGGGCCAGGATGGCCGCGGCCAGCCGGGCATCAAGGTCAAGCGCCCGCGCCTCGGCCGCAGCGGCCCGGTCGGCCTGCTGCCCGGCCTCGGTCTGGCCGTCGGCCGCGGCCTGGTCCAGTTCGGCAATGCGGGCATTGGCGGTCTCAAGCTGGCCGCGCAGGCCCGACGCCGACGCTTCCGTCTCGCGCAGCCGGGCGGTCAGGGCCGAAAGTTCGCCTTCGCGACCGGCCAGCGCCGACTGCAGCGCCACAAGCTCGTCATCGCGGGCCTGCAGATCGGCGCCCAGACCGCCAAGGTTTTCATCGCGCGTCGCCAGCGCCTCGGTCAGGGTCGCGATCTCGGCCTCGCTTCCGGACAGGGCGGCGCGCAGCGACGTCAATTCGCCCTCTTGCCCGGCCAGGTTGGCTGTCAGGCTGTCCAGCCGCGACTGTCGCGACGCCAGTTGGCTGGTCAGCCGGTCGATTTCGTCGGCCCGTGCGCTAAGCGTCGCGGTCAGCGACCCGATCCGCACGTCGCGGTCGGCCAGAGCCCCGGCGATGCGCGCCGCCTCGTCCGAGCCGGTCTCGACCTCGAGTTCCGCTGCCGCAAGATTGGCGCGAACGGTTTCCAGCGCCGCCAGCGCGCCGGCCAGTTCCTCGGCCCGCTTGACCACTGCGGCGCGCTCGGTGGCCAGCGCGGTTTCAAGGCTGGCGATACCGGCCAGCCGCGTGGCGAGTTCGGCCTCAAGCTCGGCGGCGCGCCGGTCGCTGTCGGTCAGCGCGGCCTCGGCCTGGGCAAGCTCGGTCTGGGTGGTGTCCAGCGCCTGTTGCCGGTTGTCCGCCGCCAACAGCGCCGCGGCCAGCCGCCGGTTCAGATCGTTCAGCCGGTCGCCCGCGTCGGCCTGGGTCGCCGCCAGCGCCGCGGCAAGCTGAGCGGCGTCCGCGGCCGATGCGTCACGGGCCAGCAGGGCAGCCGCCAGCCGGGCATTCAACGCGGCGCGGTCGCTGTCAGAGGCCGCAACCTGGTCGCGCAGGCGGACGATTTCTTCGTTGGCATCCTTGCCGGCCAGCAGGGCGGCGGCAAGCTTCTGATTCAGGCTTTCCTCGTCCGCGGTCGCCCCCGCCAGTTGCTGGCCAAGGGCGTCGATCTGCGCCTCGAGCCCGACAATCCGCTGGCGCAGTTCGGCCACTGTCGCGTCGCCGGTCTTGCGCAGAACCGTGGCCTCGGCAAAGATATTGTCGCGTTCCACCAGCGCCGCCGCCAGCTTGCGGTTCAGGTCGGCCCGGTCGACATCGGCGCTTTGCAGCTGTGTTTCGAGATCGGCAATCCGGGCGGCGCTGTCGTCTTGTGCCACCAGTGCGGCGGCCAGTTTGCGGTTCAGCTCGGCCTGGTCGTTGCTGGTGCTTTCCAGTTCCGCCTTCAACTCGGCAATCCGGGCGGCGTTCTGGTCGCGGGCCAGCACCGCCAGCGCCAGTTGCTGGTTCACCTCGGCGCGCGAGGCCTCGGAATCGGCCAGCCGTTCGCGAATGCGCCGTTCGACCAGCAGCGCCTCGGCCAACCGGTCGTTCAGGTCGGCGCGGGCGGCTTCGGTCGATTGCAGCTGTTGTTCGCTGTGCTGGTTGGCCAGCAGCGCCAGCGCAAGCTGGCTGTCCAAAGCGTCGCGCGCGTCCTCGGTGGCGCCAAGTTCGGCGGCAAGGCGGGCGGCGTCGGCGCTGTTGCTGTCGCGCGCCAGCACCGCGGCGGCAAGGCGTGCGGTCAGGTCCTTTTCCGCCGACTGGGCGGCAGCCAGCATGGTCAGCGTTTCCTCGGCCCGGCGGCGTTCTTCTTCCAGGCGCAGGGTCATCGCGGTCAGTTCGGCCTGCGATTCCTCGAGCCGCCCGCGCAACAGCGCCGCCGCCTCGGCCTCGACCAGACGCGCCTTTTCCTCTTCGCTCAGCGCGTCCTGGGTTTCAGCCAGCGTCACCAGCGTGCGGTTCAGTTCCTGTTCACGCTGGGCCGCGTTCTGGCGCAATTCGGCAACAAGGGCGTCCAGCGCCTCGCGTCGGGACGCGGCCAGCCGGGCCTGTTCGACCTGAACGTCGATTTCGCCGCGGGCCTGGGCCAACGCCAGATTCAGCGCCTCTTGTTGCGTGACCAGCACCGACCGGGCCTGTTCCAGATCGGCCACGTTGGCGCGCAGTTCGGTCCCTTGGGCCAGCGCATCGTCGCGCTGGGCCAGCAGGCTGGCCACCTGTTCTTCGAAACTGGCAATCGCCATATCGCGTTCGGCCAGCTTTTCGGCCTGCACGGTGTTCTGGGCGGTCAGGCTTTCGATCAGGCTGACCCGTTCGGCGGCGGCATCGCGCGTGGCCGCAAAATCGGCGCTTGCCCCCAGCCCCAGCGCGTTGGCGATTTGCCCAAGCTCGCTTTGGAGGCGGCTGAGTTCGGTTTCCTGGTTGCTGACATCCTTCTCCAGCGTCTGGATCTGGTTGTCCTGCCCCGAGATCTCTTCCTGAAGGACGAATTGCACGACCATGAAGATCGTCAGCACAAACATCACGACCAGCAGCAGCCCGGTCATGGCATCGACAAAGCCCGGCCAGATCGAGGGCGACAACCGCTGAGAACCGCGCCGGGATAGCGCCATCGTCAGCCGACTCCGCCGCCGACCTGCTGGCCAATCTCACGGGCGGACGTTTGCGGCCCACCCGGGCTCTGACGCATGGCGCGCAGCAATTGCCTGAGATCCTGACGCAGCTCGGCCGTGGCTTCCTGCCGGCCGGCCGAAATTTCCTCGAGCATGCGCAAAAGGCCGACGTCGATCGACCGCAAACGCATCCGGCTTTCGGCGTCCAGCGCGCCACCGCCCTGTTCGGCCTGCGCCTCGAGAAGGGCGACGATACGCTCTTGCCCGTCGGCCACACGGTCCAGCGTGGTGGACAGGCCCTTTTCGGTGTCCAGCCGCTGGGTCATCGCCACGATGCTGTCGGCCAGGGTCCCCAGCCGCTGGTCAACCTGCGAGCGGCTTTCGTCCGATTCGGCGAACAGGGCCTGCAACCGTTCCATCTGGTCGCTGACCACTTCCATCATCTGCCCGACCAGCGCCCCGTCCGACCCGGAATCGCCATCGCCGGCATAGCCGAGGCGGGTAATGGTCGACAGCCACTCTTCCAGTTCGCGGTAGAACCGGTTCTGGCCGTGGCTGGCGAAAAGTTCCAGCAGTCCGACCACCAGCGACCCGGCCAGCCCGAGAAGCGAGGATGAAAAGGCCACGCCCATCCCGTCCAACTGGCCGCTGAGACCTTCCATCAGCCTGGAAAACACCGTCAGCCCGTTTTCGTTTTCCAGCGCGCTCAGGCCCTTGATGGTCCCAAGGATCGCCGGAACCGAAACGGCCAGCCCGTAAAACGTGCCCAGAAGGCCCAGAAAGATCAGCAGGCTGACCAGATAGCGGGTGATGTCGCGCGCTTCGTCGATGCGGGTGGCCACCGATTCAAGGATCGAGCTGGACGACGACGAAGAAATCCGCATCGCCTTGCCGCGGGTCCGCAACAGCTGGGCCAGCGGCGCCAGCAGGCGCGGCGCCTTGACCAGTTCGTGCCCGGGGTTTTCGGCGACATGGCCCTCGATCCAGTTGACCGAGGAAATCAGCTGGATGACCTGCCAGAAACAGGCGGCGACCCCCACCACGAAGACAATGGCGATGGTGCCGTTCAGCCAGATATTGGCGTTGAAAAACTGCTGAACGCTGTCGCCAGCCAGCCCGGCGCCGACCGTTACCAGCGTCAGGACGACCAGCATCAGCGCGATCTGCCGCACTGGCTGCGTGAAATGTTCACCACCCGCCGGGTCTGGTCTGTCCACCATGGACCTTCCTGCTCTGTCGTTGCGCCGCAGAATACGCATCTAGCCCCCAAAGTCCATCGGACGAATCAGGCTCTGCCCTGTTCCTCTATTTCACGAACCCGCTGTGCGAGCCATTCAAGCTCGGCATCGGCCACGCCCAGCCCGGCAAGATGTTCGGCGGTGTTGTAAAGATATTCGGCGTTGGGCCCGCGCCCGCCCACCGACCGGGCGATGATCCGGGCCTGCTCGTCCAGATCCAGCGCGCTGCAATACTGCACGTGATCGCGGTCGACGACATAGGCCACGGCATGCACACGGCGGCCGTCGTCGAGGTCGAGCCACAGGAAGCGTTCAAGATAGGCCGACGAGATCAGCTCGCGCTCGCGCAGGGCGGCCAGGGTCGCCTCTTCGGCCCCGGAGCGCACGCGAAAGGCCACCCCGCGGCAGGACGACAGGGTGTCGCCGTCCAGCGCCAGCACCAGCCCGGGGCTGGTTTCGGTTCCACGATGGTGGATCGAGCGCATGCAGAATGCGCGCCGGAATCCGGCCAGCGTGGCCAGCGGACGTTCGGCCACCGGAAACTCGGGGTTCCAGATCAGCGACCCGTATCCAAAGACCCACAAGGGGGCATGCGACGACATCTATGGCTCTCCTTCTTCGCGCCCTATAAACACGGGCGGCACGGCAAGCGAAAGGGGCGCGTCATGCGCAAACTGACCCTGGTGGTGATCATTCTGGGCACGCTGTGGGGCGGATACTGGTTCGTCGGGTCCGGCACGGTCGAGCGGCAGCTTGCCGGCTGGATCGAGGCGCGGCGCGCCGAAGGCTGGGTGGCCGAATACGCGGCGCTGAACACCCGGGGGTTTCCGAACCGCTTCGACACCACGATCACCGATCTGCGCCTGGCCGATCCCGACACCGGGCTGGCCTGGGCGATGCCGTTCTTTCAGATCCTGTCGCTCAGCTACAAGCCCAACCATATCGTCGCGGTCTGGCCCGACCGGCAGGTCTTTGCCACGCCTTTCGAGCGTGTCGTGGTCGCCAGCGACAGCATTCAGGGCAGCCTGATCTTCGATCCCGGCCCCGGCCTTGCCCTGAACCGCACCGATCTGGTGGGCGAAAGGCTGGCGCTAAGCGGGGCGACCGGCTGGGCGGCGCGGCTGGACGAGGCGCGGCTGGCGCTGCACCGGGCCGATGGCGACAACACCTACCGCTTTGGCGCCGAGATGGTGGCCCTGACCCTTCCTGATGCGATGCGGCAGGCCATCGATCCCGCGGGGTCGTTGCCCGACGCGATCGACACAATGCGCATTGACGCCATGATCGCCTTTGACCGCCCATGGGACCGGTTTTCGGTGGAACAGGCGCGGCCGCAACCGGTCGAGATCGACCTGACCGATCTGCAGGCCAGTTGGGGGCGGCTGGACCTGCGGGCCGCCGGAAGGCTGGCCATTGACCCGCGCGGCGTGCCCGAGGGCGAAATCACGATTCGCGCCACCAACTGGCGTGACCTGTTGCAGGTGCTTGTCGCATCGGGCGCCCTGCCCGCCATACTGGCCCCCGCCGTCGCGCGGGCGCTGGACCTGCTGGCCGGACTGGCCGGCAATCCTGATACGCTGGACGCGCCGCTGACCTTTTCCGGCGGGCGGGTTCTGCTGGGTCCGGTGCCGCTGGGGGCGTCGCCATATATCTTCCTGCGATGACGGCGCGGCTGGACAACCGCAGTGCGCGGCGGCTGTTTCTTGACCGCCACGCCCTGCTGGAACCGCCGTCCGGCCCGGCGACCGGGGCGCATCTGATCGACCTGGTCGAGCGGCTGGGCTTCGTGCAGCTGGATTCGGTCACCACCGTCGCGCGGGCGCATCACATGATCCTGCACAGCCGCCGCAGCACCTATCGGCCGCCGGCGCTGACCAGGGCGTTGAATGTCGACCGCACGATCTTTGAACACTGGACCCATGACGCCGCCGCGATCCCCATGTCGCAGCTGCCGTTCTGGTCGCTGAAATTCGCACGCGACCGGGCCCGGCTGGAGCGGCGCTGGCCAGACTGGCACGGGGCCGCCTTTCACGACCGCACCCGCCCGGTGCTGGATCATATCCGCGCCAACGGTCCCTGCCGGTCGGATGCCTTTGCCGACGGGCACAAGAAATCCAGCGGCTGGTGGGACTGGCACCCGTCGAAAACGGCGCTGGAGTTTCTGTGGCGCGGCGGCGAGCTGGCCATCGCGGCGCGGGAAGGGTTCCGCAAGGTTTATGACCTGGCCGGCAATGTCTATCCCGACCGGCCGGGCCTGCCGCCGGAGGTCTGCATCGACTGGTTCATGTCCGGGGCGCTGGACCGGCTGGGCTTTGGGTCGCCCGGCGAGTTGGCGGATTTCTGGGATGTCGTGACCAGAGACGAAGCGCGGGCGTGGTGCGACCGGGCCCTGGCCGACGGGCGGGTGGTGCCGATCGAGATCGAGGGGGCCGACGGCGGCCTGTTCTGGCGCCTTGCCCGGCCCGGCACGATCGCCGCCGCGCAGGCGCTTGGGCCCGCGCCGGGGATGGTGCGGGTGCTCAGCCCCTTTGACCCGGCGCTGCGCGACCGCGGCCGTGCCGAACGGCTGTTCGGCTTTGCCTATCGCATCGAGATTTTCGTGCCGGCGCCGCAGCGCAAATACGGGTATTACGTGTTCCCGTTGCTGGAGGGCGAGCGTCTGATCGGCCGCATCGACATGCGCGTCGACCGCGAGGCCGGCGCGCTGCGCGTGGCGGCCCTGTGGCCCGAGGCCGGGGTGGCGCTGGGGTCGGGCCGGATGCAGCGGATCGAGGCGGCGCTGGCACGGACCGGCCGGCTGGCCGGCATGGACCGCGTTGCCTGGAGCGACGGCTGGCGGCGCCAGACGATGCCCTGATGTGCGCCGCGCCGGCGCGCGCCGCCCCAGGCGGGGGGCGCTGCCCCCCACACCCCCCGGGATATTTCGACCAAGATGATGGGGGGGCGGCGGTCAGCGGCAATAGGGCCCGCCGCGATAGCTGGCGACGTCGAGGTGGAAGTGGTCCTGGTGGTGGCGGTCGCTGTCGGGGCCGAGCACGGTTCCGAACGGTCCGCAGGCATCGTCATGCAGGCGTTTGAGGATGCGGCCCGGGCGGCCGCGGTCCCAGTCGTCGAGCACCGAGATCTCGGTGCCGTTGGCAAGCTGGAAGGCGGCGATGTCGATGGCCCGGCCCCTGGCGTGTTCGGACAGTTTGGCGCCGGGCTGGCTGTTGCGGGTCCGGCAGGCATAATGCGCCACCACCCGCAGGCCGGTGACGCCGCCGCCGGTGCGGCCGATGCGGTCGAGAACGCTGCGGTCGACCCAGCGGTTCAGGGCCTTGGCGGCGTCGCAGTCCAGCAGGGCCGGGGTCGACAATTGCACGCCGGATACCGACGACACCAGCACCGGGCGGGCAATGCCGCAGTCGCCATTGCCGGTGACGCGGGCCACGCTTTCGCCGCGAATGTCACGGTTGCCGCAGATTGCTGCGCCAGCGGGCGCGCGGCGGGCCACGCTGGCGGATCGCACCGGGCGCCGATCAGGCCGCGGGGCCGGGCGAAGCGACCGGGCCGGCGCGGTCGGGGCGCTGGCGGCTGCCACCGAGGCGGCCACCGAGGCGGCAACGGCGTCGGCCGTGGCATCACTGCCGTGGTCGCCGGCGACCACGCCGCGCGGCTGCGGGCGCGGTGAGCTTGCCGGCGCATAGGCTGCCGCGGCCCCGCCAAGGACCACAACCGCCGTGACAGACGCCAGCCAATGCCTCAACCGCTCTTGCCTCCCCGCCCGAAATCGGGCGCGTCCGTGTCCTGCCCCGCCTCGACGATACCACGGCGAATGGCCCTTGTGCGGGTAAAATAGTCGAACAGATGCGCGCCGTCGCCGGTGCGGATCGCGCGCTGAAGGGCGAACAGCTCTTCGGTGAACCGCCCGAGGATTTCCAGCGTCGCGTCCTTGTTGTTCAGGAACACGTCGCGCCACATGGTCGGGTCAGACGCGGCGATGCGGGTGAAATCGCGAAAGCCGGCGGCGGAATACTTGATGACCTCGCCGTCGGTAACCCGGCGCATGTCATCGGCCACGCCGACCATGGTATAGGCGATCAGGTGCGGCGCGTGGCTGGTGACGGCCAGAGCGATGTCGTGGTGGTCGGCATCCATCACCTCGACATTGGCGCCCATGCCCAGCCACAGGCTGCGCAGGCGGTCGAGCGCCGGGGCGCGGGTGGTGTCGTCGCCGATCAGCAGGCACCAGCGGTTTTCGAACAGTTCGGCAAAGCCCGACTTGGGGCCGGAATGCTCGGTTCCCGCCAGCGGGTGGCCGGGAATGAAATCGACCCCATCCGGCACATGCGGCGCCACCGCCCCGATCACCGCGCGTTTGACGGACCCGACATCGGTGAGTGTCGCGCCGGGTTTCAGGTGTGGGCCGATTTCGGCCGCGACGGCAGCCATGGCCCCGACCGGGATGGCCAGCACCACGAGGTCGGCGCCGGCCACGGCCTTGGCCGCGGTGTCGGTCACCCGGTCGCACAGGCCGATGCGCCGGGCGGTTTCGCGCGTTTCGGCCGATCGCGCCGTGCCGACGACTTCGCCGGCCAGGCCGTCGCGTTTCATCGCCAGCGCCATCGAGCCGGCGATCAGGCCCAGCCCGATCAGCGCGACGCGGTCATAGATCACGCTCATGGGCGTCCCTTTCGAAAATTTGCCACCGCCTGCGCCACGCGTTGGCAGCCGGCCGCGTCGCCCACGGTGATACGCAGGCAGTCGGGCAGCTGATAGCCGGCCACCTGCCGCACGATGATGCCGCGCGATTTCAGGTAGGCGTCGCACGCCACCGCCTGATCGGTGCTGGCGAAGCGGGCGAGGATGAAATTGGCGAAACTCGGGTCCGACGCAACGCCGACCGCCCGCAGCGCGTCGGCCAGCCAGGCGCGCAGGCGGGCGTTTTCGCTGGCGCATTGACCGGCGAAGTCACGGTCGCGCATGGCGGCTTCGGCCGCCGCCAGCTGCGGCGCGCCCAGGTTGAAGGGTCCGCGCACCCGGTTCAGAACGTCGATCACCGCGCGCGGGCCATAGCCCCAGCCAACCCGCAGCCCGCCCAGCCCGTAAAGCTTGGAGAAGGTGCGCGTCATCACCACATTGTCGTGGGCATCGACCAGGGCCGCGCCGCCGTCAAACGCGCTGCCGTCAAACGCGCGCCCGTCGACATCGCCGGCAAACTCGGCATAGGCGCCATCAAGCACCAGCAGCACCTGCGGCGGCAGACTGGCGGCAAGGCGCGCGATCTGGTCTGCCGCCACCATCGTGCCCGTAGGGTTGGCAGGGTTGGCGATGAACACCAGCCGCGTGCGCCCGGTCACACCGGCAAGGATGGCATCGACATCGACGGTTCGGTCGCGCTCAGCCACCTCGACCGGCGTTGCCCCGGCAGCCAGCGCCGAGATGCGATACATGGCAAAGCCGTGCCGCGTGTGGATGACCTCGTCCCCCGGGCCGGCATAACACTGGCACAGGAAGGCGATGATCTCGTCCGAGCCGGCGCCACAGATGATGCGTCCGGCGTCCAGGCCGTGCACCCCGCCAATCGCGTCACGCAGACCGGCATGGTCGGTCGCGGGATAGCGGTGCAGATCGCCGGCGGCGGTGATCAGGGCCGCCTGCGCGGCCGGCGACGGCCCAAAGGGGTTTTCGTTCGAGCTGAGCTTGAGAACGTCGGCCCGCCCGTCGATCCGGCTTTGGCCGCCGACATAGAGGTCGATATTCATGATCCCCGGCTGGGGCGTGATGCTGTTGGTCATGATCGAAGGCTCCCGCGCGCGTGTCTATCGGGGTGGCCCGGCCCGCGCCACCAGTTTCCCGGGCGCAAATGCCAAGGCCGCCCGGGGGTCGGGCGGCCTGTCGATCCTTGTGCGGCGGCGCGCGGCCGCCAGCGCGCGCAAAACCTAGTTCTGGGCGTAGTATTCGATGACCAGGTTCGGCTCCATATGCACGGCATAGGGCACGTCACCCAGACCCGGCGTGCGCACGAAGGTCGCGGTCATCTTCGAATGGTCGACGTCCAGATAGTCGGGCACGTCGCGTTCCGGCAGGCCGGCGGCTTCGAGCACGATGGCCAGCTGCTTCGAGCGGTCGCGCACCTCGATCACGTCGCCTTCCTTGACGCGATAGCTGGGGATGTTGACCCGCAGGCCATTCACCTTGACGTGGCCGTGGTTCACGAACTGGCGCGCGGCAAAAACCGTCGGCACGAACTTGGCACGATAGACGACAGCGTCCAGCCGACGCTCGAGCAGGCCGATCAGGTTCTCGCCGGTGTCGCCGCGCACACGCTCGGCCTCGGCATAGATGCGGCGGAACTGCTTTTCGGTCAGATCGCCGTAATAGCCCTTGAGCTTTTGCTTGGCGCGCAGCTGCAGGCCAAAGTCGGACATCTTGGCCTTGCGGCGCTGGCCATGCTGGCCGGGGCCATATTCGCGGCGGTTGACCGGAGATTTCGGGCGGCCCCAGATGTTTTCGCCCATCCGGCGGTCGATCTTGTATTTGGCAGACGTGCGTTTGGTCACGGCTGATCTCCTTCCTTGCGCTGCCGCAGGGCAGCTGTGAAGGGCGTTGTCCTTTGGCCGAGGCCCGACAGGCATCCCCTCGCGGGGGCCACCAACACCAATGAATGTGAACTGCCACGGCAGAACAGGCCGCGCTTATAGCCGGGCGTCAACCGGTGTCAATGCCTGCGCCGCGCCTCGTGCAGCAATATCGCGGCCTCGGGCGTGCTGAGTGTGCGGCGGGCCGGATCGCCATAGTCGTGCGGGTTGCGCTCGATCCCCGGTGCCACCGCCAGCAGGCGTTCGCGCTGGCCCGGCTCGATCGTGCCCAGCGAGGTATGGGCCGGGTGAAAGCTTTCGCTTTCCACGCCGTTGGCCCAGACGATCTGGTGGCGTTCCAGCATCAGGTGAAAATAGGTGACCTCGCGCAGCGTATGGTCGCGCAGGATGGTGCGGTCGTTCAGCATGTCATAGGCGGCAACCAGCACCTCGCGCGCGTTGAACAGCGCCTCGGCCACGGCGCCGCGCAACAACAGGCGATGACTGGGCGACACCAGCAGGTCCGGCGCCGGAAAGCGATTGCCCAGCGCCCCGGCCCGCACGCGGATGGGCCGCAGCTCCGGCATTGCCTGCATGCGGGCGCCCGACACATGCCGCCGCCCGATCCACAGGATCTCTTGCGGGCCGTCGTCGCGGGTGCTCAGCCGGTCGCCCTCGCGCAGGGCCTCCACCGGCCGCGGGCCGCCGGGCGTGTCGACAATCGTGCCGCCCGCGAAACAGATCACACCGGCCGGCTGTTCCACGATGCGCCGGGGCCGCGGGCGCGCGTCGACCTGGCGCACGACCCACAGATCGGTATCCTCGGGCGGCAGGAAGCCCGTGAACAGCAGCAACGGCCGCGCCAGATCATCCACGTCGATCAGCGTCACAAGGTAGGTGCGCCGCCCGTCCGAGACCTCGAAATATCGGTCGAACAGCGGCTCGTTGTCGACAGCGGCCGAACCAGCCTGGATGCGCGGGGCCACGTTGCCGACAATGCGCCTGACCGCGCGGGCGGCGCGGCGGCGCAGTTCGGCCGCGCCCTCGGGCTGGTCCAATACCAAAATCTCACCCGGTCCGTCGATACGCACCGGCTGCCCCCGCCATCGCCATGTCGCCCCGACCTCGACCGACGACACCGGCGCCGAAGCCAGCCCGTCGGTTTCCGTCTGCGACCATGTGATGACGAACGTGCCTCGATAGCCCGCCATACTGCCTCGGTTCATTGCGGCCCGTTTCCCGGGCATTTCTTGACCTTCGCGTAACACACAGCCGTGGCCGCGCCCATCGCGGCCCCGCCGACCGCCCTCAGAATTCGAGGTCGAGTTGCAAACTGCCCACAGCCTGCCCCTGCCCCTGGGCGGCAAATTCCGGCGTCAGCCAGGTAACACCATAAAACAACGACGATTTCTCGCCCTGCCAATGCACGCCGGCCCGATAGCGCCCGCGAAAGTCGGTCAGGCTGTAGCCATCGCTCGACGGCAGGTAATAGCTGTCGAAAACCCGGGCAATGTCGGCCCCCACCACAAGGCTGGCACCCGGCCGAACCTCGCCACGCACGCCGCGATAGAACTGCCCGGTCACATCGTCGCGCAGCAACAGATCCCCGCTCACCGCCTCGCCGATGATCAGGTCGCCACCGATGCGGATGTAAGATTCCACCCCGGCCTGCGCCGCAACGAACGGCCGGAACCTCAGGCCGCCACGATCATGCACCGACCCCATCTCGAAACTCAGCGTCGGATACAGCGCGTTGCCCAACTGATTGCTGGTGTCGGGCGTCGGCTGGCCGAAAACGTCGTGCAGGGCGGTCTGCAGCCGCCCGACGCCGGTCATCGGCCCGGTGGCCACCAGATCCGCCCCCAGGCTGAATTCGCGGTTCACGTCGCCGAAATGGGTGTGCAGACCCATCGAGAACACCCCGGCATAGCGCCGGTCGCCCGCCGCCGGCGTCACGGTGTTGTCGGCTGTGATCACTTCGCTGCGCAACCGCATCTCAAGGATGTCGCCAAAGGCCTCCGGCAACGCGCCGTCCCAGCCGCTGCCGCGCACGTAAGACACGGTATAACTGCCCGACCGCCAGCGATCGGCCCCGTCGCCAATGGCGTCATTGTTGAAATTGCGGCCAAAACCCAGCGTCGTGCGCTCGCCCGCACTGACCAGATCGCCGACGGCAAATCCCAGCAACAACATGAATGCCGTGAAGAGATGGCGCATGAAACGTCCTCTACCCTCTGCCCCCCGGCCCTCGATTGATACGAATCCCCGGCGGCTGTGCCAAGCAAAGACTTAGCGGCCCATCGCGAAACTTTCGGGCAGCTTTTGCGGCAAATCCATGTCCCGCCCACCGGAAAAAACTGGCGGGCATGGCACAAAGGTCACGCCCGGCGACCATCATCTTGGCAAAAATATCCCGCCAGAGGCCGCGCCGCCACCCGGCGGCGCCCACCAAAAAACCGCGCGGGCCGCCAGGCCCGCTCTGCCCGGTCAACCCCGGTTCAGCCGCATTTCGAATGCCCGCACGACCGGCAGGTCATGCAGCCCTCGATCATGTGCATCTCGAAAGAGCCGCAGTTGGGGCACGAAGCTCCCGGCCTCTGCCCCACGGCCACCACCTCGGCCCGGGGATCGGTCTTCAGCCCCAGCCCTTCGCCGGCGATGAAACCGATGGCCACCAGATGGCGCTCGATCACCCCGCCGATCGCCGCCAGGATCGAGGGGATATACCTGCCCTCCATCCACGCGCCGCCACGCGGGTCGAACACCGCCTTCAGCTCTTCCACCACGAAACTCACGTCACCGCCGCGGCGGAACACGGCCGAAATCATCCGGGTCAGCGCCACGGTCCAGCTGAAATGTTCCATGTTCTTCGAGTTGATGAATATCTCGAACGGCCGCTGCCGGCCGTCGACCACGATATCGTTGATGGTGATATAGATCGCATGTTCGCTGCCCGGCCACTTCAGCTTGTAGGTCGCCCCCTCCAGCGACGGCGGCCGGTCCAGCGGATCGGACATGTAGATCACGTCGCCACCGTCGGGCACGACCACCGCCGGCGTCGCGGGCGCAACGCTCAGAACGCTGCCGGTCACCGCGTTCGGGCGATAGGTCGTGCACCCCTTGCAGCCCGACCGGTAGGCCTCGGCATAGACGTCCTTGAAGGCGTCGAACCCGATATCGGCCGGCAGGTTGATGGTCTTGGATATGCTGCTGTCCACCCAGGCCTGCGCCGCGGCCTGCATCGCCACGTGATCGGACGGCGCCAGCGACTGCGTGTCCACGAAATACGCCGGCAGCGTGCGGTCGCCGAACATCGCGCGCCACTGCGCCACGGCATAATCGGTGACCTCTTCCTCGATGCGCGATCCGTCCTTCTGAATCACCTTGCGGGAATAGGCCCAGGCAAAGACCGGCTCGATCCCCGAACTGACGTTGCCGGCATAAAGCGAAATCGTGCCCGTGGGCGCGACCGACGTCAAAAGGGCGTTGCGGATCCCGTGTTCGGCGATGGCCGCGCGAACATCGGCGTCCATGCCGGCCATGGCGCCCGAGGCCAGGAAGGCGTCGGCGTCAAACAGCGGGAAGGCGCCCTTTTCCCGCGCCAGATCGACCGAACCCAAATACGCGGCCCGGGCGATCCGGTGCATCCAGTCCCCTGTCTGTGCCACCGCCGCGTCCGAGCCATAGCGCAGCCCCAGCATGATCAGCGCATCGGCCAGCCCGGTCACGCCCAGCCCGATGCGGCGCTTGGCCCGGGCTTCGGCCGCCTGTTCCGGCAAGGGAAAGCGCGAGACGTCGACGACATTGTCCATCATCCGCACGGCGGTGCGCACCAGGTCGTCCAGCGCGTCCAAGTCCAGCCGCGCCGCATCGGTGAAGGGATCGGACACCAGCCGCGCCAGGTTGACCGACCCCAGCAGGCAGGCGCCATAGGGCGGCAGGGGCTGTTCGCCGCAGGGATTGGTGGCGGCGATGGTTTCGGCATAGGCAAGGTTGTTCATCGCGTTGATGCGGTCGATGAAAATCACCCCGGGCTCGGCATAGTCATAGGTGGCCCGCATGATGCGGTCCCACAACGCGCGGGCCGGGACCGCGCGCCAGATCGTGCCCTCGAATGTCAGATCCCATGACGCGTCGGCGGCCACGGCCTCCATGAAGGCGTCGGTCACCAGCACCGAGACGTTGAAATTGCGCAGGCGCGACGGGTCCGACTTGGCGGCGATGAAATCCTCGATATCGGGATGGTCGCAGCGCATGGTCGCCATCATGGCCCCGCGACGGCTGCCTGCCGACATGATGGTGCGGCACATCGCGTCCCAGACGTCCATGAAGCTCAGCGGCCCGCTGGCATCGGCGGCCACGCCGGTGACGCCGGCGCCCTTGGGCCGGATGGTGGAAAAGTCATAGCCGATGCCGCCGCCCTGCTGCATGGTCAGGGCCGCTTCCTTCAGGGCCGAAAATATGCCGTCCATCGAATCGGGGATGGTGCCCATCACGAAACAGTTGAACAGCGTCACGCTGCGCCCGGTGCCGGCCCCGGCCATGATGCGCCCTGCCGGCAGAAAACGGAAATCTTCCAGCGCGGCATAAAAGCGGTCTTCCCACTTCGCGGGGTCAGCCTCGGCCGCCGCGGTCGCACGGGCAACGCGGCGCCACGTATCCTCGACGGTGTCATCAACCGGCGTGCCGTCAGCCGTTTTCAGCCGGTATTTCATGTCCCAGATGGCTTCGGCGATGGGCGCGGCAAAGCGGGTCATTTCGATCCTCGGAGGCAACAAGCTCGCCAGCCTAGCGGCTCTGGCAAGCCCGGTCAATGTTGGGTGTCCAAGACGTTCGGACGCGAGATATGGTAGCATACCCGGGGGAGATTCGCTTGGCTCATATCAATCTTGTCAAACTTTGCGTCGGTGCCGACACGGTGGCCGATCTTGACGGCTGGCAGCGTTCGCCGCGCGCGTGGGGGCCAGACGGGCTGCCGCGGCACGTCACGCGCATGTGGCCCAAACGCGGCGCCGAACTGATCGGGGGCGGGTCGCTTTACTGGGTGGTGCGCGGGGTGATCGAGGTGCGCCAGCGGGTTCTGCGCCTGGACGAGGTGCGCGGCGACGACGGTATCCTGCGCTGCGCCCTGGTGCTCGACCCCGATCTGCATCTGACCGAGCCCGTGCCGCGCCGCCCGTTCCAGGGATGGCGCTATCTCAGCCCCGGGGATGCGCCTGCCGACCTGCGCACCGGCACCGGACCGGCCGGCCTGCCCCCCGCGATGACCGCCGCGCTGGCCGAAATCGGCGTGCGGTAAGGGCGGACAGGTTGGCCGCCCGCCGGCGCGCCACACCAGCCGACGCCGCGCCGCGATCGTTCCCTGCCGCCCGGCGGTCGATGCCGCCAGGATCCGCGAATGCCCGGCGCTAGCCCCGGCTTCGGGCATAGATCTGGCGCGGCGGTGCCCGGCGACCCGCGGCCGCCAGACGCCCCTTGCTACGAGCCGAAATACATGGAGCAGACTGTAGGCCTTGGTCGGTTGGCCACGGCTTGGGGCGACGCGTCGCCAAGAGGCGCGCGATGCCAGCCATGGCCACGACAGCCCGATGCTCGCCCCGGCATTGCCCGGACCACCTGCGATGCGCAGCGGATGACGACTTGCGTCCATGCCAGCGGAAATGGAATGCGGCAGGCGACCGCCAGGCGATCACAGTTTGCCGCCCGAGGGCTGGGGCGGTCAGCGCCGCGACAGCCCGATGCTCGCCCCGGCATTGCCCGGACCACCTGCGATGCGCAGCGGATGACGACTTGCGTCCATGCCAGCGGAAATGGAATGCGGCAGGCGACCGCCAGGCGATCACAGTTTGCCGCCCGAGGGCTGGGGCGGTCAGCGCCGCGACAGCCCGATGCTCGCCCCGGCATTGCCCGGACCGCCCCACCCGCGATGCGCGGCGGTTGACGCCTTGTGTTCACGCCGGTGGGAAGGGAATGCGGCAGGC
>CAYYMJ010000033.1:0-4708 GCA_964472855.1 uncultured Rhodobacterales bacterium | reverse complement strand
ATGCGCGGCGGTTGACGCCTTGTGTTCACGCCGGTGGGAAGGGAATGCGGCAGGCCGCCAGCCTTTGGCCGGCAGGCGACCGGAGGGCGATCACGGGTTGCCGCATGGCCGCGATGGCCCAGCGCCCCGTGCGGGGCGACGCATTGCCAGCAGGCAGGCAAGCGGCGCGCCACCTGCCCAGCGTCAGCAAGTCAGGTCGCGGCCATCACGGGGTTAGCCCCCGGGGGGTGCCCGGCGCCGGCCAGAGCCGCGACAGCCGGGCGCTTTGCTCCGGTTTCAGCCGCATCGCTGTGTTCGTCGGCCCGGCGGGTCGCGCGCCATGCTTGATCCGACCGTGGGACCGCTCAGACCGCCAGCCTGCCCGTGACGGCCGCCAGCGTCGCCTGCGCCCCGGCATCGCATTCGGCGGTCAACGACCGCCACAGCGTCGCCTGGCTGCGATGCACCGGGCCGGGGCCGATGATCTTCAGATGGTTGGCCCGCAGCGTGTCACCCGACGAGGTGATGTCGGCCACCGCCTCGGCGGTTTGGTTGCGCACCGTGCCCTCGGTCGCGCCCTGGCTGTCGACCAGCCGGTAGTCGGCCACCCCATGCAGGGTCAGCCATTCGCGCACCAGCCGGTGATATTTGGTGGCAATCCGCAGGCGGTGCCCGTGGCGGGCCCGGAAGGCCGCCGCCACCGCGTCGAGATCGCCCAGCGTATCGACGTCGACCCAAAAGCGCGGCACCGCGATCACCAGATCGGCATGGCCAAACCCCATCGCGGCCACCGAGGCCACCTGCCGCGCATGTGCCGGCAGCTTTTCCAGCACCAGATCAGACCCCGTCACCCCAAGGTGAATACGCCCCGCCGCCAGTTCGCGCGGGATCTCGCCGGCCGACAGCAGCACCAGGTCCAGCCCGTCGATCCCCTCGACCCGGCCGGCATATTCGCGGTCGCCGCCGGTCAGGCGAATGGCCAGCCCCCGGTCGGCAAACCAGTCGAGCGTCTTTTCCATCAGCCGCCCTTTCGACGGCACCCCCAGCTTGACCCGCATTACCCGACCCCTCCGGCCGCCAGCAGAACGTCGGGCCGGACCACGCCGCCAACCGCCGGAATCTCTTGCCCCTGCCCCAGCACCCGGGTCAGCGCGTCATAGCGCCCGCCCGTGGCCATCGGCGGAAGATCGGGCCGGTCAGGGGCCATGAAGCCAAACACGAACCCGTCGTAATACTCCATCGAGGTGCGGCCAAAGCTGGCTTCGAAGGCCAGCGCTTCCACGTCGACCCCCGCCGACGCCAGCGCGTCCAGCCGGGCGGCAAAGCGGTCGACCGCCCCGGTCAGCGCCGGCATGTCGCCAGCCAGGCCGCGCAGCGCCACCAGCGCCGTGGCGGCCCCGCCATCCATCGCGAGGATATCGTCCAGCAGGCGCAACTCGCTGGCCGGCACCGCCGGCTCGGACGCTTCGGCGCGCAGCCGGGCGATACGCTCCAGCACCTCTTCTTCGGTCCTCAGCCCGATGGCCGGGGCCGCCGGGTTCAGCGGTGCCGCAGCCGCCAACAGGGCCGCGCGGGCGGGCGGGACCGGTTGCGTTCCGCCAAAACGGTCCAGCAACTCGCGAAAGCGCCGGGGGCGCCAGATATGGCGCATCAGCGCGCGCTTGCGCTGCTCGGATCCGGTGATGCCGCTGACCGCTGCCGTCAGAATACCAATGTCGCCGGTCGCCACCCGCGCGCCAAAGGGCGCCAGCACCCGGGCGAAAAGCGCAAAGACCTCGGCGTCCGATGCCGCAGGGTCGGCCCCGTCGAACAACTCGTAGCCCACCTGCACATATTCGCTGGGCCGGTCGGCGGCGCCCTCCTGGCGGCGAAAGACCTCGCCCGTGTAGGCATAGCGCGCCGGGGCCGCCCCGCCCTGCATGTGCATCCGCACCACCGGCACGGTGAAATCGGGCCGCAGCATCATTTCGCCGCGCAAAGGGTCGCTGGTGGTAAAGGCCCGGCCGCGAATATCCTCGCCATAAAGGTCCAGCAACAGATCCGCCGGCAGCAGAACCGGCGCCTCGACCCGCGCCGCCCCGGCCGCGCGGAACAGCGACATCAGGCGCGACGCCTCGTCACGCACCGCGGCCTTGTCAGCCATCGCGCCCGTCCAGCCGCGCGGCAATCGCCGACACCAGATCGGCCAGCGGCACCTCGAACTGGGCCGGCTGGGCCTTCCATTCGTCCAGCGTCGCCTCTTGCGCCATGCGGGCGCCCAGCACCAGATCCTTGATCTGGACCACGCCGCGCGCCGCCTCGTCGCTGCCCTGGATCACGGCAAGCGGCGCGCCGCGACGGTCGGCATATTTCATCTGGTTGCCGAAATTCTTGGGGTTGCCGAGGTAAACCTCGGCCCGGATGCCGGCCTGGCGCAGGGCGCCGGCCATGGCCTGATAGTCGGCCATCCGGTCACGGTCCATCACGGTCACCACCACTGGCCCCGGCGTGGCCCCGCCAACCCGGCCAGTCGCGTGCAGCGCCGCCAGCAGCCGGTCGACCCCGATCGAGACGCCGGTGGCCGGCACTTCCTGCCCGGTGAACCGCCGCACCAGATCGTCATAACGCCCGCCCCCGGCGACCGAGCCGAACTGGCGCGGCTTGCCATCGTCGCCGGTGATTTCAAAGGTCAGTTCGGCCTCGTAGACCGGCCCGGTGTAATAGCCGAGGCCGCGCACGACCGACGGGTCGATGACCGCCCGGTCCGCCCCGATGCCCTGAGCCTCCAGCAGCGCGGCAATGGTTTCCAACTCGTCAACCCCGGCAAGGCCCACGGACGAGCCGGCGACCAGCGCCCGCAGCGCCGCAACCGTGGCGGCGCCGCTGTCGCGCCCGGCCGAAACAAAGGCCAGCACGGTTTCGGCCTGATCTTCGGACAGCCCAGCGCCCTTGGTAAAGTCGCCGCTGTCATCCTTGCGGCCCGCGCCCAGCAGGGCGCGCACCCCGTCCGGGCCCAGCCGGTCGAGCTTGTCTATGGCGCGCAAGACGATGCCGCGTTCGGTCTCGAACTTCGACGGATCGTCGGGGTCGAGGATGCCGGCCACCTCCATCACCCCGTTCAGCACCTTGCGGTTGTTGATGCGCACCACATAGTCGCCGCGCTGGATGCCCACGGCCTCTAGCGTGTCGCACAGCATGGCGCAAATCTCGGCATCCGCCGCGACCGAGGCTGCGCCCACCGTATCGGCATCACATTGATAAAACTGGCGAAACCGCCCCGGCCCCGGCTTTTCATTGCGCCACACCGGCCCCATGGCATAGCGGCGATAGGGAAAGGGCAGGTCGTTGCGGTATTGCGCGGCGACCCGCGCCAGCGGCGCGGTCAGGTCATAGCGCAGCGCCAGCCAGTCCTTTTCCTCTTCCCAGGCGAACACGCCCTCGTTCGGGCGGTCGACATCGGGCAGGAACTTGCCCAGCGCCTCGACCGTTTCCACGGCCGAGGTTTCCAGCGCATCGAAGCCATAGCGATGATAGACCTCGGCAATCGCGTCCAGCATCGCCTTGCGCGCGGTCACCTCGTCGCCGAAATAGTCGCGAAACCCCTTGGGGGTCGCGGCCTTGGGGCGGGGCTGTTTCTTTGCTTTTGCCATTGCTGCACACGGGCCTTTTGCGTTCGCCGCGCGGTCGACAGCGTTTCGCGTTTGACTTGATCCATCAGGCACCACCTAACGCGTTGAAATCCATGATTTCAGGCAACGTCGGGTGATCCGGGGTTTAACGCGAAACGCTTTAGCGGATGGGCCGCGGCGGGGCAAGCGGCGGCCTGTTCGACGCCGGCACGACCTGCTATGGCGGGGCCATGAACGATACCGACCTGCAGGAACGCCTTGCCCACCTTGAACGCGCCGTCGACGACCTGTCGGCCGCGCGCGCCCGCGATGGCGCCCGCATCGACCGGCTGGAACGGCTGGTGCAGCTATTGCGCGAACGCGAGGCCGGGCGCGAATCTGATGCCGGTGGCGGCGTCTTCATCGCCGACGAACGCCCGCCACACTGGTAACGGGCGCGCGCGCCTACCGGTCGCGGACCTGAGCGGCCACCAGCCTGCCGGAATGCAGCAGGATTTCCAGCTGCGGCCCGTCGCTGGACCCGAACGCAGGATAGGCGGTCACGAACATCACCGACGATTCGAGCGCGTCCAGCCGCTCCAGCGGGCAGGGCGACTTGCGCCGCACGCCGCAGATGCGCCCCTTGATGCGTTCATATCCGTTGTCGACCCGGGTATAGCGCCCGGTCCAGTTGGAATAGCGCACCGTCTCCCACGCGGTGGGCGATCCGAACAGCACCAGTGCGGCATGAACGCGCCGGGCGCAGCCGTCGGCAAAGCCGGTGATGAACTGGTCGCGCGGCGCGGTGGCGTTGGGAATGGTGTCGTAAAGCGTCCAGTGCGGCCCGCCAACCGGGGTCGAGACGATTTCGTGGCCCCGATCCTTTGGGTCGAGGTCGCAGACCTTTTTCACGATACCAAAGGCCGGGTCCACCGGCGCGGCGCCGGGCGTGGCAGGGTCCGGCCGTGACGAGCGCCGGAACAGCCCGGCCAGAAAGCCGCCGCCGGTGGGCGCGTCCGCCGCGGGATCGCCGGTGTTGTGTGCAGGGTTGTCTGGCGCCGGCAACTCGCCGTCCGAAGGCTCGGGGCCAAGCGGCGACTGCGCGATCGGCGTCATTTCAGGGTCGTCGGCCGGGCCGGTTG
>CAYYMJ010000032.1:5564-32984 GCA_964472855.1 uncultured Rhodobacterales bacterium | reverse complement strand
TTCTCAACGATGCGATCGGCATCAGGCGCGGCTTCATGACCACGATCCACAGCTATACCGGCGACCAGCCGACGCTGGACACCATGCACAAGGACCTCTACCGCGCCCGCGCCGCGGCGCTCAGCATGATCCCCACCTCGACCGGGGCGGCAAAGGCCGTGGGGCTGGTGCTGCCCGAGCTTGCGGGCAAGCTGGATGGCGTCGCGATCCGGGTGCCAACGCCGAATGTGTCGGTGGTGGATCTGACCTTCGAGGCCGCGCGCGACACCAGCGTCGAGGAAATCAACGCCGCCATCCGCGCCGCCGCCGACGGGCCGCTAAAGGGCGTCCTGGGCTTTACGGATCGCGCCAATGTCAGCAGCGACTTCAACCATGACAGCCACTCGTCGATCTTCCACATGGACCAGACCAAGGTGATGGAGGGCACGATGTGCCGCATCCTGAGCTGGTATGACAACGAATGGGGCTTCTCCAGCCGCATGGCGGATACCGCCGTTGCCATGGGGGCGCTGCTGTGATCCGCGCGATCACCGATATGGACGTGGCCGGCAAGCGGCTGGTGGTGCGCGCCGACCTGAACGTGCCGATGGCCGAGGCCAAGGTCAGCGATGCCACCCGCATCACCCGCTTTGCCGCGGGCATGAAGCCCTTGCTGGCCAAGGGTGCGTCGCTTGTAGTGCTGTCGCATTTCGGTCGGCCCAAGGGGCAGGTGGTGGCCAAATTTTCGTTGCGCCATATCCGCGACGACCTGAGCCGCGCGCTGGGCCGCCCGGTGGCCTTTGCCACCCATGACGCGGCTGCGGACGCGGCGGCCCGCCTTGTAGCCGGTGCCGTTCTGCTGGTCGAGAACCTGCGCTTCGACGCGGGAGAAGAGGCCAATGACGACGGTTTCGCCGCCCGGCTGGCCGCATTGGGCGACATTTATGTCAACGACGCGTTTTCCTGCGCGCATCGGGCCCATGCCTCGACCCAGGCGCTGGCACGGCGTCTGCCCGCCGCCGCCGGCCCGTTGATGATGGAAGAGTTGAGCGCATTGCAAGACGCGCTGGAAGCGCCGGCGCGCCCCTCGGTGGCGATCGTCGGCGGGGCCAAGGTCTCGACCAAGATCGCGGTGCTGAAAAACCTGGTGGCCAAGGTCGATCACGTCATCGTCGGGGGCGGCATGGCCAACACCTTCCTGTTCGCCGATGGCGCGCCAATGGGAAAATCGCTGCACGAGGCCGACCAGATCGACACCGTGCGCGAGATCCGGACGCTGGCCGCCGCCGACGGCTGCATCATCCACCTGCCCGCCGATGTGGTCGTTGCGCGTGAGTTCAAGGCCGGCGCCGCGACCGAAACGATGCCGGCGACGGCCTGCCCCGGGGATGCGATGATCCTCGATGCCGGGCCACAGGCGGTCGTGACCTTTTCCACCGTTCTGCAACGGGCACGGACGATCCTGTGGAACGGGCCGCTGGGCGCCTTCGAAATCCCGCCATTCGACGTCTCGACCGTCGCGCTGGCGCGTGTTGCGGCCGACCTGACGCGCGGCGGCAACGCCGTCAGCGTGGCCGGGGGCGGCGACACGGTCGCGGCGCTGAACGCGGCCGCCGTGGCCGATCAATTCACCTATGTCTCCAGCGCCGGTGGCGCGTTCCTCGAATGGCTGGAAGGCCGCACCCTGCCGGGCGTGGCGGCGTTGCAGCAAACTGAAAAGGTTTGACCAAATGGCACTTATCACCCTTCGCCAACTTCTCGATCACGCCGCCGAACAGGGTTACGGCGTGCCCGCCTTCAACATCAACAACATGGAACAGGGGCTTGCGATCATGCGGGCCGCCAAGGCCTGCGACGCGCCCGTCATTATGCAGGCCAGCCGTGGCGCGCGGTCCTATGCGGGCGACATCATGTTGCGGCACATGATCCAGGCCTTGTCGGAAATGTACCCCGACATTCCGATCTGCATGCACCAGGACCACGGCAACAACGAAACCACCTGCCTGTCGGCAATCCGCCACGGTTTCACCAGCGTGATGATGGACGGTTCGCTTCAGGAAGACATGAAGACCCCTGCTGACTGGGAATACAACGTCGCCATCACCGAACGTGTGGCCCGCATGGCCCACTGGGTCGGCGCCTCGGTCGAAGGCGAGTTGGGCGTTCTGGGCAGCCTCGAGACCGGCGAAGCGGCGAAGGAAGACGGTTCGGGCGCCGAAGGCAAGCTCAGCCGCGACCAGTTGCTGACCGACCCGGACGAGGCGGCAGAGTTTGTCAGGCTGACCCGCGTGGACGCGCTGGCCATCGCCTGTGGCACCAGCCACGGCGCCTACAAGTTCAGCCAGAAGCCGACGGGCGAGACGCTGGCGATCAAACGGATCGAGGAAATTCACGCGAAAATCCCAGATGTCCACCTTGTCATGCACGGGTCCAGCAGTGTGCCGCAATACCTGCAGGACCTGATCAACGCCAATGGCGGCGACATGCCTCAGACCTATGGAGTGCCGGTCGAAGAGATCGAACGCGGCATCAAGTCGGGCGTGCGCAAGGTCAACATCGATACCGACAACCGCATGGCCATCACCGGCCAGTTCCGCAAGGTGGCCAAGGACAAACCCGCCGAGTTCGACCCGCGCAAGTTCACAATCCCTGCAATGGCCGAGATGGAAAAGCTCTGCCGTGACCGGTTCGAACGTTTCGGCACCGCCGGCAATGCCAGCAAGATCACCGTGATCCCGCAAGACGACATGGCCGCGCGCTATGCCGATGGCAGCCTTTGACCCAATCACTCGCGGCCTTGTGCCATCACGACCCTGCTTTGCAGGGCCACCTGACCCGAAGGGAGCTACCAAATGGACCAGTCAGACCGTTATGCCGACCTCACCCTGACCGAAGAGGGCCTGATCGCCGGGGGCAAGCACGTGCTTGTCGCCTATATCATGAAGCCCAAGCCGGGCTTTGGCGGTTACCTCGAAACCGCCGCCCACTTTGCCGCCGAAAGTTCGACCGGCACCAACGTGGACGTGTCCACGACCGACGATTTCACTCGCGGCGTTGATGCGCTGGTCTATGAAATCGACGAAGCCGCAAACCTGATGAAAATCGCCTATCCGGTCGAGTTGTTCGACCGCAACATCATCGACGGGCGGGCCATGCTGTGTTCGTTCCTGACGCTTTGCATCGGCAACAACCAAGGCATGGGCGACGTCGAGCACGCCAAAATTCACGATTTCTATGTACCGCCGCGTTTCTTGCGTCTGTTTGACGGCCCAAGCACAACGATTTCCGACCTGTGGCGGGTTCTGGAACGCCCGGTGGTTGACGGTGGTTTCATCGTCGGCACCATCATCAAGCCGAAACTCGGCTTGCGCCCCGCCCCGTTTGCCAGCGCCTGCTATGATTTTTGGCTTGGCGGCGATTTCATCAAGAACGACGAACCACAGGGCAATCAGCTTTTCGCGCCTTTGAAAGAATCGATTCCTTTGATCGCTGACGCGATGAAGCGCGCGCAGGATGAAACTGGTGAGGCAAAGCTGTTCTCGGCCAATATTACCGCAGACGACCACTATGAAATGCTCGCTCGCGGCGAGTTCATTCTGGAAACATTCGGCGAAAATGCCGACCATGTGGCTTTCCTGGTCGATGGTTACGTAGCCGGACCAGCGGCGATTACAACCGCTCGGCGGGCGTTCCCAAAACAGTACCTGCACTATCACCGTGCCGGCCACGGTGCGGTAACCAGCCCCAGTGCAATGCGTGGCTATACAGCTTTCGTTCTGTCCAAGATGGCGCGGATGCAAGGTGCCAGCGGCATCCATACCGGGACCATGGGCTTTGGCAAAATGGAAGGCGAAGCTGCTGACAAACTGATGGCCTATATGATTACCGACGACAGTGCCGACGGCCCCTATTACCATCAGGAATGGCAGGGCATGGGGCAGACCACGCCAATAATTTCCGGCGGTATGAACGCGCTGCGCATGCCAGGGTTCTTTGAGAATCTCGGCCATTCCAACCTGATCCTGACCGCCGGCGGCGGCGCATTTGGCCATATTGATGGTGCATCCGAGGGTGCGAAATCACTGCGGCAGGCCGAGCAGTGCTGGAAAGAAGGTGCCGATCCGCTGGAGTTCGCCAAGGATCACAAGCAGTTCGCCCGCGCTTTCGAAAGCTTCCCGGGCGACGCCGATCAGATCTATCCGAACTGGCGCGAGGCACTGCGGCTCAACTCTGTCGTTTGAAAATTTCAGGGGCGGGGATAACCCCCGCCCTATCACACTCTGCCGCCCTACATGACAAAAGGTGCCGCCATGACTTTTGATCGTTCCATCAAGATCGCCCCGTCGATCCTGTCCGCCGATTTCGCCAATTTCGGCGCCGAGATTCAGGCCATCGAGGCGCAGGGCGCCGACTGGGTGCATGTCGATGTGATGGACGGGCACTTCGTGCCCAACCTCACCTTCGGCCCGCCCGCCGTAAAGGCGTTTCGTCCGCACGTGACCACCTTCATGGACGTGCACCTGATGATCGCGCCGGTCGACGCTTATATCGAGGCCTATGCTGACGCCGGCGCCGACATGATCACCGCCCATATCGAGGCCGGTCTGCACCCGCACAGGACGCTTCAGGCGATCCGGGCGACCGGCAAGCAAGCGGGTCTCAGCCTCAACCCGGGCACCCCTGCGAGCGCGGTGGAATACCTGCTCGACCTTTGCGACATGGTGTTGGTGATGAGCGTCAATCCCGGCTTTGGCGGGCAGAAATTCATCCCGTCCAGCGTTCAGAAGGTTGCGCAGTTGCGGCAGATGATCGGTGACCGCGAAATCATGATTCAGGTGGATGGGGGCGTAGACCCCAACACGGTCGGGCCGCTCGTGGCAGCGGGTGCCGATTGCTTTGTCGCTGGATCGGCGGTGTTCAAGGGCGGTTCGGTCGACAACCCCGGCGTCTATGGCGACAACATCCGCGCCATCCGTGCCGCGGCCGAGGCGGCCAATGCCTAAGGCGCTGATCTTCGACGTGGACGGGACACTGGCGGAAACCGAAGAGCTGCACCGCCGCGCCTTTAACGACACCTTTGCCACCGAGGGCCATGGCTGGCACTGGACGCGTGATGATTACGCGCGTCTCTTGAAGACTACGGGCGGCAAGGAACGCATTGCACGTCATATGGCGGAAATCGGGGCCGACCCGGCCACGGTCGACATCCCCGCCCTGCACAAGGCCAAGACCGCGCGCTATACCGCGCTGATGGCGGCGGGCGAAATCGGCTTGCGCCCCGGTGTGCAGGCGGTGATCGACAACGCGCGCGCGCGCGGGCAGCGGCTGGCCATTGCCACCACCACCAGTGGCCCGAATGTCGAGGCGTTGGCGCAGGCGGTCTGGAACACCCGCGCCGGCGACGTCTTCGAAGTGCTTGCCTGCGGTGACGAGGTGGCGGCCAAGAAACCCGCGCCCGATGTCTTCTTGCTGGCGCTCGATCGGCTGGGTCTGCCCGCCGCCGATTGCCTGGCCTTCGAGGACAGCCTCAACGGCTTGCGCTCGGCCCTTGCGGCGGGGCTTGAGGTGATCGTCACGCCGTCGTCTTATACCGACGGCGAAGACTTTACCGGTGCCGCGCGCGTGTTGCCGGACTTGACCAATTACTGAGGCCCGATGCCGAGGAGTCCGTCATGGCCATCTCTCCCCCCGTCTGCGATTTCGGCTGGACCGCGTCGGACTTTGCCTTGCCCGCGACCGATGGCAAGACCTATCGCCTGACCGACATCCGTGGCCCCAAGGGCACGCTGGTGATGTTCATCTGCAACCATTGCCCCTATGTGCTGGCGGTGCTGGACCGGATCGTCCGCGATGCGCGTGACTTGCAGGCGCTCGGCGTAGGCGTGGCCGCGATCTGTTCCAACGATGCCTCGGCCTATCCCGCTGACAGTTTCGACAACATGGTGCGCATGGCCGTCAGCCACGGTTTTTCCTTCCCCTACCTGCACGACGAAAACCAGCAGGTCGCCCGCGCCTGGGGCGCCGAATGCACACCCGATTTCTTTGGATTCAATGCCGAAGGCGGCCTGCAGTATCGCGGCCGGCTGGATGGTTCGCGCAAGCAGGCCGGCCCAGCCGACCTGCGCCGCGACCTGTTCGAGGCGATGAAACAGGTGGCCGAAACGGGGCAGGGCCCGCGCGAGCAGATCGCCTCGATGGGATGTTCGATCAAATGGAGGGCCGCATGACCGGAGCCATCGTCTTCGACCTTGACGGCACGCTCGTCGACAGCGCGCCCGACATCGCCGCCGCCGCGAACCGGATGCTGGACGAGATCGACCACGCGCCGCTGCCGGTGCCGCTGCTGCGTTCGTTCATCGGGCACGGCATCCCGCGACTGGTGGGCCAGGTGATCGCACATCTTGAGCTTGATCCGGCGTCGCAGGGCGGCCTGACCCAACGGATGCTGGCGCAATACTCCCGCCACCCGGCCGACCTGACACGGCCTTATCCGGGCGTGCCCGCTGCGCTTGAGAGGTTGCGCGACGCGGGTCACAGGCTTGGCATATGCACCAACAAGCATCACGGCCTGTCGGTGCAAGTTCTCGACGCGCTTGACCTGTCACGGTTTTTCGACGTGGTCATCGGCGGCGACAGCCTGCCGCAGAAAAAGCCCGACCCGGCCCCGTTGCGCACCGCGTTCGCAGCCGTCGATGCGGCGCCGCTTGTGTATGTTGGCGACAGCGAGGTGGACGCGCAGACCGCCCAGGCGGCGGTATTGCCCTTCGGCCTCTACAGCGGTGGCTATCGAACGACCCCGATCGAGGCGCTGCCGCACAGCTTTTCCTTCGACGATTACAGGATGCTCGCGGCGAAGGTCGCGGAATTCGCCTGCCGTCGAGAGGGGTGACAAGCGGGTGAAGCGGCCCGTGATGGCGTGACCGCCCCCGAGGCATCGGCATGCCAGAACGGGTCGGGTCCGTGCAGGGCAGAAGGACGCTGTCGTCACGGCAGTTCAACTATCTCGCTCTTCGTCGCGACTGAACCGATTGACGGTTCAAACCATCATTCGGTTCATACAAGTCAAGGGCTTAGGCAGCAGAGAACCTTCGCCACCAGTCCCGTCCCCTCCGCCAATTCGCCAATTTCTCGAACCGTTGCCGAAAAAAAAGGCTGCGTCAGATTCGTTGGGCGTTCCCACACTTGGTCACGCGTTACGCGGCCATGGGCTTTGGCCATTCAACGATGCCGCCGTCGGTCAAGCAGGCAATCGGGGTGCGTTGGCGCGCGCGGATTGCTGAGGGCTCAGATACAACGACCTCCGTCGACCTCCATCAGCGTGCCAGTAATCATGCTCGCCTCGTCCGAGCACAAAAAGCACGCCGCGTTGCCCATATCTTCGGGTTGCGAGAACCGCCCGAGGGGGATTGTGGCGAGAAACCTGGCCCGAATTTCAGGTGTGTCTTCGCCCATGAAGCTTTTCAGCAGGGGTGTTTCGCCGGCGACCGGGTTTATCGCGTTGACGCGTATGCCGTGCGGGGCAAGTTCCACGGCCATGGTCCTGGTCGCAACATTCACCCAGCCCTTGGACGCGTTATACCAGCTGAGATTTGGGCGGGGCGAAAGCCCGGCAGTCGAAGAAACGTTGAGGATAACGCCGGCGCCCCTTGCTTTCAGATGGGGAACCAAAGCCCGGGCTGTCAGGTATATTGACTTGCAGTTCACCGCGATGACGCGATCGAATTCAACTTCGTCAATCGTTTCCATCTGCGCCGGAAGATGCGTCACACCGGCGTTGTTCACCAGAATGTCGATGCGGCCCCAGGTTTCAATTGCATCGGATACCATCTGCTGGACGCTGATGTTGCTGGCGACGTCGACCTTGCAATGTGTCGCGTGTGCGTGCCCGGCCGCCTTGTCCCGGGCAGCGTCGCCGTTGATGTCGGCCACCAGAACCTCGGCGCCTTCGGCCAGGAACTTGTCAACGATACCGGCGCCGAAACCCTGTGCGCCCCCGGTGACGATAGCTGTCTTGTTGGCAAGTCGCATGCTTTTCCCGTTTCCTTGCCGCCGTTCCAATTGAGTGTTGAACGCGGCCTGTTGCATTGGTCTGGTCAGCCGTGCAGCGCAGCGACCGTCTTGAGCTGTGAGAAGTGGAAGAGCGCCTCGAAGCCCTTTTCGCGGCCGTGTCCGGATTTTCCGGTTCCACCGAAAGGAAGCTCTACGCCGCCACCGGCCCCGTAGTTGTTGACAAATATCTGACCCGCCCGAAGCCGTTTCGCCAGCCGCATCTGGCGCGCCCCGTTCGCGGACCATACCGAGGCGACCAGCCCAAAGCCGGTGCCGTTTGCAATCGCTACTGCTTCTTCCTCGGTATCAAACGGGATCAGAACCTGCACGGGCCCGAAAATCTCGTTTTGCGCAAGAATGTGGTCCGGCGACACGTCGGCAAACAGCATTGGCGCGACATACGCCCCGTTTTCGGGGGCGTCGGCAACGATCTGGCCCGCGCCGATATTGTTCAGGTCGGCCCCGAGGTCCAGAAAGCTTTGCACAATCGATTGCTGGCGAACCGAAATCAGGGGACCAAGCTCAAGGTCGTCAACGGCGGGTCCGGCGCGAAGCTTTGAATATGCCGTGGCCATCCTGCTGCACAGGTCTTCGTAGATCTGACGCTGGATCAGGATGCGCGACGAGGCCGAGCAGGTCTGACCTGCGTTCTGGATACCGGCGTTGACCAGAAAGGGCAGGGCGGCGTCCAGATCGGCATCGGCAAACACCAGTTGCGGGGACTTTCCGCCGAGTTCCAGTGTCACCGGCACGACGTTGCTGGCCGCGGCTGCCTGAATCAGGCTTCCGGTTGCAACCGAGCCGGTGAACGAGATGTGGTGCACGCCGGGATGTTCGGCCAGCGCCGCGCCGGCTTCGCTGCCAAGTCCGGGCACGACGTTCAATGCGCCGGCCGGCAGCCCGGCTCGCATCGCGAGATCGGCAAAAGCGAGGGCGGTCAGGCAGGCCTCTTCCGCGGGTTTCAGGACGCAGGCATTTCCCATTGCCAGCGCCGCCCCGACCGAGCGTCCGATAATCTGCATGGGGTAATTCCACGGCACGATGTGGCCGGTCACTCCGTAGGGTTCGCGCAACGTGTAGACGGTGTAGCCTTCGAGGTAGGGAATGGTTTCGCCGTGCACCTTGTCGGCGGCGCCTGCGTAAAATTCGCAATATCGCGCCAGCGCCAGAACGTCGTTGCGCGCCTGGGTCAACGGTTTGCCGACATCAAGAGATTCCAGCCGGGCCAGAACATCGATCTGTTCCAAAACCAGTTGGCCCAGCCGTGCAAGAATACGCCCGCGTTCCGCCGCCGTTGCGCGGCCCCAGTCACCGTCCAGCGCCGATTGCGCGGCAGCCACGGCGGCGTCGACGTCTGGTGACGTTCCGCGCGCGATTGCAGCCAGCGCCGTGCCGTCGGACGGGTTGACAAGCCCCAGCGTTTCATTGGTGGCACAAGGCACCCAGGCACCACCGATGAGGCAACAGGACGGGTCAAACCAGAGATCAGTTTGGGACATTCGAAACCTCTTGCAGATGGCTCAATTCAGGCAGCACGGGTGCGGCGGCGATCAGGGTTCGCGTGTAGGGATGCTGAGGATTGGAAAACACCGCCTCGGTTTCGCCCTGTTCGACAATTTCGCCGGATTTCATCACCAGAACGCGGTCGGTGACGGTGCGCACGACGCTTAAGTCGTGCGAGATGAACAGGTAGGAAAGATCGTAGTCTCGCGAAAGATCCGCGATCAGATCCAGAATCTGGGCCCGAATTGAAACATCGAGAGCAGAAACAGCCTCGTCGAAAATGATGAGCTCGGGGCGTGTAATCAGCGCCCGCGCGATGGCCACCCGTTGCCGTTGCCCGCCGGAAAATTCGTGGATGTATTTGGTCGCATCGGATGGCTGCAAACCTACGGCTGTCAGGGTTTGTGCGATGACATCATCGCGCGCGGGCCCGGCTGGCGGGTTGGGCAGCTGATGAAACGGTTCCGTGATGATGCGCGCGACGCGGTGGCGTGGATTGAAACTGCCGTATGGATCCTGAAAAACCACCTGCATGCCAGATCGCAGGGCCGGGTCCATTGTCGGGCTGACGATATGATCGAACACGGTGATGCAGCCCGATTGCAGCGCCTCCAATCCAAGAATGGCCCGCGTGAGCGTGGATTTCCCGCAACCGGATTCTCCGACCAGTCCTGTGCGCTCGCCGCGGTTTATCGCGAAAGAGACATCGTTGACCGCGCGGTGGTGTTGACGCGGTGCAAACAGCCGGGTGCGCGGCAACGCGTAGTCGCGCACAGCCCTGTCCACGATCAGGATCGCATCATCCGCAGCGCCAGGCGAGGGCAGGTCAACCTTGTGGCCGGACGCCTCGAACAAGGCCCGGGTATAGGGGTGCTGCATGTCGGCAAGAAGCCGGGCCGTTTCGCCCTGTTCGACGATCTCGCCCTTGCACATCACGACGATGCGGTCCGCGATATCGGCCACGACCGCCAGGTCATGGGTGATCAGCATCAACCCCATGCCGAATTCGCCCACCAGTCCCTGCAACAGTTCAAGAATTTGCGCCTGCGTGGTCACGTCCAGCGCGGTAGTGGGTTCGTCGGCGATCAACAGGCGCGGACGCAAGGCAATGGACATCGCAATCACAACGCGCTGACGCTGGCCGCCAGACAGCTCGTGCGGGTATCGGGTCAACGGGAACCGGTCGGCCGGCAGGCCCACCCGGGCGAGCATATCTCGCGCTTGATCTTCTGCCTCGCGCCTTGTCGCCGCGGTGTGCTGCAGTATCGTTTCCATCACCTGCGACCCGATGGTTTTTACCGGGTTCAGGGCTGTCATCGGTTCCTGAAACACCATGCCGATGTCCTGACCGCGCAGATTGCACAGATCGGCCTCGGCCATGGACAGCAGGTTCTGCTCACCCAATTCGATCTGGCCCGAGATCTGCGATTTGTCCGGCTGAAGCTGCATGACGGCAAGCGCGGTCATTGATTTTCCCGACCCGCTTTCGCCGGTGACGGCGACAATCTCTCCCGGGGCGATAGAGAACGACAGTTCGTGCAGAATCCGGGTCTGGCCAATGGAAAGCGAAAGGTTACGGACCGAAAGCAGGCTCATGTGCGCTCGACCCCGATCTTTGGGTCGAGCAGATCGCGAAGACCATCGCCCAGCAGGTTCAGGCCCAGCACCGAAATGACAATCGCGAACCCGGGGACCAGCGCCAGATGGGGGGCGAAGCTCACCATCGTTTGGGCATCCGCAAGCATACGCCCCCACGACGGGGTCGGTGGTTGTGCGCCAAGGCCGATGTAGGAAAGCGCGGCCTCGGCCAGAATCCCCAGCGAGAACTGGATTGTGCCCTGCACGATCAGAAGGTTGGTCAGATTGGGCAGAACGTGCTCGAAACTGATGCGGCCGCTTGATTTTCCGGCCACGCGGGCCGCAAGGATGAATTCGCGTTGCCAAAGCGACAGCGCACCTGACCGGGTCAATCGCGCGAACACGGGTATGTAGAATATGCCGATTGCCAGAATGGCGTTGATCGCGCCGGCGCCCATGACGGCCGTGATCAGGATGGCAATGGCCAGCGCCGGGAAGGCAAAGATCAGGTCGTTGGCTCGCATGATGATTTCGTCAGCCCAACTGCCCCGGTTCGCGGCCGCCCACAGACCCAAAGGCACGCCAATCCCCATGCCAATGACAACCGCGACCAGCGCCACCGCCAGCGACGTTCGCGCGCCGATCATGATCATCGAAAGGATGTCGCGCCCAAAGTGATCGGTTCCAAACCAGTGCACGGCGTTCGGCGATTTCAACTTGTTCGGGATGTCCAGCAACGTGATGTCGTATGGCGTCCAGACAAAGCTGATCAAAGCTGCCGAGACCACGATCAGACACAGCAGCCCCCCGAAGACAACATTGCGCGACCGGATCACGCGCGTGTCCTCAGGCGCGGATCAACCGCGGCATAGGTCAGGTCGACCAGGAAATTCACCATGATCACCGAAAAGACCAAAAGCATGACAACGCTTTCCACGACGATCAGGTCGCGCGCGGATATTGCCTGGAATATCAGGCGGCCAAGCCCGGGCAGAAAGAACACCTGTTCGATGATAATACCCCCGGCCAGAAGGAACGCGAACTGCATCCCGATGATCGTCAGCACGGGGATCAGCGCGTTTCGCAGGCCATGGCGCCACAGCGCCTGACGCCGCGAAAGCCCTTTGGCGCGGGCCGAGCGCATGAAATCTTCACCCAGAATATCCAGCAATGACGACCGCATCACCCGGGCCAATATGGCAGCCTGCGGAAGCGCAAGCGCAATGGCCGGCAGGGTCAGTGATTTCAGGGACCGCCAGAACCCGTTGTCCCAACCCGGAAAGCCACCAGCCGAGAACCAGCGCAGGTTGATGGCGAAAATCAGGACCAGAATCATGGCAAACCAGAAATTCGGTATGGCGACACCCAACTGAGTTGCCCCCATGACCGCCATGTCGCCCGGCTTGCCGCGCCGGGACGCCGCGTAAATACCGGCAGGAAATGCAATCACCGTCGAAAGCGTCAGCGCATAAAGGGCCAGCGGCAAAGATACCCACATGCGATCTGCAATCATCTGACCGACGGGCGTGCGGTAGGTGTAGGATGTCCCGAAATCCCCCCGCACCATGCCGGTTACCCAGTTCAGATACCGCTGGCCTTTCGAGACGTCCAATCCCAGCTCGGTGCGCAATGCCGCGACAGTGTCAGGCTGCGCATTGATACCCAGCATGTAAGACGCCGGATCGCCTGGCGCGACCTCGATCACCGCGAATATCACCACGGATGCCGCCGCAAGGCTGACGACAAGCGAGATCAGGCGTTTAAGGGCATAGCGTAGCATTGTCGCTCAGTCTTGCGGGGCGGATCGGGGCAGATATTCAGGTTGGCTTGGCTGCTGTAAGCCCGGAGACGGATCGTTCAAGGACATAGGCCCCGCAAGCGGGGCCTATGTATTGCGCAAATTGCAGATCAGTTTGCCCAGCTCATCGCGGCCAGATCGGTTGCGGCAGTCGGGGCATTTTTCCACAAACCCTGGACCCCGGCCTTGGCAATCGTCGGCGTGGCAAGCTGGAACAGGTAGCCATTGACATAATCTTCCGAGATCATCGTCTGCAGTGTGGCCAGCATGTCAGTGCGTTGGGCCGGGTCAGTTGTCCGATTCAGCTCTGCATACAGGTCCTGGAACGCCGGATTGTCATACTGGAAATAGTAATCCGGGCGGGCGTAGATGCCGATGTCGAAGGGTTCGGTATGGCTGACAATTGTCAGGCCATAGTCCTTGCCCCGGAACACCTGCTCAAGCCACTGCGCCCATTCGAGATTTGAAATCTCGGCGTTGATCCCGACAGCGCGCAACTGGGCGGCGATGATCTCGCCCCCGCGGCGGGCGTAGGATGGCGGCGGCAGTTTCAACGTCGTTGAGAACCCATCCGGGAAGCCAGCCTCGGCCAGCAGGGATTTCGACAATTCCGGATCGTAGTTCGAATTCCCGGTCAGATCGACGTAGTCGGGGTTATGGGGGGCGAAGTGGGTGCCGATCGGTGTCCCCATGCCGAACATCGCGCCATCGATAATCGCCTGACGGTCAATCGCATGGGCAATGGCTTCGCGGACTTTGACGTTATCAAGTGGTGGCATCAGGTTGTTGGTGGACAGGATGGTTTCACCCTCGCCTTGCACGTTCAGCACCTGAAAGCGCGAATCGGCTTCGAATTGCGGAACATTCTCGGGCGCCGGGTAGCCGGTGAAGACATCCACGTCCCCGGCCATCACCGCGCCGAATGCTGCGGTCGGATCAGAGATGAACTTGAACGTCGCCGATTTGATCGACGGTGCCGCGCCCCAATAGCTGTCGTTGGCGCTTAGCTCGATCTTGTCGCCCTGCACCCAATTCGAGAATGTATAGGGCCCGGTGCCGACCGGATTGGTCTTGATGTCGTCAATCGACTCGGGCGCAACGATCACCGCGTCGCCCCAGGCCATGTTGAAAAGGAAATTGCCGTTCTGTTCGGACAGGGTGACCTTGACGGTCATCGGGTCCACGACATCGACGCTGGCAATCGACCCGAACAAGGCTTTTTGAGCGTTGGCACTGTCCTCGGCGCGGGCGCGGTCAAGGCTGAACTTGACGTCTTCGGCGTCCATCGTGGTGCCGTCGTGGAAGGTCACACCGCTGTGCAGGTGAAACGTATAGGTCAGCCCGTCATCCGAGATCTCCCAGCTTTCGGCCAGTTCCGGCACGATGGCACCGTCATCCATAAAGCGGGTCAGACCTTCGAAAATGTTCACGTAAACCACCGAGTCGATGGCCTGCGCTGCGGCGCTGGTCGGGTCGAGGTGCGGCGGCTCGAGTTGCATTGCAACCGTGATGCTGTCCTGTGCTTGCGCGGCTCCAAGCCCGGCCAAAAGCGCAACTGCGCTTGCCATCGCAAGTCTCGAGGTGTGAATAGTCATCTTTTCCTCCCAAGTTCTGGTTGCTGTTCAATCGTTTTGTTGTCGGCCCCCGGCAGCAGAAGCTGCCCGAGACTGTCCGCCATGACTTTGGCGCTGTCGACCATGTCGTCGATCCCCACATACTCGTCCGGCTTGTGAGCCAGTTCCAGGATGCCCGGGCCATAAGCTATACAGTTCTTCAGCTTGCCAATACGATCAATATGTTTCTGGTCGTATGTGCCCGGAGAGGCGACATATTCCGGCGGCTTGCCAAGGATCCGTTTGATCGACCGCTCTACCGCACTGACAACAGGCGCTTTTCGGTCCGTCATCGAGGGTGCGACGTGATTGATTTCGCGCATTTCGAACCGGAACGCTTCCCGGTTTCGTTCAAGATCCTTCAGAATTGCCTCTACCTCTCCCGAAACACCGGCGTGGGTTTCCTCGGCCAGATAGCGGCGGTCTATCACGATCCGGCAACTGTCAGGCACGCAATGGGCCGGAAGACCGGTGTAATTCGGGTCGGGTTCAGGCTGGCCGCCGTGGATCGAGTTGATGTTCATGGTTGACGACCGGGCGCCCTCGGGGACCACGGGCATGTCGGTTCGTCTTGCCGCCATTGCGGGAAAAAGGTCGCTCTCGAATTTTTCGAGCACCGCCCCCATGTGACGCACCGCGCAGTCACCCAGAAAGGGCATGCAGCCATGCGCGATTTCGCCGAACGTTTCGATCTCGGCCCACCAGCCGCCGCGATGGCCAAGGCAGATGCGGTCCTTGTTCAGCGGTTCGGGGATGATCACATGCTGGACCCGCTCTGGCGCAAAGAAGCCTTGCCGGGCAAGATAGGCGACCCCGCCGTAGCCACCGGATTCTTCGTCGGCCGTGCCTGAAATCTCGATTGCGCCGCAAAAATCGGGATAGGTTTGTATAAAAGCCTCGGCGGCGACAATGGATGCCGCCAGCCCGCCCTTCATGTCGCAGGCGCCGCGACCGAACACCTTGCCGTCAACGACATCGCCACCGAATGGGTCCAGGGTCCAGCCATTGCCGACCTCGACAACATCTGTGTGCGAATTGAAGTGAACGCACTGACCGGCGCGGCCGCCCTCTTTGCGTGCGACGATGTTCCAGCGGGGATATTTGTCGCTGTCACCGGGTGCGCCGACGGCGCGAACAAATTGGGTGCTGAACCCCTGAGACGACAGCCGCCTGTCAAGATATTCGCAGATTTCGCGATAGCAGTCTCCGGGTGGGTTCAGTGTCGGGATGCGGATCAGGTCTTGGGTCAGGGACACCAGATCGTCGCGTCGGGCGTCGATCCGATCCATCAGTTGCACGTGGCGGGTTTCAGTTGCCGTCATGAAGTTCCCCAGGGTCACTTTGCTTCCTCGCGCCGGATCTCCCTGCGCGGGAACGGCCGGTAATTGCGGGCGCTGCAGCGCATCGAGACATCGCCGGAATTGCGCGCGAGGTGTGCGGTATCAAGACCACAGTAGCCCATGGTCGAATGCTTCACACGCAATTTTCCGTGCCAGGCGCCAATAGCAGCCATCGTCCGTCACGATGTGCCAGCGGGATGGGACAGAGCCGCGGTTCGCTGCGGTCGTGTCGCCGGGCCGCTGCTGAACTATCTGCATGTCGGCGAAAGCAACCGGGGGTTTCTGGGCACCGGTCGGGTGGATCTGGGCGAGCTTTTCGATGCGACGGTTGATACCGGTTTCGATGGCTTCGTGACCTTCGAAGCATTCTCGCTGGGGCTATGCAATCAGCGCCTTGTCGACGCCTGTGCCGTATGGCGAGACACCTGGAGCGGCAGCAGGGCAATCGCCAGCCACGCCAAGGCGACAATCGAGGCCGCGCACCGCGATGCGCTTGGGCGATCACAGACCGCAAATGCGCTGAGCTGACCGGCAAGACGCACGATGGTCTGGCGCCGCCCGGACAGGTTGCAAGTGCCGCGGCCGCATTCTCCGCTTCTGCGTAAGTCTCAGGTAAGGGCCGCCTGACGGAATTTGGGCCGTGGTGATGGGCCCGGCCTTGTGGCCGACCTTGTTTGCCTGCGCGGGACCGTAGATCGGCCCGTGCGTCGGTGCGTCGGTGCGTCGGCGTGAGGTTCCAGCGGCGATCGGACACCCCTGGTGTCAGCCAGATCGTCTGTTGTGGCGCAAGGTCCTTCGCAGGGGTCGAGACCGCGAGTGCGGCTTGGCGCAATGTCCCGAAGCCGCTGTTGTCTCTGGCAGCTCCGGGCGCCGGGCGCCGGCATCGCCATCACTCGGTTCGCCGCCCCCGGTCTGGTTCTGGGGCCCCATTTCGTTGTGCCACTTGCCGACCGTCGGCCCCGGGGGGCGCTCGGTCGTGGCCACACTCGGCGGCCGCCTTGGCATCAACCGGCGCTGCGGGTCCCCGCCGAGGTTTCGATCAGCGCGACCAGGCCCTTCAGCAGGGTGTCGGGTTCGGGCGGGCAGCCGGGGATATGCAGGTCGACCGGGACAACGGCCTCGACGCCGCCGGCGATGGCATAGCTGCCGGCAAAGCATCCGCCGTTTCGGGCGCAGTCGCCAATGGCCACCACCCATTTCGGGTTGGGCATGGCGTCATAGGCCCGGCGCAGCGCCTGGGCCATGTTGCGGGTGACCGGCCCGGTGACGGTCAGCACGTCGGCATGCCGGGGCGAGGCGACGAAATGCAGGCCGAAACGCTCGAGATCATACAGCGGGTTCGACAGCGCCTGCAGTTCCAGTTCGCATCCGTTGCACGACCCGGCGTCGACATGGCGGATTGCCAGACTGCGGCCCAGCCGGGCACGGGCGCGATCGGACAGGGTGGCGCCAAGCTCGGCCAGCGTGTCGGCGCCGGGGGCAGGCTCGGTCAGGGCGCGCCCCAACAGCCCCTCGATGATGAACTTGCGCATGTCGCCCTCAGAGATCGGGCCCCGAGTAGGAGCAGTTGAAGGATTTGTTGCAAAGCGGAAAGTCGGCGATGATGTTGCCTTCGATGGCCGCTTCAAGCAGCGGCCACTGAAACCACGACGGGTCGCGCAGATGGCAGCGCGCAATCCGGCCACCGGCATCCAGCGACAGCCACACCAGGATGTCGCCGCGAAAGCCCTCGACCAGCCCAAGGCCGGTGCAGGGTTCGGCCGGCTCGGGCATGTCAGCCCTGACCGGCCCGGGCGGAAGGCTGTTCAGCATCTGGGTCAGCAGCGACAGGCATTGTTCGACTTCGAGGATGCGCAGCCAGATCCGTGCGTTCACATCGCCGTCGCTGCGCTGTGCAACCTCGAAATGCAGCATGTCATAGGGGGCGTGGCACAGGTCGCGCCGGGTGTCGAAGTCGCGGCCCGAGGCACGGCCGACATAGCCGCCGGCCCCGAATTTGCCGGCAAGGGCGGGGGCCAGATGACCGGTGCCGACGGTCCGGTCCAGCAACGAGGCATTGTTGTCATACAGCTTGACCAGCGCCGGAAAGCGGCCCCGGATCCGTTCCAGCAAGGCGCGCAGCGTCGCGTCGCCGGCGCTGTCAAGGTCACCCGCCACGCCGCCTGGCACGATCAGGTCGCGCATGTAGCGGTGGCCAAAGCATGCCTTGGCGGCACGCAGAACCTCTTCGCGCAAGACACTGGTCTGGGCCGGCATCATGGCAAAGGCGGCGTCGTTGCAGACGGCCCCGATATCGCCAAGGTGGTTGGCGAGACGCTCAAGCTCGGCCATGATCCCGCGCAGGTAAAATGCCCGCTCGGGGACGCTGACATGCCCCGCCGCTTCGGCGGCCTGTGCGAAGGCCCAGGCATAGGCGACCGCGCTGTCGCCCGACACGCGGCCGGCCAGTTCGGCGCCCCGGGACAGGTCGGCGCCCTGCATCAGCCGCTCGATCCCCTTGTGGGTATAGCCAAGCCGCTCTTCCAGCCGCACCACGGTTTCGCCCTGCGCGGTAAAACGGAAATGCCCGGGCTCGATGATGCCGGCGTGAATGGGGCCAACGGCCACCTGATGCAGGCTTTCGCCCTCGACCGGCAGCACGGGATAGGCGGGCTGGCCGGGATGAGGCGTCTGGCCGGCCAGCGGATGGGCAATGTCCCAGCAGCCGTGGTCCAGCCATGGCCGGTTGTCGGGACTGCCGTCAATGGTCAGGCCGCCAAGGTCGCTGGCGGCGCGTTCCAGCCGCTGTGCGGGGGGATGTGCCGCGCCGATCGACGGCACGGCGCCGCGCCGCGCCTTGACGCGCGCCACCGCCACCTTCCGGGTTTCGGGGTTGTAAAGCGCCATGGCCATACCCGGCGCCTCGGCCCACAGGCCCATCAGCGTCAGGCTCTGGCCCGCCAGCAGGTCGCCAAGGGCCTTCCAACCGGCCGGAGTGACATCAGACACCGGCATCGGGCGTACGCGGAAATCGCGCGGGCCTGTCCAGTCGAGTTTCAGGGCTCTAGCCATGTCCGTTCATCCCAAAAGCGCCGCGACCGACTGGAACCACGCGACCATGGGTCCGGGCATGTGAAGCCCGATCAGCACGATCAGCGCGATATGCAGCCACAGCGGCACCAGCGAGCCATGCATTTCCTGATCCTCGCCGGTGGGCGTGCCAAACGCGACGCCGGTCAGGCGCAGCAGCAGCGCGCCAAAGGCCAGCAGCAGGCCGAAGACCAGGATCAGCGCCAGGATGGGCGAGCGCGAGAAGCTGGTCGTGACCACCAGAAATTCGCTCATGAATACCCCCGACGGCGGCATCCCGGCGATCGACAGGACCGCGATGACCAGCGCCCAGCCCAGGGCCGGGTGGCTGTGGGTCAGGCCGCGAATGTCGGCCAGCCGCTGGGTTCCCTTGATCTGGGTGACGCTGCCGATGGCAAAGAAGATCGCCGACTTGGTCAGGCTGTGCATGACCATGTGCAAGAGCCCGGCGAAATTGGCCAGCGGCCCGCCCATGCCGAAGGCGAACACGATGATCCCCATGTGTTCGATCGACGAATAGGCGAACAAGCGCTTGATGTCGCGGCGCCGGTACAGCATCGCCGCCGCGAAAATCAGCGACAACAGGCCCAGCCCGATCATCAGCGGCCCCGGTGCCACCGCAGCCGCGTTCGCGGCCATCAGCATCTTGAAGCGCAGCACCGCATACAGCGCCACGTTCAGCAACAGGCCCGACAGGACGGCGGAAATCGGCGTCGGACCCTCGGCATGGGCATCGGGCAACCAGGCGTGGAAAGGCGCCAGCCCGACCTTGGTGCCATAGCCGACCAGCAGGAAGACAAAGGCCACGTTCAGCATGTGCGGGTCCAGCAGGGCGGCCGAGCCGATCAGGTTGGTCCACACCATCGACGGCAGGCCCTCACCCAGAATCGGCTGGGCCGACATATAGATCAGGATGGTCCCGAACAGCGCCAGCGCGATCCCGACCGAGCCAAGGATGAAATATTTCCACGCCGCTTCCAGCGCCTCGTTGGTGCGGTAAAGCCCGACCATCAGCACCGTCGACAGCGTCGCCAGCTCTACCGCCACCCACATCAGGCCGATGTTGTTCGACATCAGCGCCAGGTTCATGCCGAACATCATGATCTGATACATCGCGTGGTAAAACCGCAGGCTGGCCGTTGTCACCCGCCCGGTTTCCAGCTCGTGGCCGATATAGGTGGCCGAAAACACTGCGGCCGTCAGGCCGACGAAGGTGTTGAGCACGATGAACACGATGTTGAGGTCGTCGATATGCAGATAGTCGCCGGGCAGCGGGCGTTCGATCACGAACAGCGACGCGGCGGCGGCGAAGGTCAGGGCGCTGGCCGCGACATTCAGCCAGGCACTGGCGCGATAGCCGGGGGTCAGCACCAGCAGCGGCGCGGCCACGACCGGAACCAGAAGCGCCAGCGCAAGGGGGTCGAAGATCATGCCTGTTTCTCCCCCCGGAACTGTTCGATCGCTTCGGTATCCACGGAATCAAAGCGTTCGCGGATGCGGAACAGGAAGACGCCGATCACGATCATGGCGACCAGCACCGAAAACGCGACCGAGATCTCGACGACAAAGGGCATGCCCTGCGCGCCGGTCGCCGCCAGGATCAGCCCGTTTTCCAGCGACATGAAGCCGACAACCTGACTGACCGCGTTGCGCCGCGTCACCATCATCAGGATCCCCAGCAGGATGACCGACAGCGAAAAGGCCAGATCCTCGCGCGCCAGCGCGCTATCGGCGGTCTCGGTCAGTTGCAGCATCAAAAGGATCGACAAGGCCACCAGACCCATGCCGGCCAGCATGGTCGGGACCACGCCGACCACCGTCTCGATCTCGCGGTGGATGCCCAGCCGCTGCACCATCCGGTGCAGGGCCCAGGGAACGATGATGGCCTTGAAGACCAGCGCGATTGCGGCCGAGGCATACAGGTGGGGCGCATCGCGGATATAGGCCTGCCACGCCACGGCCGTGGCCAGCAGAAACGCCTGCATCGCGAAGGCGTTCAGCAGCGCGTAAAGCCGCGCCTGATAGATCATCATGAAGCTGACCAGCACAAGGCTGCCTGCCAGCATGTGGGCAATGTCGAAGGACAGGTCGTGCATCTAAAGGCTCCGCGACACGAACAACAACAGCGTGCCCAGCAGGCCCAGCATCAGGGCCGCGCCCAGAAACTCTGGCACGCGGAACACCCGCATCTTGGCGATCGAGGTTTCGAAGACCGCCAGCAGCAGGCTGGCGCCCGCCAGCTTGCCAAGAAACAGCGCCAGGCCAAGCGCAAGGCCGAAGATACCGGTGCTGGCAGGGCCGATCCCGAAGGGCAGGAAAATCGCGCCGATCAGGGATATGTAAAGTATCAGTTTCAGCGACGCCGCGATCTCGATCATGGCCAGGTGGCGGCCGGAATATTCCAGCACCATCGCCTCGTGCACCATGGTCAGTTCAAGGTGGGTGGCCGGGTTGTCCACGGGGATACGGGCGTTCTCGGCCAGGGCGACGATGATCAGGGCGATCATCGCCATGCCCAGCGAAACCCTGATGCCGACGGCGTCCGACTGCATGAAGGCAGCGACGTTCGACAATTGCGTCGACCCGGCGACCAGCGCGACGGTGAAGACCATCAGCAGCATGGCCGGTTCGGCGAAGGCGCCGATCATCATCTCGCGCGACGCCCCGATACCGCCAAAGCTGGTGCCCACGTCCATGCCGGCCAGCGCCAGGAAAAACCGAGCGCTGCCCAACAGGGCGACGATGGCGATCAGGTCGGCGGTCCAGCTGAAATAAAGCCCGATGGCAAAGGTCGGCACCAGCGCGGCGGCCACCCATGTCGCGGCAAAGATCATGTAGGGCGAGACCCGGAACAGCCACGAGGCATTGTCGGCCAGCACCACCTCTTTGCGCGACAGCCGCCACAGGTCGCGATAGGGCTGCAGCACCGGGGCGCCGCGATGGCGGGTCAGGCGCGCCTTTATCTTGCGCACCAGCCCGGTCAGGCCCGGCGCCAGCGCCAGCACCACGATCATCTGCAGGCCCTGCAACAGGAAAGCGCCGATCAGTTCCATATCGCCAACCCCACGAGAAGAATGATCAGGGCGCCGAAAACCAGGCTCAGATAGCGCCGGATCGTCAGAAACTGCAGGGCATTGGCGCGCGATGTCGCGCTGTCGACCAGCGCGACCAGCGGGTCGTAGACATGGCGCCACGCAAGGTCGGCGGTGCTGGCCGTGTGCCGGGCCGGCCGGTTGTCTCCCGGCGCCGGCATGTCAACGGTTTCGCGCGCCGCGATGACCGCGCCAAAGGTCCGGCGCAGCGGCTGGGCAAAACTGCCACCGCCATACTGGGTGATCGGGTCCGCGTTGGGAAAGCCGCAGTCCCACGCCGGGCCGCGCCGCACCGCGCGTGACGCGGTTCGGTGCACGACCCAGGCCGCCCCGCCGCCGGCGATCGCGACAAAGGCCATCACCAGCAGTCCGCTGTAGCTGCTGTCGACCCGAGCCAGCGGAAGCAGCGTGGCAAATGCGTTGCCCCCCTGCGCCGCCAGTTGGCCGCCCGTGGCAATGCCAACCGCCGGGCCGACGAAATCGATCAGCAGGCCGGGGAAGATACCGGCCAGGACGCACAGGGCCACCAGCCCGGCCATGGCCCCCAGCGACCAGCGGTCGACCTCGGTGGCGGTGCCGGCGGCTTCGCTGCGCGGCCGGCCAAGGAAGGTGATGCCGTAAAAGCGCACGAAGGCCGCCGCCGCCAGCGCCGCCGTCAGGGCCAGGATACCGCCCGCCGCCGGCACCAGAAACTGCAGCCCGGGTTGCGGCAGTTGCGGGCTTTGCAGCACCGACTGGAACAACAGCCATTCTGAGACGAAACCATTCAGCGGTGGCAGCGCCGAGATGGCCATGACGCCGACAAGCGCCAGAAAGGCGGTGACAGGCATCCTGCCGATCAACCCGCCCAGCGCATCCAGATCGCGCCGGCCGGTGGCGTTCAGCACCGCGCCGGCGACCATGAACAGCAGGCTCTTGAACGCCATGTGGTTCATCGCGTGAACCAGCGCCGCCGTCATCGCCAGCGCCGCCAGCCCCGGCATCGCGCCCGACTTGAAGGCCAGCGCCAGCCCCAGCGCGGCAAAGATCACGCCGATATTCTCGATCGTCGACCAGGCGAGTATGCGCTTGCTGTCGCCGTCGTTGATGGCGTGCAGAATGCCCATGACGGCGGTGATCGACCCCAGCAAGATCACCGGCGGGCTGATCCACCATGGGACCGGCCCGAGCAGGTCAAAGACCACGCGGACAAAGCCGTAGATGGCGATCTTGGTCATCACGCCGCTCATCAGGGCCGAGACATGGCTTGGCGCTGCGGGGTGGGCGACCGGCAACCAGACGTGCAGCGGCATCAGCCCGGCCTTTGAACCGGCCCCCACCAGCATCAGGATCACGATCACCGCCGCCAGCGTGGTTCCGCGCTCCATTTCGCGGATCGAGGCAAAGTCATAGGCGCCGGCGCTGCCCGCCATCAGCCCGAAGGCCAGAAGCAGGGTCATGGCGCCGAAACCCGCCATCGTCAGGTAGACAAAGCTTGCCCGGCGGGTGGCGTCGGCGTGGTGGTGGGGCAGCACCAGCGCCCACGACAACAGCGACATCACCTCCCAGCTTAGCAGAAAGGTAAAGGCGTCCTGGGCCAGCACCACGACCGCCATCGCGCCAAGAAAGCCGGGGTAGAAGGGCAAGATACGGTGCGGTTCGGCCTCGTGCCGGCCATAGCCGACCGCATAAAGGCTTGCCGCCGCGCCGCCGACCCCCAACAGCAGCAGGAACACCGCCGACAACGCATCCATCCCCAGATGCGCGCCCAGCCACGGCAGGCCGATGGGCAGCACCACGGTCCGGGGCACCGCGCTGCCGGCAAGAAAGGCAATGGCGGCAGCGGCCAGCAGGATGCAGCCGGCGGCGCTGATGGCGTAGACAAGGGTGGCCGAAGCAAGGGTTTTCGGAAGCATCGTGGCCACAAGCGACAGCGCCAGCAGGGCCGCGACGATGCCGACGACGGTGTCGATCATTCCCCGGCCCCCGCGTCCGGGCCCTCGGGCCACATCGATCTGCGTCGGGCAAGCCGCACGCCGCGCCCGGCGCCACGGCTTTCGCCATTGTCGCCGATCAGTTCGATGCCGGCGCGCTCAAGCGCCTCGACCACGCGGGTCAGCGTTTCGACACTGCCGCCAACCGCCGCGCCCCGCGCCTCCATCCGCTGGATCGTGGGAAGCGAAACGCCGGAAATTTCGGCCAGACGCTTCTGATCCACGCTCAGCAACGCGCGCGCTGCCCTGATTTGAGTGCCGGTGATCATAGCTTGTCCATGTGGGAGCGATTCATATCAAACATCTAAAACGATGTCACATGTATCACTATTGATGGTAATGACAAGATGAAACTGCCGATGGCGACCGCATGACACTGAAATGTGTTTGGCCGGTTCCGGCCGTCAGCGCGTCATGGCCACGGCCAGGGTGGCGGCGCCCCGTCTTGGCGGGACGCCGCCCTTTTGTCAGGAAAAGCTGACCGGTGATTGTGGCGCCCGGTTGACGTTCAACGCGAACACGTCCGGGCGGGCATAATGGCCGCTGACATCGAATTTCCGCCGCGACGCCCGCGCCGCGGCCACGTCGATATCGGTCATCAGCAGGCCCTTTTCGCGGTGCATGGGGCCGGCCTGCACACCGCCGAAAGGTTTGTAGACCACCGCGTCGCCGGGGTTGATCCACTCGCCCTTGGCTGGAAACAACTCGTCCCGGAACGGCACATCAGCCGGAATGTCGCCTTCTTCAAGCGCGGTGGCGCAGCCGATCACCCAGCAGCCGCCTTCGCGGGCGATATGCTGCATCGTGGCCAGCCAGCTTTCGCCACTGTCCCAGGTCGGTGCGACATAGATGTCGATATTCTGGGCATAAAGGGCAAAGCGGGCCAGCGGCATGTAGCTTTCCCAGCACAGCAGCGCGCCGACCCGGCCCACAGCGGTTTCCACCACGTTCAGCCCCGTGCCGTCGCCAAAGCCCCAGACCATGCGTTCGGGATTGGTTGGCATCAGCTTGCGGTGGGTGTTGGCGATGCTGCCGTCGGCGTCGATGATGACACAGCTGTTGAACAGGGTGCTGCCGCTGAGACTGCCGTCGATTTCGTTGAAGCCGGCCACCACGACCACGCCATGGTCGCGGGCGGCGGCCTGCAGGTCGGCCATGCCGCCGCGCCCGATGTCGACGGCATTGGCCTGCAGTTGCGAGAACAAAGTGTCGGTCTTGCCCATCCCTGCGCCGGGCGAAAGCCGCCAGACGAAGGTGGGATAGCCGGGGAACCACGCCTCGGGGAACACGACCATCTGCGCGCCGTCCCCGGCGGCCCGCCCGATCAGGTCGACCGCGCGGGCCATGGTCTTTTCAAGGTCCAGGTAAACCGGGGGTTCCTGAATGACAGCGATTGTGGTCATTGACGTGCTCCTTTGTCCGCCGCGGCGGTTATTTCGTCGCCGCCGCGACCAGCATCTCGCACGGGCCCTCGAACTGACCGGCGGACTCGAAGGCGGTCAGCGCCTCTTCGATCTCGCCCCAGGCGTCGTCGCGCTCGGTCTCGGACAGGCCCGACAGCATCTGGTGCAGAGCGCCAAAGCTCTCTTGTTCGAACTGCAGGCATTCCAGCGCGGTAGCCAGCCGGACCGGCGCCGCAACACGCTCGACCTGCACATCGCGAAAACCGGCTTCGGTCAGGCGCGCGGCCAGAACATCGGGGTCGCCCAGGCTGAAGGGGCCGGGCTGGCCGGGCAGGGGGGGCGGCAGTTGCGCGCGGCGGCGGATGATGCCCACGGGGACCGAGAAAAAGCCGTTGAGGTCGGCCGCGGCATAGGTGATGGCGCCGACGCGCCCGCCGGGGCGCAACTGGTCGCGCATGCCGGTCAGCGCCTTGTGCTGGTCGGGGAAATAGATCAGCCCGACGCGGGAAATCACGGCGTCGAAAGGCTCGGCCCGGATGCTGCCGATTTCCTCGCCGTCGCAAACCCGCGTCTCGACGTGGCCAAACCCTGCCAGCCGTGCGTTGGCTGCGGCGCGTTCAAGAATGCCCGGCGACAGGTCGGTTGCCAGCACATGTCCGTCAGCGCCAGTGCGGCGCGCGGCGGCCATGGTCTGTTCGCCGGCCCCGGCGGCCACGTCCAGCACGCGGCTGCCACGGGTCACGCCGGTCATGTCCAGCATCATTTCGGTCGACGGTCCAAGCCAGCGGTTCAGAAGGCCGCCCCAGCGGTCCCAGGCCTCGGCCGCGTCGTCCCATTGGGCCCGCGTGGTTGCCTTGAAACCCGCGGCGTCGAACGGTTTTGCTGTTGTGGTGGTGGTCATCTTGCAGTCTCCCTTGGTGTGCAAAAATGGTTGCCATGAAGGGTGCCAAGACTTCAGGGTTGCGCCAATTCGGGAAAACTCGACAGTTGAAGTGCAAAAATCGACTAACGCAGAGAGGTCCGGCATGCAGTGGGACGATTTGAGAATCTTCCTCGCCGTGGCGCGCGCAGGCTCGGTCAGCGGTGCGGCCAACCGGCTATCGGTGCAGCATTCCACGGTGTCGCGCCGCCTGCGGTCGCTGGAAGAGCAGTTGGGCACCCGGCTGATCGAGCGCAAGAAATCCGGCAGCACCCTGACCGAGGCCGGCGAAGACCTGTTGGCCTCGGCCGCCCGCATCGAGGCCGAGATCCTCGAGTTTGAAAGCAACCGCAGCGGCCAGGGCGCCGAGGCCGCCGGTGTCCTGCAGGTTTCGGCCATCAACAACATGGCGTCGACGGTGCTGATGCCGATCTTCGCCGGGTTCAGCGCCGCCTACCCCCGGATCGAGTTGCACGTGCAGGTGTCGAACAAGTTCGTCAGCCTGGCCGAGCGCGACGCCGACGTTGCCATCCGCCTGACCAACGCGCCGACCGACACGCTGTTCGGCACCCGGATGGTGACGGTGGCCTCGGCGGTCTACGGCGCGCCGGACTATGTTGACCGGCTGTCGGCGGGGGACGCGGACGAGCTTTGGCTGGGCGTCGAATGCTGCGGCTTTCACCGGTCCTGGACCAAACAGGCCTGCCCGTCGGGCGCGCATAACTTCTTTGTCGACGACACGCTGCTGACGCTGGCGGCGCTGAAACAGGGGGCCGGGCTGGCGTATCTGCCCTGTTTCATGGGTGACGGCGACCCTGCGCTGAAACGCTGGCGCGCGCCCGAGGCCCAGCATGATCTGGGGCTGTGGCTGCTGTATCACCGTGACCTGCGGCGCACGCAGCGGGTGCGCCTGTTCCGCGAATTCATGATGCAGGAGACGGCAAAACAGCGCGATGTCTTCGAAGGGCGCGCGCCGCGCGGCCCGGATCAGGCGGGGCAAATCCGGTCTGCCGAAAGGGTTTGACTCCATTTAGTTAACAAGGCAACGTTCTCGGGTTCTCGGGTTCTCGGGTTCTCGGGTTCTCGGGTTCTCGGGTTCTCGGG
>CAYYMJ010000032.1:0-5464 GCA_964472855.1 uncultured Rhodobacterales bacterium | reverse complement strand
TCTCGGGTTCTCGGGTTCTCGGGTTCTCGGGTTCTCGGGTTCTCGGGTTCTCGGGTTCTCGGGATGGTGCCGGCCCGCATCTGTCGTATCGCTCACCCGGGCGCCACGCTGCCGCAATCGCCGTTTTGAAAGGTGACCCCATGGATCAGGCAACCATTGACGCGCTGCGCGCCACGGCCGTGCCGCCCCGGAACCACCTGATCGACGGCCGGTCTGTTCCGGCCTCGGATGGCGGAACGCTCGAGGTGCTGTCGCCCATAAACGGGCAGCGCCTGACCACCACCGCGCGCGGCACCGCCGCCGACATGGACCGGGCCGTTGCCGCGGCCCGCGCCGCCTTTGACGACGGGCGCTGGGCCGGGCAACCACCGGCCGCGCGCAAGGCGGTGCTGCTGAAATGGGCCGATCTGATCGCGGCCAACGCGCCGGAACTGGCGGTGTTGGGCGTGCGCGACAATGGCACCGAGATCGCCATGGCGCTGAAGGCCGAGCCGGGCTCGGCCGCCGCCACCATCCGCTATTATGCCGAGGCGCTGGACAAGGTTTACGGCGAGATCGCGCCAACGGCGGGCGGGGTGCTGGGGCTGATCCACAAACAGCCCGTGGGCGTGGTCGGGGCGATCATTCCGTGGAATTTCCCCCTGATGATCGGGGCGTGGAAACTGGGGCCGGCGCTGGCCATGGGCAACTCGGTGGTGCTGAAACCGGCCGAGACGGCGTCGCTGTCGCTGATGCGCATGGCCGAACTGGCGCTTGAAGCCGGGCTGCCGCCCGGGGTGCTGAATGCTGTCACCGGTGAAGGTGCGGTCGTGGGCGCCGCGCTGGCCCGGTCGATGGATGTCGATGTGCTGGTGTTTACCGGCTCGGGCGCGACGGGGCGGCGGTTGCTGGAATACGCGGCGCAGTCGAACCTCAAGCGAGTCTATCTGGAACTTGGAGGCAAGTCGCCCAACATCGTGTTCGCCGACGCGCCGGATCTGGCGCAGGCCGCAAAGGTCGCCGCGCAGGGCATTTTTCGCAATTCGGGGCAAGTGTGCGTAGCGGGCTCGCGCCTGCTGGTCGAGGCGGCGATTCACGATGATTTCGTGGCCGAGGTCGCGGCGGCGGCGGCTGCCATGCGGGTGGGGGATCCGCTGCGGCTGGACACGCAGATCGGGGCCGTGAATTCGGAAACCCAGTTGCTGCAAAACCTGCGCTTTGTCGAAACCGCGCAGGCCGAAGGCGGGCGGGTTTATGCGGGTGGCGGGCGCATCTTGCAGGAAACCGGCGGCTATTACATGGCCCCCACCATCGTGACCGGCGTCGCGCCCGACGCGGCGCTGGCCCAGCGCGAAGTTTTCGGCCCGGTGCTGGCCGTGACACCGTTCGAGACCGAGACCGAGGCTGTCCGCATCGCCAACGCCACCGACTATGGCCTTGCCGGCGCGGTCTGGACGTCCGGCCTTGGGCGGGCGCACCGCATGGTGCGGGCGGTGCGCGCCGGGGTGGTGCATGTGAACACCTATGGCGGCGCCGACGTGACCGTGCCGCTGGGCGGCGTCGGACAATCGGGCAACGGATCGGACAAATCGCTGCACGCGATCGACAAATACATCAATCTCAAGACCGCCTGGATCAAGCTTTAGCCCGCGGCCGGCGTCCAAGGCCGCTTGACAGACGTCCGGGCCGGAGTTACTTAAGATGTTAAGCGATTGAGGCCATCCGGCCCGGCGAACGACCCCGCAACCGACCAAGGGCCGAAACGACATGAGCGCACTGGACGACAATCTCGGCAAGCTTGACGGCTTTCTCGCCCGGTTTCGTGACGGCGGCATCGCCAACCGCATCGCCGGGGCCGACGCCGACGGCAGCGCCGGGCGGTTCCAGACCTTGTCGCCTGTCGACGGGTCGGTCATCTGCGACGTGGCCCACGGCACGGCCAGCGATATCGACGCCGCAGCCAACGCCGCCCGCGACGCCTTTGGCCCATGGCGCGACATGGCCCCGACCCGCCGCCGGGCGATCCTGATCGCCGTGGCCGAGGCCATCGCGGCGCGGGCCGAGGAAATCGCGCTGTGCGAATGCTGGGACACCGGGCAGGCGCTGAAGTTCATGTCCAAGGCGGCGCTGCGCGGGGCCGAGAATTTCCGCTATTTCGCCGACCAGGTGGTGCAGGCCCGCGACGGCCAACACCTGAAATCGCCGACATTGATGAACATCACCACGCGGGTGCCCATTGGCCCGGTGGGTGTCATCACCCCATGGAACACGCCGTTCATGCTGTCGACATGGAAGATTGCCCCAGCCCTGGCCGCCGGTTGCACGGTGGTTCACAAGCCGGCCGAGGCGTCGCCTCTGACCGCGCGGCTTCTGGTCGAGATCGCGGAACAGGCCGGCCTGCCACCCGGCGTGCTGAACACGGTCAACGGCTTTGGCGAGGGCGCCGGCAAGGCACTGTGCGAACATCCCGCCATCCGCGCCATTGCCTTTGTCGGCGAAAGCCGCACCGGCTCGGCAATTACCCGCCAGGGCGCGGATACGCTGAAGCGCAACCATCTTGAACTGGGCGGCAAGAACCCGGTGATCGTGTTCGACGACGCCGACCTCGACCGCGCGCTCGACGCCGTGATCTTCATGATCTTCTCGGTCAACGGCGAACGCTGCACCTCGTCCTCGCGGCTTCTGGTGCACGAGAACATCCGCGAGACGTTTCAGGCGCGACTGGTCGACCGGATCAACCGCATCCGCGTGGGCCACCCGCTGGACCCGGCGACCGAGGTTGGCCCGCTGATCAGCGAACAGCATTTCGACAAGGTCACCGGCTATTTCGACATTGCCCGGCAGGACGGCGCCACCATCGCCGCCGGCGGCGAACGGGTGGGTGACAAGGGCTGGTTCGTGCGCCCGACCCTGTTTACCGGGGCCCACAACGCCATGCGGATCGCGCAGGAAGAAATCTTCGGCCCGGTGCTGACCTCGATCCCCTTCGCGACCGAGGACGAGGCGGTGCAAATCGCCAACGACATTCCCTACGGGCTGACGGCCTATGTCTGGACCAGCGATCTGACCCGCGCGCTGCGGGTCTCCGACCGGATCGAGGCCGGAATGATCTGGGTCAATTCGGAAAACGTCCGCCACCTGCCCACGCCCTTCGGCGGGGTCAAGGCCAGCGGTATCGGCCGCGACGGCGGCGACTGGAGCTTTGACTTCTACATGGAGCAAAAACACATCGGCTTTGCCACCGGCCAGCACAAGATCACCCGGCTGGGGGTCTGAGCGCAGGGGGAACCAGACAATGGGCAAGCGCGATCTCGCCGCCAGGATCACCCATGCTCGCCCGATGGTGTTGTCGGAACACGATGGGCCGGACAAAGGCACGCGCCAACCGGCGACCGGCGGCCACCCGGAAACTGCCCGCCGCGCCCGCGATGCCGGGGCCACGCCCGTGGTGATCTGCAACACGCACCGGGTGCCGAACGCCGGGTTTCACATCAACGCCAATGCCCGGTTCAAGGGCGTCTTGACCTTCAACGAGTTTCCGCAGTTCATCTCGAACCCGCCCTGCGCCGACCGCGGCAATCCCGGTCTGGGCGACGCGACCGCCGCGGCCGCCGCCCACAGCGGCGCCTTCACGCCGGCCCGCCATCTCGACAGTCCCGGGCCCGAGCATGGCGCGCTGGCGCCAACGCATTTCATCAGCCGCGACCACAAGATCAAGGTGGTGCCGGTCGCAGCCTGGTGCGCCGCGCATGCCCATGACGAATGCCGCTTCGTCGGTGCAGCCATCCCCGCGACGATCGAGGCTGGCAACGAGAGCGTGGCGCCGGCCGCTTCCGGCTCGCTCGGCCACAGGTTCCGGCCCAACCGGGATTACCCAGCCAGCCGCGGCACCTTCACCATCCGTTCCAAGGTCAACCGCCAGGTCGACCTGCATGCGCTGAACATGTGGCACAGCGGCGACGTCACGGTGCCTCGGACGTTGCCGGGCGACGCCGCCGCCTCTTGCAGTGGCGAAGGCTCGATGCATGACACGGCGATGCCGCATGGCGCGCCGGGCCGGGATGCCCGCGACCGTGAATGCGAACTCGTGACCCCCTGTTTCCCGTCATCCGGCACCGGCCAGACCGATGTCATCTTTCCCGTCACGTAGGAGCCCGCGATGCCCGTTCCCGCACCAAATCTCTACCCCGACTTCAACACCATCCGGCTAAGTCACGCCTGCCTGAACGTCGCGGACCTTGCGACATCCCGCGATTTCTACAGCCGGATACTGGGCCTGCAGGTCACCGACGAAACCGACACCCATGTCTACCTGCGCGCGATGGAAGAGCGGGGCCATCACTGCCTGATCCTGCAACAGTCCGACCAGCCCGGCACCGCCGGGCCCATGGGGTTCAAGACCTTCGACGAAGACGACCTTGACCGCGCCCAGGTCTGGTTCCACCGCCATGGCCGCCCCACGCGGTGGGTCGACCGCGCCTATCAGGGTCGCACGCTGCTGACCGCCGACAACATCGGCATTCCGCTGGAATTTTACCACAAGATGGACCGTCTGCCCCCGATCCATCAGCAATATGCGCTCTACCGCGGGGTCAAACCGCTGCGCATCGATCATTTCAACTGCTTCAGCCACGATGTCGACGCCTCGGTCGCCTTCTACAGCGACATGGGCTTCCGCGTGACCGAATACACCGAGGATGACGACAGCAAACGCCTGTGGGCGGCGTGGATGCACCGCAAGGGCGGGGTGCATGACATGGCCTTCACCAACGGCACCGGACCACGGCTGCACCATGTGGCCTTCTGGGTGCCGACACCGCTGAACATCATCGATCTTCTCGACCTGATGGCCACCACCGGTCATGTCGGCAATATCGAACGCGGACCCGGCCGGCACGGCATCTCCAACGCCTTCTTCCTGTATATCCTCGACCCCGATGGCCACCGGATCGAGATCTACTGTTCCGACTATCAAACCGTCGACCCCGATCTCGAACCCATCAAATGGGACCTGACCGATCCCCAGCGCCAGACCCTGTGGGGCGCGCCGGCCCCGCAAAGCTGGTTCCGGCACGGCAGCCCGTTCGCCGGCGTCACGCCGCGAGCATCCGACATGAAAGCGACGCCGATCATCGCCCCCTAGTGGATCGAATCTGACGTTTCGCGCCACCAGTATTTTCACTATGCATCAACCAATCGAACCATCTGAATGGTTTATGATCAAAGCCTGCGCCCGGCGGCGGGATTCAAATGTTTCGGTCGATCGACTAGGAGTATCCGTCCCATGTTCCAGACCGCTAGGCCCACCGCCCGCGGCGGCGCGCCGATCCTGACGCCACCACCCCGGCCACGCCCCGCCACCGGCCCACGCCCCGCCACCGGCCAGCGCCCGACCGCACCCATCTGCCATCATCTTGGCAAAAATATCCCCGCCGGAGGCACCGCCCGCCCCGCAGGGGCGGGCCAACCACCGGCTCGCGCCGCA
>CAYYMJ010000031.1:31581-34953 GCA_964472855.1 uncultured Rhodobacterales bacterium | reverse complement strand
TGGGGGGCGGCTGATCGGGTGGGATAGAGGCGTGAGCGGGGTCGCGCCACGAATGCGGGCCGCGCAATGAGGCCGGGCCGCATTCGTGGGGCAGGGTCGCTCCGTGAACGGGGGCCGTGCACTGTGGCGGGTGCGTGCACCGTGAACGGGGGAGTGCACCGGGGCGGGGCCGGGTCATCGGGCGGGGCCGGGCAGGGTCGGGTCATGGGGCGCAACAGTGGCGCGGTGCGCCGGGGCACGCAAGCCCGGCCGCCCGGCCCGTTGCGCCCGCGCGCATCAACCGCCCCCTTCCATGGCGCGGCCTGCCCATGACCCGGCCCGGCCCCATGGCACGCCCCCCGTTCACGGCGCAAGCCCGGCCGCCCGGCCCGTTGTGCCCGCGCGCATCAACCGCCCCGGTTTTCCCCGGCCACCGCCGCCGCCCGCCGCGCCGCCGCCCGCGCACCGTCGGCGGCAATCGCGGCATGGGCGCGGCTCAGCGCGGTGCGGAACCGTTTGTCGCGCGCCAGGGCCGGGCCGAACACCTCGGTGATGTCGAGGAAGGCGGCCACCGGGTCGGCGGCCATGGCTGCCGTCGCCAGGCGCCGGGCCAGAGGGTCGTTCAGATCGGGCGGCGGTGCTGCCGAACCAGCGGCAGGCGCAGCGTGGTGAACCCAGGCCGCGACCGCCAGCGACAGGCACCCGATGCCGCGCCCCGCGGCCAGATTGTCCGAAATCGTGGCCAGCAGGCGCTGTGGCAGCTTCTGCGACCCGTCCGTGGCGATCTGGGCCGTCCTGTGCCGGATGGCAGGATTGGCGAACCGGTTCAGCAGACCGTTGCAATAGGCCCCGGGGTCGGCGCCCGCCGGCGGCTCGATGGTGGGAACGATCTCGCCCCACAGCGCCCGGCAATAGGCGGCAAGCGCCGGGTCGGCGACCGCGTCGGCGATGGTCGCCTTGCCGGCCCCGAGGCCCAGATAGGCCAGCGCCGAATGCGCGCCGTTCAGGCAGCGCAGCTTCATGGTCTCGTGCCGGGCGACATCGGCAACGAATTCGGCCCCCCCGGCCTCCCATGCCGGGCGCGCGCCGGCGACGAAATCATCCTCGATCACCCATTGGCGGAACGGCTCGTGAAAGACACAGGCGCGGTCGTCATAGCCGGCGGCGGCGGCAAGGGCGCGCCTGTCCTCGGGGGTGGCGGCCGGGGTGATCCGGTCGACCATGGTCGATGGAAAGCGCGCGTTGGCCGCGATCCATTCCGCCAGCTCGCCGCCATGGGCGACTGCGTGCGCCATGACCGCCGCACGCATGACCCGCCCGTTGGCGGGAAGGTTATCGCAGGAAAGAACCGTGAAACCGGGCAGGCCGTCAGCACGGCGTCGCGCCAGCGCCGCAACGATAAAGCCGGCCGCCGTGCGTGGCGCCCCGGGGTTGGCCAGATCATGGGCCACGTCCGCGTTGGCCCGGTCAAGCCAGTGGCTGCCCGGGATCAGGCCATAGCCCTTTTCGGTAATGGTCAGCGACACGACGCGGGTTTCGCGGCGGCACAACTGCGACAGGACCGCCGCCGGGTCATCCGGCGCGACCAGCACCCGGACGATCGAGCCGATGATCTGCCGGTCGTTGCCCCCTGGCCCCAGCGAGACGGCGGTAAAGGCGCACCCCTGCGGCATCAGGGCATCGCGGGCGGCGGCGCTTTTCAGCGATACCGCGACGATGCCCCAGTCGCCCGGCCGCGCTGCCATCGCCTGCTGCGTGCTGACCGCGACAAGGGCGCGAAAGAAGGCGCCGGGGCCGAAATGCACGATGCCGGGCCGCGGCGCGGGACGGCTGCGCGACAGGCGCGGATATGCGGGGTTGGCCGGCATCACCGGGCGAAACCTACTGCCCGCGACGGCTCGGGCCAAGGCCCGGCGGGCCTGCCTGACGCACCCGCGCAACCACCATCGCCGCGCATTGCCGCCAAATTCTTAACAATTTTAACGGGTAACCAGAAAGGGATTTGATCGCGGTCTTTGATACGGAGCAGAAAATGTTTGGCGCATACCGGGCGGGCGGAATCGGAATTTCGGCAGCAAAAACGGCACCATCGGCTCGAAAAATTGCCGGTTTCATTCCAATCTGGGCAATGACGGTTGCCATGATGCTGGTGCTGGCGGCGGTGCCGGTCGCCATCTTCTACAAACATGTCAAGGACACGTCGTTCGCCCGCGAGCTGAGCTATGTGAACCAGAACCACCTGATCATCGCCCAGAATCTTTCGCGGGCGATGTCGCGCTTTGCCTCGGATGCGCAGGTCACCTTCAACCTTGCGATCAACCAGTCGTCCAGCGTCGACCGTTCGATGGCCTTTGCTGACGCCCTTGCCGCCTATGGCATTTGCGAAATCCAGATCTATGACAATTCGGGCAATGTGGTCGGCAGAATCGAGGGCAAGCCGGAACACCACCCGGTCGACAGGCTCGCGCCCGAGCTTTTCGCCGATCTGCGCACGCTGGCGCGGGACGGCAACGGCGAATCGGTGGTGTCGGGCATCCGGATACTTGACGGCGTGCCGCATTTCTTCATCGCGCGAAAGCTTGACAACGGTCTTGTCGCCATCGCGCCATGGAGCACGGCTTATGTGGACAAGCTGCAGAAATCCATCGCCTTCGGCGAGCGTGGCCATTCGATGGTGGTTGACCAGTTCGGCCATGTCGTGGCCCACCCCAACCCGCAGTGGCAGGCAACCGCCAAGGATGCGTCGCGGCTGAGCGTGGTGCAGGAAATGATGGCCGGGCGTACCGGCGTTATGCAATTCTATTCGCCGCCCATGGCGGCCGACATGATCGCCGGCTTTACGTCGGTGCCCGAAACCGGTTGGGGCGTGATGGTGCCGCAGCCGATCAGCGAGCTTGAAGATCACGCGCGGCAGGTTCAGCGCGCCACCCTGGCCTTTGCCGGCGTTGTCCTGCTGCTGGCGTCGAGCATCGGCCTGGCGTTTTCGCGGGCTCTGGCCGCACCGATCGAAGCTGTTGCCAGTTCAGCCGCGGGACTGGCGCGCGGCGACTTTTCGACCCGCGTCTCGGGCCTGCCGTGGTTCGCCCCGCGCGAGACCCGGCAGCTGGCGCAGGCTTTCGACAGCATGGCCGAAGAATTGCAGACCAAGACCGACAACCTGAGGCTGGCGCTGGACAACGCCGAGGCGATTTCGGAAGAACGTGCGCGCCTGCTCGCCGCGGCGGAAGAGGCCAACCGCGTGAAATCGCAGTTCGTTTCGATGGTCAGCCATGAATTGCGCACGCCCCTGACCTCGATCAAGGGCGCGCTGGAGTTGATGGAGTCCGGCGCGGTCGGCGATCTTTCCGAACAAAGCACCGGGCTGGTCAATATCGCGATCAAGAACAGCCGCCG
>CAYYMJ010000031.1:12569-31481 GCA_964472855.1 uncultured Rhodobacterales bacterium | reverse complement strand
TTCTCGCCGGCCGGCGCCAAGGTGCGCGTGGCGCTTGGGGTGCAGGACGGCGCGGCGCGCATATCGGTGTCAGACACCGGCCCCGGCGTTCCCGCCGACAAGCGGGCCGAGGTCTTTGAGCGTTTCGTGCAGGTCGACACCTCGGACACGCGCAATGTCGGCGGATCGGGGTTGGGGCTGTCCATCGCCAAGATGATCGTCGACCGTCACGACGGGCGTATCTGGTGCGAAGACGCCGACGGCGGCGGTGCGCGCTTTGTTGTGGCTCTGCCGCTGGCAAGGGATGCATGACAAGATGACCGGCCCCCAGCGTATTCTTCATGTCGAGGATGACCCCGACATCCGCGAGATCGCCTATCTGGCACTGTCGGTTCTGGGTGGTTTTCATGTGGTGCAATGCGCCAGTGGTCCCGAAGCGCTGGACCGGGCCGCCACGGTCGACCCCGAACTGGTGCTCATGGACGTGCAGATGCCGGAAATGGACGGGTTTCAGACGCTGGAACACCTGCGCCGGATCGACCGCTTTCAGCACCTGCCGGTGATCTTCGTATCGGCCAAGACCAATCTGGTGGCCGAGGGTCCCGGCGCCTCGGCCGAAAACTGTCTTGGCGTGATCGGCAAGCCCTTTGACGCCGCCAGCCTTGCCGGTGACATCCGCGACTGCTGGGCCCGCGCCGCCAGACCAGAGCTTGCCAGCTAAGGCGTTGCGCGCCGTGCCTTTGATCACCCAACGCTGACTGAAGTCACGGATTTCAACGTGTTAGGTGCCGCATCCCGGATCGCGTTGCGCGCGCAACGCTGTATTCGCGCGGCCAGAGGGCCGAATGCCCGCTGATTTGAACCCAAGCGGGCGCAAATCGGCCCTTGCGCCCTGTGCGCCCCCTGCCGCAAATTTGCGCGCACGGCACCAGTTGCCGACCGGCCGCCGGGCTTTGGCGGCGCGGGAAAAGGGGCGAACCGCATGAACGACCGGCCGAACTTTCTGTTCTTCATCACTGATCAGCAGCGCTCGGACTGGCTGGGATGCTATGGTCATCCGGTCGTGAAGACCCCGAATATCGACGCGCTGGCGGCGGCAGGGACCCGGTTCAGCGACTTTCACGTTGCCGCACCCGTGTGCATGCCGAACCGCGCGTCGCTGATGACCGGGCGCATGCCGTCGCAGCATGGGCTGCGCTATAACGGGTGCCACCTGCCCACCAACGCCCGCACTTTCGTGGACGTGCTGTCGGCCGGCGGCTATGACACCGCGTCGATCGGCAAAAGCCACCTGCAACCCTTTTCCACCAACACGGCACAGCATCCGCCCGACGGCCGCGACCGCCTTGTCGACGAGGCCTGGGCGCCGGCGACCCAGAACATCACGCAAGAGGCGCCGGCCAACTATGACGGCGACGCGCCCTTCGGCCTGGACCTGCCCTATTATGGCTTTTCCCACGTCGACATGGTGACCGCCCACGGCGACCGCTGTGGCGGCCATTATGCCCAGTGGTTTCGGCGCAGCCAGCCGGACTGGCGGGCCCTGTGGGACGATGCCAACCAGTTGCCGCACAACTATTCCTGCCCACAGGCCTATCGCACGCCGGTGCCCGAGGCGGCCTATCCCTCGGCCTGGGTCGCCGACCGGGCCATCGACTATCTGCGCGACCCGGCCCGCAAGGACAGCCCGTTCTTTTCGTTCGTGTCCTTTCCCGACCCGCACCATCCCTTCAATCCGCCCGGGAAATACTGGGACATGTATGCGCCCGAGGATTTCACGGTCGACCTGCCTTTTGCGGCCCACCGCAACCCGCCGCCGCCGCTGCGCTGGTTGCAGGACAATTTCGAGACCGGCGGCGGCCAGTTCAACAAGCAGACGGTCACCCGTGTCGACGACCGCGGCCTGCGCGAGGCCATGGCCCTGACCGCCGGCATGATCACCATGATCGACGACCAGATCGGGCGCGTGGTGGCGGCGCTGACCGAGGCCGGCCTGTTCGAGAACACCGTGATCTGCTTCACCTCGGACCATGGCGATTATCTGGGCGATTTCGGGCTGCTGCTGAAGGGCGCGCTGCCGTTCCGGGCGGTGACGCAGGTGCCGATGATCTGGTCGGACCCGGCCAGCCGCAGCGCCCGTGTCAACGACGCGCTGGCCTCGACCATCGACATCTCGGCGACCATTCTCGACCGGGCCGGGCTGGCGCCGTATCGCGGCATCGCGGGGCAAAGCTTTCTGCCGTCGGCGCTGGGCGGCGCCGGGCACCGGGACGAGCTGCTGATCGAATTCAACGACGCCGTTGCCAAGCTCGGGCTCGCCACGCCGGCCCGGGTGCGGACCCTGCGCACAAAGGACTGGCGGTTGTCGGTCTATGCCGACGAGCCATGGGGCGAGTTGTATGATTTGCGGTCCGACCCGCGCGAGACCCACAATCTGTGGGACAGCGCCGCCCACCGCGAGGTGCGTGGCGACCTGGCGCTGCGGCTGAGCCACCGGCTGGCGCGGCAAATGGACGAAAGCCCGCGGTCGCACCTGGTTGCCTGAGGCGGCGGCGGATGTTGCAGCGCCCGGGCCCGACCCCGGAAACGGCGCATTCGGGTGGTCACGGACGGCGGCGCGCGGATACCGAAGCTCAGCCGCTGACCCGTGACAACAGCAGGCAGCTTTCGCTGTTCAGCACGCCGGGTATCTCGCGGATCTGCCGCAGGATGGTGTCAAAGCGCACCAAGCTTTCGGTGCGAAGCTCGATCACCAGGTCCCATGTGCCGTTGGTGGAATAGACGGTCGTGACCTCGGGGATGCGGGTCAGGGTGCGGATGACGGCGCGCGACAGGCGGCCCTGAAGCTGCACCATCGAAATGGCGCGCACCGGCCCATCGGCATCGACATCGGTTTCGATGGTAAAGCGGCGGATGCGGCCCGACGCCTTCAGACTGTCAAGCCGCGACCTGGCGGTGGCGCGCGACACACCGGCATGGCTGGCAAGTTCGGTCACCGACATGCGGGCGTTGGCGCGCAGCGCCGCCAGTATCACCTGGTCGGTTTCAGTGACGGGCCTTTCCGAAATGACACTTCTCCTGACAATTTGCGCGAATTTGCTGCGCGAAATGGCAATGTGGCTAGTCAATTCTTACATTTTTCTGTGTCACGCTGCAATCATGAGCAGTCAATCAGAAAAATCCTGCGTGCTGTGGGGCGCGCCGGTCGATACCGGTGCCAGCCAGCGCGGGTGCGTCATGGGGCCGGCCAGCCTGCGCACGGCCGGGCTGGGCGCGGCCATTGCCGGCCTTGGCTGGACCGTCACCGACCGCGGCGACCTGGCCATCGCGGCGCAAGAGCCCCGCGATCACGCCAACCCGGCGCTGCATCATCTGGCCGAGGCCATCGCCTGGACCGCCACGCTGGCCGACACGGCGCAACAGGCGGCGGCCACGGGGGCGATGCCGCTGTTTCTGGGTGGCGATCACTCGATGTCAGCCGGCACCATCAGCGGCGCCGCGCGCCACGCGGCGGCGCAGGGGCGGCCACAGTTCGTGCTGTGGCTTGACGCGCATTCCGATTTTCATACCCTCGAAAGCACGCAAAGCGGCAATATCCACGGCACGCCGGTGGCCTATTTCACCGGGCAGCCGGGGTTCGCGGGCTTTCCGGCAGTGACGGCGCCGGTGGCCCCGGCAAACATCGCCATGCTGGGCATCCGGTCGGTCGACCCGGCCGAACATGACCGGCTGCTGGCCCTTGGGGTCGATGTGCGCGACATGCGCGCGATCGACGAAACCGGTATCCTGCGGCCGCTGACGTCGTTTCTGCAACGTGTGGGCGACGCCAACGGCTGCCTGCATGTCAGCCTGGACGTGGATTTCCTTGACCCGATGATCGCCCCGGCCGTTGGCACCACGGTGCCCGGCGGCGCCACCTTTCGCGAGGCGCATCTGATCATGGAGACGCTGTGCGACAGCGGGCTGGTCACCTCGCTGGACCTGGCCGAACTGAACCCCTTCCTCGATGTGCGGGGTCAGACGGCCTCGCTCTTGGTGGACCTGACGGCCTCGCTTCTGGGGCGCCGGGTCCTTGACCGTGAAACCCGGAGTTTTGCCGCATGAACAGCCAGCCGAAATCCCTTGCCGACAGTGCCGCCAGCCCGGTTGCCGCCACGCCGTCGACCCGGGCGATGGTGCCCTTTGTTTCGGTCGAGGACATGATGCGGCTGGTCCATGCGATCGGGCCGGCGCGGTTTATCGCCGAGCTTGCGGCAACGATCGAGGAAGACTTTCGCCGCTGGCCCGAATTCGACAAGACGCCGCGCGTCGGCTCGCACAGCCGCGATGGCGTGATCGAGCTGATGCCGACCGCGGATGCCGAGCACTACGGCTTCAAATATGTCAATTGCCACCCCAAGAACCGCCGCGACGGCAACCAGACGGTGGTGGCCTTTGGCGTGCTGTCGTCGGTGGCCACGGGTTATCCGGTGCTGCTGAGCGAGATGACCTTGCTGACCGCGTTGCGCACGGCGGCGATGTCGGGGCTGGTGGGCAGCTATCTGGCCCCTGCCGGCGCAAAGGTGATGGCGGTCATCGGCAACGGCGCGCAATGCGAATTTCAGGCCATGGCCTTTCGCGAGCTTTGCGGCGTGTCGCGCCTGCGCCTTTACGACCTTGACCCCGCCGCCACCGCCAAGGCGGCCCGCAACCTGACGGCTCAGGGGTTCGAGGTCACGGCCTGCCGCACGGCCCAGGCAGCGGTGGAAGGCGCGGCGATCATCACGACCTGCACCGCCGACAAGCAGTTCGCCACCATCCTGTCCGACAACATGGTGGGGGCCGGCGTGCATATCAACGCTATCGGCGGCGACTGCCCGGGCAAGACCGAACTGCACCGCGATATCCTGAAACGCGCCGACATCTTCGTGGAATACCCCGAACAGACCCGGGCCGAGGGCGAGATCCAGCAGCTTGACCCCGGGCATCCGGTGACCGAACTTTGGCAGGTGATGCGGGGCGAGGCACCGGGGCGGCGCGACGCGCGGCAACTGACGCTGTTCGACTCGGTGGGATTTGCCATCGAGGATTTCTCGGCCCTGCGCTACGTGGCCGAAAAGGTGCGCGGCACCGGCCACGCGCAGATGCTTGACATGCTGGCCGACCCCGACGACCCGCGCGACCTGTTCGGCATGCTGATGCGCGCCACCTGACCGCGGGCGGCCCCAGTTTTTCTGTGAAAACGGCTGCGATTTTTCGAAGGAAAAATCGGGTTGGCCGGTGTGTTGCCGGGTGCTGCTGCCGCTGGTCGCCGGGTATGCCGCCCGGTCTTGCAGATCGCGCCTAGCGCGGACATCCCGCCTTGCCGGGGTGCGGCCTGCAGCGCTGCGCGTTCAATTTGATCCGACAGCCGTCGCCTGACCTGTCGAAATCCTTGATTTCAGACAGCGCCGGGTGGTCGCGGGTTAACGCGACGCGCCCTGGCCGATGGTTGCCTCGATCCGCGCCAGCGTTGCCACGTTGACGGCCACGCCCGCCGCGCGGGCCTGCGCGCGCCTGGCGCCGCGCCCGTCGCCCGGCAGGCGCCCGCCGTCCTGCTCGCGAATGGCGGCGACAAGGTCGGCCATGCGCCCGGCAAAGCCGCCGCCCGAGGTCGCGTCCGGGTCGATCGCCAGAAAGAATTGCCCGGTGCGGGGCGGCCCGCCCTTGGTGCCGGAAAAGGGCGAGGCATGGATCCCCAGCGTCGCCCCGGTCATCGCGGCGGCCATCATTTCCACCAACAGCGCGATGCCCACCCCCTTGTAACCGCCCGACGGCGCCATCGACCCCTTTAGCCCGGCCTCGGGGTCGGTAGTCGGGTTGCCGTCACTGTCCAGCGCCCAGCCCAGCGGGATCGGCTGGCTTTCGCGGGCGTGCTTCATCACCTCGCTTTTGGCGATGGTGCTGGCGCTCTGGTCAATCAGCACCACGGGTTCGCCATCGGCGCCTGGCGCGGCCACCGAAAACGGGTTGGTGCCCACCACCGGCGTCGCGCCGCCCGACGGCGCGATCGAGGCCGGCGCGTTGGTAAAGCCGATGCCCATCAGTCCCGCACGCGCCAGCCGCTGGGTGTGATAGCCCAGCACCCCGCAGTTATAGCTGTTGCGAATGGCCAGTGCCGCCACCCCCTGTTCGCGCGCCAGCGGCACCAGCGCGTCAAAGCCCATGTCGATTGCCGGGTGGGCAAAGCCCGCAGCAGCGTCGACCGTGACGACCCCGGCCCGAGGCCGGTCGAGCAGCGGCTGCGCCTGCCCGTCGACCTTGCCGCACCGAACATGCTCGCAATAGATCGGGATATAGGCCAGCCCGTGGCTGGCAACGCCGTCGGCCTCGGTCGCGGCGGTGGCAACGGCCAGCGGCCGGGCATTGGCGTCCAGGGTTCCGGCGGCGGTCAGGGCGCGCTGCGACAGCGCCTCGATCTCGTCAAGGCCGAGTGTGCGGGTTTCGATCATTGAAGGCTCCGGTCAGTCATTGTCGCTCAGCCCTGCGCCGGCGCCGGTCAGGCGCGAGGCGTCGGTTTCGGGGGCATAGACGCGCTGGGCAAACAGGTTCAGCCGCGCCCAGGCGCCCGGGTCAGGCGTGAACCGGCTGAACGGCGCCGGCGCCGGCGCCGCTCCGTCCGGTTCGCCCAGCGCGACCACCAGTTCGGCGGCCATGGCGGGAAAGCTTCCGTCGGCGTTGGGAACAAGGACGGCATGGTTGGCAAAGACCCGCGCGACAGCGCTGTCGGCCATCACGATTGCCGTGCGGCCCATGCGTCGGGCCGCGCGGGCCGCGAAGGGCAACAGCAGCAGCGGCGCCGACATTCGCTTCAGCCGCAATCCCGGTTCGGCCCAGGCCGCGACATCGTCGGACAGGGCGCATCCGGTCTGCAACGGGCACAGCACCGGGCCGCGCGCGGCACGCCAGACACCGTCCAGCGACCGCGGCGCACAGTGCAGAACATCGGTGCCGTCGGAGGCTTCGACATGGTCGGCCAGCGCCCGCACGCCATCAAGCCCGGCGCCGCACAGCCAGCGAGTGGCCTGGCCGGCCTCGTCCGCGAAGCCCCACGGCAGGCCGACGCCGCGCGCGGCCTTGCGGGCGGTGGCCTCGACCTCGGACAGCGAATGGGTCATGGCGCGACCTGCGGATAGACCCAGTCATCGGCGTTGGCCGGGGTCAACTCGTCGGGATAGGGCGCGCCCCGGAACATGCTGATGCGCAGCCAGCGGTCTGATCGCGGGTCGAAATGCGTCGCCCCGAAGAAGGCAAGTTTGACCCGCAACAGGTCGACCGGGAACATGTCGGCGGCGATGGTGTTGTCGCGGATCTCGGCATAGGGCGCCGCCGCCGCCATCTGGGCGCGGCGCAGCACGGCGCGATGTTCGGGATGGCGCAGCAGAAACTCGGCCACGCGCCGGCCCGGGTCGAAAGCGTCAAGGTCGGCCAGTGCCAGCGCGGCGTCGCGGGACGGGGCCAGTGGCTGTTCATAGGGCTCGATCGGTTCCTCGAAGCGTTCACCAAGGCGCGGTTCCAGCTTTTCCGCCGACACATACCAGGCCCGCGCGCAATTCTCGCGCGCCGACCAGTCGATGTCGCGCGTCCAGCCGAAGACCTGGTCGACCAGATCGCGGGCCGCCGCGACGCTCATCGCGCCGTCGATGCAAAAGCTGGCGCTGTCATGGTCGGACATGGTCGCGGCCAGATCGTCGACCAGCGCGCCGTGGGGTTCAAGGATCAGCGACGCGACAAGCTCTTGTCCTTCCAGCCCCAGCGCGCCAGCGCTCCAGCCGATCAGGGCGTCCCATGGGCAGGGCCGCGACAGGGCGCCGGTGTCGAGATGCGCCGTCAGTGCGGCAAGATCGTCGCGCAGACCGGCCAGTTTCTGCACCTGCACCGGGTGCACGGTCTGCCACAGCGCGACCGAGCGCGTGGCGCGGCCCACCAGCGTGCCAAACTCCGCCTGCGCGCCGGCATCGGCCGCCGGCAGCGCCCGCACGCGGGCAATGGCGGTTTCGCGCGCCGCGATCCAGTTGTTGAACAGCCGGGGGTGGTTGATGATGTAGGGGCCCAGCCCCAGCCCGGTGGAATTGCCGATGCCAAGGCTGCGGGCAATGTCCGGCGCCAGCCGGGTCGCGCGGTCGCCGCCCCGCGCCCGGGCCATGTGATGCACGAGATCGCGCACGAACATGCGGGTCAGATAGACCGACAGCATCTCGGCCTGAAAGGGCGAGCCCATTTCCGGACGCCCCGAGATGCGGTCATAGTCGGCGGCCCCGAACTTGCCCGAGCCATAGACCGCCGTCGTTCGCATCAGATAGCCGACATCGTCGATCATCGCGCGGTCCGGCTGCCGGCCCTCGGCCAGCGCCGCGACCACATGTTCCCACAGCCGCACCGAACGGTTGGCCCGCGACAGTGACAATTCCGATCCGCTGACGCGCCCGGCCTCTTGCAGGGGCACGTTGGCGGCCAGCCGTTCGATGTCGGCATCTCGCGGCAGGCCGTCGAACAGGGTAAAGGTGGCGTCCCACGCGGTGGCGATCACCCGGTCCGACCGCATATGCGCCGGCAGGTCATGGGCAAAGGCCACCAGCGTATAGCTGCGCTCCGGCGTCGCCGCGACATACAGCGCATGGCCGACGCCATTGTCGTTGATGGCAAATTCGCGGCACGAGAACTGCCAGCTTTCGCCCGCCATGCGCCGCATCAGGGTGCGCATGAAGCTTAGCCGGCACTGGTGCATCGACCCCAGCCTGTCAAGCCGCATCACCTGTTCGGGCGGGCGCAGCGCGACGGTGCAGGCAGAGGTCTCGGCCATGGGCTATCCTTGCGGGCCGAAATTCTCGGCAAAAAAGCGATACCAGTTATTGCCCATGATACCAGCCACTTCGTCGGTTTGCATCCCCGTTGCGCGCAAACCCGCCTCGATATTTGCGAAACCAAGGTTGTCGCCAAACCAGTCGGGCATCGGCGGAAAACCCGGCGCCGTGGCCGAGCCTTCGCCATAGTCGATTTCCTTGGTCCAGCGCCCGACACGCATCCATTCGACCACGCTGTCGGGCTGGTCCTGGCACAGGTCGCTGCCCAGCCCCAGCCGGTTGGTGCCGTATTTGTCGGCTGTCCGCGCGATCATCTCGCAAAAGCTTTCCAACGTGCAGGCCGACTTGTCCTTCAGGTGATGGGGATAGACGGAAAAGCCCATCATGCCGCCGTTTTCCACCACCGCCCGGATCACGTTGTCGCGCTTGTTGCGCAGGGCGGGGTGCCAATCATGGGGGTTGGCGTGGGTCACGGCGATGGGCCGCTGCGAGACCTCGGCCGCCTCGATGGTCGACCGGTCGGCCGAATGGCTCATGTCCACCACCAGACCGACGCGGTTCATCTCGCGCACCACCTGCCGGCCCATGCGGGTCAGGCCGGTGTCGTCATCCTCGTAACAGCCGGTCGCCAGCAGCGACTGGTTGTTATAGGTCAGCTGCATGAAACGCGCGCCCAGCCGGTGCAGGATTTCCACCAGGCCGATGTCGTCCTCGATGGGGCTGGGGTTCTGAAAGCCGAAGAAGATCGCCGTGCGCCCGGTCTCAATGGCAAGGTCGATGTCGGCAGCGGTCAGCCCGTGAAAGATCAGGTCGGGAAAGCGTTCGAACCAGCGGTTCCAGCGTTCGAAATTCAGAACGGTTTCGCGGAAATTCTCGTGATAGGACACGGTGACATGCACCGCGTCCACGCCACCCTGACGCATCTGGCGGAAGATTTTTTCCGACCAGTTGGCATATTGCAGGCCGTCGATCCGGACCGGTCGCGCAGGCATCAGTCCGGGGCCCCGGCGCTGATATAGGCGGTCTTGACCGTGGTATAGAATTCGGCCGCCGCCTTGCCCTGTTCCCGCGGCCCATAGCTGCTGTCACCGCGGCCGCCAAAGGGCACGTGGTAATCGGTGCCGGCGGTGGGCAGGTTGACCGTGACCACCCCGGTGCGGGCGTTGCGGCGGAAATGGGTGGCACGGGCCAGGCTGCGGGTCACGATGCCCGAGGTCAGGCCAAAGCGCGTGTCGTTGACCACGCTCAGCGCCTCGTCATAGCCATCGACCGCGATCACCGAGGCCAGGGGCGCGAACATCTCTTCGCGGTTGATCCGCATGGCGTTGGTGCTGTTCACGAACACACCCGGCGTCATGTAATACCCGCTGTGGGCCCGCTCGACCCGCTGGCCGCCGCAGGCCAGTTCGGCCCCCTCGCTGCGGCCCAGCTCGACATAGGCCAGGTTTTCCGCCAGTTGCCGTTCGCTGACCACCGGGCCCATCTGGGTATCAGGCTCCAGCGCGTGGCCCACGCGCATGGCCTGCGCCCCGGCCACCAGCCTGTCGACAAAGGCGTCATGCACGGCGCGATGCACCACCAGACGCGAGCTTGCGGTGCATTTCTGCCCGGTGCCGCCAAAGGCGCCGCCCAGCGCCACGCTGACGGCGAGGTCAAGATCGGCGTCGTCCATCACGGCCAGCGCGTTCTTTGACCCCATCTCCATCTGCACCTTGGTAAGGTTCGCGATCGCCGCCGTTGCAATACCCTTGCCCACCGGCACCGAACCGGTGAAGGAAATCGCGTTGACCAGCGGGCTTTCCACCAGCCGCTGGCCGATTTTCCCGCCCGCTCCCATGATCAGGCTGAACAGGCCGGCGGGGATGTCCTGCCGCGCGATGATCTCGGCCAGCGCCACGGCCGAGGCCGGTGTGGCATTGGCCGGTTTCCAGATCACCGCGTTGCCATAACACAGCGCCGGGGCGATCTTCCACGACGCGGTGGCGGTGGGAAAGTTCCACGGACTGATGACCGCGACCACGCCCACCGGTTCGCGGCGCACGTCGATTTCCACGCCGGCGCGCACGCTGTCGGCATTTTCACCGATCTGGCGCAGGCATTCGGCGGCGTAATAGGTAAAGAATTGCCCGGCCCGATACACTTCGCCCCGGCCCTCGGCCATGGGCTTGCCCTCTTCACGGCTCAGCAGGCGGCCCAGCTCTTCGGCGCGGGCCATCAACTCGGTGCCGATGGCCATCAGAACCGCCTGCCGGCGCTCGGGCCCGTAACCGGCCCAGGCGCGCTGGGCGGCGGTTGCACCATCCAGCGCCGCGTCCAGGTCGGCGGCACTGGCCTGAGCAAAGTTGCCGACCAGGTCGCTCAGGTCCGAAGGATTGCGATTCTCGATCGCACCGTCACCGGCAACCCATTCTCCGGCCACGAGATTCTTTTTCAAATCAGTCATTTCCCGCTCGCAAAGCCAATATTCGCGGCAGGATGGACTCGCGACCGCATATCAGTCAAATTCAATAAACTGAACGAAATTTCAGGAACATTGATATGGTTATCAAGGTTGAAATGCTGCGCTGTTTCGCCACCGTCGCGCAGACCGGCAACCTTTCGGAAGCGGCCGAAAGGCTGGGGCGCACCCAGTCGGCGGTGTCGATGACCCTGAAGCAACTGGAAGGCACGCTGGGCCAGCGCCTGTTCGAAAGCGACCGCAAGAACCGGCTGACCGTGCTGGGCGAACAGGTGTTCGAACTGGCGCAAACCCAGCTGCGCCAGTTCGACTATACCCTGAAGGCCATCGAGGCCTGCGCCAATTCCCCCGCCGGGTTGCTGCGCATCGCTTCGGTGCCGTCGGTGGCGGCCAAAGTCTTCCCCGCCGCGATCCGGGCCATGACCGAGCGTAACCCCGGGCTGAGCGTCGAGTTGCGCGACACCGATACCCAGCTGATCCTTGACGCGCTGGTCAGGGGGCAGGCCGACATCGGCATCGTGTCGGGGGCGCACAAGCTGAACGGCATCCGACAGGCGCCGCTGTTCAGCGACCGCTTTGGCCTGCTGTGTGCGCCGGGCCACCCGCTGGCCATGCAGGACCATGACCCGACCATCGAAGAGGTGTTCAACTTTCCCGTCGGGCGCAACAACCTGATGGACCTGATCAGGAACCCGGCCGTCGCCAGCGCCGCCGCGGCGTGCCGGGTGGCGGTTCACAACACGACCTCGCTGATCGCCGTGGCGCGCACCGGCAACTGGGTGACCATCCTGCCGCGGTCGGTGGTGACCTACATGAGCACGGATCTGGTCTTTCGCCCCATTGCCGATCTGCCCGAGCGGCGGCTTGTCAGTCTGCTGATGCGGGAAAAGGCCGCCTTTCCCCAGTTCGCGGAACAGCTTTGGGCGTATCTCGTTGCGTTCGACTGGTCCGGTTCCGGCCAGCCCGGCCGCCCGTTGGCCTGAGGCAGAGGCCGGGCGCCCGGGCGGCAAGGCCACCCGGCGCCCGGCCGCGCCATCACACGGGCAGGAAACGCCTTGCATCGGCGCGGTGGTGGTAGAAGATCACCAGCGCAAGCAGGATCAAAACCACCGCCGGAAGGCTGGTGGACATGCCCAGCACCAGGACATGCGCCAACAGCGCGCCGGCCATCGTGGCCACCAGCAGCCCGGCGCCAACCACCTGCAGCCCCGGTATCCACAGCAGAATGGCCGACCCAACCTCGATCAGCCCGGTCACATAGCGGAACCACTGGCCAAAGCCGACGGCATCGAAGGTTTGCACCATCATTTCGGCCCCGGCCAGCTTGGCCAGGCCGGCGGCGGCAAAGGCCAGCGTCAGAAGCGCGCGCACCACCAGAATGGTAGGTTTTCCAAGATTGTTCATGTTCGTTTCTCCAGTTTGCCCGGTCAGGCCGCGGCCTCGCCGGGTGCCGAGAAATCGGCGGGGGTCATCAGGGTGACGTCGGTCATGCCAAGAAAACCCAGCACGTGTCGCACATAAGGGGTGGCAAAGTCGATCCCGGCGCCAATCGGCATCCCGCCCGAGGCGGCGGCGACAACGACCGACTTACCGGTCAGCAGCCCCTTTGGCCCCTGCTCCGAGTATGAAAATGTCTCGCCCACGCGGGCCACCAGGTCGACCCAGGCCTTGAAGGCCGCCGGGACCGAGAAATTGTATACCGGCAGCCCGATGACGATGACGTCGGCGGCGCGCAACTCGGCCACCAGGCTGTCGGACAGCGCCAGCGCCGCCTTCTGCGCATCACTGCGCTGGTCGGCGGGGGTGAAGTTGGCGGCCACCCAGGCCTCGTCGATCTGGGGCAGGGCCGCGGCCAGGTCGCGGTGAACGACTTGGGCGCCATCATGGCTGGCGACGATGCGCCGCGCCATGTCGCGGGTGACCGACCCGGCCTTGCGGGCCGAGGCGTCGATATGAAGAATTCGGGTCATGTTTCAGCTCCGGTATCGGTGTTCGACGCCTTAACTATTCCTGCGCCATTTTGATCGGAATACCAAATTATGGACATAAGCTGCGCAATATCGCACAGTCGGGCATGACCCACGACAACTGGGAAGAATACCGCACCGCGTTCCAGGTGGCCCGCGCCGGCAGCGCCAGCGCGGCGGCGCAGGCGCTGGGGGTGCATCACGCGACGGTCATCCGCCATGTCGACGCGCTCGAAGAACGGCTGGGCACCCGGCTGTTCCTGCGCCACGCCCGCGGGTTCACCCCGACCGAGGCCGGCACCGACCTGCTGGCCTTTGCCGATGGCATCGACGACCAGTTCGCACGGCTGAACGCCCGCATCCGCGGCCGCGCCGACCGGGTGTCAGGGGACCTGACCGTGACCACGGCCCCGGGGCTGTCGAACATCCTCGTGCCGGCGCTGGCCCGGTTTCTCGGCCAACATCCCGACGTGCGTCTGACCTACCTGACCGATGCGCGCCGCTTCCGGCTGGAACTGGGCGAAGCCCATGTCGCCGTGCGCGCCGGTCCGAAACCGCAAGAACCCGACAACGTCGCCCAGCCGCTTGTTGCCTTCGACGTCCACCTCTGCGCCTCGCGCGACTATGTGCGCCGCCACGGTCAGCCCGCCGACGACGCGGATTTCCCCGCCCACGCCTTCGTCGGCCCGCCGCCGGGCGACGAGCGGCCGCAATACTCGGCTTGGCTGCGGCGCAACGTGCCGCCGCAATGTTTCGTCTTCCAGACCCGCGAACTCGGCGCCCAGCACGAGGCCATTCGCAACGGGGTCGGCATCGGCTTCATGCCACTGACCGGCACCGACCCCGACGTCGTGCAGATCCTGCCGCCGCGCCCCGAATGGGCCGCGCGGCTGTGGCTGGTCACCCACATGGACCTGCACCGCACCGCACGGGTGCAGGCGCTGCTGGCCTGGCTCAAGGCCGAGGCCGCGAACTGGAATTACCCCGACCCTTACGCCCCCTGACGGTTCGCGTTGAACCCGGACCACCCGACGCCACCTGAAATCGGTGATTTCATCGCCTCGGGTGCCACCCAATGGGATCAAGTCCAACGCCAAATCCCATAGACCGCGGACCCGGCTTCTTTGGCTTGGAAAATACCTTGGGGGGTGAAGGCGCGGCACGCGCCGAGGGGGGCAACGCCCCCCAACGCCATCCTGCCTTACAACAACCCGTCAAAGCTCCGCAGGTCGGCCATGGCCTGCTTCTCGGTATAGCCCCAGAAACACCGGGCCAGCCGCGCCAGCAGCCCGGGGGTCGCGACAGCGGCCGCATCGACCGGCGCAGAAGCGGCCTTGATCGCTTCGAAATCGCTGTTAGCGTCGGCAGTTGCGGGCAGGATGTTCATGGTTGACCTCGTTTCATCTGTTGAAACCAACCTGGCCAACCGGTCCGGGCACCGCTTGAACAGGAGATTGTATTTGGCTTGCCGGACCATGAATTCTTTTCGCCATCGGCTTGCCCGCCCATGAATTACCGCTTTGGCGACTTCACCGTTGACACCGACGGCATGGAACTCGCCCAGGCCGGTCAGCCCGTGGCGGTGCAGCCGCAAGTGTTTGCCTTGCTGGTGCTCCTGATCGAAAACGCCGGGCGCGTGGTGTCGAAAGACGAGATCATCGACAGTGTCTGGCAGGGTCGTATCGTCGGCGACGGCACGCTGAATGCGCGGATCAATGCACTGCGCCGGGCGCTGGGCGACGACGGGGCCAGGCAGGCCACCATCAAGACGCTTCCGCGCCAGGGCTTCCGGTTCGTCGCCGCCCTCGATACCGGCGACACAGACACGCGCGCCCCGCCCGAACGCCCCGATGCCTCGATCGCGGTTCTGCCCTTCGTCAATATCGGCGCCGACCCCGAACAGGACTATTTCGCCGACGGTCTGACCGAGGATCTGATTACCGACCTCAGCAAGAACCGCGCGCTTTTCGTGATCGCCCGCAACTCTTCCCTGTCCTTTCGCAATTCGCCCAAGACAGTGACCGACATCGGGGCCGAATTGGGCGTGGCCCATGTGCTGGAAGGCAGCGTGCGCCGCGCCGGCAAGCGCGTCCGCATCAACGCCCAACTGGTCGACAGCCGGACCGGAGGCCACGTCTGGGCCGAACGCTATGACGGCGATCTGGAGGATATTTTTGACCTGCAGGACGAAATCGCCGGCAAGATCATCGCGGCCCTGCCCGTCAGCCTGACTGCCACACCGGCGCCGGCGCGGGGCACCAGCAATGTTGCGGCCTACGAACTGATGCTGAAAGGACGGGCCAAATTTTATCAGTTCACACCGGAAACCAACGCCGAATGCCTTGCCCTGCTGGACCGGGCCGTCGCCCTTGACCCGACGTATTCCAACGCCTGGGCCGAACAGGTCTTTCCCTATCAAAGCGGCTTTTCCTTTGGCTGGAAAGGCTATGACGACGGGTTGCAGATTGCGCTGGAGAAGGCCGAGCGCGCGGTGGCGCTCGACCCTGACAGTTCGCTCGCGCACTGCCGCATGGGGTGGCTCAGAACCATCATGAAAGAGCCGGACGCGGCCATTGCCAGTTTCGAGCGGTCGGTCGCGCTCGACCCCAACAATGCAGACACACATATCTGGTTTTCCGACGCGCTGAATTTCGCGGGCCAGCCGGCGCGGGGAATCGAGGCCGGCAAGATCGCGCTGCATTTCGACCCGGTCGCGCCACCCAATGTCTTTCACCATATTGCGCACAGCCATTATTTGCTGGGCAAGCTTGATGCGGCGCGCGAGTTTGAGAATCGCGCCGTGCGCATCGCGCCGCTGTTTCCGCCCGCGCGGATCGTTCTGGCCGCGACGCTGGTCGAACTGGGCCTTGTCGACGAGGCCCGCGATCACGTGGCCGACCTGCAGCGGCTCGACCCCCGCTTTACAGCCTCGGTCTTCCTGAATCGCTATCCCTATCGCGACGGCGGGCAGAGCCAGCGCATTGCCAACGCGCTTGTCACTGCCGGGCTGGCGCCGTAGGGGGCTCTGCCCCCGCGCCGCGTTCCGCGCCGCCCCCCCGAGGTATTTTTCGAGCCAAAGAAGACTTGTGGTGCTCGGTCAGTTGCGGGCCGGGGCGCCGCCTTCGAACAGGTTTTCGCCGACATAGTCGCAGGGCGCCTCTTGCATCTGCAGGTGCAGGCCGTCGCCGTCATAGGGGTTGGCGCGGGCCAGCGCCTCGTCAACCTCGATGCCGAGGCCCGGGGCGTCGGACAGGCGGACAAAGCCGGCCTCGACCCGGATCGCGCCGCCGATCAGCGCGTCATGGTAGGGGGTTTCGATGGTTTCGGCGATCAGCAGGTTGGGGATCGCGGTGGCCAGGTGCAGGTTGGCGGCCCATTCGACCGGCCCGGCATAGAGATGCGGCGCGATCTGCGCGCCGAACGCTTCGGCCATGGCGGCGATCTTCTTGCCCTGCATCAGGCCGCCGGCGCGCCCCAGCGCCGGCTGCAGGATCGCCGCGGCGCCGGCTTTGAGCACCGCGCCGAACTCGGCCAGCGTGGTCAGCCGCTCGCCCGTGGCCACCGGCGCGCGCACGCTGTGTGCGACTGCGGCCATGGCGGCCGGGTCGTCGGGGGGCACGGGTTCTTCGAACCAGAGCGGCAGGAAGGGTTCCAGAGCCTGACCCAGCCGGATCGCACCCGACGGCGTGAACTGGCCGTGGGTGCCGAACAGCAGGTCGGCGCGGTCGCCCACCGCCGCGCGGATCGCCCGGCAGAAGGCGACCGAGCGCGAGATGTCGGCCATGGCAGGCTGGTGGCCGCCGCGGATGGTGTAGGGGCCGGCCGGGTCGAACTTGACCGCCGTGAAGCCGCGGGAAACGCAATCGGCCGCCGCCTCGGCCGCCATGTCGGGGGCGCCCCAGAACGCGGGCAGCGGGTGGTGGGGCAGGGGGTAGAGATAGGTGTAACAGCGCACACGGTCGTTCATGCGTCCGCCCATCAGCGCCCAGACCGGCCGGTCCTGCGCCTTGCCCAGGATATCCCAGCAGGCGATTTCGAGCCCGGAAAACGCGCCCATTACCGTCAGGTCGGGCCGCTGGGTGAAGCCCGCGGAATAGGCCCGGCGGAACATCAGCTCCAGGTTGGCCGGGTCCTCGCCCTGCATGTGGCGTTCGAACACGTCGGCGATGACGGCGCGCATGGCCTTGGGGCCGACCGAGGCGGCATAGCATTCGCCCCAGCCGGTGATGCCGTTGTCGGTGGTCAGCTTGACCAGGATCCAATAGCGCCCGCCCCAGCCCGGCGCGGGCGGTTGTGTCACGATGATGTCGAGGTCCTGCAGTTTCATGTCCGCGCCTTTCCTGCGATCGTTCCGGGAAAGAGTGACCAGCCGCGATGACAAGCTCAATCACAATCCGACATCTGGGGCCCGGCGACCTGTCGCTTTTGCTGTCTGGCGGCGACGACGTTTTCGATCGCCCCGTGCGTCCTGACCAGGCCCGGGCCTTTCTGGATGGCCCGGGGCACGAGATCGTGCTGGCGCTGGACGGCGCCAACGTGTTGGGCATGGCCAGCGGCACCATCCTGTTGCATCCCGACAAGGCGCCGCAGTTCCCTGTCAACGAGCTTGGTGTGGCCGAGCGGTATCGCAAGAGGGGGATCGGCACGCGCCTGATGAAGGTGCTTCTGGGGGTCGCCGTGGCCCGGGGCTGCGACTGTGCGTGGCTGGGCACCGAGGACGACAACGTGGCCGCGCGGGCCGTCTATCGCCGGCTGGGCGGCGCGGAAACCGCCGGTCTGGTGGTTTACGAATGGGACGATCTTGACGATGGATTGCCGCTTGGCGGCCACGACAGCGGCGGCATCTGATCGCGCGGCGGTCGCGCTCAATCCCGTCGCGGTGTCGTTGTGGCCTACCCTGTGGTCGCCGTTGCCGGTAGCATGTACGCCGGAAGGGATAACGCCGCATGATTGCCTATGTGACGGTCGGGGCCGACGACATGGTCGGCGCGAGACGGTTCTATACCGCGTTCCTGCCGGCCCTTGGCTATGGTCTGGACGAGGGCCCCGAAGGGTTGAGCTTTGCGTTGCCGGTTGCGCCGGGGCAGTCGCCCCTGTCGCCGGATTTCTACGTCAAACCCACGTTCGACAGGCGCCCGGCCTCGGCTGGGAACGGTGCGATGGTCGCGTTCGAGGCGCAAAGCCAGCGCCAGGTTCGCGACCTGCACGCCGCGGCGATGGCCAACGGCGGCCGGGACGAGGGTGCGCCTGGATTTCGGGCCGCTTATGGCGCGCGGTTTTACGTGGGCTACCTGCGTGACCCCCAGGGCAACAAGATCGCGCTGTTCTCAAGCAATCCGGACGAGCCGGGGCGCGACGACTGATCCCGGCCGCCGTGGGGCCGCCGGAGCAGGTGGACGCCGGACAAGGGCACGAATGCGCCGGGAAAGCCGCACGGCGCGCCCGCGCATGGTCCGAGCGTTTGTGCGGGACATCGCCGCCGGGCCTTTGTCATGGCCCCTTTGTTGAAGCGATTTGACCGTCCCCGCAAAAGGTGCCCGCGCCCTCCTCGCTCGCGGGGTTCCGACGGTGTCCTCGGGGCTTCGATGGCCGGCCCGAAGGGCGCTGCTGACCGTGGCGGCCCGGAACGCGGGCCTAGCGGTCGAAGACGATCACGTTGCGCCGGGCGGCGCCTGACAGGGTGTCG
>CAYYMJ010000031.1:0-12469 GCA_964472855.1 uncultured Rhodobacterales bacterium | reverse complement strand
GGCCTAGCGGTCGAAGACGATCACGTTGCGCCGGGCGGCGCCTGACAGGGTGTCGGCGATGGCCTCGTTGATCTGGTCGAGGCTCCAGGTGCGCGACACCAGTTCGTCCAGCTTCAGCCGGCCTTGGCCATAAAGGTCGATCATCCATGGAATGTCGCGGGCAATCACCGTGTCGCCCATCTTGGTGCCGATCATCCCTGCGCCGATGGCGGCCAGAATCACCGGTTCATAGCTGCTTTTGGCGCCCGAATGCGGCATGCCCACCATGATGACCCGCCCCTTGGGGGCCAGATAGCGCGGCGCGGAGTCATAGGCCGGGATGGCCCCCACCGTCACCAGCACCACGTCGGCGCCCCGGCCCAGCGCCTTGAAAACGCTGCGCCATGGTTTGTCTTCGGTCGCCAGCACCGTGTCGGTGGCGCCAAACTCGCGGGCGTCGTCCAGCTTGGACGGGTTCAGGTCGACGGCCACGATGCGCCGGGCGCCGGCGATGCGCGCGCCCTGAATGGCGTTCAGGCCAACGCCCCCGGCGCCGATGACGACCACGTCCTGCCCCGGGCGCAGCGCGGCCGAATTGACGACCGCACCGACCCCGGTGATCACCCCGCAGGCCAGCAGGCTGGCCGGGGCCATGGGCATGTCGGCCGGGATGGCGACGATCTGGCTTTGATCGACCACCACCTTTTCGGCGAAGGCGCCGCAGTTCATCGACTGGGTCAGACCGCTGCCATCGGGCATCGACAGCGGGCCTTCGGGCGCCGACGGGGTTTCGCAGGCCACCGGGGTGCCGGCGGCGCAACTGGGGCAACTGCCGCAGGCGCGGATCAGCGTGACCACCACAGTCTGGCCAAGGGCGTGCCGATCAGCGCCGGGGCCCACCGCGGTGATGCGTCCCGCGGCCTCGTGGCCATAGACGGTGGGCAGGGGTCCGCCCCAGTCGCCGCGTGCATAGGAAATGTCCGAGTGGCAGATGGCGACGGCGTCAAGCGTCACCTCGACTTCGCGGCCGGTGGGGGCGCGCAGGTCGACCTGTTCAACCGTCAGCGGCGTGTCGAACGCGTGACAGACCGCAGCCCTGATCCTTGCCATGGAAGCCTCTCTCTTTTCGTGTCGCGCCGACCCTGCCGCCGCGCCCTGTCACGGGCAAGCCGAAAAGCGACCATGAACGGCCGGGCGGCGGCGCGCGCGACGTCAGGCGGGGGCGGGCGCGCGGCGGCGGGTCACGAAGATCAGCGCGCAAAGCACCATCAGAGCGGCCGACAGAAAGAACGGCGCGCCGGGGAACTGCACCGGCGCGTCGGGCGCGGTGAAGGCGGCGAAGGTCTGGGTCATCAGCAGCGGTGAGATGATCATCCCCAACGCCCCGACCGAGCTGAGCACGCCCTGCAACTCGCCCTGGCTGTCATCCGGCACCCGGCGCGACATCATCCCCTGCAGCGCCGGCGTCACCACTGCCCCCAGCGCGGTGATCGGCGCCAGGATCAGCACCACCCAGCCATTGGCGATCAGGGCGACGGCAAGGAAGGATACGAAGTTGAAGATCAGGCCGTAAAAGACGGTGCCCCGGTCGCCCAGCCACTTCAGGATCAGCCCGATCAGCCCGCCCTGGACCAGTGCCACCGAGATGCCGAAGGTGGCCAGCGACAGCCCCGTCATCGCCGGTGTCCAGCCAAAGCGCGCCTGGGTGAAATAGGCCCAGATCGCCGGGTAGATGAAAAAGGCGACCTGGTAGAAGAAGAACAGGGTCAGAAGCCGCCCCAGGCCCGGCAGCTTGCCGACATGCGCAAAGGCGCCCAGCGGGTTGGCGCGGGCCCAGCGCAGGGGGCGGCGGATGCGGTCGGTCACCGTTTCCGGCAGGACGAAAAAGCCGAAGGCCATGTTGGCCAGCGCCAGCCCCGCAGCGGCATAAAAGGGCGCCCGCGCCCCGTATTCGCCCAAAAGGCCGCCCAGAAGCGGGCCAAAGACAAAGCCCATCCCGAACGCGGCCCCGATCAGCCCGAAACGCCGGGCCTTTTCGGCCGGCGACGAGATGTCGGCGATAAAGGCGCCGGCGGTCGATTGGGTGCTGGCGCTGATGCCGCCAACGATACGCCCGGCCAGCAAGAGCCACAGTGACCCGGCCAGCGCCATCACCAGATAGTCCGCGGCCATCACCAAGAGCGAGATCAGCAGCACCGGACGCCGCCCGAAGCGGTCGCTGAGGTTGCCGATCACCGGGCCGAAGATGAATTGCATCACCGCGAAGGAGGTGGCGAGAATGCCGCCCCAGATCGCCGCGTCGGCCAGCGAGCCGCCGCCGACATCGCGGATGAGGTCGGGCATCACCGGCATGATCAGGCCGATGCCCATGGCGTCGATCACCACGGTGATCATGATGAAGATCAGGGGCAGGCGGGTTGGCATGCGCGCTCTCGTCAGGTCGGCGGTCGGGGCGACAGGGCAGATAAACCGGTCGGTTCACTTTTGCCATGTCGCCGGAGAGTGACGTCGCGGCGGGCCGCCGGTCGGGCCTTGCCCGGGCCGATGCGCGCCTGGGATGCCTCCGGCGGGGATATTTTTGCCAAGATGATGGCGGCCCGGCCGCTGCGGCCTTTGGCGTTTGGCTTGATCGCGGGGGCGCTGGGTCATTCGGGTTCGACGCGAAACGCCTGTCTTCAGGTGTGGCCGACCTGGCGCAGGAAGTCGGTCAGCAGGTCGGCGTAGGCTGCGGGCGCCTCGACGCAGGGCAGGTGGCCGGCGCCGCGGATCAGTTCGAACCGGCAGCCGGGGATCAGCCCGGCCAGTTCGCGCACCAGGTCTGGCGGTGTCGCGCCGTCCTCGCTGCCGGCGATGGCCATGGCGGGCAGGCGCAGCCCCGAGGTGGGGGTGATGAAGTCGGTGCCGGCGATGGCCATGCAACAGCCGAGATAGCCCTCGACCGGGGTGCGCAGCAGCATGTTGCGCCACAGGCCGATGTCGGGCGTGTCGCGGAAGGTTTTCGAGAACCAGCGGTCCAGCACGCCCGGGGCGACCGCGGCGATGCCGCCGGCCTTGACCGCGTCGACGCGGGTCTGCCACATGTCGCGGTTGCCGATCCTGGCGCCGGTGTTCGACAGGACCAGCGCCTTGACGAGGTCCGGCCGTTTGGCGGCCAGGCCCTGCGCGATCAGCCCGCCGACCGACAGGCCGACGACGACCGCGTCGGCGAGGCCGAGATGGTCCATCAGTGCCTGAAGATCGCTGACCAGCGTGCCCATCTTGTAGGGTGGCGGCGGACCGTCGCTGAGGCCGTGGCCGCGTTTGTCATAGCGGATCAGCCGCAGGCCCTTGGGCAGGTGGTGCATGATTGCCGACCACAGCCGGTGGTCGGTGCCCAGCGAGTTGGAAAACACCACTGGCCGTCCGTCGGGGTCGCCGTCTTGCCGGAAGCTCATGGCGTTGCCGTTGAGAATGGCGAATGCCATCTGTCACCTCGCTTTGCCGGCCGGTCAGAAGGGCAGCCCGACGTAGTTCTCGGCAAGGTTTGCCTTGGCGGTGTCGCTGACTTCAAGCAAATTTATTTCAGCTTCCTGTATCCGCTGTTCAAACGGGGTTTGCCCCGGGAACTTGTGCAGGACCGAGGTCATCCACCAGGAAAAGCGGATTGCCTTCCACACCCGGACCAGCGCGGTTTCGGAATAGCGGTCGATGGCGGCGGGGTCGCCGGCATAGGCGCGGGTCAGCGCGTCATGCAGGTAATGCACGTCGCCCACGGCCAGGTTCAGCCCCTTGGCGCCGGTGGGGGGCACGATATGGGCGGCGTCGCCGACCAGGCACAGCCGGCCCCAGCGCATGGGCTCGGCCACGAACGAGCGCAGGGGCGCGATCGATTTCTCGATCGACGGGCCGGTGACGAGGCTGTCGGCGGCCTGTTCGGGGATGCGGTGGCGCAGTTCGTCCCAGAAACGGGTGTCGGACCAGGCCTCGATCTGGTCATCCAGCGCCACCTGAAGGTAATAGCGGCTGAGCATGGCGTTGCGCTGGGAACACAGCGCAAAGCCGCGTTCATGGTTGGCATAGATCAGTTCGTGGCTGACGGGCGGCGTTTCGCTGAGCACCCCCAGCCAGCCGAAGGGATAAATCTTTTCGAAGGTTTTCAACATATTGGCCGGGATCGTGTCGCGGCTGACACCGTGATAGCCGTCGCAGCCGGCGATCCAGTCGCAGTCGATCCGCCGGTCGGCACCCTGGTGGCGGAAGGTGACAAAGGGCGCGTCGCTGTCGGGGTTGCCGATGGTCACGCCCGCGACCCCGTGCAGGACAGGCGTTCCTTCGGCGTCCATCGCGTCATAAAGGTCGTGGGTCACCTCGGTCTGGCCATAGACCATGACCCGCTTGCCGGTCAGCGCCTCGTAATCGACGCGAAAGCCACGGTTCTGGGCCGACAGGTAGGTGCCGCCGTGGGGCGTGCCTTCGGCATGCATGCGCCTGCCCACGCCGGCCCGGTCGAGGGTTTCGACCGAGCTCCATTCAAGCACGCCGGCGCGGATGCGGGCCAGCACGTGATCGCGGTCGTGTCTTTCCAGGACGATGGCCTCGATGCCGTCGTTATGCAGCATCCGGGCCAGCAACAGGCCCGAGGGGCCGCCACCGATGATACAGACCTGCGTGCGCATGGCGCTTTCCCCTGTCTTGCCCGGGGGAACGGTCGCCGGTTTGGTTGTCAGGGTCAATTATATTCGATGTCACCTATTCGTGCGCGCGCCGCCCCCATCGCGCTCCAGCCGGATATGGGCCATGATCTGCCCGTGGTCGCTGGCCAGCTTGTTATAGGGGGCCTCGGGGTGGGTGCCGTCGGTCAGATGATCGTTCAGCACGCTGAAATAGACCATTTCGCCCAGCCGCGCCGGGTTGTCGGGCTGGAAGTGGCGCGACAGCAGGATCTGGTCGATCGATTCGTAGACCCCGCCGAACGCGGCGGTATAGACCATGTCCCGCAGCGATTTGCGCACAAACAGACGCTCGGCCGACATGAGGCGCACCGCCTCGACCGCGTCGGTGATGGCGCGGTTTTCCGCCTTGGAATAGCGGTCGTTGGCCGTTTTCGCATTGTGGCGGCGCATCCATGAATAATTCCTGAAGGGCGCCTCGCCGGAGACGATCTCGGACGACACCGCGTTTTCGCCGTCGTTGAAATCGCCCAGCGCGATTACCGGGTGGCCGGCCGCAAGCTCGGCCAGGATCTCGCGCCGCAGCACCCAGGCCTCGGCCATGCGGCGCAGGCCGGCGCGCAGGCTGCCCAGCGCCCGGCCCGCGGGGTCATAGCGTGTCAGGTCGGCCTCGGGCGCGACATCGGCGCCGGGTGGCGTGGGAAACTCGCCCAGCTTCGATTTGAGGTGGCAGTTGAAGACGGTCACGGTCTGCCCTGCCACCGGCACCCGCACCTTCAGGATCGGGCGCGACAGGCGGGTCACACGATAGCTGCCGGCGTCGCCACCGCCCAGCGCGGCAAAGTCGATCTCGACCGGTTCGGGCAACTGCTGGATCACCTGCGGCGCGCCGACAAAGCCAAAGCGCGACAGCACCGCCAGCCCCGGCCGCCGCTGTCCGGGGGCACCGTCGTTGGCGTTGGGGGCAAAGGCCAGCGCGGCGCTGTCATAGGGGGTATAGGCCAGCTTGCGGAAGATGGCCTTCTTGCGATAGCGCTTGGACCGGTCGGGAATTGCCGCCGCGTTCGAGGCGATGCCGCGCCGGTCGGATTCGTCGATCACCGCGCGCAGGGCGTCTTGTTCGAACACCTCCTGAAAGCCGACGATATCGGCGTCCAGCGTCATCAACTGGTCGGCCAGCCAGTCTTCCTTCCAGGCATGTTCTTCGGCGGTGTATTGTTCGAATTGGTAATATTCCCGGTCCGGACCAATCAGGTTTTTGACGTTGAAGGACGCAATCGTGAATGTGGTCATGGCAATGTCTCCACGGCGCGGGCCAGGGTTTCGGGGTCGCAATTGCCGCCCGTGGTCACAACGAACAGCGTGTCGCCCGCAAAGGCGTCGGCATGGAACAGCGCGGCGGCCAGCGCCACGGCGGCGCCCGGTTCGACCACCAGCTTCAGCCGGATCGCCGCCAGCCCGACGGCGCGCAATGCCTCGTCGTCGGACACCGCCAGCCCCGGGCCGCACAGCCGCTGCATGATGGGAAAGGTCAGCTTGCCCGGCGCCGGCGTTATGATGGCGTCGCAGATGCTGCCCGACAGCGCGGCGTTGGTCTGGATACGCCCCGACGCCAGCGACCGGGCAACATCGTCAAAGCCCGCAGGCTCGCACGGGCGCACCGTCAGACCCGGGGCATCGGCCTCGAGCGCCAGCGCCGTGCCCGATGTCAGGCCGCCGCCGCCGCAGGGAATGGCGACCTCGGCCGCCGTGACACCAAGCTGTGCCGCCTGCCGGGCCAGTTCCAGCCCCAGCGTGCCCTGTCCGGCGATCACCAGCGGTTCGTCGTAGGGGCGGATCAGGGTCAGCCCCCGGTCGGTGGCCAGAGCGGCGCCAATCGCCTCGCGGTTTTCGCCGCCGGACCGGTCATACAGCACCACCTCGGCCCCCAACGCCCGGGTATTGGCGATCTTCAGCGCCGGCGCGTCCGACGGCATGACGATCACCGCAGGCACCCCGTGCAGCGCCGCGGCCCGGGCCACGCCTTGCGCGTGATTGCCCGAGGAATAGGCCAGCACACCGCGCGCCCGCACCTCGGGCGCCAGCCCCGACAGCGCCGCCCAGCCGCCGCGAAACTTGAAGCTGCCGGTGTGCTGCAACGCTTCGGCCTTCACCAGCACCCGCCGGCCGGCGATTTCGTCCAGAAACGGTGACGTCAGGATCGGGGTTTCCCGAACCACGCCTTCGGCGCGGGCCGCGGCGGCGCGGATCATGTCGATATTCACAGGCTCTCCACCCAGCGTCGCAGCAACGCCACCGCGGCCGGTTCATCCAGAAACGGAACATGCCCGCGGTCGGCAATTTCGGCAAACAGCATGTCAGGGCGCCGCCGGCGCATCTCGTTCGCGGTTTCGCTGGTCAGCAGGTCGGAATTGGCGCCCCGCACCAGGCCCAGCGGCACCGCGGCCAACGCGTCGAACAGCGGCCACAAGTCAGGCGCCGGCTGGGTGCTCGCCGTTTCGACCGCCCTGCGCAGGGCCGGGTCATAGGTGATGGCCAGCCCCTCGGCCGTCTGGCGATAATGGCGCGAGACCTCTTCGAACCAGCGGCTTGCCGGCACGTTGGCAAAGCCGGTCAACAGCGTGGCGCGCATCGCCGCCGCCTCGGCCAGGGTGCGTTCCTTCGGCGCCCGGCCCAGATAGCCCATGATCGCGGCCAGCCCGTTCGGCGCGATGTCGGGCCCGATGTCGTTCAGGAATACGCCCAACAGCCGGTCGGGCACCGTGGCGGCCAGCCCCATGGCGATCAGCCCCCCGCGCGAAGTGCCAAGGATGGCCGCCTTGCCGATCCCGAGATGATCGAGCAGCGCCAGCGCGTCGCCAGCCTCGGTCGGGATGGTATAGCTGGTCGGATCGCCCCATTCCGACAGGCCCCGCCCGCGATAGTCGAGGCAGATCATCTGCACATCGTCGAGGAACGGCGCGACATAGTCGAAATCGGTCGAATTGCGCGTCAGACCGGCCAGGCACAACAGGGGCGGGCCGTTGCCCCGCACGGCATAGTGCAGCTCAACCCCGTCCGGTGCAACGAATCGGGGCATCAGCCAGCCAGCGCGGGAATGCCGCCAAGGTCTGACAACACATGCCCGGGCCGGGCGGGCAGCCGGTCCATCGGCTCGGCCGCGCGGTTGACCCAGGCGGTGTGAAACCCGTATCCCGCCGCCGCCGCCGCGTCCCAGCCGTTGGACGACACGAACAGCACCTGATCCGGCGCGCAGGCAAACCGCCGGCCCACGATGTCATAAACCCGGGCGTCGGGCTTGAACACGCCCACCTCTTCCACCGACAGTGTCGCGTCCAGCAACCCGCCGATCCCGGCCGATTCGACGGCGCCGCGCAGCATGTCGGGCGAGCCGTTGGACAGGATGCCGCAATTCATCCCCGCCGCCTTCAGTGCTGCCAACATGCCCGGCACCTCGGGAAAGGCCTCGAGCTGCCAGTACAGCGCCAGCAGGCGTTCGCGCAGTTCGGCGTCATCGGCCAGCCCCTGCGCCTCGAGCGCCCAGTCCAGGCCGTCCTTGGTGACCTGCCAGAAATCGACATGTTCACCCGTGACGGCCCGCAGCCAGGTATATTGCAGCTGCTTCAGCCGCCAGTCCCGCGACAGCGCCTGCCAGCACCCGGCCAGCGCATCGCGCCCCGGCTCGCCCGCGGCGGCGCGCGCGGCAGCCGAAACGTCGAACAGGGTTCCGTAGGCGTCGAAGATACAGGTGGTAATCGGCATTCGCTTTCTCCGGGCTGCTGGCGCAAAGGTGCCACAGGGGGCGGCGAACGAAAAGCACGCTTGGCGACATCGGGCGATTTCGGCCGCCCACCACCACGGCAATGCCGCTTGACGTGCCCGGCGCGACGGCGTAGGTCGCGCGAACAAGTTTCCATGGGCGCCGCCGTACGCGGTGCCCGTTTGCATTACCGGACGCTGCACGCCCGGACAGCCACGAGGACAATGCCATGTCGCGCCGCTGCGAACTGACCGGAAAAGGCCCGATGACGGGCAATAACGTCAGCCATGCCAAGAACCGGACGCGCCGCCGGTTCCTGCCCAACCTGAACGACGTCTCGCTGATGTCGGACGCCACCGGCCGCACTTATCGCCTGCGCATCTCGGCGTCGGCCCTGCGCACGGTTGACCATCGCGGCGGTCTGGATGCGTTCCTTGCCAAGGCGGACGAGGCTGACCTGTCGGCCAACGCGCTGAAGATCAAGCGCGACGTCGAAAAGGCCCGGGCCGAGGCCTGACCTCGTGAGGTTTTGCCTTGCTGGCGCGCTGGTCCTGTCGGGCGCGGTTTCCGCACATGCCGACATTCTGGTCAGCGAAGGCGTCGTGCGCCTGCCCAGCCCCGGGGCGATGTCGGCGGCAGGTTATCTCACGCTGACCAACACCGGCGCGGATGACGACCGCCTGTTGTCGGTCACAACCGACGGTGCGCGCCGGGCCGAACTGCACCTCAGCCACATGGTCGACGGCGTCATGCAGATGACCCGTCAGGACGACGGCATCGCGCTGCCGGCCGGTGAAAGCGTGGCCCTGTCGCAGGGCGGCCTGCATGTCATGCTGATGGGCGTCATGGGGCTGGCCGAGGCCGGCAATTTGACGCTGACCCTGACCTTCGAACATTGGCCGGCGATCACGCTCGACCTGCCGGTGACACTGCCGTAACAGGCACCGGCCGCGCGCCCCCAAAATCCAGAGCCCACCGCCCCAATCAGCGGGCCTCACCCCGCACTCGCCCCGCCCGCCGGTGCGCCGCCCATGACCGCGTCCACCCAGGCCGGCACCACCTCGGTCGCCGGCCCGGCACGCACCGCGTCGAACCGGCCGCCGGTGGCCTCGAGGTTCAACTCCAGCGTCCGCGCCCCGGCCTGCCGCGCCGCGTCTGCGAAACCCGCCGCGGGATAGACCTCGCCCGAAGTGCCGATCGCCACGAACAATTCGGACCGGGCCAGAGCGCCGAGGATCCGTTCCATGTGGTATGGCATTTCCCCGAACCAGACGACATCGGGCCGGGTCGCGGATGCTTGGCAAACAGGGCAGGGGTCGGCTGCCGCCATCACCGCCGGGGCGTCCCACCGGGCGCCGCAGGCCGCGCACAGCCCCCGCAAAAGCTGGCCGTGCATGTGGATCACCTGCCGCTGCCCGGCGCGTTCATGCAGGTCGTCGATATTCTGGGTCACCAGCGTCAGATCGACCGTACCGCTGCCGGCCAGCCGCGCCAGGGCCCCATGCGCGGCGTTGGGCCGTGCCCTCAGGCAACCGGCCCGCCGCGCGTTGTAAAATCCATGCACAAGGTCGGGGTCGCGGGCAAATCCCCGCGGCGTCGCCACGTCGTTCAGATCATGCTCGGCCCACAAACCGCCCGCGTCGCGAAACGTGCCCAGCCCGCTCTCGGCGGATATCCCCGCCCCGGTCAGTATGACGATGCGCAGCGCCGCTCCCCCCTCGCGGCCGTCAGCCGCAATAGCTTTCGGCAGACGACCCGAAACTCTTGTATTTTTCCCAGAAGATCTCGTGACTGCGGCTGCCCGACTGGCGGAAATCCTGCGCCATCTGCGGATCGCGGAAAAAGCGCGCCGCAAGGGCCTGGTCGCGCCGGTCCAGCGTCAGGTTGGCCACCTGCTGGATACAGCCGCACAAGGCCCGGCTGGCCGCCTCGCGATCGGCCTGCAAACAGGCCCGCTCGATCTGGCCGGCCTGCCCGCCGCCCGTGGCCGCCAACACCAGAATTCCGGCCAACGCCGTCCCCAGGAACGCCTTCATCCTCTGTGCCTCTTTGTCTGCCCGGCGCCGCGGTTTCGCCCGCCCGTCGCCATCTGCCCTCTTGAGGTTGACCCTGCCACAGATCGCGCCGCCGGCAAACACCGAATTCCCGCCCCATCATCTTGGCGAAAATATCCCCGCCGGAGGCAAAACCGATTTCCCGCGCGCCACACGCCGCCGCACAGGGCCGGCCCCGGCACCCATCGCACCGGGTCCCGCCAATCCTCTTGCCAAGGCCGCCATTCCCGCCCATATCCCGGCCCCATGACCAGGCTCGACCATATCCGCAATTTCTCCATCGTCGCCCATATCGACCACGGCAAGTCGACGCTGGCCGACCGGCTGATCCAGATGACCGGCACGGTCGCGATGCGCGACATGAAAGAGCAACTGCTCGACGCCATGGATATCGAGCGCGAGCGCGGCATCACCATCAAGGCCAACACCGTCCGCATCGAATATCCCGCCAAGGACGGCGAAACCTATATCCTCAACCTGATCGACACCCCCGGCCATGTCGATTTCGCCTACGAGGTCAGCCGCTCCATGCGCGCCGTCGAGGGCTCGCTGCTGGTGGTCGACGCCACGCAAGGGGTCGAGGCGCAGACGCTGGCCAATGTCTATCAGGCGATCGACGCCGGTCACGAGATCGTGCCGGTGCTCAACAAGATCGACCTGCCCGCGTCCGAGCCCGAGCGTGTGCAGGAACAGATCGAAGACGTCATCGGGATCGAGGCCCACGACGCCGTGATGATCAGCGCCAAGACAGGGCAGGGCATTCCCGACGTGCTGGAAGCCATCGTGCACCGTCTGCCCGCCCCCACCGGCGACGCCGACGCCCCGCTCAAGGCGATGCTGGTCGACAGCTACTACGATGCCTATCTCGGCGTGGTCGTCATCATCCGCGTGATCGACGGACAGATCAAACGCGGCGACCGCATCCGCATGATGGCCACCGGCGGCAGCTATCCGGTCGACCGTCTTGGCGTCTTCAAGCCTGTGATGCAGGACATTCCCAACCTCGGGCCCGGCGAAATCGGCTTTCTCACTGCCTCGATCAAGCAGGTGCGCGACACCCGGGTCGGCGATACCATCACCCATGAAAAACGGCAGACAGCCGCGCCGCTGCCGGGCTTCAAGCCGGCGCAGCCGGTGGTCTTCTGCGGGCTGTTCCCGGTGGATTCGGCCCAGTTCGAGGATCTGCGCGATGCCATCGAGAAACTGGCCCTGAACGATGCTTCGTTCAGTTTCGAGATCGAGACCTCGGCCGCGCTGGGCTTCGGTTTTCGCTGCGGCTTCCTCGGTCTGCTGCATCTCGAGGTCATTCGCGACCGGATCGAGCGCGAGTTCGACATCGACCTCATCACCACGGCGCCCAGCGTCGTCTATCACGTCCATACCCGCGACGGGCAGATGACCGAACTGCACAATCCCGCCGACATGCCCGACCCGGCGACCATCGACCATATCGCGGAACCGCGCATCAAGGCCACCATCATGGTCCCCGACGACTATCTCGGCGACGTGCTCAAGCTCTGCCAGGACCGACGCGGCCTGCAGGAAGACCTGACCTATGCCGGCACCCGCGCCATGGTGGTCTATGACCTGCCGCTGAACGAGGTGGTGTTCGATTTCTACGACCGGTTGAAATCGGTCACCAAGGGCTATGCCAGCTTCGACTATCACATGACCGGATACCGCACCGACCATCTGGTGAAGATGCAGGTGCTGGTGAATGAGGAACCCGTGGACGCCCTGTCGATGATGGTGCACCGCGACCGGGCCGAGATGCGGGGCCGGGCCATGTGCGAAAAGCTGAAAGAGCTGATCCCCCGCCACATGTTCAAGATCCCGATCCAGGCGGCCATCGGCGGCCGGGTGATCGCGCGCGAAACCCTGTCGGCCATGCGCAAGGACGTGACCGCCAAATGCTATGGCGGCGACGCGACGCGGAAAAAGAAGCTGCTGGAGAAACAGAAGGCCGGCAAGAAGAAGATGCGCCAGTTCGGCAAGGTCGAGATCCCGCAGTCGGCGTTCATTTCCGC
>CAYYMJ010000030.1:5007-34985 GCA_964472855.1 uncultured Rhodobacterales bacterium | reverse complement strand
CGCAGGGGTTTGATCCAATGGTGTCTGCCGGCCGGGGCGGGCCGCTGACGACAGGGTGACCGTGGGCACTCAGGGGCGTCTTTGCCGCCCGACAGCGCGCTGGCCACCGCCCGTCACGCCCTTGGCGCGTCGTCCCAGTCGTCGGACAGGATGCGCTGGCCGCTGCCCTCGGGGTCGTCATACTGCCGGTGCCGCAGCGTCCAGACAAAGCCGGCCAGCGCCGCAAGACCCAGCCCCAGCGACACCGCGGCACAGTCACAGACACAGACACAGACAGCGACAGCGCGCCCGCAGGGGTTTGATCCAATGGTGTCTGCCGGCCGGGGCGGGCCGCTGACGACAGGATGACCGTGGGCACACAGTGGCGTATTTGCCGCCCGACAGCGCGCCGGGCACCGCCCGTCACGCCCTTGGCGCGTCGTCCCAGTCGTCGGACAGGATGCGCTGGCCGCTGCCCTCGGGGTCGTCATACTGCCGGTGCCGCAGCGTCCAGACAAAGCCGGCCAGCGCCGCCAGGCCCAGGCCCAGCGACACCGGCACAAGGATGATCAGAACGTTCACCGCCCGGCCCGCGCCGCGTTCAGCGACACGGTCACCGACGACGCCGACATGGCAATCGCCGCCATCAGCGGCGTCGCCACACCGGCCAGGGCCAGCGGCACCGCCACCAGATTATAGCCGGCCGCCAGCCACAGGTTTTCCCGCATCCGCGCCAGCGCCGCGCGCGCCGTGGTCAGCGCACCGGCCACCGGCACCAGCGACGGCGACAGCAGCACCAGGTCCGACGCCGCGCGTGCCGCGTCAAGCGCCGAGGCCGGCGCGATCGAGGCATGGGCCCGGGCCAGCGCGGCGGCGTCGTTCAGGCCGTCGCCCACCATCAGCACATGCCCGCCCTGCGCCGCGATCTGGTCCAGCACGTCGCATTTGTCGACCGGGCTCAGCCCGAACCGGAAATCGTCGATACCCAGCCGCCCGGCAATCTCGCGCACCGGGCCCGGCGCGTCGCCGGACAGCAGAACCACCCGCAGGCCCATGCCGCGCAGGGCGGCGACCGTCTCGGACGCGCCGTCGCGCAAGTGGTCGCGAAAACTCAGCGGCATCGCCGGGCCGTCGCCAGGTTGCAGGGAAACCGACGTCAGCCGCGCGCGGGCGGCCTCGCCCTCGTCAGGGCGCGCCAGGGCCACGGCCTTGCCCGCCAAGGTTCCCGCGATGCCGACGCCGGGAGTTTCCACACAGCCGGTCACCGCCGCCGGTGTCAGCCCGCGGACCCGGCCGGCGGCAACGATGGCCTGCGACAGCGGGTGGGCCGAGCCTGCCGCCAGCCCCATCGCCAGCGCCAGCGCCGCGTCGTCGGGCTGGCCCACCAGTTCCGGCTGGCCCCGGGTCAGCGTGCCGGTCTTGTCGAACACCACCGTGTCGATGGCGGCCAGACGCTCCAGCGCCGTGCGCGATTTGACCAGCAACCCGGCCCGGAACAGCTTGGCCGAGGCCGCGACCGACACCGCCGGCACCGCCAGCCCCAGGGCACAGGGACAGGTGATGACCAGAACCGCCACCGCAACCGCGATGGCGTGGTGCAACTGGCCGGACTGCGCGTACCAGCCCAGAAAGGCGGCCAGCGCCAGCAGATGCACCGCCGGCGCATAGACCCGCGCCGCGCGGTCAGCAAGCGAGGCATAGCGTGAGCGTGCGGTTTCGGCCTCGGCCACGATCCGCCCCATGCGGGCCAGCGACGTGTCGCGGCCCGCGGCCGTGGTCTCGATCACCAGCGGACGGTCCAGCAGACGCTCGCCGGCCATGACGGCATCGCCGGGACACAGCTCGACAGGGCGGCTCTCGCCGGTCAACAGCGACCGGTCCAGCGCCGCGCTGCCTTCGGCGATGCGGCCGTCAACGGGAATGCCCATGCCCGGCGCCACGCGCACCCGGTCGCCGGCGTTCAGCGAGGCGGTCGCCACCACACGGTCGCCCCCGACCGCGACCAGCGTCGCGCGGGGCACGTCGAGCGCGCTGAGCGCCTGCGCCGCCGACCGCGCCGCGCGCCGCCCCGACTGGTCCAGCACCCGCCCGGCCAGCAGGAAGAAGGTCAGCGACAGGGCCGCGTCAAACCACGCGTGGCCGCCGCTGCCCGCCAGCGTGTCGACCACCGAAACGCCGGTGGCCAGCAGGATCGCCAGCGAAATGGGCACGTCCATGTTCAGATGGCCGCCGCGCAACGCCGCCAGCGCCGAGACGTAAAAGGGCCGGCCCGCGAAGGCGACGGCCGGCACCGCGATCGCGGCTGAAATCAGGTGGAAAAGCTGGCGCGTGCTGTCGGCAGCCCCGGCCCAGACAGCGACCGACATCAGCAGCACATTCATCATGGCGAAACCGGCCACGCCCAGCCGCATCAGCAGGTCGCGGTCGGCGCCGTCACTGGCCGCCAGCGTGTCGGTGTCAAGCTCGTGCGCCTCATAGCCCGCGCCCGCCAGCGCCGCGACCAGCGTCTCGGGCCCGGTGCCGGCGGCGGTGTCGACGAAGGCGCGTTTCAGCGACAGGTTCACCCTTGCCGACCGCACCCCCGGCAGCGCGTCCAGGGTTCTTTCAACGCCCGAGATGCAGCCGGCGCAGTGAATGCCCGGCAGATGCAGCACGATGCCTGCCGCCGGGTCCGGGGTGCTGGCCGGCGCCGCGGCCGGCGCCGCGCCTTGGGCGGGCCGGGCCACGCCGGCGGCGCATCCGGGGCAGACAGCCGTCATCTGGTCATCGTTATGTTGCGCCGCAGGTAGCCACCGTTGGCGTCGGTCAGTTGCAGCCGCAAAAGCCAGCGTCCCGGCGCAAGATCGGCCAGCGCGACATAGCCGTCGCCGTCAGGGCGAAAGTCCAGCGTCCGGTCGTCGACGGCCTCGGTCGTCCGCCCCAGCACCGCCGAGATGTTTTCAAGCCGCACCGGCAGGCCGGCCCGTGTCACGTCGAGCCGCACGCCCGGCGCGATCAGATCGACGGAAACGGTCCAGCCCAGAGCATCTTGGGCCTTACGCTCGGCGTCGAACGTCTGGCTGGCGACATAGCTGTTCTTGGTCTCAAGCCCCGGAAAGGTGCGCACGGCATTGACGGCCATCGTGACGTTGACCGCAATGATGATGCTGAAGGCACCGACGAAGATGGCAAGCACGGTGCGTCCGGTGATGGGGCGGCTCATCGCGTCGGTTCCTTTCCGTTGAAGGTGCTGTTGGCATGGGCACGTTCGCCATTGACCAGATCCTCGACCCAAAAACGCAACTCGGTGGCGGCGCTGGTCGCCGCCGGGTCGCCGGGGCGCGCCATCACATAGACCCGCTGCAGTTTCAGGCTGTCGGCGGGCACGGTGGTGATCAGCCGCGACGTCCCTTCAAGCGAGATCGACAGCGCGGCATCCGAGGTCAGCGAAAGGTGAAACTCGCGGCTCTCGCCATGCTTGTTGCGCAGTCGCACGTCATAGACGTTGCGGATCGTGCCGTCGGACAGGGTCACATAGGTCGGGTTGCGCACCGGGGCCACCGACATGTCGATCTCGGGGCGGATGAACAGCATGACCACAAGGGCAACGCCGATCGCGGTCCACAGCGCGGTATAGACGATGGTGCGTGCCTTCAGCACATGGCGCCACACCGAAGCCGGCGGCTTGCCGGCGCGTTCCAGCGGCTCATCTGTCAGGGCCAGGTAATCGATCAGACCGCGCGGCTTGCCCACCCGACGCATGATGTCGTCGCAAGCGTCAATGCACAGCGCGCAGGTGATGCATTCCATCTGCTGGCCGTCGCGGATGTCGATCCCCATGGGGCAGACGTTTACGCAGGCCATGCAGTCGATGCAATCGCCCAGTTCGCCGGCCTTGGGGCCCTTGCGGTGCTTGCCCCGCGGCTCGCCCCGCCAGTCGCGATAGGCGACGGTCAGGGTGCCGTCGTCCATCATGGCACCCTGGATGCGGGGCCACGGGCACATGTAGATGCACACCTGTTCGCGCATGAACCCAGCGAAGACAAAGGTCGTGGCGGTCAGGATCCCGATCGAGACATAGGCCGCCGGGTGCGCCTGCAGCGTGACAAGGTCACGCGCCAGCCCCGGCGCGTCGGCGAAATAGAACACCCAGGCCCCGCCGGTGGCCAGCCCGATCAGCGCCCAGACAACCCACTTTGTCAGCCGCAGCCGCAGCTTGTGCGCATCCCAGCCGGCGTTCCACAGGCGCACGCGCGCGTTGCGGTCGCCCTCGATCCATCGCTCGACCAGGATGAACAGGTCAGTCCAGATCGTCTGGGGGCAGGTATAGCCGCACCAGACCCGGCCCAACGCCGCCGTGAACAGGAACAGGCCCAGACCCGCCATGATCAGAAGTCCGGCCACGAAATAGAACTCGTGCGGCCAGATCTCGATCCAGAAAAAGTAAAAGCGGCGCCCAGCCAGGTCGATCAGGACCGCCTGGTCGGGAAGATTGGGGCCACGGTCCCATCGGATCCACGGCGTGATATAGTAGATATCCAGCGTCAGGACCATCAGCGCCCATTTCAGCGTGCGGAAGGTCCCGTGTACACGGCGCGGAAAGACAGGTTCACGCGCCGCGTAAAGCTGGCTGGATTCGGTCATCTGTTCTTGTCCTCGAACATGCAGTGTTGGCGTTCTCGCCGACGTCCCTGCGCCGCGCATTGACTTGGATCAACCCCAAGGCAAGCCGCGGCCATCAACGACGACGGGCAGCAGAGAGACCCCGCCGCCCGCCTGGGCGGCGCCGCTGGAAGAAGGAGGTGACCCATGCTGACCAGGCGGCGCCGTCGTTCCGGTGTTCGCGGCCCTTCATTGCCACCGAGGCTGCCGCAGGTCCTTGACGTGGATCAATCTGCCTGTTGCGACAGCGGTTTTCGCGAAGGCAGGGCCGAATGGTGTCGTCCCCGGGGCGCCGGCCCCGGGGCGACGTGCAGGGGCCGCCTATTCGCCGCCCCCCAACTGGTGGACATAGGCCGCAACTGCGCGAACATCGGCCTCGCCCAGACGCGGCAGCCAGGCCGGCATGACACCGAAGCGCGCCTTGCTGATGGTTTCGGTCAGCGTCGCGGTATCGCTGCCATAAAGCCAGATCGCGTCGACAAGGTTCGGCGCCCCCAGCGCCCGAATGCCCTTGCCGCTGCCACTGTGGCAGCCTGCGCAGTTGTCGGCGTAAAGCTCGGCACCCGGGCCATCGTTGGCCCGCGCCCCGTTGGCCATGCCCTGCACATGCGCCACCAGCGTCGCGATGTCTTCCGCGCTGAGAAACTCGCCAAAGGCCGGCATCTGGGAAAAGCGGGCGTCGGGGTCTTCCTGATTGCGGATGCCATGGCGCACCGTGGCGGCGATCTGGGTGATCTTGCCGCCCCAAAGCCAGTCATTGTCCAGAAGATTGGGATAGCCCTTGGCGCCGGCGGCGCCCGACCCGTGACATTGCGAGCAGTTGTTGAGAAACACCGAGCGCCCGGCGTTGACTGCAAAACCGGCCAGTTCGGGGTTGTCGGCCAGTGTCTTGAGGTCAACCGCCTCCAGCGCGGCAAGCTGGCCGGCATTCTGCGCCTCGACCGCGGCAATCTCGGCCGCAACCTCGCCCCGGGTCGAATACCCCAACAGCCCTTCGGTCGCGCCGTTCAGCAGCGGCCAGGCCGGATAAAGGGTCACGTAGACCAGCCCCCAGAGGATGGTCGCGTAGAAGGTCCACAGCCACCAGCGCGGCAGCGGCGTGTTCAGCTCCTCGATGCCGTCCCATGCGTGGCCGGTGGTATCGACGCCCGTGACCTTGTCGGTTTTTGCACCGCTCATCTGTCAAGCCTCCTTGCCGCGCCGGTCGACGCTGTCGTCGACCAGAGGTTTGTTTTCATTTCGGAATATGCTGTTGGCCGCGTCGCTGTGATGTTCACGCAGCCGGGGCAGGAAGACCCGCACGCAGACATAAAGAAAGAACAGGAACAGGCTAAGCAGCACCCAGCTGTCGGCGAACTCGCGCATCAAGGTATACATGTCCATCGGCGGCGCCTCCTAGCGGCTCTGGTCGGCGACGAAGGTCGAAAAATCGACCAGCGTGCCCAGCATCTGCAGATAGGCGACCAGCGCATCCATCTCGGTCAGCGCCGGATTGCCGTCGAAATTGCGCACCTGCGCGCCGGGATAGCGTTCGACCATGACGTCCCAGTCGCCATCGGGATCGACCTGAACCTCGAAGTCGGCCTCGGCCTGGGCGATCATCTCGTCGGTATAGGGCACGCCGACCAGCCGGTGGGTGCGCATCTGCTGGGCGATGTCGCCGGGCGCGATCAGCGCGCGGGCCAGGAAGTCGTATTTCGGCATGATCGATTCCGGCACCACCGACTGCGGATCGCTCAGGTGCACCACATGCCATTCGTCGGAATACCGCCCGCCCACGCGCGCCAGGTCGGGCCCGGTGCGTTTCGAACCCCACTGGAACGGGTGGTCATACATCGACTCGGCCGCAAGACTGTAGTGGCCATAGCGTTCGACCTCGTCCCGGATCGGGCGGATCATCTGGCTGTGGCACAGATAACAGCCCTCGCGGATGTAGATGTCGCGCCCCTTCAGTTCCAGCGGCGAATAGGGGCGCACGCCCTCGACCTTTTCGATGGTGTTTTCCAGCCAGAACAGCGGCGCGATTTCCACGATGCCGCCGATGGTGACCACCAGCAGCGAACCCACCAGCAGCGCCGTCGCGTTGCGCTCGAGAAACTTGTGCCGGTCGAGAATGCCCGACGGGCGCGCGTTTTTTGTGTTTTGCGTGTCAGTCATCTGCTCTCACTCCGCCGGCACAAGCGCGGCCATAGGCTTGGACGCACGGATGGTTTTCCACATGTTCCAGACCATCAGCAGCGCACCGCTGAGGTACAGAATGCCGCCCGTGCCCCGCACCACATACATCGGGAATTTCGCGGCGACGGTGTCGGCGAAACTGTTGACGAGAAAGCCGTTGGCGTCGACTTCGCGCCACATCAGGCCCTCCATGATACCGGAAACCCACATCGACGACGCGTAAAGAACGATACCGATCGTCGCCAGCCAGAAGTGCCAGTTGACGGCCGCAAGCGAATGCATCGACTTTCGGCCCCACAGCTTGGGCACAAGGAAGTAGATGGCGCCAAAGGTGATCAGGCCGTTCCAGCCCAGCGCACCGGAATGCACGTGGCCGATGGTCCAGTCGGTATAGTGACTCAGGCTGTTGACCGCCCGGATCGACATCACCGGGCCTTCGAAGGTCGACATGCCGTAGAAGGCGAGCGAGGCCACGAACATGCGCATGATCGGGTCGGTGCGCAGCTTGTCCCAGGCGCCCTGCAGCGTCATCAGGCCGTTGATCATGCCGCCCCAGCTGGGCATCCACAGGATGACCGAGAACACCATGCCAAGGGTCGTGGCCCAGTCAGGCAGCGCGGTGTAATGCAGGTGGTGCGGACCGGCCCAGATATACAGAAAGATCAGCGCCCAGAAGTGGATGATCGACAGCCGATAGCTGTAGACCGGGCGACCGGCCTGCTTGGGCACGAAATAATACATCATGCCAAGAAACCCGGCGGTCAGGAAAAAGCCCACGGCGTTGTGGCCATACCACCATTGCACCATGGCGTCCTGAACCCCGCCAAACACCTGCACCGACCGCGACCCCAACAGCGACACCGGCAGCGCGATGTTGTTGACAACATGCAGCAGGGCGATGGTGATGATGAAGGCCAGGAAGAACCAGTTGGCGACATAGATATGCCGCTCTTTGCGCTTGATCAGCGTGCCCATGAACACGGCCAGATAGGCCAGCCAGACGATGGTGAGCCACCAGTCCACATACCACTCGGGCTCGGCATATTCCTTGGCCTGCGTGACCCCCAGAAGGTATCCGGTGGCCGCCAGAACGATGAACAGCTGGTAGCCCCAGAACACGAACCAGGCCAGGTTGCCGCCCCAAAGGCGCGTCGCGCTGGTGCGCTGGACGATGTAGAACGACGTGGCCACCAGCGCGTTGCCCCCGAAGGCAAAGATCACCGCCGAGGTGTGCAGCGGCCGCAGACGGCCAAAGTTCAGATAGCCTTCGGACCAGTCGAAATTGAGCGCCGGAAAGGCCAGCTGGAAGGCGATGAACACGCCCACCGCAAAGCCCGCGATGCCCCAGAAGGCGGTGGCGATGATCCCGGCACGAATCGGCCCGTCCATATACTGGTGCGGGTCATGTGCGGGCAGCGGCTCGTCAATGCGGCGCACCTGCCAGACGAACATGCCGGCGCCCACCAGCATGACAATGATTGCGTGTACCTGGTAGGCAAAGTCATGCGCCCAGTTGGCCGCGATCGCGGCCATGAACGTCACGAGACCCAGCAGCCCCAGCTTGACGTAGTCCATCCCAATTCCATCCCTCGTCGGGCCACGGTTTGGTCCATGGCAATTCTGCGGATGGCACAAAGTGGCTCCGCGGTTCCTTGATCTGAATCAAGCCACGCCGCGGCGCGGCACGACAATCCGACCTGACGAGGTGGCGGGCCTGCCGCTTGCGACCAACGCCGCGATGCCCCATCAATCGGCACCAATTCCCTAACCAAAGGCCGGATCATGGGCAAGACCGATACACTGTTCACGCCGCTGCGCCTGCCCTGCGGCGCGACCCTGAAAAACCGCATCGTCAAATCGGCAATGTCGGATTCGCTCGGCGATGGCCGGGGTGGCGCGACACCGGAACAGGGCCGGCTTTATCGCCGCTGGGCCAACGGTGGCCTGGCGCTGGCGATCGTAGGCGAGGTGCAGGGTCAGCCCGGTTTCGCCGAAAAGCCCGGCAACCTGGTGCTGGACGACGCGTCGCACATGGCCCGGTTCCGCGATCTTGCGGCTGCGGGCAGCGTCAACGGCGCGGCGCTGTGGCTGCAGCTAGGCCACGCCGGGGCGCTGGCCTATCCTCCCACCAGCGCGCCGATGGGACCCAGCGCGCTGACACTGCCGGGGCTGCAATGCACCACGATGCCGGCCGACATGGTGCGGCGACTGCCGGAAGACTTCGCCCGCACGGCGCGGCTGGCCCGGCAAGCCGGTTTCGGCGGCGTGCAGGTTCACGCGGCCCATGGCTTTCTGCTCAGCCAGTTCCTGTCGCCGCTGTTCAATCGCCGCGACGACGCCTATGGCGGCCCGATCGAGCGTCGCATGACCCCACTTCTCGACACCATCGCCGCCGTCCGCGCCGCGGTCGGCCCGGATTTTCCGGTGGGCGTGAAGTTGAATTCGTCCGACATGCTGCAAGGCGGCCTGACCGAGGCCCAGGCGCTGAGGGTCGTGGCGGCCCTCGACCGAACTTCGGTCGACCTGCTCGACATCAGCGGCGGCACCTATTTCCCCGGGGCCAAATCCAGCGGCGACAGCAGCGGAAAGGGCCCGTATTTCATAGAGTTCGCGGCGCGCGCCCGGGCGCTGACCGACACGCCGATCATGCTGACCGGCGGCTTCAAGACCCGCCAACAGGCCGTCGCGGCGGTGGCCGGCGGCGTGGTCGACGCGGTGGGCATGGCGCGGGCGCTGGTGCTTGACCCCGACCTTCCCCGGCACTGGCAGGCCGGCAAAAACCCGAACCCGGCCTTCCCACGCTTTGCCGACGCCCCGGAAGGCGGAGTAACAGCGTGGTACACCCTGCAGATCACCGACATCGGCGCCGGCCGCCCCCCGGGGACATGGGACAGCCTTGCCGACGCCCTGACCGCCTACCAGGCCCGCGACACCGCCCGCGCCGCCCTGTGGCGCGACCATTTCGGCGCGCCCTGAAGCCCGCCGCGCAGGCCAGCCCGCACCGGGCAACCGGCCCACCCGACCGCTCGGAAATTCACACGGACTGGCCGGGCGCCAAGGGCGCGCGCACAAATCGGTCGGCCCGCAGAAACCCGACCGCCAGCGCAGTCTGCCCGTCAAGCGCCAGGTCGGCCAGCGCCTCGCCGATCACCGGCGCGAATTCAAGGCCATGGCCGGAAAACCCGGTGGCGATCAGGGCATCGGGCATGTCGCAATGGCGGTCGTCGATAGAATGATTTTCCGGCGTCATGGTGTATGTGCACGTGAATGACGACCGGATGCGGCCGCCCGGCCCCGGGATACGGCGGGCCGCAAAACCCCTCACCTCGGCGAGGTCGGCATCGGTCACCACCCGCCGCGCACTTTCATGCGTCGCCGCGTCGGCGTCATCGTGGCGCAACAGCATCGCCCCCAGATGATCGAGATGCGGCTTGCCGGCAAAAATCCCCTCTGGCGCGGCCCGGAAACAGACCGCGAAACCCTCGCGATCAAAGGCCTCGGGCCGCTGCGTGTCGAAACAGACCACCGGAATACGGCGCGGTTTCAGCGGCAGACCCAGCCCTTCGAAGGCCGCGCAGGCCCATGGCCCCAGGGTCAGAACCAACTTGCCGGCTGACCTGTTCGCCGTCCAGCGTGACCACGACGCCATCGCGCGCCTGTTTCCACCCCCAGGCACGGGTCTGGAACCGCACTTGCGCACCATGGCGCCGGGCAAGGCCGCGAAACGCATCCAGGCAAACGGCGGCCTGCAGCAACCCCGCCTGACGTTCACGCAAAACCTGCCAGCCGTCCGCAATCGCAAAGCCGGGCAACCGACGGGCGGCCTCGGCGGCACCAAGGGGCTCGACGCCCAATCCAAGCCGGTCCGACGCGCGGCGCACCCCGGCCAGCAGCGGGTGCTCTTCCCGATCGAGATAAACCGCGCCTGACATCCCGCAGCGGCGACGCGGCCTCGGCCCGATGCAAAACCCCGGACCGCTGGCAATGGATCGGCTGGCAGGACGAGGCGTATGACAAACTGCTGATCAGGCGTCATTTTCCCTACGCCTCGGTCAGACACCGGGTCGACGACATGCAGACCATGCGCGCCATGACCCACAGCGGCGTCAGGGTTGCGGCCCTGCCCTGCTACAGGGCCGATACACTTCCTGTGCGCGTGCTCCCCCGTGCAATCCTGCGCGACGTACTTGACATCTGGGTCCTGCGGCACCCGGCCGCCCGCCAGGTTCAGCGCCCGCGCCTGTTGACCGAAGTTCTCGCCGACACCATCCCGTCCAACCGCGACCTGTTCGAAGGCGCGCGGCCACTTCCCGGCGCCACCGCTGACCTGTCACAGGCCGCCGAAATCGGCGCAACCTGAATCTTCTTTGGCTTTTCAAACACCTCGGGGGTGAATTCGCACCGCGAAGAGGGGGCAGCGCCCCCTGCCCTGCGCGACGCCCCCGCAAGGGGGCGGCGCAAACCGGATCCGCCGCCTAAACCAGCAGGCCGCCGTCGGAATCGTCGCCGGCCTCGGCCATCAGCAGCCGCAGATCCGGCACCCTGATGCGGCGATTGCCTTCCAGCGCGATGACCCCGTCACGCTTCAGCGCACCGATCTGGCGCGACGTGGTCTCGATCGTCAGGCCAAGATGATCGGCCATGGCCTCGCGCGTCATCGGCAGGTCGACCAGCAGCCCCGTCTGCCCCTGCGATCCGGCCATGCGCCGCGCAATGCTGGCCAGAAACGCCGCCACCTTTTCGCGTGCGGTCAGCCGGCCCAGCACCACGGCCCAGTCGCGGGCCGCGTCCAGTTCGTCCAGCGTCATGTCCAGCAGCCTGGTGGCGATATGCGGCGTGCTCAGGACCATCCGCTCAAAGGTCTGGCGCTCAAAGCGGCACAAGGTCACCTCGGTCAGCGCCTCGACATCGAACGGCGACACCTCGCGCCCGGGACGGCCGATGAAATCCGATGGCAGCAACAGGCCCACCGTCTGGCGTCGCCCGTCCTCCAGCGTGCGCGACATGGTGGCCGCGCCTTTGACGATCGACGACAGATGGCGCATGTCGTCGCCGGCCATCGCGATGGTCGTGCCCGGCGCAAAGCTGCGATAGCTCTTGATCCGCTCAAGCGTTGCCAGTTCGTCGGCATCGCACAGCGCACAGACAGCACGATGCCGGATCGGGCAGTCGCCACAAGAGGCACGAATTCTTTCAGGAGCGGTCATGACGCTCAAATTACGCGAGCAATTGATCTGCATCAATGCGAACTGTCGCCTTGGGCGAAATATGCGGCGTTATGATGCAAGGCGCGATCGCTCCCCCCGACCCCAGACTGGCCGCCCGTGTACCGCGATACACCAGCTATCCGCCCGCAAACCATTTTTCCGAACGGGTTTCTTCGGCAGATACCGCCGCCTGGCTGGCGGCGATCGACACGGCCAACCCGGTCTCGGTTTACGTGCATATCCCCTTTTGCCGGCGCCTGTGCTGGTTCTGTGCCTGCCGCACGCAAGGCACGCCGACCGCGGCGCCGGTGGCAGGTTACCTCGACGATGTCGAGCGCGAGCTTGACCTTGTGGCCGCGCACCTGCCGGCGGGCACTGCCATCGGGCATATTCACCTTGGCGGTGGCACACCCACCATCATGACGCCCGACCAGATAGGCCGGCTGATCGCGGCGGTGGGCGCGCGGATCGGCTTTGCCGACCGCCCGGCATTCGCGTCCGAGGTCGACCCGACCGAGCTGGACGATGCCCGCCTTGACGCGCTGGCCGCCGCCGGGCTGACCCGCGCCTCGGTGGGCGTTCAGGACTTTGACGCGCGTATCCAGGCCGCGATTGGCCGCCCGCAAAGCTTTGACATCACCCGCTCGGCGGTCGACGGCCTGCGCCGGCGCGGGGTCGGATCGCTGAATATCGACCTGTTATATGGCCTGCCGCACCAGACCCCGCGCACGCTGGGTGCGACCCTGGACAAGGTGATCGTGCTGCGGCCGGACCGACTGGCGCTGTATGGCTATGCCCATGTGCCCTGGATGGCCAAGCGCCAGCGGCTGATCCCGGAAGAGGCGCTGCCCAACAGTGGTCAGCGGCAGGTTCTGGCCGAGACCGCGCGCGAACGGTTGCTGGCAGCGGGCTATGTGGCGGTGGGGATCGACCATTTCGCCCTGCCCGGCGACAGCATGGCCATCGCCGCGGGCGACCGAAGGCTTCGCCGCAATTTCCAGGGCTACACCACCGACGTGGCCGGCACGCTGATTGGCATCGGTGCCTCGGCGGTGTCGCATTTTGCCCAAGGCTATGTTCAGAATGCCGCCCGCACCGGCACCTGGGTGTCGCGGCTGAACGAGGGCCGCCTGCCCACAGCGCGCGGCCATGCCTTTACCGACGAAGACCGGCTGCGCGGCGCGGTGATCTCGGACATCATGTGCCATTTCGAATGCGATGTCGCGGCCCGCGCGCGCACCATGGGCATCGCCGAAGACGCGCTGGACGCCAGCTTAGCCGCCCTGCAGCGCGACCTGCCCGACGTGGTCGAGCGCGACGGCCGCCGCCTGCGCCTTGTGCATGACGACGGCCGCTTTGCGCGGCTGGCGGCGGCGGCCTTCGACGCCTATCTGAAACCGGCGCAGGACAAATACAGCCTCGCCCTCTAGTGGATCGAAACTGACGTTTCGCGCCACCGGTATTTTCACTGCGCATCGCCTTATCTAAACATTTGAATGGTTTATGGCCAGATTTCTCGCCCGGCAGCGGGATTCAAATGTTTCGGTCGATCCACGGGGCTCAGGGCATCTTGATCTGGGCGCGCTCGAAACTGGCCGTGCCCTCGGTGCCGTCATCGTAAAGCAGCCGCACCGAAACCGTCGCGATCGATTGCAGCGGGAAGGCCAGGAACGGCAGTTGATCGGTGGCAAGAATGGAATTGGGCGCGGCACTGTCGACATGGCAGGGTTCGGCGTCATAGACCTGCTCGGCCTCGCCGTTCACGGCAAACCTTATCTGGTGCAGCCCGCAGCGCCAGGCCAGAAGATGGGTGAAATACAGCAAATCCTGCCCGTCGTATTCGCGCACGGCGACCCAGCTGCCTTGCGTGGCATTGAGGATCGGCTTGACCTCGAGCGCGGTCAGGAACTTGCCGGTGGCAACCTGCTCTTCGACCGGGAATTCGGGCGCGGCCTCGGCGGTTGCGGCCGCCGGCGCGGTCTTGCCGTCAGCGGCCGTCGCGGCGTCGGGGCCCGCGGAAGGAATGGCCAGCCCGAAGGACAGGCCGGCGAAAATGAGGGCGAGGATCAAACCCATGACAAATGCTCCAATGGCGCCCGTCACGGCATGCTTTGCGGCGGCAGGCAATTGACTATACTCGCGGACAACAAGCCCGAGCAGACAGAGGCGCCGGATGGCGGACCCCGCCACAAGCAGTAAGACGGAAAGCCGGCGCCGGTTCAACATCGTCGTTGTCGGTCAGGCCAGGCGCATCGGCTTCGAGGCGGCGCTGTTCGCGGCCTCGTTGCGCCGGTCCGACCCGGATTTCGCCGGGCGCCTGTTCATCGCCGAGCCCCGGCCGGGCCCCAACTGGACCCATGATCCGCGCATGACCGCCCCCGGCCTGCGCGACCTGCTGACCGATGATCTGGGCGCCGAGATCCTGCCCTTTGACAGCGCCCATTTCGGCCAGAGCTATCCCTATGGCAACAAGATCGAGGCGCTGATGGCCCTGCCCGAGGCCGAGCCTTTCGTGTTTTTCGACAGCGACACGCTGATCACTGGCCCGCTCAGCGCCCTGCCCTTCGATTTCGACCGCCCCTCGGCGTCGCTGCGGCGCGAAGGAACATGGCCGAAGATCGAGCTGTATGGCCCCGGCTATAACGACATCTGGCGGGCGCTTTACCACCGGTTCGGGCTGAATTTCGAAAGCTCGCTGGACCGCGACCAGCCCGACGAATACTGGCAGAGATACCTGTATTTCAACGCCGGCTGGTTCTTTTACCGCTGCCCGCGCCAGTTCGGCCAGCGCTTTGCCGACTATGCCCTGTCGATCCGCGACGACCCCTTGCCCGAGCTTGCCTGCCAGTCGCTTGACCCGTGGCTGGATCAGGTGGCGCTGCCGCTGGTCATCCATGCCTGCGGCGGCGGGCGTGACACCCTGCCGCCCGACACGCTGGACGGGGCGGTCAGCTGCCACTACCGGGTGCTGCCGCTGCTTTATGCGCGCGAAAGCGACCGGGTCGTGGACCTGATCGAAAGCCTGATGGACAGCAACCGGCTGAAGAAGGTCGTCAAACAATATGAACCGATCCGACGCATTGTCCTTCAGGGGCGCGGGGCGCGGATACGCGCGATGTTCGATCGCGATAATTTGCCGCGCAAGGAACAGGCCATCCGCAACCGGATAAAACGCGAAGGGCTTTGGATGCGCTGACAATTTTGCCAGCCACGGGCTGTCTGCCGCACTTTCGCCGGCAAATCGTCGCCGGGGAACCTTCGACAACCAGAGTTTCCGCGGGTAGAATCGCTGCACGAAATACCGACTTGGATTGATTGCGGAGGATATCGTGCGCAACTTTGGAGCAGACCTGGGTGGAATTGGCGGCGCGCCGGGCGGCGGCGGCAGCGGCGCGGGCGGCGGCTTTGGTGGCGGCCGGGCACAGGACCGGGCACAGATGCACCTGACCGAAGAGGTCGACATTCTCGGGGCCGGCCAGGTCGGCCAGCTTGATTTCGGCAGCACCTCGCCGGGCGGCGCCAATGCCGCGGCCGACATGGCGGTGGCCGACGGCTTTGTGTTTGGCGGCGACGCCAGCGCCGACGCCCCCCACAATTCGGGCGACTTCACGCTGCAACAACTGGTCCAGTTGATTCGCTTCCTGCGGGACAAGCAGAACAACACCTATATCTCGGGTCAGGGCGAAAACGGCGTCGTCAGCGACTTCAACATCGAGATCAAGTTCGAGGGCAGCGAGTGGACGCAGGACCTGCGCGACCGCTTTATTCAGGCCTCGGAATACCTCAGCTCGATCATCACCGGCGACCTGATCGACTCGGGCAGAATCGATGACGTCAAGATCGAGGCCTCGATCGTCAACATCGACGGCGCCGGCGGCATTCTGGGCCAGGCCGGGCCCACCTTTGTGCGCAGCGACGGCAGCTGGCTGCCGACCCAGGGCATCATGGAATTCGATGTGGCCGACGCCACTGATTTCGACGCGATGGGCCTGTTCATCGACATCGTGGCCCACGAGATGATGCATGTGCTGGGCCTTGGCACCATTTGGGAGCTTCTGGGCCTGACCAGCGGTTCGGTGGCCGGGGACGACATGCGCTTTACCGGTGAAAACGCCACTCTCGCCTATAACACCGAACTGGCCGCGCTGGCCGCGACCGACCCGGATTCGCTGTTGGGCGTGCCGATCGAAACCGATGGCGGCTCGGGCACGGCCGGCGGGCATTGGGACGACGAGTTGTTCACCGACGAGTTGATGACCGGTTATATCAGCGACCCCAACTATGTGTCGTCGATGACCGTCGCCGCGTTCGAGGATCTGGGTTACGAAACCGTCTGGGACGCGACCGACCCCACGGCGGCCGTGCCTCAGCTGGATGACATCGTCATCATCTGACCCCGCCGGGCGAAAAACGACAGGAACCGACCCGCCACCGGCCGAACGGTGGCGGGTTTTTCTTTGCCACGCGGCCACGCAGGCGGGAATTCGCACCTGTCGCGGCGCCTTTGGTGCGGATTGGCTTTCACACCCCACGGAACATGGCTTAGACCGGAGCGCAGAGATTTGACTGGAGGTTCAACATGAACGACGCCACCTACGGCTTTGACACGCTTCAAGTTCACGCCGGCGCCCGGCCCGACCCGGCCACCGGCGCCCGCCAGACGCCGATTTACCAGTCGACGGCCTATGTGTTCCGCGACGCCGACCATGCTGCCGCGCTGTTCAACCTGCAGGAGGTCGGCTTTATCTATTCGCGCCTGACCAACCCCACGGTGGCGGTGCTGCAAGAACGGATCGCCACGCTGGAAAACGGCGCCGGGGCGGTTTGCTGTTCATCCGGTCATGCAGCCCAGATCATGGCGCTTTTCCCTCTGATGGGCCCGGGCCTGAACGTGGTGGTGTCGACCCGGCTTTACGGCGGCACGGTCACGCAGATGACCCACACCTTCAAACGCTTTGGGTGGGAGGCGCGCTTTGTCGATTTCGACGATCTTGACGGTGTCGCCAACGCGGTCGACGACAACACCCGCGCGGTGTTCTGCGAAACCATCGCCAACCCCGGCGGCTATATCACCGACATTCCGGCCATCGCCCGCATTGCCGACAGTGCCGGTCTGCCGCTGATCGTCGACAATACCTCGGCCACGCCCTACCTGTGCCGGCCCATCGACATGGGCGCGACGCTGGTCGTGCATTCAACCACCAAATATCTGACCGGCAATGGCACGGTAACCGGCGGCTGCGTGGTCGATTCCGGTCTGTTCGACTGGTCGGCCAGTGACAAGTTCCCGTCGCTCAGCGCGCCCGAACCGGCCTATCACGGGCTGAAATTCCACGAAACCTTTGGCCCGCTGGCCTTTACCTTCCACGGTATCGCCATCGGCCTGCGCGACCTTGGCATGACCATGAACCCGCAAGGCGCCCACTATACCCTGATGGGCATCGAAACGCTGAGCCTGCGCATGCAGCGCCATGTCGAGAATGCCGAAAAGGTCGCCAACTGGCTTGAGAATGACCCGCGCGTCGATCACGTCACCTATGCGGGACTGAAAAGCTCGCCCTACTATGGCCGCATGGACACGGTGTGCCCGCGCGGGGCCGGCGCGCTGTTCACCTTTGGCGTCAAGGGCGGCTATGACGCCTGTATCAAGCTGATCGACGCGGTGGAAATCTTCAGCCATGTCGCCAACCTTGGCGATGCGCGGTCGCTGATCATTCATTCGGCCTCGACCACGCACCGGCAGCTGACCGCCGAACAGCAGCGCGCCGCCGGCGCCGCGCCCGAGGAAGTGCGCCTGTCGATCGGCATCGAGGACGCCGACGACCTGATCGGCGATCTCGACCAGGCGCTGTCGAAAGCGGTGTCCTGAACCCGGGCCGGGCGGAGGTGTCAGCCGCCGCCCGGCGCCAGGCGCCACTCGATCTCGATCTCGGCGCTGATGCTGATCCGGCCTTGCGCAACCGGCATGGCGCCGCGCAGCGACGCCGCCTGGGCCATGAACAGCGGCCCGCCGTTGCCGCCACCGGCCCGCATCGTGACGATTGGCCCCAGGCTGGCCCCGGCGGCGTTGGCAAAGACCTCGGCCTTGTGCCGCGCGTCCTGAACCGCCAGCGTCCGCGCCCGGTCCAGCGCCGGGCCGGGGGTGCTGGTGTCAAAGCCGATCCCGCCCATCTGGTTGGCGCCACTGTCGATGACAAGGTCGATCAGCACCCCCAGCCGGCCCAGATCGCGCACCGTCACCACCAATTGCGACATGGCCTCGTAGCCCGAGATCTCGGGCTGGTTGCCCGAACTGCTGCCCAAGTGCACCGGCCCCACATCCAGCCGGCCGGTCTGCACGTCGTCGTCGGCGACACCGGCGCGGGCCAGCGCGCCGAGAATACCCGCCAACCGCTGCGAAAGCGCGGCCGTGGCGCGTGCGGCGGTGGGTTCGCGCGCCAGCGCCCCGACCGTCAGCCGCGCGATATCGGGTTTGACCGCAACCGACCCTGCCCCGACGACCGAAATGCGCCCACCGTCCTGCGCGGCCGCCGGCCAAGCCAGCGCCAATGCGGCGACCAGTGCCGCCACCAGTTTGACTGTTGTGTTCATCGCGCGCTCCCCCTCGCTGATAACGCTGCATCGACCCGCTTGCCGAAGCTGTGGTTGGTCATTAGTTTCCCTCAGCGGAAAGCTGCTGTAGTCACCAACAAAACCGCCGCCGCGCTGGGATGTGCCGGCACTGATGATAGACCGACGAGATGAAGCCGCAATTCGCTCTTGACCTCACGCACACCGGAATACGCCTTGTCCATGTCGCGGGCGGGGCCCGGACCGAATTGGGCAGCGTCGATCTGGACGATCCAGACTTCGATTTCCGTATCCATGACCTCTATGAACGGGCCCGGCGCCACGCCAAGGGCCCGGTTCGGACCATCCTGCTGATCCCGGCCAGCGAGGTTCTGTATACCCGCGTGCCGGCCAACGGCCCGGACCGCGAGGCCCGCGACGACACCGTGCGCCGGGCACTGGACGGGATGACGCCCTATTCGGTGGACCAGCTTGTCTATGACTGGCGGGCCCAGAACGACGAAGCACTGGTCGCCGCCGTTGCCCGCGAAACCCTTGAAGAGGCTGAAGGTTTCGCGGTTCGCTACGGGTTTAACCCGGTTCAGTTCTCGACCACGCCGCGCGACGGCGCCTTTCGCGGCACGCCGAATTTCGGGCGCACGAAACTGGCCGAGGCCCGGGCCAGCGGCGCGCCATGGCCCGACCCGCCGGCGCCGCCGGCGATGACCATGGCCGATCTCGATGCCGTCGAAGAGCCCGCCGCGCCGGTGGACGCGACCGGGCCTGTCGCGCCCGCGCCCGCGCCGGCCAAAGCGCCCGCCGCCGAAGACGCGGCCCCCGCCATTGCCCCGGCACAGGTGCCCGAGCCCGAGCCGACGCCCGAGCCCGCGCGCGCCGAGACCGGCCCATGCGACGCGACCGCCGCGGTTGCAGACACCGGGCCGGCCCCCGCTGACGTGACACATGCCGCGCCCGAAAAGGAATCGGATGCGCCTGTCGCTGCGCCGACACCGGCCGACCGGTTTTCCAGCCGGGCCGGAAAGCGCAAGGCTGGCAAGACACCAGCGCCGGAAAAGGCCGCCCCCCCTGACCAGCCCGACGACGCGCAAAGTGTCGCGACGGCGGCGGCGGACACCAGCGACGACCCATCCGGGACCGCGCGACCGGCCAAGGCAGCGGGCGGGACATTCCGGTCGCGCGCGGACCGCGCCGCCGAACCGGTCCGGCGCCCGGGCCGCATGTCCCTGTCAGTCCCGGATCGACCGGCCGGCGGCGTCGGGACCGACGCGGCCCCGGCGGCGAAGACGGCCGATGCCGCGCCGGCCTTCCGGCACGAACCCGTGGCCGCCAGAACTGCCGGTGCTGCCGCCCCGTCCGAGCCTGCGATGACCGCCGCCGCACCGGGCGCCGGTTTCACCTCGCGCCGGGCCGGGCCGGACAAGTCCGTGGCCGAGACCGGCGCCGTGTCTTTCGCGCATCGCGGCCTTGCCGACCGGCACCCGGCCTCGCAGCCCGACGGTGATGCCGCGCCCGCGCCGGCCGGAATACCAAGCCCGGCCGCCGAAAATCGCCTGTCGCGGATCATGGCCCGCATCTCGAGCGTGCCCGACGGCGGCCAGCCACTGAGCGAACGTGGCGCCCGCCACGGCCGGGCCGAGCCGAAAGTCACCGACGCCGCCGCCCCGGACACGCCCACGCCTGCCGATGCCCCGGCAGCGGCGCCCGCCGCGCCAACACCAGCGACGGACCCGGCCGCCGCGTCGCCCAAGCCGCCCAAGCCGCCCCGGGGCGACATGCGCGCCGTGGCCCGATCGGCCACCGCCGGGCTGCAACGCCACGCGCCCAAGGTTCCGACGGCGCGGGCCTTGGCCGAGGCGCGGCAGGCCCGGGCCCGGGCCATGCAGGAAGCCGACAACATGACCGTGTTCGGCGCGCGTGGCCGGGCACGCGCCGAACGCTCGATCATGCCGCTTTTGCTGATGGTGGCCGTGGCCCTGTTTCTGGCCGTCGCGGTCTGGGCCAGCTATCTGCTGCTGGGCCGCTCAAGCGCCACGCTGGGCGACGCCACCAGCACGGCGGCGCTGTTGAGCCCGACCGTCGAGGTTTTGCCGGTGCCCGAGGCGCCCGCGACCGGGACTGCAACCGGGACGGCGACCGTGACGGCGACTGGGACTGCACCGACACCTCTCGACGACAGCGCGCCCATTCTTGGCGCGCCGATCGAGACACTGGGTCTGGCCGACGACGGCGCCGGCGACACCCTCGCGGTTCCGTCCGAGATCGAGGCTTCCAGTGCCGAGGGCGCGCCGGCCGGTCCCGAGGTGGCGCTGCTGGACGAAACCATCGGCGCGGTGGAATTGCCCCCGGGTCTGTCGGCGCCCGAGCGTCCGCAAAGCGACATTGGCCTTTTGGCCCAGCCCGGGGCCGAGGCCGCCGCACCGGCCCTGGGCCGCGGTGCCGAGGGGCCGCTGGACGTGGCCACGCCGGGTCAGGCCGATGCCCCTGCGCCCGACACGGTGCCGGCAACCCCGGTGACCGCCCAACCCCTGCCAACCCCGGCGTCGCGGCCGGACGCGGTGGCGCGCTATGCCAGTATCGGCATCTGGCTGATCCCGCCCGAGGCGCCGGCTTTGCCCCCAGGCGGGCGTATCGACGATTTGCGGCTCGCGTCGCTGGACCCGCGGGTCGCGACCGGCCTGGCCAGCGCCCTGCCCGCCGCGCCTGCGGCCGCCGACCTGGCACCCCCCGACCCGCTGGCACCACCGACCCCGGCCGGCACCGGCACCGGCGGTCTGACAGGCGACGGTGTGCGGGTGACCGAGGGGCCGCCGCCGCTGCTGCCGCCGGCGCGGCCACGGTTCACACTGGTCAGCGCCACGGGCGTGCGCATCAATCCGGGCGATTTGCCCGCCCTGCGGCCGCTGCCGCGCCCGGCGCCGCCGGGCGCACAGGACGAAACCAGCCTGGATGGTCCGCCGGCCAACCTGACAACCGACGTGGCGCTTGGCGCCGACGATACGGCGGCAGCCCTGGGCGACCGGGTCGAAAACGCCATTGCCGAGGCGACGGCGGACGCCGCCGGTGCCGGTTCCGCTGACGATGCCGCGGCCCGGCCCCTGACCCGCCCGTCGAGCGTTGCCACCGACGCCACGCCGGTGGTTCAGCCACCGGTGCGGCCAGCCGCGCGCCCGGCCGCCGGGACCACAGACCTGGCCCGGACCGAACCCGCCGACGCCGACGCCAGCGCATTCGTGGTGACCGCCTCATACAGTCCGCCCCCGCGCCCGGCCGATTTTGCCCGGCAGATCGAGGCCACTTTCGGGTCGGGTCCCGTGGCGGCGGCCCACGAGGTCGCGCCGCCGACCCAGCCGACCACCGCCTCGGTGGCCCGGCTGGCCACCAACCGCAACGCGCTGGCCATGGGCCGAGTCAGCCTGATCGGCGTCTTCGGGCCTGTGGGCGATCTCAAGGCGCTGGTGCGCCTGCCCGGCGGCGATTTCGTCAGGGTCGGGGTTGGCGACGCCATCGACGGCGGCCGGGTGGCCAGCATCGGCGACGACGGCCTGCGCTATGTCAAGTCGGGGCGCAGCATCCTGCTGGAGATGCCGCGCGCCTGACGCGCGGCCCGACGCGGGGGCCAGCCCCCGCGCCCCCGGGATATTTTCGGACAGAAGTAGGCCGGTTCGGTGCCGATCAGGCGGCGGGGTCGGCGACGATTTCTCCGGTGGCGATCTGTTCAGCCTCGATCGATTCGAACAGCGCCTTGAAATTGCCCTCGCCAAAGCCGTCGTCGCCCTTGCGCTGGATGAATTCGAAGAAGATCGGGCCGATCACGGTCTTGGAGAATATCTGCAACAGGATACGGGTTTCGCCGCCGTCCACCACGCCTTCGCCGTCGATCAGGATGCCGTGCCGCTGCATGCGGTCGAGGGGCTCGCTGTGCCCCGGGACACGCTGTAGCGATTGCTGGTAATAGGCCGCGTTCGGCCCTGGCATGAAGCGGATGCCGCGGTCGGCGATGGCGTCGGTCGCGGCATAGATATCTTCTGTGCCGACCGCGATGTGCTGGATGCCCTCGCCGCGATACTTGCGCAGATAGGAAACGATCTGCCCGGTTTCGCCGCGGTCTTCGTTGATGGGAATGCGGATGCGGCCGCAGGGCGAGGTCAGGGCCCGGCTGAGAAGCCCGGTGTGCTTGCCCTGGATATCGAAGAAGCGGATCTCGCGGAAATTGAACAGGTCGCCGTAGAAACGGAACCACGTGTCCATGTTGCCCTTGTGGACATTGTGGGTCAGGTGATCGAGGTAGTAAAAGCCCAGGCCCGCGGGGTGTGCGTCGCCCAGCCAGTCGAACGCGGCATTGTAGGGCGAGGTTTCATAGTAGTTGTCGATGAAATAGATCAGCGAGCCGCCGATGCCGCGGATCGCCGGCACGTCGATGAGCTTGCCCGGGCCGGTATAGGGTTTGGCGCCGCGGGCGACGGCGTGGTCGAAGGCGTGGGTGCTGTCGACCACGCGCCAGGCCATGGACGGGGCCGAGGGGCCGTGCATGTCGGCGAAGCTGCGCCCGTGGCTGCCGGCTTCATCGTTCAGCACATAGGTGACGTCGCCCTGCTGCCAGATCTCGATGTCGCGGCTCTTGTGGCGCGCGGTCAGGACATAGCCCATCTGGGTGAAGAGATCGCGCAGCTCCTGCGGGTGCGGGTGGGCAAATTCGACGAATTCGAAGCCGTCGGTGCCGGCGGGATTGTCGGCGGAAATGGTCGCCTTGGGGGCGTGATGCGGGAACGGGCCCATTGCGGCGGTCTCCTTTTTAGGTCAGCGATTGCGACATTATCGCGTTCCGGGTGCGAATTCTGCGCGAATTTGAGGCCTTTTCATTGAATGTTCACGGACTTCGTGCAAAAACTGGGCCCATCATGCATGAAGACCGCACTCAGCGACTGGACGGCACCGATCGGCGGCTGCTGGGGCTGTTGCAGGGCGATGCCCAGTTGACGGCGCAAGATCTGGGCGCGGCGCTGAACCTGTCGCCCAGCCAGGCCGGGCGGCGGCGCCAGCGGCTGGAGGGGCTGGGGCTGGTCGCTGGCTATACCGCCCGCCTGTCGGCGGCGCGGCTGGGCCTGTCGGTTCAGGCCTTTGTGCAGGTCGAGATGGCCAGCCACGACCCCGGGCTGATTGCCAGCTTTTCGGCGCTGGTGGCGCATAGTCGCGAGATCACCAGTGCCTGGACCCTGACTGGCGCGGCCGATCACCTGCTGCGGGTCTATTGCACCGATCTGGCCGCCTTCAACCACCTGCTGCACAAGGTGCTGCTGCCGCATCCGGCGGTGGCGCGGGTGCAAAGCCAGATCGTGATGGACCAGTTCAAGGACGACGCGCCGCTTCCCATTTAGGAGCCCCATGGAAACGCTACTGTTGCAAGCCACGGTTTATCTTGCCGCGACGGTGATCGCGGTGCCGGTGGCCGCGCGTCTGGGGCTGGGGTCGGTGCTGGGGTATCTGCTGGCCGGCATCGTCATCGGGCCGGTGCTGGGGCTGGTGGGAACCGAGTCCGGGCCATTGCGGCAATTTGCCGAGTTCGGCGTGGTCATGATGCTGTTTCTCATCGGGCTGGGGCTGGAACCGCGGGCCCTGTGGGACATGCGCAAGTCGCTTCTGGGTCTTGGCGGCGCGCAGGTTGTGGTGACCACCGCGCTGGTCACGGTTGCGGTGATCAGCCTGGGTCAGCCGCCGGATACCGCGCTGGCGGTCGGTTTGATCCTGGCCCTGTCCTCGACCGCAATCGTGCTGCAGACGCTGAACGAAAGGAAGCTGATGCAGACCGAGGGCGGGCGTGCCTCGTTCGCGGTGTTGCTGACGCAGGATGTCGCGGTGATCCCGATGCTGGCGCTCTTGCCCCTGCTGGCCGTTGCCGGGCCATCGGCGGCGCCATCATTGCCCGGGCATGGCGAAGCCGGGTTCAGCCTGATCGCCGGTCTGCCGGCCTGGGGGGTGACCCTGGTGACCCTGGCCGCCGTGGTGCTGGTGGTATTGCTGGGCATCTTCATGGTGCGGCCGCTGTTTCATTTCGTGCATGGCGCGCGGCTGCGCGAGCTTTACACCGCGCTGGCGCTGCTGATCGTGATCGGCATCGCCTTTCTGATGACACTGGTCGGCCTGTCACCGGCGCTGGGCACATTTCTGGCCGGGGTGGTCCTGGCCAGCTCGGAATTTCGTCACGAACTGGAAAGCAATATCGAACCGTTCAAGGGCCTGCTGCTGGGCCTGTTCTTCATCACCGTCGGGGCGGGCATTGCCGTTGACACCCTTTTCGGGGCGCCGCTGACGCTGATTGGGCTGACACTGGGGCTGATGTTGCTGAAGGGGCTGGTGCTGTGGGGGCTGGCGCTGCTGTTCCGGCTGAAACCGCGTGACCGCTGGCTGTTCACGCTGGGGCTGGCACAGGCGGGCGAATTCGGCTTTGTGCTGGCCGCCTTTTCGCTGCAGCAGCGCGTCTTGCCCGACTGGCTGGGCGAGCGGTTGCTGATGGTCATTGCCTTGTCGATGCTGCTGACGCCGCTGGCCTTCATGCTGTGGGAATATCTGACGCGGCGCTTCGATCAGGATGGCGACGGACCGGCCCCCGACGAGATCGACGATCTGCAGCCGGTCATCATCGCCGGGGTTGGCCGCTTCGGTCAGGTGGTCAACCGCATGGTGCAGTCGGCCGGCTTCAGGACCACGCTGATTGACCATAACCTTGAAACCATCCAGCTGATGCGGCGGTTCGGTTTCAGGGGCTTTTTCGGTGACCCCAGCCGCCCGGAACTGTTGCAGGCGGCTGGGCTGTCGCGGGCCAGGGTTCTGGTGGTGGCGCTTGATGACAAGGCGGCCGCGACCCGGCTGGTCAGCTTCGCGCGCCGCGCCAATCCCGACCTTCACATCATCGCCCGGGCACGCGACCGGGTGCATGTTTACCAGCTGGATCAGGCCGGCGCCGACGACATCGTGCGCGAGCTGTTCGACAGCTCGCTCAGGGCCGGGCGCTATGCGCTGGAAAACATGGGGCTAAGCGACTTTGAAGCGTCCGAGCTGGAGCATGTCTTTTTCCGTATGGACCGTGCCGCCCTGCGCGAACTGGCCGATTTGTGGCTGCCTGATGTGCCGATCCTCAAGAACCAGCCTTTCATCGATCGCGCCGCCGAGCTGAGCAAGGAACTGGAAACCCAGCTCTTGTCGCAATTCGCCGACCCGCGCGGCCCCGACAGCGCAAAAAGCCCCAAAAGCCCTAAAAACCCAGCCGAAAACGGCAGCGGTGGCCCGGGCGGCTGACGACGGTGCTTCGTGGCTGACTTGATCCAAAAGGCATCACTTGCGGCGACTGGCGCTCAACTTGATGCGAAAGGCATCACCTGCCGCGTTGGCTCCAGCAACCAGCGTTGCGTGGTTCAGGTCAAACGCGAAACGCCTCAGCCGTCCGCCACCCCGGCCTCGGCAAAGGTGGCCATGCCGGAATGGCAGGCGACCGCCCCCTTGATCACGCCGATGGCCAGCGCCGCGCCCGAACCTTCGCCAAGGCGCAGGTCCAGTGACAACAGCGGCGCCATTCCGAATTGCTGCAACATGCGCGCATGTGCCTGCTCGGCCGAACGGTGGCCGGCCAGGCAATGGTCCAGCGCCGCGGGGTTGGTCTGACGCAGCACCGCGGCGGCGGCGCAGCAGATGAACCCGTCCAGGATCACGGGGATGCGCAGATGCCGCGCCCGGGTGATCGCCCCGGCCATGGCGGCAATCTCGCGCCCCCCCAACCGGCACAGGATATCAACCGCATCGGCGCCCGCGGCATGGCGGGCGATGCCGGCGGCCACGACCGCGCGCTTGGCCTCCAGCGCATCACCCGCCACCCCGGTGCCGGCCCCGACCCAGTCGCCGCCATAAAGCGCCCCGGCGATGGCAGCCGCGGCCGTCGTGTTGCCGATACCCATCTCGCCGGCCACGAACAGGTCGGCGCGCGCGTCGACCGCGTCCCAGCCGGCCCCGAAGGCGGCGGCACAGTCGGCCCCGGCCATGGCCGCGCCTTGGGTAAAGTCGGCCGTCGGACGCTCCAGCGCCAGCGGAACCACCGTCATCGTGGCGCCAAAGACCCGGGCCAACTGGTTCACCGCCGCGCCTCCGGCCTCGAAATTGGCCACCATCTGCACGGTGACCTCGGGCGGGAACGCTGAAACACCACGCGCCGCGACGCCGTGGTTGCCGGCAAAGACGGCGATCTGCGGCCGGTCAATGGCCGGGCGGGCGCGTCCCTGCCAGCCAGCCATCCAGATGGCGATGTCCTCCAGCCGCCCCAACGCGCCGCCCGGCTTGGTCAGAACCGCGTCGCGGGCGCGCGCGGCGTCCAAAGCACCGCGGTCGGGCGCCGGAAGATCGGCCAGCGCCGCGCGAATGTCTGCAAGGCCCGCAAAGCTGTTGGTCATCATTGTCCTCGTTGATTCTGGAGCAACTTCTGTTTAGCGATCCGGACATGCGACGCCAGAGGCGATCTGACCCATGCACGACCGACATTCCCCAAAGCTTTCCGACATTGCCGCCGCCATCACCCTTCTGACCCGGTTGCCCCTGCCGCACGCGCCCGGCCCACGGGCGTCCATCGCCGCCAGCGCCTGGGCCTGGCCGATTGCCGGGGCGCTGGTGGGCGCCATCGGCGGCGCGTCGGCGCTGGCCGCCGGCTGGCTGGGCCTGCCGCCCGCCGCCGCCGCCGGACTGGCGCTGGTCGCCATGACCGTAACCACCGGCGCCCTGCACGAAGACGGGCTGGCCGACTGCGCCGACGGCTTCTGGGGCGGTCAGGACAGCGCGCGGAGGCTCGAAATCATGACCGACAGCCGCCTCGGGTCCTACGGCGCCATGGCGCTGATCCTGATCACCGGCCTGCGCTGGGCGGCGCTTGCCGCGCTGATCGCCGCGGGCACCCCCTTCTGGCCGCTGGTCGCCGCCGCCACCCTGTCGCGGGCGCCGATGCTGTCGCTGGCGCGCCGCCTGCCCGCTGCCCGGCCGGGCGGTCTGTCGGCCGCGGTCGGCCCACCGGGCGAGCGGGCGGAACGCACCGGCTGGGTCATCGCGATCCTCGCCCTCGTCCTCCTGGCCGGCGCCGGCGCCCTGGGTGCCTTCGCGGCGGTCGCCGTGTTATCGCTCTGGCTGGCGCGCCAGGCTGTCAGCCGGATCGGCGGACAAACCGGCGACGTTCTGGGGGCCAGCCAGCAACTGGCCGAAGCCGCCGCCCTGCTGGCGCTGGCCGCAGCCGGCTGACCGCGCCCGCGCCTACTTCTGTCCGCAAATATCCCGGGGGAAGGCGGCGTTTGCGCGTGCAAACGCCGTCGGGGGCAGCGCCCCAAAAAGCCTTGCCCGCCTCAGGCGGCGCGGCTCAGCAACACCTCGTCAACCTGCCGCTGGGCGGCCAGCGTGTCGCCACCGGCGACGGCGGCAACCTCGCGGGTCAGACGCTCCAGCGCCGCCTCGTAAAGCTGGCGCTCGGAATAGCTCTGCTCGCGCTGCTCGTCGGTGCGGTGCAGATCGCGCACCACCTCGGCGATGGCGATCAGGTCGCCCGAGTTGATCTTCTGTTCATATTCCTGGGCCCGGCGCGACCACATGGCCTTTTTCACCCGGGCCTTGCCCTTCAGGGTGGCCAGCGCACGGTCAACGACATCGGGCGAGCTGAGCGACCGCATGCCGATCTCGGTCGCCTTGTGGGTCGGCACCCGCAGGGTCATCTTGTCTTTCTCGAAATTGATAACGAAAAGCTCAAGGGAAATACCCGCGATTTCCTGACGCTCGATCGAAACGATCTGCCCGACACCATGGGCGGGATAGACGACATATTCGTTCGGGCGAAAATCCGGTTTCTTCGACTTGCTCATTCAGACATGTTCCTCATAAGTCCCCGATATCCAGCCGCAAAAAAGCGCCGGGACCCATCGGGCGCCCGCCACACACATCTCGCAAGCCGGGGGACAGGCCGGCCACACAGGCCAGACCCAACCCCATCGGCACCCGCACCATCCGGGCGCCGTCAGGCCAATATAGCAAAAAAATGCCCATTTCGGAAGGGTGCGCGGCAAATTATCGCCGCAGCGCGGCGCCGGGTCAGCCGCCCTCGCCCGGGGCTTCGGAAAACAGCGCCATCTTGCCGGGCTTGCCGTCCATCTCTTCGGCACCGGCGGGCGGGTCCTTCTTGGTGATGATGACCGGCCAGAGCTCGGAATACTTCCGGTTGAACTCGACCCACTTCTCGGCCTCGGGCTCGGTATCGGGCCGGATGGCGTCGGCGGGGCATTCAGGCTCGCAAACGCCGCAGTCGATGCATTCGTCGGGATGGATCACCAGCATGTTCTCGCCCTCGTAGAAACAGTCCACGGGGCACACCTCGACACAGTCGGTGTATTTGCAGGCAATGCAGTTGTCGTTGACGATATAGGTCATGGGATATTCACGCGCTTGGGCTGTCGCGGTCCAAGTAGACGAGCCGTCGCGGGGGATCAAGCGGCGCCGGGCAATTCCGCCGTCACGTCCGCGTTGGCCGGCGTCAGATGCCGCGCAGCGAATCGATGGCGCGGCGGTCGCGCTTGGTCGGGCGCTCGCCGCCCGACGCCGGACGCTGGCCCTGCGGCGGGCTGAGGTCGTCGTAAAGCGCCTGCGCTTCGGGCGCCGGCCCCCGCCGGTCGCCCAGGGCCACGATGCGCACCACCCGGCCCTGCGGAAAGGTCAGCACGTCACCCGGCCCCACGGTGCGCCCGGGTTTCGAGACCGGCTGCCCGTTAAGACGCATGTGGCCGGCCGACACCGTGCGGCTGGCCAGCGTCCGTGTCTTGAAAAACCGGGCCTGCCAAAGCCATTTGTCGATGCGCAGGCTCGCACGGGGCGGGGTCACGTCACAGCTTGTCCTTGAACTCCATCAGCGCGGCGGCAAAAGGGTTGTCGGGGTCGATCGACCGCTCTTTCGCGGCTGGTTTCGGCTTGCCGCCGCGCGCGCCCTTGGGCTTGTCGTCGCGCTGTTGGGCTTTGCGCGGCGGCCGCTTGCCCTTGGGCTTGCGCGCCTCCTGCCCCCGGGCCGGGCGTCCGCCACGGTCGTCGCGGCGCGCGCCGCGATTGCCACCCCAGGTAAAGGTGAAGAAGATCTCGACCTCGGGCACGGTGTCAGCCTTGGCAGGCACGGCGCCGTCGTCGGCCAAGGCCGCCACGCTTTCTGTTTCGGAATCGGACGCATCGGTTGCATCGGCCTGCACCGCGGCCTCCGCCAAAGCGCTGTCGTCGGCCGAGGCCGGCGTTGCGCCGGCATCCGCGTCGGCTTCCGCTTCGGGCTGGGCGGCCTGCACCGCGGCCTCCGCCAGAGCGCTGTCGTCGGCCGAGGCCGGCGTCGCGCCCGCGTCCGCGTCGGTATCCGCT